>NZ_JAQTQD010000056.1 GCF_028712425.1 Methanoregula sp.
GCTGCCGCTCGTGGTCCTTCTTGACCGGCCGTTTCACCGGCTGGAGTTCGGGCCGGGGACGGGCACGCTCGGGAACGCGGACCGGTGCAGGCTCCTCCTCTTCCTCTTCACCATATTCCTCGTCATCGATGGGCTCCTGCACCTTTGCCGGCGCGGGCCGCCGCTGGGGCTTTCGTGCTGCAGGGCGTTCTTCCCAGGGCTCCTCTTCCACGACGGACTCGCGTGGCCGCGCCGCAGCAGGCCGTTTTCCGGGTTTCCTTGCCGGTGCCGGCTCCTCGCCCTGGAGGAGAGAGATCCATTCATCAATCTCCGCGGACCGGTCCATGCCGCCCTGGACAAAGACCAGTTTCATGGTCTTGATCTCATCGTCTTCGGATTTGAGGGAAAGGACGAGCACGGGATCGGAATTCTCGGAGATTTCGACAATGCTTCCCACGATGGTGTCCCGGGAAACGTCTTTTGCCGTCACCTTGATCTTCATTTCCTGCGTGTCGATCAAAAAGATACGCTGGTTGGTCAGGTAGGCATGGAAAGAGAATTTCTTGACAGCAACATTGAGTGCCCCGACAAGCACCTGTTCGCCGGGCTGGAGGACCGCAGAGAGACCGCCCTCCTCCTCGTCCTCTGAATCGGGATCCCCTCCCGGTGCCCGTAATGAGGACCCTTTGAGTGCAGGACCGGCCCGGGGTACGGCGAATTTCCCCGCCACAGCTGCCGCTCGCTCTTTTTTCCGGGTAATTTTGCCGCCGCAATAACCGCATTCGGTGATATCATCCCGAAGGTTCATCCCGCAGTGAGGACACTTCATCAAGGAAACTCCGCAAATTTATCGTACGGACTGGATAACTATAATGTTCTCATAAGATATGAAAAATACTCTGATCAGCGATCGGTTCATCAGGAGAACCCTGCAGGGCTATTGGGGCGAGATGAGGGCACCGATGGCTGCGGTGACCTCGCGCCGTTCGGCCTCTTTTTCCGCAGGCCAGACGTACAGCCGGGCCGTGTCCCTGCTGGTGCAGAGCAGTGCATTGACCCGGCAGCGCTCCGGGTCACCGGAAAGGAGACAGTCGTCCGGCCCGATCCGTGCAAACCGGCCGGTGACTGTCGCGGAGACCGGTTCCGGGGAGTCAAGGACATGGTACAGCCCCCGGTTCACGGCAACAATCAGCACACCACGCTTCCCGGTCTCCCCTGAGTTGCCCGGCATGATAGTGCCGTACCGCTCATCGCCGTACTGGTGGAGGAATTCGCGGTAGAACGGGTCGTGCCGCTCCTTGAGCTGCGAGAGGAAGAGGCCTGCCTTCAGAGAGAGATAACGGGAGTATTTCGCGTTGACCGGTTCCTTCAGGTGCTGGAACGCCGGCTGGTCAAGGAGCTCGCCAAGAGTCCGCTGTACCCGGAAAAAAGCATCCCCTTTCACGCTCCCGACAACCTTCAGGGGGACCGGCCGGAAGTAGATCGTCTTTCCCAGGACGGGGACCATAAGCGTCCCGTCTTTCATCGCCGTGAGCGTGACCCGGGCGGCTGGCAGGGGAGAAGCCGGCCTCTTTTCCGCTCCGCGGGCCGGCGGGGGGGCGACCTTTCCCCCCGGTGCCGTGCCCCGGGCAAGGAAGGCCCACTCCTCCGGTGAATGCGTTGTGTCCAGGTGTTTCTTCCAGAGCGGATCGCGGATCTGGGCAATGGATACCAGCCGGAACGCAGGGCCGACCGGGATGAACTTTGCCCCGCAGTGCGAGCACTCGATGATGAAGTCCGTATGGGGGATCCCGAAGAGCTGTTTTCCCACAATCTTCGTGAGGACCCCGGTCCGGCAGACCGGGCAGAGGTCCATCCACGAGATCGACGACCCGTCCGCTCCTCCCGCGAGACGGACCGAGGGCGCAAGCGTTGACGCGATATGCCAGGTCCATGGGGGGAGCAGGCGGATTGCCCGCCGGGGATGGTGCACCTGCCGGTCGATGATCTCCGTCATCTCCGCGATCCCGGCACTGCAGAGGACTTCTGCGATCACCGGGACGACCGTTTTTCCCGTAACCCGCAGGCGTTCTTCGAGACAAATATCAAGTCCCGGGGCAACGCTCCCGGCAAGGGTATCGCGGGGCGTGCTGATTGCAAGGGTGTGGGTCGGTTCGGCATTGAGACACTCCATGGTCACGCCAACCAGTTCTCCCGTGACATGCACGCCCCCCCGAAGGAACGGGAGCTGCGAGACACGCTGTGTCACGGTAGTACAGGCATGGGCGAACAACTCGGGCGGGATGGGAAAAAACTGGGTGGCGGACATGGTTTTTGCGACAGATCCATTGTCGCGGAACCACAATAACCGTTCGGGTGCTGAAGGGTTGGCCGGTAACGACACTGTAAACAGGGGATGCTGCTCCTGCGGGCGGCTGGCCGGGATCCTCATGATGCATCCGCGTCCTGCCGGTGGTGCCGGTGAGAAACGATCGCAAGGGTATTTGCGCCGTTCGTCCCATGAACACCTATGGACGATGCCGGCAGGTGGGACGAAATCCTTGGTCTGTTCCTGCATTCGTACACCGGGGACGGGACGCAGATCGATTCGTCCAGGATCCAGCCGGGGATCACCGCGTTCCTGGTCCGCTCTTTCGACGGTGCTGCCCTCCAGTTCAGTGTTCCCGTTGTGGTGCAGCGGGACCTTCTGTCCGAAACCGCACTCGACCCGGCCGGCGCGGACGGTGCGGCCGCA
>NZ_JAQTQD010000021.1 GCF_028712425.1 Methanoregula sp.
GAGCGGATCTGAAAGCTCGGTTATACCAAATGCAGAGGAAGGAAATCTCTTGCAAGATTATCCTTGCTAACCTTGACAGATTCATTCAATTTATCTTAATTGAGGATTTCTACAGAGCAAAAAATTTCGAGCAAGTTCTGATTGATCCGGATCGCAAAATCAATCACGATCCGGACCGCGCTGAAATTTTTTCAAGCAGGGTCCGATAAAAAATTTTCAATCGAACCCTGCTGCAATTCTCCATCAAGAGTCACGACCAGGACGAGATCCTGGATTGAGGCAGCACCTCGTATTTCACGACATATACTGTCGATACTCCTCCAGAACCCCCCTATATATTAGTGCGTTTCCGGACCAGTCGAAGAACGACATTCGTCGTTCTTCTTCAGTCGGATTTTGCCCTATATTAATAGTGCAAAATCCTCCTCTTCAAAAAAACCCGTCACGGGTCAGTAACCTGTCACGGGTATCTGACCTGTGACAGGTTAGTTGACCCGTATAAGGGAATCCTAAATCTGATGAACTTCTCCCGTCGAAGAAATGAGGACTCATGTTCCCCAAACCCCTTTTCTGGAATGTAACTTCCCATAAAAACTATCTCCCCGTAAATCGCTCCTTTTTCGGATCGGAGCCCAATTTGAAAAACCGACTTTTTGGAAGTCGCATTTTTTCGCGAATTACAGTACACCATTTTTAAAATACGCCCATTGCGTTGATAGTATCCCCATTCAAGACCATATTAGCCTCCAAAAACTACCTAATTGGTGCCTTTTATTTCAACGATCGTCATTTTTTCTGGGCATGAGCACGCGAAATCAACCGGGAGGCGCCGGCGATCCGGGGCACACCGTCGGAGAATGAGATCTCCCATCGTAGACCGTTACCTGAAAAGGGGGGTTTCCCCATATCTCACCATCCACAGCCTGATCCGGCAGGAGATCGGCCAAAAGAATGTGGCTAAAATTTACCTCTGGTTTTCAGACGTGAAAATGGTTGTCGGAACGTGAATTATTCCCCCATTTTTGAGAATTATTCCCTCTGGTTCCGGAAAAGGGAGAAATCCGGGCCCTATACGTGCCCGTATTGGAGCACCTCAAAAAAGGGGATTCCATCCGGGAGCGGATTCCCGAAAAAGGGTATCTCCTGGACAAAATTCTCACAGAACCTTCGTCCCGGTCACCGCAGCAAGCAGTAAAATAATCACCGGCTGGTGGACGAGATAGATCACGAGCGAATGCCGGCCGAGAAACGAAAGGGGCCGGACAAAATATTCCGGCAGGGGTTTCAGGGCAAAATGCCGGGTCCCGCCCGCGTATAAAAATGCCCCGGCCCCCATCCCGATCAGGACAACGCCCAGCCACGGGAAGAGCGGCGTGTAATCGACCGACCAGAACGATGGTGTATGGATCCCAAGCGGCAGGAGGAAGAGCGGAGGCGACGGAAGGCTGATGCGGCTCGTCACGAACCACCCGATGAGGATACACAGAATTCCTGCAGGAATATTCCAGGCCTTAAGCCGCAAGAAGAGCGGCGAGAGCATCACCGAGACGCCGATCAGGTGCAGGATGCCGAAGATGACATAACCTTGGGGAAGATAGAACCAGGTTGCGAGCGTGACCAGCAGGCCGAGCGCAAAAATACCGGCCCCGCGGAGAATAAATTTTTTCGTAAGCGAAAAGCCCGATAATTTCACCGCAGCACGGTCATGGCTGATGACAAGCGAGACCCCGACAATCAGGAGAAAGAGTGTCGCGGTTGCATACGCAAAGTACCGCCAGAACCCGGTCGCGACATCGACCGGGAATATCGCAAAGAACGAGAGGTCGAAGACAGTGTGGAAGACGATCATCATGAGGATCGCGATCCCGCGGGCGCAATCGATCTCCCACAGCCGCGACTGCCTGCCCATGCACAGATATCGTCGTTGTTGCATCATATGTATTGCCATGAACGCGGGCGGGAACCTGCCTGCATGCAATAATCCTATATCCCCTGAAACAAACAGGTGTTGGGAAGATCCATCATGACGCAGGGAAACGACGAGCATGTCATCGAAGCGATCGGCCAGTGCCGGATCGTGATCCACAACGGAAAGGTTGTTGAAGTCGGGGAGCCCCTGATCCGCGACTGCCCGCTTGCGAAAAAATTCGCGTACCCGATCCCGGATATCACGAAAGAGTCGGTGAAAGCAAACATTGAGCACCGGATCAAGGCATTCGGCATGTGCACACCGGACCGGGAGGTCATCGACAACCGGGAGTTTGTCGGGTTCGGGGCATCGGAACTGATCAGTTTCGGGATCCTGGCCGGGCTGCTCGATGCAGCCGTCATTGCCTGCGACGGGGCCGGCACGGTCGTTGCCACAAAACCGGCGCTGGTACAGGGGATCGGGGGGCGGATGTCCGGCCTTGCTTCCACCTGTCCCTACCCGCAGGTGATGGACCGTATCGAGAAGGAAGGTGGATTTGTCCTTGACCGGAAGCTGGCCACCATGGACGCGGTTGCCGGTGTCGCACTTGCCGCATCGAAAGGATTCAAAAAGATCGCCGTCACGGTTGCAGGGCCCGGGGCTGCAATGATGATCCGTAAAATCCACCCGGATTCATTCATCGTCGGCGTCCACGTCACCGGGCTCACAAAACAGGAAGCCCTTGACCTGGTCGCGGCCTCTGATCTGGTAACTTCCTGCGCATCAAAAACGATCCGGGAGGCGGTTGCGCAAAAAGCCCTTGTCCAGGCAGGAGTTGCCATACCGGTCTTTGCCATGACTCCCCGCGGGAAAGAGCTGATCATTGAGAAGATCCGGCAGGGAAAAGAACCGGTCCTCATCAAGCCGACAAAACTTCCGGCGCTTGCGGATCAGCAACCGGGACCACTGGTCTGAATACTCCCCGTTTCCCTCTTTTCACCAAAACTCTTTTCATGCAGCAATTATGAGCATAGATTACGTGCCCTGTTTGAAGGTGTTTCCATCATGGCGGACACCTATTCCGTTCTTTACGTAGACGATGAACCGGATCTCCTCGAACCGGGGAAACTCTTCCTGGAACACGATGGCCTGTTCACGGTATCTACTGCAGAGTCCGGGACCATTGCGCTGGAGATGATGAAAGAGCAGCAATTCGATGCCATCGTTTCCGATTACCAGATGCCCGAGTGCAACGGGCTCCGTTTCCTATGGCATTGTCAGCTCGGAACGGTACAAGGTCCGTGCCCGGCACCAGGATGGGTCCCTGTTTCCCGTCATCATCCATGGATCCCTGGCACGGTACAAGGGTAAGCCGGCGATCATCGGCTCGCTCACCGCAGGCGACAACACCTGATCCTGCATCATCCGTTTTTATTCTGCTTCCTTGCGCTTCATTCGGGGTGATGGTAAGTCTAATGAAGATGCAGGTTCATGATACCACTCAGGGACACGGATGTCCTGACTGGTGTTTCATTATGGTTGACAAAACACTTGGCGATGCCGAGAAAATGATCGGCAGCGGTGTATCAAGCCTGGGCAAAGGAGCCCAGGGATTCAGCAAGGAGTTCATGGACTTTTTGAACAAGTACCAGGTCATAGGGCTTGCGGTTGCGTTTGTCATCGGTTCTGCCGCAACGAAACTGGTCAATTCCACCGTGGCTGACATCATCATGCCCATCATCGCGGTCCTGATCCCCGGCGGGGACTGGCGGATGGCAACCCTGGAGATTGGCCCCCTGAAGTTCCTTGTCGGCGACTATGTCGGTGCCATCATCGACTTCACCATCATCGCACTCGTGATCTTCCTGTTGGTGAAATATATCATGAAAGGAGACACGACACAAAAGATCTGATGAATCCGAGACCTTCATATGAATCCGAATTGTTCTTCAGAACTATGAGGATGAGAAGAACTCATAAGAGTTCTTCGAAGGTCGAGGAAGAGAAGAACCGCAGGTTCTTCGAACCCCTCGCAAGTCGAAGAACGCCTTTTGGCGTTCTTCTCCAACCCGGGGATCGGAGAGGTCGGAGAATCTGAAGGGTTCATCAGAATCCTGAGGATGAGAAGATTTCAACAGAAATCTTCGAATCTCGACGAGCTGAAGGGAGGCATCAGCCGACCTTCAGGTCTTAAGACCCCTCGTTCATCGTAGAAGATTTGAGATTCTTTTTTGCGTTCAGGGACTGACGTCCGCTCATAAAAATCCACACTTATTTTCTCATACCCGGGATTGAAGAGCATACGATTCTTTTGTTTTCCTGGATTCAGCTAACCGCGGGGATCGCAATAATTCATCAGCATGTGCAGCGAACTGTTGGAGAATGAATTAAACGATTCGTCTGCTTTGACAGCCGCGAGAAAGAACCGTGCTGAAGACAATCCCTTTATGATTCCGAAGAGAAAACAAAAACAGATACGAGCTAATCAATCACCTCCACCAGTGTGTACCACTTCAATCGGGTGAACAATCATGCACAACAAACAATTCCTCCTGCTTGTCCTGATCCTTACGGCCGGGCTGCTTACCGTACCCGCTTGTGCGGCAGCAGCCGAGACATCGGGTCCGGGCTACATAACGGTTACCAATCCCCCGGTTGCTGAATTTTTCTCCAGCACCCGGCTTGGCCCGGCGCCGCTTACGGTCAGTTTCGCGGATACATCACGGGGCTTTTCTCCGATGGAGTATCACTGGGACTTTGGCGACGGGTCAACCTCTGACCGGGAGAACCCGACGCACACGTACACTGCAGATGGTGAATATACCGTCCGGCTCACGGTCACCAATATCTACGGCACCGATACCCGGAGTGAACCTGTGTATATTCAGGTCGGGAATCCCCCTGTTGCTGGCTTTTCCGCATTCCCGGTGGAGGGGATTGTCCCGTTAAGCGTATCGTTCTCTGACACCTCGGTAAACCGCCCTGTCGCATGGCAGTGGGAGTTTGGTGACGGCGCAACATCTAAAGAACGGTCCCCGTTGCATTCCTACGCCGTACCCGGGACCTACACAGTCCGGCTCAGGGTATCCAATGCATTTGGCAGCGACACCCTGTCCCGGACAGACCTCATCAGCGCAGGAAGCATTATTCCTGTCGAGTCGGCCAGCGACACCGGGGGACCAGTGCGAAAAGAAGGGATCATCGGCCTGATCCAGGAAGCAAAAGGTCCTGCGGCAACGAACCTTCCGGCATCTGCATACATCCCGGCACAGTTCATGGCGCTTGCCGCAGTCATCACGAGCATTGCGGTTCTCGTCATCCAGGTCATCGTCGCAAACATCGCGTTCATCTGGCAGGTAATCCTGAAGTTCATGAAGTTCTTTGCAGACCTTATCGGGGGGCATGCGATCGAGAAGCTGAGCGAGAAGGAGATTGCTGCACGGAAGATTGCCGCAAGGAAGATGGAGCAGCATTATTTCGGGCTCTCGGCAACGGAAGTCCTTGTCATCGAGATCGCCATCATCGTTGTCGCGCTGGCATTCATGCTTGCGGACCGGGCCGAACTCACCCTTGACATGGTGCTCATTTACATTGCTGTTGGTGCGGTATCCGTGCTGCTCCACGATTTTGCACACCGGTACATTGCCACACAACACGGGCAGGATGCAGACACCCAGTTCTGGGGCCTTGGAACCGTCATCATGTTCGTCACGGCATGGCTCTTTGGCAATGCATTCGGCGCCTCGTACCGGAACCTCGTGAACCGGAACGATGACGAAAACCCCCGGACGATAGGGATCGAGATGGTGGCCGGGCCGGTTGTATCCATCATCCTCACGTTCGTCTTCCTGGCTATGGTGATGGTGGGAGGGATCTGGGCTGTTGCCGGAGGGATCGGGTTTACCATCAACCTTATCACTGCAGTCTACAGCCTGATGCCCATCGAGACCATGGATGGTCTTGCGATCTGGCGCTGGAACAAATCGCTCTATCTCGCGCTCTTCATCCCACTCTTCGCATTCTACTGCGCGGTGTTTTTGCTGATATAGAGTATGTATATGTTGGTATTGGGGTTTCAGACGGAATTTTTTTGATATTTCCCCGGAAAAAGGAGCTGAATCCGTTGGATTGTCTGCATTTGCAGGAAAATACCGACAGATTTTTTCCTTTTTTTACAGAATAAAACCGAGTTGTATATCAGCCCCTGCGAGAAAATGTACATTGTTACAGCCCGGGGCATCGTCTCGTGCCAGGACGCCTGCATATGATTTCAGTCCTCTATGTAGATGATGAAGAAGTGCTCCTTGACATTGGCAAGACGTACCTTGAGCGGACGGGCAAACTCAAAGTCGACATAACAACCTCTGTTTCACGCGCACTCGAACTCCTCTCGACCTCCCACTACGATGTGATCGTATCCGATTACCAGATGCCGGAAATGGATGGCATCGAATTTTTGAAGACCTTACGGAGGCAGTTCCCAAAACTGCCATTCATCATTTTTACCGGCAAAGGACGGGAGGAGGTAGCGGTTGAGGCATTCGAGTACGGTGCGGACTTCTACATGCAGAAGGGGGGGGCTCCCAAGCCCCAGTTCACAGAACTTGCGCGGAAGATCATCACCGCCCACGAGCACCGGCAGGGGGAGTTCCATATCTACCGGCTCAACCGGCTCTACTCCCTCCTGAGTGCAACCAACAAGGCCATCGTGCGGAACACAAAAGTGCCTGACCTGCTCGAGGAGATCTGCAGGATCTCGGTTGAGAGCGGCGGGTTCCGGATGGCATGGGCCGGTATCGCCGGCGGATCCGATACTATTGGTCCCATTGCCTCGTACGGGCACACGGACGGCTTTCTGGAGACCCTGACCATGGCACCCGAAACGGATGATCCCGAAAGCAGCCCGACGATAACTGCATTCCGTTCGGGGAAATGCACGATCTGCAACTCCCTACCTGAAGATCCGGAATCCTGCCCATGGAAAGATGAGGCCATCCGAAGGGGATACCAGGCAATCGCGGCGATCCCCTTTGCACGCGGCACGCGCTATGCCGGCGCCCTCACGCTCTGCGCCCCCGAGACCGGGTTCTTTGATGACCAGATTGTCTCCCTTCTGGAAGAGATGGCCCATGACCTGACCTTTGCCCTCCGTGTCCGTGAAGATGACGAGCGGAGGAAACGGGCAGAGGCTGAACTGCACAGGACAAACGTGGAACTTGCGGCAGCATACGAACAATTGACAGGGCAGGAAGAGGAACTTCGGGCAAACTACGATGAACTGAAACGGAGCGAAGATGCCCTGCGCCAGAGCGAGGAGAAATACCGCAGGATCGTAGAGACAGCAAACGAAGGTATCTGGGCACTGGACAAAGACTTTTCCATCTCCTTCATCAACCGGAAATTCGCCGAGTTCCTCGGGTATTCCGAGCAGGAACTGATCGGGAAGAAGATCACAAGCCTCATGGGTGCGGAACATGCGCGGGATTACGGTGTCAGAAAGAAGAGCTGGAAGGAGGGGAAGAGCGAGCAGTTCGAATGCCGGTTCATCCGTAAAGACGGAAGTACCTGCTGGCTCCTTGTCTCCGGCTCTCCTTCTGTCGACACGACGGGCAATTTCACCGGCTCGTTTGCCATGGTCACGGATATCAGCAACCTCAAGGCTGCCGAGAACAAACTGGCAAGAAACGAGAAGAAGTTCCGGCATATTTTCGATGCCGCACCCTACCTGATCATCTCGGTCAACCGGCAGGGCATTATTGTCGACTGCAACCGCAAGATCCAGGACGTGCTGCAGTACGACAAGAGTGAGATCCTCGGAATGCCGTTTGACTCCCTCCTGCATGACGATGATAGTGCCGAAATGCAGGAACATTTCCGGCAGACACTGACAACCGGTTCAGCAAAAAACCAGACATTTTCCATGCTGAGGAAAGATGGGACAAAGATCGGCGTCAGCCTTAGTTCCAGCGGGCTTAAAGACCAGCACGGGACCTTCTTCCGGGTTGTCTGCATCATCGAGGATATCACCGAACTCCGGGAGATGCAGGATTCGCTGCTCAGGAAGAACGAGGACCTTGCCGCATCCTTTGAGGAACTGACTGCCATCGAGGAGGAACTCCGCCACCACCATGAAATCCTGCTGAAAAACGAGGCTGCCCTCAAGGCAAGCGAGGAGAAGTTCCGACGCATTGTGGAGACGGCAAACGAAGGCATCTGGATGCTTGATTCTGACTTCAACACCACGTTCGTCAACCGGAAACTCACGGAGTTCCTCGGCTATTCAGAAGAGGAGATCCTGGGGGAGAGCATCACCAGGTTCATGGCCGAGGAGCATGCAAAGGACCATGCAATAAGGAGACAGAACCGGATCGCCGGCAAAAGCGAACAGTTCGAATGCCGGTTTATCCGGAAAGACGGGAGCACGTGCTGGTTTTTGGTATCCGGTTCCCCGATCTTCGATGATGCTGGGTGTTTTACCGGTTCATTCGCCATGGTGACGGATATCAGCCGTCTTAAAAATGCTGAAGAGAAACTGGCACGAAACGAGAAAAAGTTCCGGCATATCTTCGATGCCGCACCCTACCTGATCATCTCGGTCAACCGGCAGGGCATCATTGTTGACTGCAACCGCAGGATGAACGACGTCCTCCAATACAACAAGGGCGAAATCCTCGGAAAACCGTTTGTGTCCCTTGTCCACGGGGATTATGCTGATACTGCAAAGGAGTATTTCCAGCAGGCGCTGACTACCGGCTCGTCACGGAACCAGATCTACCGGATGCAAAAGAAAGACGGGACCAGCCTCGATGCCAGTGTCAGTGCAAGCGGGCTCAAAGACCAGCACGGGACCTTCTTCCGTGTTGTCTGCATTGTCGAGGACATTACCGGACTCCGTCAGATGCAGGAATCGCTGCTCAGGAAGAACGAGGACCTTGCAGCGTCCTTTGAAGAACTGACAGCCATCGAAGAGGAACTCCGTCACCACCACGAGGAACTGTTACGAAACGAGGCTGCCCTCAAGGCAAGCGAGGCCCGGTACCGGAATATCTTCGAGAATGCGATCCTGGGTATTTACCGGACTGCTCCGGACGGGACCATCATCGAGATCAACCCGGCCTTTGCACGGATATTCGGCTACACCACTCCCGATGAGATGAAGCAGTCGGTCAAATCCATGCGTGACCTGTATGCCAATCCCCGGGAACGCGATGAGGTCACCGGCAGGATTACACGGGGAGAGGCCATCAGGGCAATGGATGTGGAGTTCGTCAGGAGTGACGGGGAGCATATCTGGCTGACCATAAACACCCGCGGGATACCCGACGAACGCGGCGGGATCGTTACTCTTGAAGGGACAACCGAGGATATCACGGACCGCAGGCTCGCCGAGACAGGGCTTAAGACCGCCCATGCCAAGCTCCAGCTCCTCTCGAGTATAACCCGCCATGATATCCTCAACCAGCTCAATGCACTCCGGGCCTACCATGACCTGGCCCAGGACAACGAGAGCGATTTGGAGAAACTGGAACTCCTGAAAAAACAGATGAAAGTTGTCAATACCATCGAAGAACAGATCACCTTCACCCGGGACTACCAGACCATGGGCATGATAGCGCCGTCGTGGCAGAACATGAACGCACAACTGGTCAAATCCACGCGGGGCCTTGTCTTAAAGGATGTCCGGATCGAGGCAGAACGGACTGATGTTGAGGTGCTGGCTGACCCGCTGCTGACGAAGGTCTTCTATAACCTTGTTGACAACTCCCTCCGCCATGGCGGTAAAACGATGGACAGGATCCAGCTCTCTTTCCATGAGTCCGATGAGTGCCTTACCTGCTTCTATGAAGACAATGGCCAGGGTGTCCCCCAAAAAGACAAGGCTCTTGTCTTTAACCGGGGCTTTGGGAAGAATACCGGCCTTGGTATGTTCCTTGCAAAGGAGATCCTTGCTATTACGGGCATGAGCATCCAGGAGATCGGGGAATCTAGTAAGGGTGCCCGGTTTGCCATAACCATCCCGAAAGGGGCATACCGGTTCGTTGAAGCCGCGGATAGCGTTCCACAACAATCAAAGAAAAAAGCCTGATGCAAGGAGGTTTTCTCATCTTCGATCCTGATAGTTGATGGGATGGAAACCAACAATTTGAAATCTGGAGTTTTCTCTTCGCCTTCCAGAGAAAAAATGGCCAGGAATGGGATGGCGTATGAAAAATTCCGCACGCAATATGGCGAGAATAAATATGGCGAGAATACCTCGTTAGCGATAATCCGGGCGATACGACGGAAAATAAACCTGACAAGTGAGGAAACAACAGAGATATGGTGAAAACCGAAAAAATTCTCAAAAATAAGAAACAGTTCCTTGACTTATTGCTGCTCGCTGACGAGCAGGAAACCATGATTGACAAGTATTTGCCGGGTGGGGACTTGTTTGCTTTATTTGACGATGATTTGAAAAGTGTTTGCGTTGTCGTGCCGAAAGACAGCGAAACCTGCGAGTTGAAGAACATTGCAACATACAAAAAGTATCAGGGTAAAGGATACGGGAGAGCATTGATACAATTTATTTCTGATTTCTACAAAACCGATTTTAAAACAATGCTTGTCGGGACAGGAGAAACGCCGGCTATCCTGTTGTTTTATGAACAGTGTGGATTTGAAATCTCACATCGGGTAAATAATTATTTTACCGACAATTACGACCACCCGATTTTCGAGGGCGATATACAACTTGTTGATATGATTTATCTTAAAAAGAATTTACAGGAACAACGGGATTGTATTACAGACGAAATACAATGCTGAACAAATAAACACTTCCCCCAACAACGGCTTAAACGCTATGCGGTTTTCAGAGGTTTTTCATGCAGCTGTTCCCGCATCATAGTTTTTCCTCGGGGGATACAGGCGCACGTGCAATCCCGGGAAGCATTGAGAACAGTGATGTAATGCGAGAAGAGTTCAAAATACACGAAATACCTGTTACTAAAAAAGCCTGATGCGAGGGATGGGATTCGAACCCAAGAACTCCTGCGAGATCAGGCCCTGAACCTGACGCCGTTGACCTGGCTTGGCTACCCTCGCTCGTGATGCGCACTACGATCTGATGCCGGGATCTTGCCTTAGACCCTGAACCTAACGCCTTTGACCTGGCTCGGCGATCCTCGCGCCTGTATAGATTACCCGCCGGATTAAATAAAGGTAGGGGAAATGAGGATTAGGCTTTCTTCTGGCCGTTCATCTCGTTCTGGAACTTCTTCAGCTCGCGGTCGCGGAGTTCGTTCCTGCGGATCTTGCCGGAGATTGTCTTGGGGAGCGATTCGACAAACTCGATTGCCCGCGGGTACTTGTACGGTGCGGTCACTTTCTTGACATGGTTCTGGATCTCGCGGATGAGCCCTTCGGACGGGGTGTATCCCGGTTTTAAGATGATGAATGCCTTGACGATCAGGCCGCGGATGTCATCCGGGGACCCGACGACCGCGGCTTCCTGGACTGCCGGGTGCTCGATCAGGGCACTCTCAACCTCGAACGGTCCGATCCGGTACCCGGAAGCCTTGATCACATCGTCGTCCCTGCCAATGAACCAGAGGTACCCGTCTTCATCCTTGTAAGCCTTGTCCCCGGTGTAATACCAGTCGCCGATAAAGGACTTTTTGTTCTCCTCAGGGTTGTTCAGGTACTCGCGGAACATTCCCACGGGGCGGGGATTGCAGCGGATCGCAATCTTGCCTTCTTCATGGAACAGGACCGGCTTCCCGTGGTCGTCATGGAGCTCGATCTCCCACCCGGGGGAGGGGCGTCCCATCGAGCCGTACTTCGGCTGCATGCCCGGGAACGTGCCAACACAAAGGATAGTCTCGGTCTGGCCGTAGCCTTCGTAGATGGTCAGGCCTGTCGCGTCCTTCCAGGCCTTAATGACCTCAGGGTTGAGCGGTTCGCCGGCACTGGTGCAGTGCCGGAGCTCGGTGAAGTCAAACTTGTCGAGGTCCGCGAGGATCAGCATCCGGTAGATCGTTGGCGGGACACAGAATGTTGTGATGCCGTATTTCTCCATGAGCGGCAGGATCTCGGTTGCATTGAACCTGCCCCGGATATCGTAGACAAAGATGGCCGAACCCTCGATCCACTGACCATAGAACTTGCCCCAGGCGCTCTTGGCCCATCCCGTGTCGGAAAGCGTGAGATGGAGATCGGTCGAGCGGAGGTCATGCCAGAACCGTGCCGTGACAATATGCCCGAGAGGGTAACTGTGGTCGTGAACCACCATCTTTGGTTCACCCGTGGTGCCGGAGGTGAAGAAGATGACGAGTGGGTCAGTGCTTTTTGTCTTTTTCATTCCCGGAAGGGTGACGAGTTTTGCCGAAACCGGTGCCGGGTAATCGAGCTCCACCGGATAGCTGATCCACCCGTCACGTTTCCCATCGATCAGCATGCGGCAGGTAAGCGACGGGCAGTCTTTCATGATGGAATCAATCGTATCGGCATGTTCGGTGTCGGTAATGACCATCTTGATCTCTGCGATATTGATACGGTATTTCAGGTCTTTTGCCGTCAGCATCGTGGGCGCCGGGCAATAGACAGCACCGCGTTTGATCAGGGCGATGGTGGCGGTCCACCATTCCGGGATACGGGGGAGCATGATCAGGACGCGGTCTCCCTTGTTGACACCGTACTTTATGAACATGTTCGCGATCTGGTTCGAGAGGCGCATCAGGTCCCAGAACGTGAACTTCTTCTCCTCACCTTTCTGGTTCACCCAGATCATCGCAAGCTTGTTCCGGTCCTTCTGTGCCCAGGCATCGATGACATCGAAGCCGAAATTAAAAAAATCAGGGACATCGATCCGGAAGTTCTTTGCCATGGTCTCGTAATCGGGCATGTTATACTGGTCAGGGAAGATGGTTTTTCCGGTGGACGGGAGCGTTGTGGAGCTTACCGTGACTGCACCGGGAGTTGTCGAGAGATGGGCCTCGCACGCTTCGGTAATCCACTCGGATCGTGACAGCCGTTGCTTTTTGGCAGACACATCAATCGTATCAGCAAGGGTATCGTCCATAGTAATGGAGTATCGCACCATACTGATCCATTTAGTGGTGCACTTATTACATGTTTCGTTTTACTATGTGCATCAGATCCTGAAGACGGGCATATCATATCCAAGGAAAAAAGAGAAATAAACGAGAGAGATTGTTACTGCACCACATGTGACAGGTTATTTGCTGTCAAGGTATTTTTTCAGCTCTGCCGCACGAAGCTCATTCCGTTTGATCTTGCCCGAGATGGTCTTGGGGAGTTCGCTGACAAATTCTATCTGCCTCGGGTACTTGTAGGGCGCGGTGGTGCGTTTGACATAGGTCTTGATCTCCCGCACCAGCGATTCCGAGGGTTCGTATCCCTTCTTCAGGACCACAAATGCCTTGACGATCAGTCCGCGGATGCGATCGGGAGATCCGACAACGGCAGCCTCCTGCACGGCAGGGTGTTCCAGAAGGGCACTCTCGACCTCGAACGGACCGATACGGTACCCCGAGCTCTTGATCACGTCATCATCACGCCCGACAAACCAGAAGTACCCCTCGCCATCGCGGTACACCTTGTCGCCGGTGTAATACCAGTTGTTGACAAACGACTTCTTGTTCTCTTCCGGGTTGTCAAGATACTCGACAAAGAGGCCCGGCGGGCGGGGCTTGCAGCTGATGGCAAGCCGGCCTTCCTCGTGGTTTCCCAGTGCCTTGCCGCCATCGTCATGCACCTCGATCTTCCATCCGGGAGAAGGCTTTCCCATGGAACCGGGCCGTGGTTCGACCGTCGGGAACGCGGCAACACAGCAGCAGGTCTCTGTCTGGCCGTACCCTTCGCAGATGGTCAGGCCCGTTCCTTCTTTCCAGACCCGGATCACTTCCGGGTTCAGCGGTTCGCCTGCGCTGGTGCAGTGCCGGAGCGAGGAGAGGTCAAACTTCTCCAGGTCGGCAAGGATAAGCATCCGGTAAATTGTCGGGGGACAGCAGAACGTACTCACCTGGTATTTTTCCAGCAGGGGGAGGACCTCGGTTGCCTGGAACTTTCCGGTGAAATTGTACGCAAAGATGCAGGCGCCTTCGATCCACTGCCCGAAGATCTTGCCCCAGGCACACTTGGCCCACCCGGTGTCGGAGACCGTGAAGTGCAGGTCATTGTGCTTCACGTCCTGCCAGAGCCGGGCAGTCACAATATGTCCCAGCGGGTACCCGTGGTTGTGGAGAACCATCTTGGGTTCCCCGGTGGTGCCGGAAGTGAAGTAGATGAGCATCGGGTCTGTGCTCTTTGTCTTGAGATCATCCGGGATGCTTACCGAGCGGTGGGAGACGGGTGCCGGGTAGAGTAACTCGTAGGGGAAGCTTGCCCATCCCGCAAGTTCGCCGTCCGCGATCATCCGTGAGGTCAGTGTCGGGCACTCGTTGCAGATCTCTTCGACCTTGGACGCGTTCTCAAGGTCGGTAATGATCATACGGAACTTCCCCTTGTTCACCCGGTACTTGATGTCACGGGCCGTGAGCATGGTGGGGCAGGGAGCAAAGACGGCACCAAGCTTGATCAGCGCAATAGAGAAGATCCACCACTCAGGGATCCGCGGAAGCATCACGAGTACGCGGTCGCCCTTGTTGATGCCGTATTTGAGCAGGATGTTTGCAGCCTTGTTGGAGAGGTTCTTTAAATCGAGGAAACTGTATTTCTTCTCCTCTCCCTGCTGGTTCACCCAGATCATCGCAAGCTTGTTCCGGTCCTTCCTCGCCCAGAAATCGATCACGTCAAATCCGAAGTTATAGTATTCCGGCACATCGATAGCGAAACGTTCGCACATCTTATCGTAACTATCCGTGCCATGAACGGTCTTTTTCATAGGATCAGGAAGAATGTTTTCTCCGGTCCGTCTTCAATCTGCCTTTTTACGGTCGATCATCCATTCGTGGAGCAATTCCCCTTGAGGTACCGCAGGAATTGTTTTCCGGAAACGGGTGGATACAATCGTTCCGGAACACCCGGAAATCCGTCGGCACAGGGAGTCGCCGGGACAACATAAAGGTTCTCCATTAGTATTATGATTCAGAGCACAGCATAGTATAGTGGATGGCTGACAAAAAGTACGCGTCATTGAAGATTGAGAATATCGTAGCTTCCGGGGTTATTGCGGATTCCATTGACCTTGCTGATGTCTCAAGTAAGATCAAGAGCTGCGAACTCAATACAAAACGGTTCCCGGGTGCAGTCTACCGTATTGAAAACCCCAAGATTGCATCCCTGATCTTCTCATCGGGTAAGGTTGTGCTGACCGGTATCCGTGACAAGAAAGCACTCGCTGACGGCCTTGGCATCATCATCAAGTCCCTCAAGGCTGCCGGTGTCGACACCTTCAAGGAGCCCAAGGTCGCAATCACCAATATTGTCTGTTCCTACGATATCGGGAAATATATCAACCTCAATAAAGTGGTTATCACCCTGAACCTGGAGAACATCGAGTACGAGCCCGAGCAGTTCCCCGGCCTCGTGTACCGCATCAAGGATCCCAAGATCGTTGCGCTTCTCTTCTCTTCAGGAAAGATTATTCTTACCGGTGGAAAGAACCTCGAAGACATCAAGAAAGGCCTCGACTTCCTCGAGCAGAAGCTCGAGAGCATAATGTAATATCCCCTTTTTTCCCTGTATCCGTGGTTCACTAAATCATGCCCAGTACCGGTGTGTCTGGACAAAAATGCGTTCTGCCTTGAGGATCTCACGGTAGAACGCATCCCCTTCCGCCAGCGTCCCGAGGATCCGGGAGGCAGTATCTGGCCCAACGCCCCGGGCAGAGAGCGCGATAACCGCTTTTTTCCCGCTTGAAAGAACGATGTTTGCGTTTTTTTTGAGCCGCTGCTCAGTTGCGCGTTCTTCGGCATTCTTCCGCTGCTTTTTTACTTGGGCATACTGCTACTCCTCATATGGTTTCAGCGCAGCAACGAGCCTTGCCCCGCATTTCGGGCACCGGGGATGTTCCTCAACACGGGAGACAATCGTCCGGCTCTTCCAGTCACGGCAGTTCATGCAGGCAAGGATGACATCGTCCTGGCTGAGCCGGCGCTTCAGCGTGGCAAGCACAGCACTGTCCATTGTGGGCGGGGGGATCTGGTCGCGGGATGAGAGGAGGCCCCCTGCCCCGATTAGGGAGTGCGGACCGAGCGCCACCTGGATCTTCCCGTTCCGGACAAGGGTAACGATCGCTGCTGCAGTGTCGATATCCATATACTCAGACAGCAGCTCGCGATAGGCTTCCTGCTGGACAACCGTGTTATCAAAGAAGTCGAGGAGGCGCTGGATGCTGATCTTTTCATAATCGGCATCGGGATCAATGGCCCCGAACTTCTTGGCAATCTGGACCAGCTTCCACTTGAAGAGCGCGGTCCGTTTCAGGGCAAGCCGGAGGACGCCGGGCATCGTCGCAGGGTCCAGGGAGAGAAGAAGGTCGCGGACATCTGCTGCCCGGATGGAGGAGGGGAGGCGCAGGAGCATACGGTAGGCATCCAGTTCAAGGCCGACCGTTGTACCGTAGCGGGCGGAGAGCAGGATCGAGAGGACTCTTCCAAGCGCCTCGTTTGCCTTGTGACCGGCACAGACATTGCAGACAACACCGTCATCGGTATTCTCAAGCGTGATAAGGTCGTCAGTCGGGACAAGAGACCTGTTTTTGTCCATTTCCCGGAAGAATGCGGATGCAAAGGCGATCCCGTCGGGTTCTGTGCGGTATTTCGCAAGCGACCGCGTCCTCCGGATGCCGCCAGCTTCCTGTGCAACGGAGTGCGGGACCGGGATCTGCTCGCCTTCCCATGAGGGGAGCTCACCGATTGCCTTCTTTGCAGGTTCCACGGTCAGCTTCCCGTCAGCGATCTCAAGCACGCGCCAGAGCTGCCCCTTGGTGATAAAAACAACCCCGGTGTGGACCCAGCCAACGACAAAGGATTCATCCAGGGTCCCGACTGTGCGCCGGGAGACAATGTCGAAAATGGGTACCTTACGCTCATCATGGATCATTGAGAGGTTCCCTGCAAGGTACCGTCGTGCCCGGGCAGTGGTGACGATCCGGCTCCCGTCAATCCGGATGAGGTGGTGATCTTCCATCTGACGGCAGACCTTTTCTAAGAGTTCGTCACAATCGGGGAACAGGATTGTCCGTTCGCAGATCTCGCGGATTCCCGAACATTCGATCTCCCCGTATTCGACCGCAATCGCCGCTACCTGGTTTGCGAGAACATCTGCTGCATACCGTGGCAGTACCACCGGTTCGATCTCGTTTGCGCCCGCCTTCCGGGCAATGACAAGGGATTCCAGGAGGTCGTCAAATCCCGTGGCAAGAATGGTGCCGCGCGATATGGTATTCAGCTGGTGCCCGGCCCGGCCCACGCGCTGCACCAGGCGTGCAACCTCACGCGGCGAGCCGAACTGGATGACATGATCAACGCGGCCGATATCAATCCCGAGCTCCATGGATGAGGTGCAGATGAGGGTGCGGATCTCCCCTTTCTTGAACCGCTCTTCTGCATCAATCCGTACTTCCTTGGAGAGCGAACCATGGTGCACCTCAACATCACCGTGGCCGAAAAGGGCATGCCCGAGTGCTTCCGCCGTGACCCGTGTATTGACAAAGACAAGGGTCGATCCCTCGCGTTTCAGGTATTTTTTCAGCACTTCGACCTGGTGACGGAAATCGTCGCCCACGAACTGTACCGAAAGGTCCAGCTGTTTGGCTACCGGCACCTGCACCACAGAGCAGGGCCTGACCCCGCACAGGAAGCCTGCTATCTCCCCGGGATTTCCCACGGTTGCCGAGAGGCCGATTCGCTGGAATTCCCCGGCATACACGTGGAGACGCTCGAGCCCGACCGCAAGCTGGGCGCCCCGCTTGCTCCCGGCAAGCTCGTGGATCTCGTCGATGATGACATACCGGACATGGGCCAGGTGCTGCCGGAGCCGTTTTCCCATGAAAAGGGCCTGGAACGTTTCCGGCGTTGTTATCAGCAGATCGGGAGGCGAAAGAGCCTGTTTCCTCCGTTCAGCCATCGGCGTGTCGCCATGCCTTACACCAACGGTAAGGCCAAGCTCACCGCACCACCACTGCATGCGGGAGAGGATATCGCGGTTCAGGGAGCGCAGGGGTGTGATGTAGATGGCCTTGAATCCCCCACCTCCCGGAAGGGGGATGAGGCCATTAAAAACCGGAAACATCGCGCTCTCGGTTTTACCGGTTCCGGTGGGTGCAATGAGGACGATGTTATTCCCATCAAGAATGAGCGGTATCGCCTGTTTCTGTGCATCGGACAGGGATGTAAATCCGCGTTTCCGGATACACGAACGGACCCGCGGATCCAGCCGTTCAACCGTCTTCATCCTGCACCAGTGAACTGAAGGGGCCGATGTATGTCCCATCGGCAAGGATGATCTCGGCGCTTTTGCTGTCCATGCACCGTGACAACGGGGAGAAGGGATCGTTGACGATACGGGAGATATCATAGCCGGCAAGTTCGTTGAAGGCCGGCATGAAAAGCAGCCTTGTCTGTGCCACCTTCGCAGCAGGAACGGAGAGGTCCCCCTTGCCGGCCATCAGCCCGGCCCTGATATAGGCGGGTTCCTGGAGGGCACAGCCTACCTCGTCACGGAGGGCCAGGAGCGGGTGGTGATGCCCGACAACGATGAGATTCCCAAACAGGTCCGGTGCCGGGTTCATATGTCCGTGGAGAAACGCAATCCCGTTGATCAACGCTCCGTCCCGGGGACAGATCTCGGTTTTTTTAGCAAACCGCTCGATCCCGATGTCATGATTGCCGGGAAAGATGAGGAGGGGGAGCCGCGAACGCAGGGTCTCCATAACCCCCGGGAGTTCATGGTACTCCTGCCGGGTCAGGGAGGGAATACTGTGCTTGATATCGCCCAGGAGAATAAGCCGGTCCGGGTCGGTGAGATCGATGACCCGCATCAGCCGCTCCAGGCGTTCTGTACTCCGGCTGGCAAAATGGAGGCCGTGGGCTGCAAGGTCTGCCTCGATACCAAAATGCAGGTCGGACACAACCAGCAGGCGCTCTTCGTTCTCGATAACAAGCGCCGGGCCGGAGCGGATGAATTCCAGTTTCATAAGAGCCTGACGTACCCTTTCCGGGGCTGGTAGCACTCGTCGTCTACGATGAGTGACTCAAGTGCCGCAAGCACGGATTCTTTCCGGATTCCCTTCCTTCCCAGCACCGCGATCACTTCTTCAACCGCAATCCCCTGCGGGCCGGAAGCAGTCCCGACCAGCCCCCGCACTTCAGCAATGATATCTGCTGCAACTTCCGCGGTAACCGGCGCGAGCGGGCGAATCCCCAGGATGACGCGCTCCACCATCTCCAGGATTTCCTGAAGGTCTTTTGTGGTGGTGGCGTAATGCCGGAGCGCCCTCCTGATATTTTCATCAGCGTTCCCACCATTGATCGCAAGGCGCATCTGCCCGATACGCTGAAGCGTGTATTCCGCTGTTGAGAGATAGATCTGGTCGCGGGTGGCCCGGTCAATAGGCAGTATCTGTTCCGGGCGCATGGTGGGGGAACCAGGCCTCCTGTTCTGGTTCATCTGGGCAAGACCGGTTACCGTCACAAAGGAAGGTATCGGGATCGTAGTGATGGCATCCTTCAGCGCTCCTTTTCTCCAGGAGATGAGATCGAAGGCCCCGGTAGGATCCGCCACACGGCAGCGTGCCATGTCACCGGATTCATCGGCTTCTGTTAAAACCCCGGCAAAAAATACCTGCCGGCAGCAGGCACCGGTAGGTGTAACGATCCCTCCCGGAGCACTGCTTTCCCCGGACGGTTCAACGAGCGTTGACCGGGAAAACTCCCCGGCAAATACCCTGGCTGCACCTTCCATGATCCTTACTACTATGGTCCAGAGTAACTATTCAAGATATAGCCCGTTACAAACCGGCCAACACCATTCATGGAAATAATTGATACAAAAAAGAAAGGGGATGATTCCTATTGACTGCAACGAGCCCTGTAGCAAACCAGTGCTACCAGTATTGAAACGATGATGATACCGGGATGAAAAGGACTTTTCGTGGCAGACGGATGTGCAGTTCCCGCGGTTTTGTCGGTAACCATTGAGGGGGGGACAAGGCTGCTGTCCAGGCTGTATGCCTGTGTATAGGCATCTGCTGCCTCGTTCACCCGGCCAAGCGCCCGCAGAGCATCACCTTTACTGTAATAAGCAGCCGCATAGGCATTGGGAAGATCGGTTGCATTGACGGAGACAACGCGATCCGCAGCAACAATCGCGTCTTCATACCGTCCCAGCTGCACAAGGATTCCTGCCTGGTTGGCCCATGCCAGCGGCATGCTCTCGTTCAGGGAGAGTGCCTTCTCGTTTGCCGCAAGAGCAGCAGAGAACTGGCCGGCATTTGCCAGGTCTACGGCCTGGTTGTACCAGTACCAGGGATTGTCTTCAGCAGGTGTATTTTCCGCCGAGAGTGCCGGCGTGATGATCAGGAGGCTTGCGACAATGACCAACAGTCCTGTTCTGATGTCCATAAAACCACTTCAGATAGAATATGTGGCCGTAATCGTTAATAACGTGGCCAGGATTGATGAGAAAAAGGGATTTTTTAGCGTATCAATGCCGGTATCGCGCGAGAAGAATTCCGGCACCCAGGAGACCAAGAACCACTGCCCACGGCGGAAGGGGGGAGTAGGTCACTTTTGCTGGGGGTTCCTCGATTGTTGTTGCCGGAACGGTAACAATGACGTGCGTCACAGTACTGGTCGGGATGATTGTTTCAGGAACGCTGGTGACTGGCTCCGATGGCACGGCAGTCGTCTGCATTGCTGGAGATTCTGGAGGAAGGAACGTGACACTGGCCGAAGAGGTGGTCCTGCCATTGCGTGATTCTGTACTGGTATAGGAGTTTTTCATGCCATTCAGGTCCTGGACAACCGTGAACGTGTAGGTACCTGTCGGGTAAAGATAGCCTCCCGTTGTATCACGCGAGAGCCGGTTCCATGCTTCGAGGTTCCTGCCATAATAGGTCGGGCTTGTCATGAAGGGAGTGCTGTCGAATTCGAGGATCTGGGTTGTTGGGGATCCGACACTCCCGGTATAGATATTTTTCATGTCCTTTCCCGAAGGACTGGTTAACGTGACTGTAAAAAAACCGTCAGCTGGCGTGAGTTCGGTGCGGTCAGTGTAACTGAGGACTTTGTACAGGTTCGTATCGATCCGGTAGGTGATATTTGTCGTAACGGGAACGGCTTTCCCGGTGATATCCTCGTCTTTGTCAAGGTCCCGGACACGGATGGAGATCTCCGGTTCATGAACATTCAGGACAACGAATGTGGGCTTCTTGTCTTCGCAATACCAGTTCCCAAGATGCCCGCGGAAAAGATCCGGGCTGATATTGAAGTGGTTGACCGGAAGGATCACCTCATTCACCAGTTTTATCGTGATATTCTTTGCAGCCGGGCCGGACATATCTGCTCCTTCGGGCCACCAGGCAATCACCTTGCAGTCGCGGATTGAGGAACTGATATCAAGATCGCTCTCCCCGATAAATACCGGTGCGCCAGTCGCAATCTTTTTTGTACTGGCTGCGGCGGGAGAACAGACCAGGAAAATGACAATAAGGGCGCAGAAAATATATTTTATTTGCATGGAAAGTAATTTCAAAACCCTTATGATAAACGTTATGACATTCATTACACACAGCACGCTGTTCCGGTTACCTGTACAATAATTTTCAAGGAACGCCAGCGCATAGTGATAAGATACCAGAACAATTTTCCTGCAAAGATGATCGAATATGGATGAGTCCCACACGATCTGGATAGAGAAATACCGCCCGCAGAAACTTGCCGATATCGTAGGACAGGACGAGATTGTCGAGAGGCTGTCATCCTACGTCAGGAGCGGGAACCTCCCCCACCTCCTCTTCACGGGCAGCGCGGGCGTGGGAAAGACCACTGCTGCAGTAACGCTGGCACGGGAATTTTTCCAGGACTCGTGGCAGATGAACTTCCGCGAACTGAATGCATCGGATGAGCGGGGAATCGATGTGGTAAGGAACCAGATCAAGCAGTTCGCCCGCACCACACCCCTTGGTGAGGCCACGTTCAAGGTCCTCTTCCTTGACGAAGCCGATGCCCTCACTACAGACGCCCAGGCTGCCCTCCGCCGCACGATGGAGAGTTATGCGCAGACCTGCCGGTTCATCCTTTCCTGCAACTACTCCTCAAAGATTATCGATCCCATCCAGAGCCGGTGTGCCATCTATCGTTTCAAACCGCTCGGGCCGGAAGCAGTACGGGAAGAGGTGCGCCGTATAGCGAGCCGCGAGGGATTGACAATCACCGGAGGGGCGATGGATGCGATCGTCTATATCGCGCAGGGGGATATGAGAAAGGCCATTAACGCATTGCAGGGAGCAGCTATCATTAATCCGGCTATTGACGAAAAACGGGTCTATTCCATCACGTCAACAGCCCGCCCCGAAGAGATCGGGGAACTGCTCACTCTCTCGCTGAACGGAGACTTCGATGGCGCAGAATCGCTCCTTGCCCAGCTCCTCCATGAGCGGGGTATTGCACCCAACGAACTGATCAACCAGATGTACCGGGCACTCCTGAAACGCGAGATGCCCCGGGAGTTGAAGGTAAAACTCATTGACCACCTCGGAGAGGCTGATTTCCGGCTTTCGGAAGGTGCAAACAGTGATATCCAGATGGAGGCACTGGTTGCACGGTTCGTCCTCTCCTCCCAGGCAGGGCACTGAGGCATAAAGAGGGAGCTGGAAATGGAGAAACAACCGGATCTCCACGAAGGTGACAGGACTGGCGACTGGACCCGCCTCCTGAAGACGAAGTACAAAAAACAACTCGGGGAGTTGTCGCGCGAGTACCCCCACAAGAGATCACTCTCGATAAATTACCGCGATGTGGAACGGTTCGGCAAACCGGGTATCGCGATGGCTGATGAGCTCCTCGAGAATCCCGGAAAAGTTCTCGAAGATGTCTGGGATGCCATAAAGAACGGTCAGCTCGTCCGCACCAAGGATGGAAAGGATCCCAGAGAGATCAATATCCGGTTTACCAACCTGCCTCGAAAGACCCTCATACGCAACATCCGCTCCGACGATATCAACCGGTACATTTCAGTCGAGGGGATCCTCAGAAAGACAACGGAAGTCCGGCCCCGTGTCGTGGAAGCAGTGTTTCGCTGCCCGGCGGGTCATTTCACGGTAAAACAGCAGAAGTACGGGAAATTCATTGAGCCGGACGGATGTGCAACGGACGGGTGCACGTTCAAGAAACTTGAACTGCTTCCCAAACGCTCGAAGTTCGTGGATTCCCAGAAACTCCGGATCCAGGAATCGCCGGAAGGCCTCCGCGGGGGCGAGCAGCCGCAGACGCTCGACATCGATGTTACCGATGACCTCTCCGGTATCGTATCACCGGGCGACCGGATCATCATCAACGGCATCCTGCGTTCCATGCAGCGGGTGGTCAGGGGAGAGAAGAGTACGGTCTTTGATATCTTCCTTGAATGCAACTCCATCGAGGTTGCCGAAAAGGAGTTCGAGGAAGTCGAGATTGATGAGAAAGCCGAGGACGAGATCAACCGGCTCAGTAAAGACCCGATGATTTACCGGATGATCACGCACTCTGTCGCTCCAACGATCTATGGGAGCGAGGATGTGAAGCAGGCAATCGCGCTCCAGCTGTTCGGCGGGATTGCAAAAGAGATGCCGGACGGGAGCAGGCTCCGGGGCGACATCCACGTCCTCCTCATCGGGGACCCGGGTATCGCAAAGAGCCAGCTGCTCCGGTACGTGGTCAAGCTCTCTCCCCGGGCTATCTACACGAGCGGGCAGTCTTCAACGGCCGCAGGACTGACAGCAACTGCCGTGAAAGACGAGTTCGGAGAAGGTCGCTGGACTCTTGAAGCCGGTGCCCTCGTGCTCGCTGATATGGGTGTCGCCGCTGTTGATGAGATGGACAAGATGGAGAAAGGCGACCGCTCCGCCCTCCACGAAGCCATGGAACAACAGTCCATCAGCGTTGCAAAGGCCGGCATAACGGCAACGCTCAAGTCACGGTGTGCCCTCCTGGGGGCAGCCAACCCCAAATACGGCCGGTTCGACATGTTCGGCGATCTTTCAGACCAGATCAACATGCCCCCTTCCCTGCTCTCCCGGTTCGACCTGATCTTCATCATGACCGACCAGCCCGAGCAGAAACGCGACATGGCTATCGCCGAGCATATCCTCAAGGCACACAGTACCGGGGAACTGATTGCCCAGCATAAAAAGACTCCCATTCCGGGAGTAACAGACGAGTACATCCAGCAGCAGCTCAAGCCGGTGATGCCGGATATCGAACCGGGGCTCTTCCGGAAATATGTTGCCTATTCAAAACGTACGTGTTTCCCGCTGCTCTCGCCGGAAGCCCGGGATGCACTGGTAGCGTATTACCTGAAACTCAGGGGGATTGCCGAACCGAACAAACCTGTCCCGGTAACCGCCCGTCAGCTCGAAGCCCTTGTCCGGCTTGCCGAGGCGAGTGCACGTATCCGCCTCTCGAACACGATCGATACCAGCGATGCGGAGCGGGTGATCCATATTGTTGACGCGTGCCTGCGGCAGATCGCGTATGACGCAAAGACCGGAACGTTCGATATTGATAAAATTGTTACTGGAATCTCCAAGGAGAAACGTGATATCGTACGGGTTATCAAGGATGCAATCCGCGATATTGGCGGTGATGGACGGCGCGCCGGTATCGACCAGGTCATTGATGCTGTCAGCGCAAAAGGGTTCCCCCGGGACAAGGTGCGCGAGGGTATCGAGATGCTCCTACGGACCGGGGAAGCAATGGAGCCCAAGAACGGTTTAATTCAGTTGATCTGAGGTGCTTATTTGACCAGCGACAGGGAACAGGCAGTATTTGAAGCGGGGATCAAACTCGGGGCGCTGTACCACCAGTGGGTAGGAACTCCCATCTCCCGCATCTCCGCGGCAAGTGTTGAGAAGGCGATCGAGCAGGCAGTGATCCTCCAGCCCTTTGTCGAAGAGATCACGGTCCGGCTCGACCGCTCGCTTATGAACGAGAACCGGTTCGGGTACAGCGAGCTCTCCGGCATGATGTTCGATGTCGAGATCATCACCCGTGTCGGCTTCACGTACTGCCGGGCCCGGCTTTCACCCGAGACCGGGTACCCGCTGATGAAGATCGTGGAATGCCATGAAATCTCCTGAGTTCCCGGTCACGGACGACCACATCCACTTCGACCCGGTGAATGGACGGGGTGTTGAGGCGGCCAAAGATTTTTTCCGGGCAGGGGGCACCCATGTCTTCCTTGTCTCAAAACCTTCGTGGTCCCTTTCCGTCCACCCGGTTTCCGGCGCGGATTATACCCGGGTCTTTGATGAGACGCTGCGTGTTGGAAGACTGGTTGCCGAAACGGGCATTATTGTCTTTCCCGTTCTTGGCGTTCACCCGGCTGAGATTACCCGGCTCTTGGAACGGATGACCCTTCCGGAAGCAGTAGCCACGATGAAGGGTGGGATCGACTGTGCAGCGGATTACGTGCGGGAAGAAAGAGCCGTTGCTCTCAAAAGCGGCCGTCCCCATTATGAGACAACTCCGGAACTGATGGCCGCATCGAATGATGTCCTCATGCATGCGCTCACGGTTGCAGCAGACCTCGGGTGCGCCCTCCAGATCCACGCCGAGACCGGTCCCTGCAGTGACATTGCTTCAATGGCACGGGATGCCGGAATTCCTGTTGAAAAGGTAGTCAAGCATTACGGATCACCGGACACGCCTCTCCACCCTTCGCTTATCGCAAAGCATAAAGGAATACCCGCGCTCGTACAATCCGGACGACCGTTCACCATGGAGAGCGATTACATGGATGAGAACTCACGGCCGGGTGCAGTGATCGGCCCCAAATCCGTGCCCCGGTATACCAGGCAGCTCCTTGCATCCGGTGTGATTACTATTGAAGATTGTTTCCGCATCCATGGAGAGACGATTGAAAATGTCTATGGTGTGACCGTCACCATTCCCTGAGACCAACTCACCTTTTTTATTCCTGACCGCCAATGAATGATCAATGTTCCTGAAGATTCACCGTTCTCCCGAAACGGGGGATGTCGTGGCAATCTGTGATCGCGAACTCCTGAATACGACGATCAGCAACGATTCGATCACTGTTACCATAAGTGAAGCATTCTATGGCAGCAGTGCTGCCACGGAAGATGAAGTAAGAAAGGCCCTGTCGTGTGCTGCCAATGCAAACCTTATGGGTGAGCGGACAATAGCAATTGCCATCGATATGGGTCTTGTCACCCGGGCCGGCTGCATCATGATCGGCAGCGTGCCGCATGCACAGATCTACCAGCTATGAGTATCCGGGATACCTTCTGCCCGAAATGCGGAAAACCAACCGATAACGGGGGATTCTGCAGGGAATGCCGCATCGGCAATACCCCCTGGTATACCTGCGATTCCCGGGTTATGAGTACCCAGTGTCCCAGTTGCGGGGCGATAAAACAGGTCAATACCTGGTCTGACAGCGAACTGACAAAGGATGAGCTGGGGCCTGCTTTGGCACGTTCCGCTGTCCACTTTCATCACGATGTCAGGAAACCCTCTGTCACGGCCCGGATCGAGGACGTGACCGTGAACCGGTCCAGGGCATTCCTCACTATTCACGGAACGTTCTATAATGCACCGGTTGAAGCGGCGTGTACGGTCGAGATCATCTGGAACAAGGAGCAGTGCGACCGGTGTAACCGGATCAGCGGGAGCTATTACGAGGGTGTCGTCCAGGTACGGGCCGAAGGAAGGAGCCCCAGTACATTCGAGATCCAGATGGCTTCCTCCATTGCCCAGAATATTGAGGATAATCTCCAGGCCGGAGGAGAACGGCTTTCGTTTATTTCGGACATGAACGAGATCCATGATGGTATCGATATCATCATCGGTTCACAGCATATCGGGCTCATGATTGCACAGGCCATTGTTGCCCAGCTGGGTGGCAGGTATACAACACACCCGAAACTGGTGGGCGAGAAGAACGGCAGGCAGCTCTACCGGATCACCTATTCGGTCCGCCTCCCCCGGTTCCAGAAGCATGACATCATCGTCTCCAGGAAGAGGTACTATGAAGTTGACCGGGTGGAAGCGCACCACGTCCGGGTGACCGACCTCATGGATGGGACGACAAAATCCATCCGGGATGATGATGTTGAGCGGATCGCGGGGAATTCCCGGAATGCAATCCCTGCGCTTGCTGCATTTGTTGACGGCTCAATGGTCGGCATCATCGACCCGGAAACCAGCAAATCCATGGATGTTGCAAAACCGAAATGGATAGAGATCCGTGCCGGCGACCATGTCAGCATCATCAGGGACAACGAGAACCTCATCATTGTCAGGTAGATAATGCGGGCAAGGAAGATATCCCGGGAGGATCTGCCAAAGGTCCTCAACGAAGAGTGGGTGGATTCCTCGCGCAGTCCATTTGTAGAAGGGGATACCGCATGGGTCCCGGTTCGGATGGGAGAGCCATACGATACTGAAATTCCCGAACGTTCCCGTTACCAGGGCAGGGGCTATTACATGACAGGAGATGTCGCCATCGTCCATGGCGAACTTCCGTCACCTGCCGAGATCGAATCCATTGTCGCGTTTCGTCACCCGCGCGGCATTGTCTGGATCGAATCGCTCGATGGTGCGACCCGGACGCCACGGACCAGACTGATCTGGGGAGAGGCCGGAGAAGTCCGCCACAAAGAGGATGGTTACACATTCATCCTTGATCCGCAGAAGGTGATGTTCTCGATGGGCAACCGTATGGAGAAGAGGCGGATCTCTGCACTGGTCCGTTCCAGCCGGAATCCTGAACGGGTGGCGGATATGTTTGCCGGAATCGGGTATTTCACGATACCCCTTGCCGGTGCGGAGGCATGTGTGCATGCCATGGAGATTAACCCTGTGGCATACGGGTATCTTGAGCGGAACATTCAGGAGAACCAGCTCACCGACAACGTCACCCTGTCGCTCGGGGACTGCCGCAACCAGCTCGAAGGGACATACCAGCGGATCGTCATGGGGCATTTTGCGGCAATCTCCATGCTCCCGGAAGCGCTTGCCCATGCAGAAGCCGGTACGGTACTCCATATCCACAGCATCGGGCCGATGGTGGAGCAGGTCAGGCAGATTGCGGAAGGCGCAGGTTTTTCTTCTTCCATCGAGGTACATACAGTAAAGAAATACCGCCCCCATGCATGGCATGTAGTGCATGATGTGACACTCGCATGACAACCGTTCAGACGCTTGCAGGAAAAGAGATCGTTCTTGCTGTAACGGGGAGCATTGCAGCCGTCGAGTGTGTCAGGCTTATCCATGCATTCCGGAGGAAAGGGGCATCCGTCCAGGTGGTCATGAGTGGCGCCGCAGCGGGGATTGTCACTCCCGATGTCCTGACGTATGCCTGTGGCAGGCCAGCCATCACCAGGATCTCCGGGATGGTTGAGCATGTGACCTTTTGCGGAGATGGCGGAAGTGCCCATCTCCTGGTAATCGCCCCCTGCACCGCAAACACCATCAGCAAGATAGCATGCGCGATCGATGACACGCCTGTCACCACGTTTGCCACTACCGCGATCGGCAGTGGCATGCCGGTACTTATCGTCCCTGCAATGCATCACAGCATGTTCCGCCACCCGGGCCTGACGGAAAATATCGAGAAACTGGAAGAATGGGGGATCAGGATCCTGTCGCCCCGCATCGAAGAGGGCAAGGCGAAGATCGCGGATATCGATGAGATTGTCCTTGAAGCCGAGCGCGCTGTCATGGGAAAGCCGCTTGCCGGAAAACGGGTGCTCATCACGAGCGGCCCCTGCCGTGAACTGGTCGACGATGTGCGAATCCTGACAACCCGTTCAAGCGGAACGATGGGAAAGGAGCTGGCCCTTCAGGCGTTCCGGCTCGGTGCCGAGGTGACCATCGTTCATGGGGACACGATCCCCTGCGTGACAAATATTCATGCCGGGTCTGCCGGAGAGATGCGGGATGCTGTCATGAATGAGATGGCAATACGCGGGGGAACCGATATCTACATCAGCGCAGCGGCCATCTCCGATTTTGCACCGGAGAGGACAAGCGGCAAGATCCGGAGCGGCAAGCCTGCAATAATCCATCTCAATCCGCTGAAAAAGCTGATCGATGAAGTCATGCAGGAATATTCACCCTTTACGGTTGCATTCAAGATCGATCAAAAGCCGGAAGGACCGGCACGTGCAATGCTGAAGAAGGGCATCGCGATGGTCCTGATGAACCACCCGGATACCATGGGCAGCAGAGATGGTGAATACAATCTGCTCACTTCTAGGGGATCAAAGAAGCTTTCCGGTTCAAAAGAAGAGATAGCAAAAGACGTCTGGAAGTCGATACTCGGCATATTTCCCTAACCGTTTCCATGGATTTTGTATAACAGTACTTCTTCTGAGGGAAACGCATCCCATTACAGTGTCCATAATCCCTTAAAGGCTGAAACACCTACCAGTACATACCAAGCGGAACGTCATGAAAGCAACAACGGTCACTGCATTCTGCCCGGGCCATATCTCCGGCTATTTCAAACGGGTTAATGGCGCTACACCGGCCTCCACCGGGAGTCTCGGGGCCGGAATTGTCATCGACAGCGGAGTCACCGCAACCGTGACCCGGTCAAACAAGATCACAGTTCACATCCGCCGTAAGAACAGGGATGGGACCATCCGTGAACAGCTGGTGGGGTCACCACTCATAGAATCGGTTATGAAAAAACTCGGCCAGACGGTATCGATTATCACGCAGTGCAGCTTGCCCATCGGTGCGGGATTTGGCCTCTCTGCCGCAGCGCTGCTCTCCACGCTGACAGCAGTAAACCGGTTGCATAACCTCAACCTTTCCAATCATGATATTGCTGTTCTCGCCCATGAAGCCGAGGTTCGGTACCAGACCGGCCTTGGCGATGTTGCTGCATGCCAGGCCGGGGGATGGGTTGTCCGGGACGGGCCCGGGATCGATGCGCCAATTCACCGGCGCTATGATCTGACAAAACCAATCTATGCCGTGAGTTTTGGTCCCATCCACACACCCTCCGTCCTTGCTTCCCCACAACAGATGGAACGGGTAGCCTCGGCGTTTCCGCACCATGCGCCGCGCAATGGCGAGGACCTCTTTTCTGTCTCGCAACACTTCACGCTCAAAAGCGGCCTTGCAACAGAGGAGATCCTTGAAGTGATCCGGTTGTGTAATGCAAGGAAAATACCGGCCAGCATGACCATGCTCGGCAACGGAGTCTTTGCGTACGGTGAGTCTGCAAAGGAAATTCTCGCTCCCTACGGAGAGGTTTACGAATGCCGGATTGCCAAGGGCGGCCCCCGAATCACGGGAGTGAGCCTATGATTCCTCCAGACCACCCGCGCTACCGTTCCCTCATTACCCGTGAGCGTCTTGCACGGTGTGCACAGGGCGGAATTGTTGCCATGGAAGGTCTCGCCGCGCATGGCCGGGGAGAGGCATTCGATTACCTCCTTGGTGAAAAAACCACGAAAAGTGCCTTCCTTGCAGAACAGACCGCTGCCGCCATGCTCCTTTCCGCCAGTTACCCGGTTATCTCGGTAAACGGAAACACCGCAGCACTGGCAGCAAAGGAAATCGCAGAACTGCAGAAGGCCTGCGGTGCAGTTGTCGAGGTCAACCTCTTCCACCGTACCGAGGCACGGGTGGCACAGATCGAGAAGATCCTCCGCGATGCCGGTGCAGAAGTCTTTTCGGGACCTGCCGAGCAGCTGCTTCCCCTCTCCCATGACCGTGCATGGTGCCGGAGGGAGGGTATGTATACAGCAGATGTCGTCCTTGTTCCGCTCGAGGATGGGGATCGCTGCGAAGCGCTGGTCGGCATGGGAAAAAAGGTGATAGCAATCGACCTCAACCCGCTCTCCCGTACAGCAAGGAAAGCAACGCTGACGGTAGTTGATGAAGTGACCCGTGCCCTTCCTGCAATTGCCAGGGCCTGCCAGGATCTTTCCGATGAAGAGAAAAGCCGTCTTCTTTCAACGCTTGACAACCATTATCTTTTGTCGGAAGCAATACGTGAGATAACTGCGAGGTTATCCCATGCTCTGGATTGAGAAATACCGCCCTGCAACATTTCCGGAGATCGTGGGACAGGATGCTGTTATCCACCACCTTGTTTCGTTTGCCACCACGAAGACCTCTCCTCACCTAATTCTCACCGGGCCGCACGGCACAGGGAAGAGTGCTGCGGTTGAATGTTTTGCCAGGGCACTGTATGGCGAGAACTGGGAGCAGAATACCTCCATCTTCCAGACTTCCGATATCTTCCACCAGGGAAAAGCATTGCTCGAACAGGATGAGCGGTATACCCATATTTACCAGAAGAACCTCTCGCTGATAGCCAATTTCAAGTACATCATCAAGTGGTACGCATCACTTAGGCCTCTCGATGCAGAGTTCAAGATCCTTGTCTTTGAGGACGCGCACACCCTGACCCGCGATGCCCAGCAGGCGCTCCGCAGGATCATGGAGCAGACCAGCAGAACCTGCCGTTTTATCTTTACCACAACCAATTCGAGCGCAATCATCCCCGCGATTGCTTCCCGCTGCCTTCCGCTCTTTTTTTCCCCGGTCGACCAGGATATCATGCTCCTGCACCTGAAACAAATTCTCAAAAAAGAGTCTTTGCAGGACTCGCCCTGCTCTGATGATGATCTGGACCTTATCGTCCAGGCATCAGGGGGCGATTTGCGGCAGGCAATCCTGCTGCTCCAGGTTGCCCTTGCCACCGGCAAATGCCAGAAGATCCTTGAAGTTGCGCAACCGGAAACCACGACAATTGCGGGTTCTGCGATCACAATCCTCAAAGAAGGCGATACCCGGGGAGCGATGAGACGGCTCGAATCGCTGGTGATCGATTACGGGCTCTCGGGAAGCGAAGTCCTTTCCGAGATCCGCACGGTTATAAAACGCGAGTACAATGACCCGAGACTGGCAATCTGCCTTGCTGATGCCGAGTCCCGTATGCGGAACTCCAATAACGAATTTATCCAGATAGGGGCACTCACTACCGGGATGCGGGAGATCTTCACATGAACCGGGTACAACAGGAGAAGATCCAGGAGCACTATGATTCCGTTGCCTGCACGTACGACAACCATTACGATCACCTTACCCGGGGCCGGCCGTACCATGACCACCTGAGCGACCACCTTATCAAAGCCCTCCCGGAGAAGGGTGATCTGCTCGATATTGGTTGCGGAACTGCGCTCTTCGCGGAGAAATACCTGCGGAACGGGGGAACAGCAACAGGTCTTGACATCAGCGGGAAGATGCTCGCCAGGGCACGCGAGCGGTGTCCCGGCTGCACATTCGTTGTCGGGAAAGGCGAGACGCTCCCGTTCCGGGACGGGTCATTCGATGCCATCTCAAGCCTTCTTGTCTTCAGCTATGTGAAAACTCCTGACACAATGCTTGCTGAAGCCAACCGCGTCCTCCGGCCCGGGGGCAGCATTGCTGTCTGCACCCTGGGAAAGAAACTCATCACAAAGGGGATTCCGGCACTCTATCATATCAGTGAAAAAGTAAAATTCCAGCACGTGGTGATGAAGAACTTTGGGGAACGATACTATAACGAAGAGGAGATGATTCACCTTTTCTCTGATGCGGGATTCACGGATATCACCGTTAAATGGTGCTCTTTTGCCCACATCGACATGATCGACCCGCTCTTCTCCCTGGCGTCGAAACTCGAACCATTTGTCGAGAAGCGCGTACCCCAGCTGGCCTTTAACATATTCGTTTCTGCAAAAAAACGCAGGTGACACATGGAAGCTGCTCCCCTGGAAGAAGGCTATCCCCCTGCCAGAAAAGAAGGCTCCATCAAAGATTACTCTTCAGAGGAGTGCCCTCATCCCCTGAAAACCTTTATTCAAATTGGGACTATTTTTGTAATCAGAGGTCATTTTGAACCCCTTTGTTTTGGCCGTTTTTTCACGGGAGCCGCGAAGTTGACTTATTCGACCGGATAACCTGACATAAACTTCCGTAAACGTTCATTTTGGCCTCCGATTTTAAGGATTTTACGACGGCAGGCCCAAATTGCGCTAATAGAACCCTAACAGATCGCAAAAGTCACCTGCGATCGGGCTCCAGAAAGGGGGTTCTGGGGGCCGGATCGCCGGATCCGGAGGCCCGGGGGATTTCTGTCACTAATACCTGGAACCCGGGAATCTGTCTCGGGCATCCCCCGGTTTTTTTCTGATGGAACGTTTTGGCAATAACGTTCTATTGAGGATCTTCAAACCAAGACACGATAAGAATCTGAAACGTTCTTTAAGTTAAGGATTCGAAATTGGAAATTTCATCAGAACTTTGATAATGAGAAAATAGACATAAACCGATCTTCGAAAAACGCATCCGCGTTCATCTCATCGTCTTGGTTTTCAAACCAGCCAGAGGCGCAAGGATGGCAATTATCTGAAGGGATCTTTTCTACTGAACGGTAGATGAGTGAGAATCGTGTCAGAGAATATTCCTGCCATTTTTTCGCTATTTGGATTTATTATGTTCCTTTGACTCAAGAGATCTCCTACTCACAACGCACTCAGTGGAATTACGAGAGTGGCCCCCACTCTCATCGAAGAACGCTGATGCATTCAGGAGAAGGTCAACGACCTTCTCCTGCCGCAGGTCTGACGACCTGTGGCATTCTGCAACCTCCCTACGGTCGGTCCCCCAGAGGGGGAGTCCGAATGGTCCATCAGGACCATGAGGAAGGAGAAGAACCCAAAAGGTTCTTCGAGGGCGAGAAGATGCCGCGCATCTTCTCGTCTCGCAGTCCAATGACTGTGAAGACAGCCCAAGGGGGCAAGCTCCCTTGACCCCCAGTTTTCAATTTTATTGAAATCCGCGTACGGCTTTGTTCCACGGGGCGAGGGTCGGAAGACCCCGAGCGCCCGTGGCTCCATCCCAATCTAACGCTATCCCATACAAATTTTCTACAGAGCAGTTTTTTTCAGGTTAGCAAGCACGCGTTCCTTTTTCCGGATCGCCGCTTCCGAAGCCCGCACAACCCCGTTTTTCATCTCCTCGAAATCGCGGGCTTCCGTGTCAGCAACCTTCTTGACCGGCGTGTACGCGGACTCGCGGAACCGTGGCGAGAAGTCATGGTCCCTGCCATCCCTGCGGAGTACAGCTTCAGATTTCCCGGCCTCGACATGACCAATCTGCTTCATGGTTACTCCTGCAGAGCCGATGGCCCGGATAATTTCCGCTGCCACATCCTTTGGGGCAACCACCAGCAGGGAGTCCAGCGAAACGCCGAGATAATCGATCCGGAGTTTCTCAAGCATCTCTTTTACCTGCGGCTGGACAAGGCTGCCAATCTCCGTCTCATCAATGACAATCCGGCAGCCGGCAGTCTCGGCCATCTCGAATGCATCCCCGCGGAGGCCGCCATTGGTAACATCGGTCATTGCGTGAATGCGGGAAAAGACAGGATGTTTCATCAGCGACTCGCAGGCAAAGAGGAAATTTAAGTTTATTGTCTGCTCGACAACCTCGGGGAATCCGGAGTAGATTGCAGCAGTCGCAATTGTGCCACCGCCTGCTCCCTCTGTCATAAGAAGGACATCTCCCGGCCGTGTGGATTTTCTTGCAGTGAGGTGCTCTGCGACCCCTACTGCGCCGACGCAGCCGGTGAGCCGGTTGCCAAGCACCATATCCCCGCCGATCCGCAGCGTTGAGCCGGTGACCAGCGGGACGTTCATCGCTTCCCCGACAGTTGTGATCCCGGCAGTATAGTCAAAGATCTTTGCCACATCGCCATCATCAGCAACATGGATATCGGAGAAGAGCATGACGGGCTTTGCACCCATAACATAAGCATCCCTGAGCGTGGCCCGGGTCACATGGAATCCTGCAAGGAAGGGGAAATCGGAGAGACGGGAATGCATACCATCAACCGTACAGACGATGTACTGGCCGCCGGCCTTCACCGCGCCGGCATCATCCATCTCGTCAACCCCGACAGATGCAGAAGTCTTGCCGATGATGCGGGCGATCTGGCGGTGCGCAAAAAAGTCCCCTTTCCCCCGGGAGCCCACGCCAAACTCACCCATGCAGACACCTGCAGGTTCAAACTCGAAGAGATCTCCCGAGAGTCCACCGGAGTTTTTTGCCTCCTCGATCACTGCCTGTGCGAAAGCTGATGCATACGAGGGATTACACCCTTTCATCCGGACAATATGATCAGCGAGGCTTTCAATGAGGGCGCTCTCGTTCCTGCCTTCGGCAAGACCCCTGCGGGCATACTCCTCAACATCCATGTATTCCGGTTCGTGGAGCGGACATAAAAATGCGGAGTATCCTACCGCAGGAGAATCCCCAGGACTTCAGAAAAAGCGTGGAACGCATCGTCGACATTCCCGTTTTTCAAAAGTGCCAGGCCTTTCACAAGACCCGTGCGGACATCCTTTACATCGATGTAATACGCTTTGTCGAAAGCGCGGGCCGATTCTTCGAGCCGGCCGGTGAGGAAACAGGAGTTGCTCAAGACAACCCAGGCATCAGCGTTAGAAGGATCGATCCCGAGCGCCTTTTCAAGAACCGGGATCGCTTCATCATGACGGCCCATGAGCGAGAGCGCAAGCCCTTTCCGGTATAATGCTTTTGCATGCGCAGGTTCAAGGGAGAGAGCACGGTCAAGGCTCTCAATGCCGTCACGGTATTCTTTCAGGTGGATGTGCGCAATACCCTTGTTGACAAGAGCCGAGAGAAAGAACGGGAAGATCTTCAGGGCGCGATCATAGCACGCGATCTCCTCTTCATAGCGTTTCAGTTTCCCGAGCGCAAATCCCTTGTTCACCCACGCTGAGAGGTAACGGGGCCGCACGGCAAGTGCGCGATCGCAACAATGGATCTCTCCCTCATGTCTGCCGAGCATCCCCAATGCAACACCCTTGTTGTTCCATGCCGTTGCATTCTCCGGATCGATTGCAAGGGCCTGATCGCAGCAGGAGATCTTCTCCTCAAACCGGGCCAGCATCCCGCAGGCAAATCCGCGGTTGTTCCATGCATCGATATTCCTGGGATCGAGCTCGATAGCTTTCTTACAGCATTCGATCTCCTCTTCGTAGCGCCCCAGTTTGCCAAGGGCAAAACCACGGCCCACCCATGCGGGGGCAAATGAGGGATCAGCATCAATGGCACGGGTGAACGCCTCAAGTGCCTCTTTGTGCTGCCTGCTGCGCCCAAGCGCAAGGCCCCGGGTATGGTAATTCCTGCATTCTTCCCTGGATCCGGAATGAGAATTTTGTATTGACATGAGCGACTCGATAATTCGGGAAATACTCTTGGGCTTTTACCAGAAATAGGTTCACGGCATATTTATTATCAGCAGGTAGGGGATCGGGGACCTGATTGCCGGCCATTGCCCAGTGACACCGTCCTGACTTCTGAACGTGAGGGAGATTTTCAGCGGGAAATCCCCCGGCCCCCCAAATTGCCCGATCGGGCCGCCGGAACACCCCCCCATAGCCCGATCGCAGGTGACTTTCGCGATCTATTAGGGTCCTATTAGCGCAATTTGAGCGTACCGTCGTAAAACACCCAAAATCGGAGGCTGAAATGGGCTCTTTTGGAAGTTTATGTCAGGTGATCCAATCAAATAAGTCAATTTCACGGTTCCTGTAAAAAACAGCCGGAACAAATGGGGTCAAAATGACCTCTGATTTGAAAAAGGGGCCCGATTTGAAAAAGTGGTTTTCAGGGGGCGGGGGGACTCCGGGAAGGATCATTCTCCGACGTGCAACAGCTCATCCAACCTGGAGCGTGAGGAGAGTCCGGAAGATTCTTCGAATGAGAAACGGATCCTTGGGATAGTGATCTCCTCAACCGCGGGCAGCGTCCGGGTTCTCAAGAATCCAAAGTATATGGAGGAACATTGAGAGAAATACTGAACACAGGTATTTCCAGGAAGCAAAGTAAACCAGTTACCGCATCAATCCCCTGAATGGCTGATATGGTAAAAGAGTCTCTGAGAAAAAAATTTATGAGTTATAATTGATAAAAATTATTAATAATTATTGTAAATATTAAATTGTGGTAACTGAACGAGAACGGGCATCATCCGCAATTCACGGGTGTATTTTCCTCGTCGCAATAACGATTATTCTTTCCTCACTGGTTTTGCTCATGACGCCAAATCTTCCTTTATTTTCATCAGATGAAATCCCGGTAATTTTTGAGATCGTATCAATGAAATATACCAAAACCGGGAGCTGGAAATATGAGAACAAACTGGTTGTGAAAAACTCCGGGCCGATAGCATATGATAACCGGAAACTCTCAGCCATCACCTACCGGAACGGAGAGCCTCTTGCCTGTAAAATACCCTATATCAATTTCCAGTATTATATCAATAACAAACCGCTGGGAATCCAGAGAATCGGGGGAATGGGGACCGATGATTTGTCCTGGGTCCCGGAAGCTACGATATTTATCGATTACTCCCAGGGGACATTCCGTCCCGGGGATACGATCCGGTTCGAGGTCTATGACAGGGAGACCAACAGGATCATTTCAAGCGACACATACCCACACAAAGAAAAAACAGGAGAGGAAAAAATGATGGAAGAGTATCTCAGTCGTCCAGGCGCCTGAAGACACCCTTCTTTGCTTTCAGGATTTTACATTCAGGACAACGCCAGGTATCAGGGACCTTTTCCCAGGGGGTTCCTGCCGGGACTCCATTCTTCGGGTCGCCTTTTACCGGATCATAGATATAGTGACATTCAAGACAGACCCAGCGTGCAAGTTTTTCATCCTTAACCATGGGATACAACTCCGTACAAGAATCGTGAATTGATATCAATCATTTTTCTTTTGGTTACTTGAAGTCACCTCTCAGGGCAAAATGTCCTGCTCGCCGATAGGTTTTTGGTATGTGAGTGATGAGCGTGAACGGGCGCAGAGACGGGCTACCCGCAGGGGTTCCGGAATCCCGCCTTCATGAGTAAAATCATTGCAGAGCCGGCCTGCATCTTCCAGCGAGATTTCCCAGGCCCTGATAAAAATTGTCTGGCCGGTATGCAACGGGACAGGGATTCTTTTCCCCAGGTTCCGGTATGCCAGGAGCCTTTTTTCATCATGAGGAAAATGGTGCCGTATCTCGTTCTCGAGCCCGTCCGATTCCTCATAGGTAACGCAGATAACCGGAACACCGGAGACTTCTGCAATCCGCCCGGGATCGATTACATTAAACCAGGAGATGACACAGCCGGAGAGGAGGATGACATTCAGGTCTCTTCGCTCAAGAGACTGGACCATACCTGTTATGGATTCTGTCGCATCCATACCTCCAACCGTCACGGTCCCAAAGCAGAACCCGTCAATCCGGAGGTCCTTTCTCATCACGACCCCGGCAAGTGTCGAAAAGGTCCTTCCGGAATAGCTTTCTGCAATCCCCAGCGCTCTCAGCCCTTTCTTGGGCAGATGCATAGAAGCACTTATGACACCGGATTAAAAATACTATACCGATGAAATTCAACAAAGATGAGGTCTGCATTTTAATTCCCACCCTCAATGAGGGTCCGACCATTGGCGGCATGGTCAAGGAATTCAAGGCACTTGGCTACAACCACATCCTTGTCATGGATGGCAGGAGCACGGACAATACGGTCAAGGTTGCCCGTGAGGCTGGTGCAAATGTCCGGACGCAGTCCGGGAAAGGGAAAGGAAATGCAATCATTGAGGCATTTGAGGTCATCGAACAGCCCTACATCCTCATGCTTGATGGCGACGGCACCTACTCTGCAAGGGATGCGGAAAAGATGCTGACGCCCCTGTTCCTCGGTTTTGACCAGGTCATCGGGGACCGCCTCATCAATGCCGAAGAAGGTGCGTTTTCGCGGATGAACCTCTTTGGCAACCACATGCTCAACATGCTTTTCAAGATCGCCCACAGCCGGGATCTTCATGACATCCTGTCGGGATACCGGGCATTCACGAAACTTGCCATCCACCAGATGCACTTAAAGGAGAAGGGCTTTGAGATCGAGACCGAGATCTCGGTGGAGGCCGTGCGGAACGGTCACCGGATCATGGTCGTGCCGGTGAAATATTCCCGCCGTCCCGGCACCGCAACAAAACTCTCCCCATTCCATGATGGCATGAAAATTGTCAGCACCATTTACCGGCTCGCGCGGGTCAACAACCCCATGTTTTATTTTGGCATGATGGGGCTGTTCACAACCCTGCTCGGCCTGCTCACAGGGCTTTATGTCCTGCTTGAATGGTTACAACCCGGCCATATCGAGCATATCCCGCTCACGATCCTCACAGTGCTCCTCATTGTTGTGGGAATTGAAATCTTCATGTTCGGCATCATCAGCGATATGCTGCTCGTCTTCCACAGGGAAATTGTCCGGGAGATCCAGCTCCTCCAGCCTCCAAAGCCCCCAAAGTAATTTTTATTTCCTTATTCTGCTTTTTGGCTGTCAACAGATTTTTTTATTGAAAAACAGCGGCGACCAGGGCGGAATCCCTTACCGGAATACCTGTTTTATTGCGAGCACCCGGCACGAGTGTTCTGCAAGCGATGTGAACTGGTATGCTTCGTCAAGATTCTTCCCTGCCGCAAATGTCCCATGTCCCCGCACGATAACCAGTTTTGTTGATTTGAGTGCGCATGCGACATTATCAGCAAGTTCCTGCGTGCCCGGTGCCCCATCAACAACAGGTATTTTCGGGCAGAACATCCTGCCCTCACTATCTTCAGGCAGGACTTCATCCATCACCAGCGATGCGGCTATTGCAGCCTGGGGATGAGCGTGAACGATGGCCTGGTAGTCCGCGTTCTTGTATATCGCACGATGGACGCGGTACTCGCTGGAAGCGTTTTTTGGGACGGTCCCTTCAAGAGGGACGAAGACCAGTTCATGGACTTCATCCAGGTAATCTCCGGTCCGCTTGATAAAAAAACCCTCATCTCCGTTACGGACACTGATATTACCGAAGTTGCCACCGACGAGATGCTCGGCAAAGAGCCGTTTTCCAATCCTCTCGAATTCGCGGACAGGCATAGTGTGTTACTCCACTTCAGGTACTATCGGAGGTTATCGTTGATAAAAAGGGGAGTGATTACCGGAACTGGATCCCGACATCCCGCATCTTGTTATACCGGGCAATGTTGAGCAGGAGCGGGGTAAGGGACTCCACCATGCAGGACACGGTAAGGGGGCCGGCGTCAAATGCCCTGAGCCGGGATACCTTGTTTACTATCTCCATCACGGTCTTCTTTGCTTCGGCATCATCTCCACAGACCGGTACGGAGTATTCGAGCTCCTCGTCCAGTGCTTTCCACTTGTTTGCCGCGATTGTGTTGAACGCGGTACAGAGCCGGGCTTCTTTTGGCAGGATGCTGCGGATCATGAGTGCGGCCGACCCCTCCGGCGGTGGAACGAAAACAAAATGATCGGTCTTTTCCATCGGGTTGACCGGGCTGACAACGATCTTGTTCTCGAACCCGTGGAGCGTTGCAAGCGTGGATGCGGCATGCTTGAACGGGATTGCAAGGATGACCACGTCCGCAGCGTCCACAGCATCCTGGTTTGTCACGCCTTTCATCGAGCAGGGCTTTCCACGCTTTGCCATCTGTTCCCTGCCCATGGTGCAGGTCGCTTCTGCCTTGTCCTGTTCCCGGGATCCGACAATCACATCATAATAAGGGGAGAGCCGCATGGCCATACCCTCGCCGATATCCCCGGTCCCGCCGACTATTCCAATCTTCATGTTATCCCACCAGAGGTCTTAACAGGTTTTCCAGGGTGGGGAGATCTGTTACCCCCTCCAATGACTGGACGACCCTGTCGTCTTTCTCGATGATGAGGGTGGGAACAACCCGGATCCCGTATTTTTCCGCCAGGTCCATGTGGGCGTCCACGTCAATTTTCCGGATCTCAACTGCATCTCCCATCTTTTTTGCCAGTTCCTCGATGATGGGGGTCTGCATCTTGCAGGGGCCGCACCATGTGGCAAAGAAATCAAACAATACCGGTTTGCTCATTAAATTTACCCGATATGGTTGTCGATGAAAAAAAAGATAAATCTATGGTATTGTTACTTGGAGAGGATCTGCATGATGATCCTGCCATACGCAGGACGCGTGACGATAACCCCGACCAGCACACCAAGGATGGTGATGATGGCAAAACCCTTCAGGGTTGAAAGGTCCATCAGGGCCAGCGGAATCATCGCGATTACCACGGTCGCTGCTGCGGCAACGATGATACCGAGTGCCCGGGCAAGCCGTTTGAGATAGAGGTTCGGTGAAGGTACTTTTCCCTCATGCAGGATCTCATCCGTGATGATGACCAGCTGGTCAATACCGGTTCCCAGGACCGCGATCAGACCCGCTATTGTGGGAAGGTCCATCTGGAACTTGATGGCTGCAATGAAACCAAGCAATATGACGACTTCCGAGGCATTGATGAGCACCATCGGCAGTACAATGCCGGGCTCGCGATACCGGTAATACACTGCACAACCTACAGCAATAAGTGCGCAGATACCGGCAAGGATACACATCATTTTGTAGCGTTCGCCAAGGGGCGCGGATGTGCTTCCCGAACCTGCAACGGCAACATCAACCGGGAGGGCTCCGGCACGCAGGTGGATCTCCAGGTTCGTTGCCTGGTCGGATCCGGCATTGCCGGTACCGGTAGATGCAACCATGCGCCGTGTGGACGTTGTCTTCAACGATGAGGCGAGATCCGAACTCAGTGGCGCCGAGTACACAGTCTTGTTATCGAGGATCATTGCCAGGTAGTGGTTATCCGGATCATCGGTTGCACCGTACCTGATTGCAGCGTCCTGGAATGCCTGTGCCCCTGCTTCGCTTAAGGTAAATTCAACGCCCCAGGAATTTGTCTGGAGATCTTTCTGGGGTCTCTGGACACTCGTGATCACATCGCCGAAGAGCACATGTTCAGTCTGGTTGCCGATCGTCTGGACTCGTATCTCGAACTTCCCCTGCTTGCCGACAATCTCCTGTGCTTCCGTCATGTCGACACCGGCAAGCTCGACACGGATATACCGTACCACGTTGTTCAGTCCGGCCAGGGTATTGACTTTTGCATCCTTGGTGCCCAGACTGTTGATCTTGGTCTCAAGAATGGTCTTTACATGGCTGCCGGTATCCTTGGAAACTCCCTGCTGGTAGCTGGTCAGTTTCCCGCCTGCTTCGGCAAACTTCTGTTCCAGTTCAGCCTGGGTGAAGTACTTCCGGATCTCGATATGGTTCTCGTCGATGAGTTCGACATCCGCATCAAGGCTGTCTGAAAGTTTCGTGACGAATTCCTGGAGAGGCTCGTCCGTCGTGAACCCGACCACCTCTGCCCGGAGCTCAAGCTGGATCCATGCTCCCTGCTGGAGGTCAAGGCCGTACTGGAGGTTTGTTGCAAGCTTTCCGTTCTCATCGATATGAGGGGCGATTGCGACCAGGGAAAGGATGACAAGGATAATGAGCGTAGCGACACGCCAGTCCGTCAGGATCGCTTTGATTTCTGCGGAGTTCATCGGACACCTCCCTTCTGAACGTACCATTTCAGGATAGCTGCATTGGTCAGCCACGTATTGATGACATCAAAGAGAAGCCCGATGAGAAGCACTGCAGAGATCTCCATGAGGATCTGGATTGAGCCAAACCAGGAAACAATAAAGAGGGCGGTGATAGCGGCAAAGGTGGTTGAGGTCATGACAATCCCCGTGTGGAATGCACCCGCAAGTTTGTCATGCAGTTTTCCCTGACGTTTCAGTACGCGATTTGTGAGGAGGATGTCGCTATCCACGGAGTAACCAATCAGCATGAGAAGAGCTGCGGTTGTTCCCAGGGTCAAAGAAATGCCAATAAGGTTCATTGCTGCCGCGGTCATGACGATATCCGCGAACGCAGATAATACAATGGCAACACTGGGAACAAACGTCCGGAACGTGAGAAAAACAACAATTGCCATACCGATGAACGAGAAGATCAGGGCAATGAAAGCCTGGTATTGCAGCGATTTCCCGAAGGTCTCGCTGATCTGGCTGATGCTCGCATCGGGATATTTCTGGCCGACAAAGGTTACAAGGGACTTTGACTGTGCATCGTCCATGGTCCCGAATTTCAGGAATTTCGCATCGTTCATGTCGCTGATCTCAGAGAGGGGATACCCGGCAAAGACGGTCCGCAGATCGTCCTGTGTATCGGTTGTCCTGATAGTAACCGCGGTGCCTCCCGAGAAATCAAGACCGGGCGTGACCGGCATTCCTATCGACATCATGGTAAAGCCGACAAAGAGGAGAGAGAGAACAAGAAGCACAAGCGGGATGACTACCAACTGTTTGGGAGAATATTTCTCTATGTTATAGTTGATCAATCCCATGTCTTACTCATCTGTTGATGAACGATTAAATAGTTATCAGGTTATCCCGGTGAAAGGAAAGTGTATCACCAGAGTATACGGTTTCGCGCGGGAGGGCAATTTCATGATTGCGCAGAAAATTTTTGTTTCTTTTTTAATTGGCGGAATTTGCTAATAGGGTTTCAAAATCGCGCAAAATCAAAAATTATATATAGAGCGACCGGTGACACTAGATGTATGAGATCTCCCTCCGAGATCAAGAGAGTCATTGAGGGCCGGCTCCGGTCATACCTGTCCCGCGACAGGACCGGGATCCGGCGCGAAGTCCTCAGGCTCTTTGTAAAGTCAAAAGCGATCACCATCGCTGAACTGGTGGCCATACTCCAGAAACAGTTCACGGTCACCTTTCATGCGATTGCTTCAATGGTCGGGATCATCGCTTCCCGCATCGGGATCCTGCGTTCAACGCGGAATCCCGATGGAGTGAACAGCTACGAGCTCAAGGAAAAGTATACCGACATCGTAACCAGGATTGTCAACACTGCATGAGCAGGTACTTTTCCGATCCATAACCGTTTTTACCCGGCCATTCCTATGCTATGAGCATAATGTATTCTCATGGCCGGCCTGATTTACACGACATCAGTATTGATCCGGAAGTCATCGAATTCATGGATAAGCGCGATTCTGATTTCCGGATCTGCACTTCCTGTGGTGGCCCGATACTATTGCCGGTCCGCATCAAGCCACCGAAGAAAACCGATCTCCTGGTAAAAGCCGGTAACCATACCATCTATGTCTCCATCCACCAGGCACGTTTTCTCAATTGCATCCAGATGGAGATGGTTCCGTTCTTTGACGATGATTCCTACGGGTACGACCACTGATGAGTTTTGAGGAAATATCGCACACGGCAGATGTGAAAATCCAGGTGTCGGCATCCACCCTTGAAGCGCTTTTCTCTGACGCATTCGACGCACTGATGCAGGTAATGTACGGAAAGAACCGGAGAGGCGGGACACGGCGCGAATTCACCCTGCATGCAGACAATAATGAAACGCTCCTTGTGGATTTCCTGTCTGAGGTCCTGTTCATCTCCGATGTTGACGGGCTGGTCTTCTCCCGTGCCGGCATCACCATCAACCGGGAAGAGTTAACTGCCGTGCTTGATGGCGAAGCATTTGATCCTTCACGACATGCGGGGGGTACCGAAGTCAAGGGCATCTCCTATTCCGGCCTCTCAATTACGCACGATACGAACGGATATATGCTGGACGTCCTACTTGATGTATAACGGGACAAGGAGGGCGATGAGATGATCGAAGGTGTTGTGCGGATCGCGGAAAATGAATGGGAAGTCCCATGCGGGTACATTCCCGGTATGCGGGTACCCGGGAAGTTCTTCCTCTCTGAATCTCTCGGGCGTACCCTCGAGCCGGGGGCCATTTCTCAGCTTGCCAATGTCGCGACCCTGCCCGGAATCGTAAAACACGCTCTTGCCATGCCGGATATTCACTGGGGATATGGTTTTCCCATTGGCGGGGTTGCCGCATTCTCGCTGGAAGACGGGGTCATCTCTCCCGGAGGGGTAGGATTCGATATCAACTGTGGTGTCCGACTCCTGACCACCCCGATATCGATGCAGGATATCAACAACCGCAAGAAGGACCTGATCGATCAACTCTTCCATGTCGTCCCCACAGGTGTCGGGGCAAAAAGCTCCCAGAAACTTCCCTCGCGTGCACTCGATGATATGATGATAAAAGGTGCCCGCTGGGCAGTGGAGAATGGTTATGGCAACGAACGGGATCTTGTCAGGTGCGAAGAAGCCGGTGGCATGAAGGGTGCCTCGGTAAAAACTGTATCCGCAAAGGCACGCCAGCGGGGCATCCCGCAGGGTGGCACCCTGGGGTCCGGCAACCACTTCCTGGAGATCCAGGTTGTCCGGGAGATCTTTGATCCGGTTGCAGCCAGGGCATTCGGCCTCCACGAGGGGCAGGTCTGCTGCATGATCCATTGCGGCTCACGCGGGCTGGGGCACCAGGTGTGCACGGATCACTTGAAACTCCTTGAAACAGCGACAAAAAAGTACCAGATCAGGCTCCCTGACCGCCAGCTCGCCTGTGCACCGATCAGTTCGCCGGAAGGGAGAGACTACTTCAGCGCCATGGCCTCTTCGGCGAATTATGCCTGGGCCAACCGCCAGTTAATCACGCATGCAGTCCGTGAAGTCCTGGCAAAGATGTTTGGGGTCGGCCACGATGAGATGCCCCTTGTGTATGACGTTGCCCACAATGTGGCGAAGATTGAAGAGCATTGCGTTGATGGCAAACGGATGCAGGTCTGTGTCCACCGGAAGGGAGCAACGCGGGCATTCGATCCCGGATCGGCGGATCTTCCATCAGACCTCTCAACAATCGGCCAGCCGGTTATCATTCCCGGCAGCATGGGCAC
>NZ_JAQTQD010000003.1 GCF_028712425.1 Methanoregula sp.
CAGATTCGGAGCGGATCTGAAAGCTCGGTTATACCAAATGCAGAGGAAGGAAATCTCTTGCAAGATTATCCTTGCTAACCTTGACAGATTCATTCAATTTATCTTAATTGAGGATTTCTACAGAGCACAAAATTTAAAGTATCCGATGAGATTTCCGGATTTGAATTCTTATCCGTGACATCCATATTCACATCTCCAGCTACTGGAAGTATGACGATCCCCGATAAACAGAAAATTAAGACTATACAAATTTTATTCATAATAGAAATTGACATATCTTATTGTTTTTTTAATTATTGTATAAAAGAAGATCGTTTTAATTTTTGACATCAAAATTTTAATATTTTGATAGTGTATCAGATTGTACGATTCTCATGCGTTATCAAAAAAGGGAAAAAATCCTGATCCTTTTACTGATATTCAGTTCGATCTCATCCATAATCTGTTGTTGCTGGGCACTTGAACAACCACAGAATTCATCCGTTCTCGAACCTGTTAAAATCAAAACCCCGTCTCGACCTATACCGGATATTACTTCTCTTCAGGACGCCGATCAGAACACTTTTGTTTATTTACCAAAAACAGATTATGATTCAGGAGAACCAATCGAAATCTCCGGATCGACCACACTACCTGCGGGCACACATCTGTATATTGAAATTCACCGGGACTGGCATCAAAAAACAGTACCAGAAGGAAAAGCAATAGGTTGGCAACTCGATACAATAGTCCGGAATCGAACCGATGGAACTGATCGCAATTTTTTCGTCAGTTTTAATTCAACTATGCTGCTTCCCGGTGATTATTATATCAGTGTATGGAATCTCGATGCAGGCCCTGATGAGGAAGTATTACTCAATCGGACATCATTTCCTCTCACTATAGACAGATCTCTCAAACCTACGCAATCGGGAGTTCAGTTGCTTTCATTTTTTTTATCCCTGTCAGCAGCTATTGGTGTTGTAACAATCCTGAAAAAAGCCGGAGAAAAACCTGAATAATGGTATTGTGATATAAGCTTTGATTGATTTTCACTTCTGCATCATTTTTCAGTAATTATTTGCATTTACCTGATAATCGGCTCAAGTGGCAACGCTCTCTCCACCGGCGCCTCAGAATCTGCTACCCGCTCCCGATCGAGGGCGAGCAGGCGAAGACCTGCAACGTGGATTTCGTGGACGCGACGTACCAGACCAAGCTCGGGAGCTATGAGGCGTAAGATAGCCCCCATTCCCTGTTTGTCCAGTCTTTTTTTTGACGTAAAATCACCACCCCCCGGAAAACCGCCTTATCCTGCCCCGGTGCCCTGCCGGGAACAGTTTTGACTAAAGGAGCGGGCTCCAAATGGGGGCATTTGCGGGCAGCTGTTTTGCAGGTTTGGAAATCCGCTAAAATGCCCCGTTTCCAGAAAGACGGCTGTTATGGGATTTTTCCTGGGGCGGTGGACAAAAATTCTGTGGATCCGGAAAACCGAATCGCCGGATTGGCAAACGGGGCCCGTTTTGGGCTTATCTGAGAGATCCTTTTTCAGGTCCTTTCCGGAGCCGGCCGCATCACCATATGATCCGTCAGCGTATCCCCAGTCGCGGCAGAATATATTCCGATATCACGATCCCGCCAAGGACGAGACAGAGTATCACTGCCAGGATCGAGATGACGTTGGGCAGGACTTTATCAGGCTGACCCGGCGGGGAAGGAGGGAGACCCTCAAACTGCCACACCAGGAATTCCGAATGGAGCGCCGATGTAATCAGATCGCTCTGGACGGATGAGTTATCATCAGGACGATCAATTCCTGTCCGGCCGTAATATATGATGTACATGTAACCGGGTAACGTGACGAGATATCCGGATGTCGTATTGCTCCGGTATCCGATGGCAGGAATCGTATGAACCACGATATCCGCTGAGGAATTGGACCCGTTTGAAAAAAGACAGAGCGAAGTATTCGAAATTTCTCCATGAGATGCCAGATACGATGTGATCCGGGCAGACTGGTCTGAAAATTCCTTTCCTTCCGTAAAGTACCAGACTTCCGTAACATAATGGTCTCCGGTCTTCGTGTACAGGATATTCTGGTACGCGTGATACTTCGAGAGATCCGGGAATTCCGGCACCGGCTCCCGGGTTACGATAAAGTCACCGCGGATGGAGGCGTTGAGACTCTCGGGGCGGGGCAGCATGTAACCGGCCCGGTATTCCGGCGGCGGGATACCTGCGGAGGCTGGTACTGCGATGATTTGGGAGAGGAACATGCAGAAAACAAGGAGAGTACCGATTTGGATTATCCGGTAAAGATCCCGGTTTTCCGCTGCCATGTGTCTCATGGTGTACTCTCTTTTCATGGGTAATTGTATTTTGATGTGCCTGATAATCCCGACAACCGGCCCTGCCCGCCTCGTCCTGCCGTGACATCCTCTCATCGGAATCCGGCCTCCCCGGTCATGGTAATCTCATTCCCGGTAACAGGTACCCGAACACCACTATCCCGAAACCAAAGAGGAGGAGCACCAGCAGCCAGTCCAGCGGGGAGAGGGACGGGGACGCGGAAGAATGTTCCGGCATATGAGGTAACGAGTGGCCGAATTCCCCGCCCAGATTCGGGGGAACGGAACTTGCCATGAGGATCTTCTGGAAGGAAAAATTTTCACCGGCCCGGTACGAGCCTGCCCTGCCATAGTATGCGATGTACGAATGGTTGGGCAGGACAATGAGGTATCCCGAAGTGGCGTTGCTCCGGAATTCAGTCACCGGGATCTTCAGAACCGAATAATTCAGCCCGAGATAATACCCGGCGTACCAGGGATTTTTTGAGTATTGTTCCAGTTCCGGGAGAAGATCGATGGTGGTATCCGACAGCTCCCCCCGCGAGGCCATCCAGGATTTGATGGATGCTGACCCGGCGGACAGCTCGTGGCGATCGGTGAAATACCATGCCTCGCAAGCGTAGTGGTCTCCCGTTCTGGTATCCAGGAACGTCCGGCTGACGTTATACCGGGAGAGATCCGGGAATTCAGGTAACGGCTCGCGGGTCTCGCTTACATTGATCCGGACGGACTGGTTGACCCCATCAAGATACGGCAGCATAACGCTGGCCCGGTATTCCGGCGGCGGGACCCCGGCGGGGACCGGCACGGTGATGCATGGCATGAGGAGCAGGCAGAAAACAAGGAGAGACCCGATCCGAAGTGCCCGGGAAGGATGCCCGTGTTCCGGTGCCATGCGTGTCGTATTCCACTCTCTTTTTTCCGGGTATTATGCCTGAGGGTTGCGTGAATCCCGGTTCAGGCAGGGCCCTTTTCAGAGCGGTTTGATGAAAATTTTGAGATCTGGTATACCGAAATCGGGTGACGGTCTTCATTTTCCCCGATGTTCCGGGATCTCAGAAACCGGGGGGTACCGAAGAACCCTGCGTGGCCGGTCGAAGACCAGTGGTCTTCTCCTGGCCCGGGTGTGAAGATTCTCGTCATCAGAAAAGCATAAACAATTTCAGGTTCCACATCCGGCATAAACAACACGACACCCGGTGATCCATGCCCCCCTCTGCCACCCGCATCCTCATTGTCGAAGACGACACCATCATCACGCACCTCCTTGCGACCATGCTCCAGAAGAAGGGCTACTCGGTGGCGGGAGTCGTGACGACCGGTGAAGAGGCGGTCATAAAATCGGCGGAGCTTGACCCCGACCTCATCATCATGGATGTGGGCCTTGCAGGGAAGATGGACGGTCTTGAGGCAGCGCATTACATCTTCCAGCTCTTCTCCTACCCCATCCTTTTCGTGACAGGTTGTACTGATGAGGGCAAGATTAGTAAAGCAAAGTTCTCGCAGCCGTACGGAGTGATCTTCAAGCCGTTCACCCCCATTGAGATCGCGACCAACGTGGAGCTTGCGATCTACAACCACAGCCAGCGGTCGAAGTCCGCGAGCCAGTATCCCGCGGGAGAACCCGGCAAGATCAAGGAGATGCTCGACGCGGTCATCATGACCGACAAGCGGGGCCGGATTATCTACTTCAACCCGACAGCGCTCTGGTACATCGATCTTCCTGCAAAGGACATCTACCTCAGGCACTGGCGCGAGGTCATGATGTTCATCAACGACAAGACCGATGAGCAGCTCAAGGATCCGATCGCCGAGTCTGCCACCCACATGACCGGGGTCATCCATGAGTCCAATACCGCGATGGTGACGACAACGTCCAAGCGCCGGAAAGTCCGGCTCAATATCCGGCCAATCCTGGACAACCGCGGGCAGTTCCTTGCGGTTCTCGTTTCAATCCGGGAGAAGACCCCGAAGCCCGGGATGCCCCAGTAACGTAAGAGGAGGCGGGAGGATATGGATCATATCCGGCACGCGTTCAACCGGTTCGCGCAGCACTATGACCGGCAGCGGGAGTATATCATCCCGGAGCTCCGGCAGTTTTACGGAACCGCAGTCTGGGCTGCGGAATCGGAAAAAGCCGAACCGGAGATCCTTGACATCGGTGCCGGCACCGGCCTCTTCTCCATGTTCCTGCTGGAGAAGTTCCAGGGTGCGCACCTGACGCTCATCGATATCGCCGAGAACATGCTGGAGATGGCCCGCCAGCGGTTCGACGGCCGTGAGCACACAGAATACATCGTGCGCGACTACTCCACGGGCGAACTTGGCGGGCCGTTCGATATTGTCTGCTTGGCCCTCTCCATTCACCATCTTGAACCGGCGGATAAACGTCAGCTCTTTCGCCGGGTTTACGATGCTCTCCGGACCGGGGGGATCTTTGTCAACGCTGACCAGGCTGACGGGGAGACGCTCTACTTCCAGAAACGGTACTTAGAGTACTGGAACGATTTTTTGAAGACCGGCCCGATGAATGCGGAGCAGCATGAAGAGATCCTGAAGCGTCGCGATTCACTGGACAAGAACGAGAAACTCTCCGACCAGCTCGCGTGGCTGAAGGAAGCCGGCTTCTCGGATGTGGACGTGGTGTACCGGAACCGGACATTCATGGTAACCGTTGCACGGAAGGGCGGGGCCCTGTAAGGATTCTGTTGGGGACCCGGTGGTTTCAGACCACAGGACTATGTAGTCCCGCGTTGTACCTCTCATCAGTGATTCTCCATGAGAGTGCCTGCCAGACTCTTTGTTGCCATTCTTTTCTCGCTCTGCCTGCTGATTGCCGCTGCTTCTGCAGCCCCGACCGTTGCCGGTGTCTCATCTGCTGCAGCCGATACGTCGGGTACGCCCCCTCAGGACGCCGCGGTATATATTGCCGAAGCACAGGCAGCAGTCACGGAGTCGAACTGGACACGTGCGCTTACGGTCACGACACGCGGCCTTGCGTGGTACCCGGACAACCCGGGCCTTCTCTGTCTCCAAGGCTACACGTTCCGGAAGATGGGGCAGTACCAGAAATCTGTTGACCTCGTCTCACGGGCTATCCCTCTCGACCCAAAAGCAGTGCGGTACGCGAACCGGGGGTACGGTTATCTTGCCCTCGGTAACTATTCTGCGGCCCTGAACGATGCGAAGACCGGCATCTCCCTGGATCCAACGTACACCACAAACTATGGCGTGAAAGCACTGGCCCAGAGCGGGCTTGGACAGAATGCCCTGGCACTTGCAGCTGTTGATACGGCCCTTGAACAAGATCCCGGGAGCGCCCATTACTGGCACATCAAAGGCATGGTCCTTGCCGCCAGCGGAGACTGCTCCGGTGCGGTGGCTGCACTGGAACACTCGATCGCGATTGACCGGGAATATGTGCTACCCTGGCCGGGCTTTGGCACTGCAGAAGAGAAACTTGCTGCCGTGAAAACAGGCTGCAGCCCCGCTCCTGCAGGGACAACGCCGGCAAAATCCCCGCTGGGATGGATCGCAGTTGTCGGGCTCGCTGGTGCAGTCATCGCCCTTGGATCGAGAAAGTAATCTTCCGCAATCAGGTTTTTAAAACAGATCAGTAGCGAGGGATGGATTTGAACCATCGATCTACGGGTTATGAGCCCGTCGGGATATCCTGACTACCCTACCTCGCTTCCTTAATAATCAGGGTTATAATATAGTCAGGCGGCGCTGATATACTTTACTCAGTATTCCCGTCCCGGTCTCTCCTGTTGCCTCCGCTAGGATTATATCGGGACAACGGTATAGTGAAACCATGGATGATGAGCTTGCCCGTATACGGGAGAAGCGGATGCAGGAGTTGACCGGGAAAATGCAGGGCGCACAAAAAGGCGGAGTACAGCACGTCGATGAGATGCACTTCCAGCAGTTCGTGACCACGAACCAGTTTGCCGTCATCGATTTCTGGGCGGAGTGGTGCGGGCCCTGCCAGAGGATCGCGCCGGTGATGGACGAGCTCTCCATTGAATTTTCCGGGAAGGTTGCCTTTGGCAAGTGCAATACCGATGACAACCGGCGCATTGCCCTACAGTTCAACATCGATGCCATTCCGGCGATCATGCTCTTCTCCCGGGGCCAGCTGGTGGACCGGATCATCGGGGCGTATCCCAGGGAAGCGATCCGGGAGAAGATCATCCGCAGGTTCGGGCTTGATTAACCTCTTGTTCAGGTCTTCCCTCCCGGCGCAGGAAATGAAAAGGTTTACCCGATATCAATCCTAACCAATGAGATAATGGGCGATCCGGGAACACCTTTATCGAAGATCGTCAAGTCTCTCGGGCTCGTTTTCGGGGATATCGGGACGAGCCCGATCTATACGATGGGTGCGGTCATGCTCTTCATGATCCCGTCCTCGTTCAACATCTTCGGCCTCCTCTCCCTTGTCACCTGGACGCTCCTTATCGTCATCTCGGTCCAGTACATCTGGCTTGCAATGTCCCTCTCCGACAAGGGCGAGGGCGGGACAATCGTTTTGAAAAATATCGTTGATACGCTCCTGCAGCCCGGGATTGCCGCGTCCGCGGTCTCGGTCCTCACCATCATCGGGATTGCCCTCTTCATCGGCGACGGTGTGATCACCCCGGCGATCAGTATCCTCTCGGCGGTCGAGGGGATTGCCCTGATACCCGGGTTTGCGGGGATCCCCCGGTTCACGCTCCTCCTCATTGCAGCCGTGATTGCCATCGGGCTCTTCCTCTTCCAGAAGCGCGGGACTGACCGCATTGCCTGGACGTTCGGGCCCGTCATGGTGGTCTGGTTCGCTGTCCTTGCCCTCTCCGGGATTATCTCGATCATCGCTGCCCCGCAGGTCCTCTTTGCCTTAAGCCCGACCTATGCCATTGATTTCATTATCGACAACGGCTGGGCATCGCTGATGGTCATGTCGGCAGTTATCCTCTGTGTCACGGGTGGCGAGGCGCTGTATGCCGACATGGGGCACCTGGGCCGGGAACCGATTGTCAAGGGCTGGGCGGTGGTCTTCCCGGCTCTCGTCCTCAGCTACCTCGGGCAGGGGGCGTATGTCATGCAGACGGACAATACCCACAATGTCCTCTTTGCGATGATCAACCACATCAATCCCCTGCTCCTGGTCCCGTTTCTCATCCTCTCCATCTGCGCCACGGTCATTGCCTCGCAGGCGATGATCTCCGGAATGTTCTCGATCATGTACCAGGGAATGATGAAAAAAATCATCCCCAAGATGAAGGTCGAATACACCTCCCCCGAGCTCCGGTCCCAGATCTACATCGACGCGGTCAACTGGATGCTCCTCTTTGGCGTCCTCCTTGTCATCTTCGAGTTCCAGTCCTCGGAGAACCTCTCGGCGGCGTACGGCCTCGCCGTCTCGGGCTCGATGATGATCTCCGCCATCCTGATGACGATCATCTTCTTCAAGAGGGACCAGAAGATAAAGATGCTCATTGCCGGCACCCTGATCGCCCTCGACGCGATCTTCTTCATTTCCACGCTCTTCAAGATCCCCCATGGTGCATACTGGTCGTTCTTCATCGCCACCATCCCGCTCATCGTTATCGTCACGTTCATCCTCGGCCAGGACCGGCTCCACGCGATCCTCCGCCCGGTTCCCATCGAGGAGTTCCTCCCGAAGTACAAGGAGAGCTACGCGAACCTGCACAAGATCCGCGGGACAGCTCTTTATTTCGTCGGGGATGTCCACCGGCTCTCTCCCTACCTCCCCCAGGTCATCTTCAAAAACGAGATTTTGTACGAGAATAATATCCTTGTCTCCATCCAGATCACGGAGAAGCCATTTGGCATTACAACGGACTTTGACACCGCAATTGCACCCGGCCTCCACATCTTCCGGGTGGAATGCGGGTACATGGAGATCGTGGACGTGGTGAAGCTGCTGCAGGAGAAGGGGATCGACGAGAAGACGATCTTCTACGGCATCGAGAGCGTGGTCTCCGATACGCTCATCTGGAAGATCTACGGCATCATCAAGAAGAACACCCCGCCGTTCATCCAGTTCTATGCCCTTCCCCCGGAGAAGATCCACGGTGTCGTGACCCGGGTCGTGATGTGACCCGGGGAGTGCAATGCGGGTGTGCCGGGCAGCCGCCATCCCTGCCGGCCCGGCGCTTTTCGGGCGCGACACTGCAACATTGATGACAGGATACAGTCAACAGAGTAACCAGTAACACCGGGGTAACGCTATGGATTTCGGGCTCGTCATCCAGGGAATCATTGTCGGCCTCATCCTTGCCGTACCAGTCGGGCCGCTGTCCCTCATCTGCATCCAGCGGACCCTCTCTTCCGGCAGGCTCCATGGCCTCTTCTCCGGGTTTGGCATAACGGTTGCTGATTCCGTCTATGCTGTCATTGCATTCCTCGGGCTTGCCGCCATTTCAGGGTTTATCCTCTCCTTTGAAGTCCCGCTCAGGATCTTTGCCGGGCTGGTCCTCATTGTTGTCGGTGTGAGGATCATCGGTTTTGTCCCCGACCGCAGGCAGGACACGACCGGCCAGGACAGGTATTCGAAAGACTTTCTCTCGATGCTCGCCCTTGCCCTGGCAAACCCGATGACGCTGGTCTTTCTCATGGTGACCCTGCCGGGCTATGGGTTTGTCTTTGGCGGGACTTCGCTGTTGTCGGCAGGATGGTTTGTCTCCGGTTTCATTGCCGGTTCGGCTCTGTGGTGGATCATCCTGTGCTGGATGGTCGGGTCGTTCCGGGCCCGGCTCACGGAACGGAACCTGACGCTCATCAACCGTGCATCCGGTATCTTCATTGCCGGTGTCGGGGCGGTGATGATCCTCACGCCGGTCCTCGCACTGGCGGGGATAACCGGTATGTAAACCGGTGCACCCCGGCCCCCGTAAGAATAACTATATTTTCCCAAACACCAATAATTAAGCACGTACCAGCCGTCTTTACGGGATCAAGGGAGAGGTTCCACTGACAGAGAAGAAACCGGCAGCACCCCCGGGCGATGAGGTCATCAGGGTCAGGCTGCCCCAGAAACGCAACCGGGAGATGTTCGGCAGTGCCGAGCTCATGATGGGTGCAAACCATATCCGCATCCGCTGCTTTGACGGCGTGACCCGGATGGGAAGGATCAAGGGAAAGATCAAGAAGAAAGTCTGGATCCGGGAAGGCGATATCCTGATTATCATCCCGTGGAACTTCCAGGACGAGAAATGCGATATCGTGTACCGCTACACCGGCCCGCAGGTTGAGTGGCTGAGGCGGAATAATTATCTGTAATCTCTCTTTTTCGATAATTCAAGAATCTTATAAATTTTATAGTGAAAACAGGGTAACCGGGGAGTCACTTTTTCCTCGCACCTATCTGAAAACAAATTCCATGGACTCCTGCTCAAAAAGAGATCAGAGTGACCGGATAATCACTTCGTATTGTTTGATTACCAGTCGGCTTGTCGGGGGAAATTTATACGTCCGCAGCGGTTCGGTTGCAGGTATTTGTGTCATCCCCAGGGTATTTCGGAAATAATTATCCCAAGCGGTCGAGTAATCCCGGTCAGGATCGTATGTATAATCGATATATATATCATTCAACGGCACGTGGTCATCGAACCGGGTCTCGCCCAATGCCATCTGCACCGTGCCGATACCATGCTTTGCCATCAGGCCGTTGCTTGTCAGGTTCACAAGGTTGATAACCATGGTTTTCGTCTGCCCGTCATAGAACCACCGCGGCTCTGCGAGCATCACGGAACCCAGATTCTGGCGTTTCACAACAGCGCCGTTCTGGAGAGATACTTCTGTATTTGTTGATGCGGAATCGTACGTCAGGTCCCCGGACTTAAAGTCCTCAACAATAGCGCCTGATCCATCACGGATAGTAATTGTTGACGACGGGGGAGTATGGAGTGAATTATAGACTGTCAGGACCCCTCCCCCAATCTTCAGCGAGGTCTCCTTATAGGGGACGGTCTTGTAGGCCAGGCTTTTAACATCATTCTGGAGCACGATCATGTTTTTCTCCATGATCTGTTCGTCCGCGCTCGTCTGCTGCTGCATCAGCATCGGGTACCCGTACAGGGTGACAAGGCCGATGCCAGCCATCATCAGCGTGAAGATGAGGAGAAACCCGATGGACTCCGACACACCGTCACTACCCGATGCCTGGAATATTCTCTTCGTCATACAAATCCTCCGGAATTGTAACTGATCCTGTTCATACCACTGCCCGTGGTATTCCCGCCGGCCCTCCGGGTAGATCCTATCCCGGCGATTGCCACATTGGCAGTAACAGAATTTCCGCTGATGCGCACAGTCTGGGCAGAGAGGTCTTCGTCATAGAGATTCCCGACCTCAACCAGATATCCTCGCCCGGCAACCTCATCCGGGATGTCGAACTTCGAGGTGATATCGCCGTTTACCGGTGCGATGGAATAGATATCAACAATCCTTGTGGAGACCCCGTTGCTGATGTCCGTATATGCCGAGTACGTGATGGTTCTTGCGGGCATTTCCATGAAATGCGTATTCGTGAGAAGGAGTACAACAACGAACAGGCCGGTAAGGACGCCGGAGATCAGGATATACTCGATAAGGGTTGCAACCCCGCCATCAGTTTCGCCCGGGTATTGTTTATTCTGATCTCCACGTCTCATTATATGCTGTCACCCCGTTGTTGTAGTGAATTTCAATATACGTGTAGGGATCCAATCCTCCCGGCCGGTTTGAGGAGAAATTTACCACGGCATTATGCCTGCTTAAGGAAAGGTTCCGGATCTCCCTCTGCACGGTGGTTTTATCGTTCTCATCACTAAGGAATTCCGACCGGATGATCATACCCCGTACCTCACGGATATCCGTTTTGGGGAATTCCGACACCGCCTCGGCGGTGGTCTGCCCTACAACCGTTGACTGGTTGATCAGGATCGCGATAAAGAACAGGGCAAAACTCACGACAAATCCCATAAGCACAATCCACTGTGCATCATCGTTCAGTCGCGCCATACTAATGCCTCCACTAAAACGGCATGTTTACCGGATGAGGGATCCGTACAGTCAGAACTGTCAACAATGACCCACTCGGATACCCGCACAGCATGTTCTCCTCCCGCAAACATATGGGAAGACTCACTTAAAGGTACACTGCTGACAACTCCGTCCCGTTCGCAGGTAACGTTTGCCATGAACTGGATACGATCCCGGTCTGTGCCGGTCTTTGCATTCACGATAGTATCAAACATCGTCCGGAACTGCGCAGAATCGCCTGTCTCAACAATGGTTTGCAGGGAGGTTTTGTCAACCGAGCTGTTGGGCGCAGTGTTCATCATCTTCAGGGCATCGTCCCCCACAACTTCAAGCTGCATATCGCTGATGTGGGTGTCCCCCGCTGTGTATACGGATGTGGAGTTCACTACCATGTACGCGGTCAGGAGGAGGATGAGCGCTGCTGCGACCCCCTCAATGGTATACAACTGGCCGTCATCATTTACCATATCGCCACCTCTATCACTGCATCGGTCAGTTCAGGCTGGGTTACGTTCACCGGGTTGTAATCGTACGGAAACGGTTCGGTGTGGGTGTTGTTCAGGAACTGCTGCTTTTGATTTACCGTAAATGTCAGGTAGATGAAGATCGTATCGTCGGTACCTATATCGCCAATTGTATTGAAAAAGCCCGGTTCAAATACCATCGATATGCCATTTGAAAAAGCCGCCGGGAACGCAGGAACTGCTGTCGTTTCCCCATCCATATAGAGGAATCCACTGGGGGACACAGCCGGTAACGGGTCGAGCGTGGACTTCCCATAGGATCTCGTATAAAACTGGACGTTTGATACTGACTTGGTGGTTCCTGGCTTTAACGGTTCCGGCATTTTATCAAAATCCGTGATATTGATGATGATCCTGTCCCTCATGGGGTTGAGGCGGTACGCTGCATCCCCGGTCGGACTCTTCAGCATTCCTACATCATCGAATAACAGGGACGATGTATTGATCATGATGGAGAACCGGTGATTAAACACTTCTTCGGTATTGTTATAGTGGTATGTCTTGATCATTGTCTCACCGATCGTTGTATTGCTCCCGCTCCGGATTTTTACGTCCCTGCGTATGTAGCCATACGGGTAACTGACGGGAATTATGTCACCGACTGACCTGATGGTATCTTTTCCTTCCTCTTTCAGGGAAATATTGAACCGGTAAGGGAAATCCCCGAATATCGCCCATTTCTGGTAGTCCGTGGGATAGACAAACTCCGTGGTGTTGAAAAACCGGTCTACCTTGGTTTCATCGAGAATTCCCGGGGTGTCTTTTGAGACGGCAAGACCGAACCGGGCAATTTTGTCCGGGTACTGGCTCGGATTCGACTGCAGCTCCCAGGGAATGCCGGCTGTTGCCAAAGAACCGACATCTCCGGGATCCTCTGCAAGGATGACTCCTGTCCGGTACGCAACGGCATCGAAATCGATTGTGTGGGACTGGATCCCGATGAACAGTCCGGGAATCATGGTTGCTACCCAGATGAATGCAAGCATGAATATGGTGAATCCGATCAGAAAGTCAATCGACATTGCACCGGTATCGTCAGTCATTGGTGGAAGTCAGCGCTCCTGTTATTGCATCGAATCTGAGATCCCGTTGCCGTCCTGTGCTGGTGATGGTAAGGAAGTAAGTACTCCCTGCGAGAGCCAGTTCCCGCGACTCGTTTGCGGCCGAGTCCGGTTGCAGGAAGATCCTGTCCCTGTTTTTCAGGAACAGATCCCGCGGCGTTATCATATGGCCGAGGTTAATATCCTGTTCCGGGCATGTGCCTGACCAGTTATACGCTCTCTCTCCATGGTGGTTATAGGTCACCAGGATTGTCTGCCCAGATTGGCAGATAATGACATCCCAACTGCTGGCATTGCCCGTGGGATCGAGACCATATCCTTGGATCATCCGGATACTGGGTGTTGCAGTAGCGTTTTCTTCCATACCAGACATGCTGACCGGTATGCGGGATGCCACATCATCAAAACTGATCCCGGTGAACGGATCAGACTTGTTGAGCATAATGAAACTCGTATTGGCTTTTGGCTCCGCGGTATCAGGAAAGACTGTGAGTGATGGCAGGGAAATAATGGCAAGTACTCCAAGAACAGCGACTGCTATCACGATAAAAAAAAGAAGATATTTCATTCTTTTCATGAGATTGCCCAATGGTTTATAAGAGAGATCAGGGATATAAACATTCGTTAATTGCGGTAGGTTGAATTTTCCATTTATTATCCTGATTAAGAACAACCGGGTGGATTTTTTCACAAAACCGCTTACTCATGTATACCTGAAGAAAAGATACCGGCAATCCCTCCCGTTAGCCCTTTTCCTGTCAGAAAACAAATCGAGAAAAATTCCACTCTTATAAAATTAACTTGTTCCCTGGAAGAGCCCGGCCAGCATTCTGGTTCTTGTGTCCCAAACGGTCAGAAATAGTGCGGTATAATATCAATAAATGTGAAAATTTTTGTTTTTTCACGAATCTAACAATAAATTGGCCAAAATTTTAAATAAAAAGTTATATATACTATTGCGTGGAGAAACTTGCTCAGAACGGAGGCAGGATAGTGAAACAAACAATTCTGGTTCTATTCGGACTTCTCCTCCTGAGCAGTTCTGCAGTAGCAGCACTGGATCTTTCCTTATCGACGATAAGTACCCCGGGATGGATCACTGCAAACGGTGCGGACAGTTCCATCATCACCGTGACGGTAGTGGATACGGCGACTGCGCCTGTCGCGAATGCGGATGTAACCTTCACCCTCGATGCTGCCTCGCAGGTTCTGGGGACGATCTCTCCGACAACACCTGTCAAAACCGATGTGAATGGAGTGGCAACAGCAGTATTTTCTGTTAAAACGATCAGCGGCAATGCTACCATTCATGCAACGGTGTCCGTCAACGATGGCCAGACACTTCCCGTTACGCTCACGACATTCCAGCGGATCGATCACGGCATCCCTGAAAAAGCGAGTTTTGATGCGTATCCGACAGAGTTACCCGTTGGTTCGGAGATCCGGGTAAATCTTACTGTTTACGATTACTGGAATAACCGCGTTGATAGTAAGAATGCCCCTGAGGCTGTCCAGATCACCGTTACCGGAGAGGATGGTGTCGGATTAAAGGATGGTACAAATTTCGTAACCGAAAAAACGTATTATACAGATACAGAGGGTAATGTATCCATTGACTTAAGGCTCTCCACCGTTGCAGGAGAGAACAAGCTCTGGATGTATCGTATCGGCAATATGGTGATAATGCCCTCCAAAACGGTTATCGGGATTGCAGAGGAGACGCCCTCGTATATCGAGCAGACCCGCGCCATCAACATGGAAGGAACGAAATCACCCCTCCCGGCAGACGGTCTCCCGGTCAACGATGTGACCATTACCTACACGCTCACCGACAAATTCGGCAACCCGATTCATAGTGCGCCTGTGCTCTGCACATCCACCGACGGGCAGAGTGCAACACAGTATACCAATCTCAACGGCAAGGTCACGGTCATCTTCCCGGCACAGGATGAAGCGAGGGTGTTTACGCTCAATGCCTCTTCCCCCGCTAATCCGGCCGCTGTCTGCAGGGATCCAACCAATGTCGGATACTGCAGCCAGCAACTTGAATATTACAATACCGACCCGGTTGATCTCCTGTTTACTGCAAATCCGCAGTCCATGGCAAGCCTCGACGTGGACAGTGCGACCCGGGCCATTCTCCAGGCACGGGTTGTCGATGCGAAGGGCAACCCGGTGAAAAACGAGAAGGTGTATTTCTCGCTCGGTACCACAACCTATGATGCCGTGTATATTGGGGCAACCGATCCGGTGCTTGCAGTCGGGCCGACCGAGGCAGTCCTGGTTGGTGACGACGGGTATGCAACCACAGAATTCAGCCCCGGGGCATTTGCAGCTGAAGGACAGCCCGGATTCGATCCGACGGCCACCGGCCAGGTGGTCGTGACAGCACGGTGGACGAACACGGCAGGTACTATCACCAAATCGCGGGATATCCTTCTTGTCTGGAAGAACTACCCTTATCTCAGTACCTATTCGTCCATGAAATGCGACAATGCTCATGTCGGGGATGAACTGAACCTTACTATCCAGCTCAAAGGCGATGGCATAGCGCTCAAACCGAATCCCATCGATGTGGTCCTCACCACCGATCGTTCCGGAAGTATGATGAAGGGTAACCCGGACAGGATGGTCAACGTTATGGCAGCATCTTCGGCATTTGTCGACGAGATGGGAACGAACGACAAAATCGGGGTTGTCTCGTTTGGAAACAAAGGTGATTACACTTCCGCCACAACCTATTCTGGTCTGGGCCCCGGAATTGATCTGGATACACATGACGACCAATCGTATAGAGATGAACATTATAAGTCCTCTCCGACATCCTATCTCTACTATGCAACAGTAGACCAGGAACTGACTTCTGTTCCGGCAGATGCCAAGAAGGCGATCAATTCCATGGTTCCCTACTCGGGTACCCCCCTGAGGGATGGTCTCCGGAAAGCGGTCCAGGAACTGAAATCAGCGAGGGCTCGATCCAATGCGATCAAGGCCATTATCGTCCTCTCCGATGGGGATTATAATTACTATGGCGACCCGCTTGCACGGGGGCGCGGCTATACATCGTGGCGTCCTACGGACTTTGGGGATTTGACGGAATCATATATGTCCTATTCCGATACCGACGGATACCAGAACATGGCTGCATACGCAAGCCACAACGGGATAAAAATATACTCTATCGCATTCGGCGACAGCATTTCCAGCGGCGGGAAGACAACACTTGAAACTCTTGCCACAGCCACCGGTGGAAGGTACTTTGAAGCTTCTTCGGCAAATATCGAAGACGTGTATATTGCGATTGCCGGCGATCTTCAGGAAACCGCTGGAGGTGACACGGAAGTGTCCCTCGATTTCGGGACCGTGACAATCGACGACAATACGGGAGGCGACATCACCCAGTATATGGACTACGTGTATGAGATGAAGACGCCTGTTGCTGACAGTTCGACCTATATCAACAAGACCAATATCACCAAGCACGGTATCTTTCACCAGCTCTTCAGTACAGTCCAAGACGACACAGCAGGATGGAGTGCCCGCCAGATAAACTACAATGTTGGAACAATCAAGCTCAACGAGACCTGGAGTGCAACGTTACGCCTCAGACTGATCCAGGCGGGGTCGTTCGATCTCTTCGGCCCTGACAGCACCTCCTCTATTACATTCACCGACATGAGTGATACCACGAATCCGGTGACACAGACAGCGTTCATCCCGGAAATGCAGTGCAAGGTGTATCCGGTGGGAGAAAATCCCGGGTTTGGTACAAAAACACTCCAGGTCAGCGATCTCACGGTCACTACATCCGATCCAACCGTGTGGAAGCTGGCATGGAAGACCTCCTATGACGGCGATAAAACCGTTACAGAAACGCTGCAGTCCCGGGTGGCGGATAGTGCTGCGGCATGGCAGACAATCCCCGGCGGCATAACGATGATCAGCAGTCAGGTGGTCAATTCACCCTCGTACTATACACTATCCCTGTCGGATACGTCGCTCTGGGTAAAAGGGAAATGTTACGAGTTCCGGGTCGTTGCCCAGGCAGAGGATACCGATGATTCGGTAACACAATCCGGTTCAACCTGCATCAGTGCATCGGAAGGAACGATCTATATCAAACTCGAATAATTGATTGACAGGGCATCCGGAAAAACGACTTTTTTCACACCTTACCGGAGTGCGAATCATCGTGCATCAGAATACATACCCGTATTGTGTGCTGCACCCGTTACTGGTAACCATAAACGGAAAAATAGCACGTAAAAAGAAATAATGGAAACTTTTTTCCGTGCCTGCATCACGCCACAATCTTCGTTATCGGTATCTCCAGAATATCCTCGGCACCGCACTTCTTAAGCTTCGGGATAAGCCCGTTGACTGATCCCTTCGGCACAACAGTCTGGATGCTGTAGTAGTCGATCCCGTGGAGCCGGCTCACCGTAGGTTTCTTCATCGCCGGCAGTGCCGCAACAATCTTCTCCATGGATGCTGTCGGGACGTTCATGGTCAAAAGGACCTTATGCCGGGCATCGATAACACCGAACAGGAGCGTCTTGATCTCCTCGATCTCGCGCCGCTTCTCCGGGTCTGCCCAGCTTGCCTTGTTTGCGATGATCGCCGTGTGGGACTCCATGATCTGGCCGATGATCTTGAGGCCATTCTTCCGGAGCGTTGTCCCGGTCTCGGTAAGGTCGACGACCACATCCATCAGGTCGGGGACTTTTGCCTCCGATGCACCAAACGAGTGGAAGAGCTGGACCGGGATCTTTAAGTTCTCGAAGAACTTCTTCGTGAGCTCGGGGTATTCGGTCGTGACCCGGCTGTTTGGCCGGATCTGGCTGACGTTCTCAATGGGCTCGTCACGGTGCACCGCAACAACGATCTTGACATTTCCCTCACCGGTTTTACTGTAGGAGAGGTCTGCCACCTCAACCACGTCGGCGCCGGTCTCGGTGATCCAGTCAAGGCCCGAGATGCCAAGGTCGAAGTATCCCTTGTCCACGTACGTCGGGATCTCCTGCGGGCGGAGGATCTTGACCTTCCCGATCCGGGGGTCATCAATACGGGGGTTGTAGTCGCGGTCCGTGCGCCGGACCTCGAGGTCTGCCTCCTTGAACAGCTGGAGGGTCTGCGCCTCAAGGCTGCCCTTCGGGAGTGCGATGGTGATCATACCATACACCATCGTTTTAAAAAACAATAAAGGATCGGATAAAAAGCGGATGAGGGCTTCAATCAAACGAATGGACAACGAGGCCGCTCAGCAGCTTGGGTTCGAACCACGTGGACTTCGGCGGCATGATGCCTCCGGCGTCGGCAATGGAGAGGACGGTCTCCACCTTCACCGGCTGCATTGCGAACGCGAGCTGGTAGGTCCCTTCATCAACGAGTTTTTCAAGGTCGGAGACCGGGCGGGCCCCGCCCAGGTACTGGAGGCGTGCATCGCCCCGGGGATCGGTGATGCCCAGCATCCCTTCCAGCACGTGCTTCTGGAGCACGGCGACATCAAGCGTGTCGGGAGTCTCAGCACCGGACTCCCGCAGGCGCGTGCACTCGTACCAGGTTCCCCTGAGATAGAGGTGGACAATGTGATACTTTTCCGGATCGGCAATCGCGGGGGGAATGTTGTACACGCTGCCATCGACTGCCGCGTATGGCCGGACCGTGTAGTGCTTTCCGAGCTCTTTGAGGAAGGTGTCGGGAGTAAAGGGACCAAGGTCGGTAAGGAGCCGGCTGTACCCGTGGATCTTCACCCGGTTGTGGGCGAACAGGACTCCCATGAACCTGCAGACCTCTGTTCCCGGCTGGTTACCGGATGCAAGGATCTTGTCAACAAGGTTCACCGATGCCTTGGCGCGGTGGTGGCCATCGGCAATGTAAAGTGCCGGGATTTCAGCGAAGCGCCGTTCGAGTTCAGCGAGGACCGTGGGATCCGTGATCCGGAAGATCTGGTGGACTGCCCCCTGCCCTATCTGCACCTCTGCAACCGGCGGTTCTGTGCGGGCAACCTGTGATTCGATGAAGGAGAAGAGGTCTGCACCGTCGCGATAGAGGAGGACCACCGGCCCATTGTGCGCACGGACGGCTTCGATGTGCCTTGTCCGGTCCTCCTCCTTGTCGTACCGTGTCAGTTCATGGCGACGGATCTTGTTTTTCCGGTAATCATCCACGTCAAGGCAGCAGCAGAGGCCAAGGAACACGTCCCCGTCCTGCTGTGCCCGGTACAGGTATATGCCGGGTTCCTGGTCCTTCTTCATGAGCCCTTCCTGCTCAAGGTGGAGGAACATCTCCCGCGCCCGTTGGTACACGCGGTCATCATGGGGGGGAATGCCCGGGAGTTCGGCATCGGGCCTGCTCACGCGCAGGAAACTCTTCGGGTTCTGTGCAATGATCGCCTTTGCCTCGTCAGCAGTCACCACATCATACGGCACTGCCGCGATCTCCGGCGCAGCCTCCCGGACCGGCCGCACCCCTGAAAAACGATATATCCTCACCATGCAAGACCCCGCGCATTGACAGTACGTTTACGTGCTCTCATTATTGTGTGTGATCCCATATAACGCAGACTCACCCCGTCATGCCGGGCGTTCTGCACACGCCCGCAGGACAAATGCTATGAATACCAAGCACTCAGGATGTTTACCCAGATCCGCCAGGCACCAGGAGAATGTCCCATGATCCGGCCCCATGACCTCGCTCTCTTCCCGCTGCCCCAGATCCGCCGGGCAACACCCGCCGATATCGCGGCGATAGTTGCCATCGAGAAGGAGTCGTTTATCGATCCCTGGGAGCAGGCAGTCTTTCTCGAAGCGCTGACGTACTATCCCACCACCTATTTTGTCGCAGAGTGCGATGGCGCCGTTGTCGGGTTCGTTGTAGGCGGGCTTGAGGACACCGGGGAAAACATCTACGGCCATCTCTGCAATCTCGGGGTCAGCCCGCGGTACCGCAGGCGGGGGATAGCAAAGCTGCTCGTGAACCGGGTCGAACACCAGTTCGCACTGGAACTGGCCACGGGCGTCCAGCTGGAAGTCCGGGTTTCCAATACCGCAGCCCAGCGCTTTTACCGCAGGATGCGGTACCGCGAAGTCTTCGGGATTGAGCATTATTACGCAAATGGCGAGGACGCCATTGTCATGATGAAGTGGTTCCGGTTCTGACGGTACGGGCCACGTTTTTTTGTTCCCGTCCCGTCCGGATCAAATGAAAATAATTTATTTCACAAATGCATCATGTATGGTCTGCTGATCGTGCAACGAGTGAGTACCGCTTGATCCAGACCAGCCCGCCACCAGAACCTGCCGGTAACAACGACAAACCGGTTTTTCCCTTCCCGGACGCCGATCAAACGAAGGAAGAGATCGAAGAGAGCAAAACGCACCACCACCGTCCCCGCGACCCGCTGCCGCCCATGGGCGAGTTCGGGCTGAAACGCGGAATCCGCCCGTGGATGGCCAACCTGATCGCCATCGGGGGCATCATCGGTTCCTGCTATTTCCTCGGCACCGGGTACCTCATCTCCGAGATGGGCCCAAGCGTCATTTTGCTCTACGCCATCGGCGGCCTCATCATCTATACCGTGATGCAGTCGTTTGCCGAGCTGCTGGTCAATGTCCCGCGGCAGGGGAATTTCATCAGCTATTCGGCGGAGTTCATCTCCCCGACATGGGCCGTTGGTACCGGCTGGAGTTACTGGTTCAACTGGTGCGCGTATATCCCCTCCGAGGCTGTAGCAGGGGGCATCATCATGCACGTGTTCGTCCCCACGGTGCCGGTGGTGTTGTGGGCCATTGCATTTCTCCTGATGATCACGATCCTGAACCTGATCCAGGTCGGGGGGTTTGGCCTGGTGGAGAGTTCGCTTGCGATCATCAAGATCGCGCACAACGTCATCTTCTGCGCAGTTGCGGCCCTGATTGTCCTGGGCCTCATCGGGACGGCAGGGTTCATCGGGACAAGCGTGGTCCTCCCTCCGGACGTGAACCTGTATGACGCCATCTTTCCGGCCGGGGCCTTCATCCTTGTCGTCAACATGGCCCTGATCCTCGTCAACTTCCAGGTCTCGGAGATCGTGGGCCTGGCCGCTGCCGAGACCCAGAACCCGAAGCAGACAGTTCCAAAAGCCTGCCGGCAGGTGGTGCACCGGATCATATGCGTTGACATCCTCCCGATCTTCTTTCTCATTCTCATCATCCCGTTTGCCGAGGCAGGGCTCACGGACAGCGTCTTCTCGACCGCACTTGCCAGGTACGGGTTCCAGGAGGCGGCAGCCGTCCTCTCCTTTATTGTCCTGACGGCCGCGTTCTCCTGCGCGAACAGCGGGTTCTACGGCGCTGTCCGTGCCCTCTACGGGCTGTCGGTTGAGGAGGGCATGGCGCCCCGGTTCCTCTCGCGGCTGAACCGCAACTGCGTCCCCATGGTCGGGACACTCGTCACCCTTGCGTGCTGCTGGCTCGTCCTCTCCCTCTGGTGGTTCACGAACGGCGAAGGCCAGCTCTACATCTGGCTCCTCTCCGTGTCGGCGTTCACTGGTGCCATCTGCTGGATCTCCATCTGCTGGGCGCAGGTGGTCTTCCGCAAGCGCATCCATGAACGCGGGTATACCAATGCGGATATTATCGCCCCGGCCCCACTCTCGCCGTGGATGCCGGTAATTGTCGGTGTAGTGCTGGAAGTAATCGCCCTTGTCGTGCTCGCGTTCAACCCCGACCTTTCCGGGTCCCTCTACCTCTCGGTTCCGGTCCTGTTCGTCCCGATGATCCTCTACTGGGTCGGGAGGCGCACCGGAAGGCTCAAGCCCTTCAGGTACCTGAATCCCGATGAAAAAACCTTTGACGAGCTCTTCCCGGACAAGCGGGTAAAACAGTAACCAGTCCCTTTTTGATCGGAAAGAAAAGGAAGGGGAAGGGCGGGAATTTATCCCCGGCCGAGCTGCTGGTGGGCGCGGGCCAGGTGCTGGGCGGCAAGGGCGCCGAGGAGCGAGAGTTCACCCGCAAGGACGCCTGCGCCGATGATCTCCGCGAGTTTCTTCGCGTTCGTGCCCGGTGGCGTTCCGCTTCCCGCGACACCGAGAAGTTTTAAGCATTCCTGCTGGGTGTCAACTCCTGTGCCCCCGCCAACGGTGCCGACCGGAAGAGAGGGCAGCGTAACGGAAACGTACACCCCTTGTTCTGTCTGGTCGACCGTGGTGATGCAGGTACTTCCGTCGATCGCGTGGGCCGCGTCCTGGCCGCAGGCAATGAACATGGCCGCAACGATGTTTGCCGCGTGCGCATTGAACCCCATGGCACCGGCGCGGGCAGATCCAACCAGGTTCTTCCGGTAGTTCACCTCGAAAAGGGACTGTGCGTCGGTTTTGAAGATCGTTTTAACCTGTTCATGGGTGAGGGCGACCCCGGCAACAACGCTCCGGCCCCGGCCCATGATAGCGTTGATGGCGGCTGGCTTCTTGTCGGTGCACATGTTGCCCGAGAGGGCGATGAGCCGCGCACCGGTGCCCTGCGCGATCATGTCGGCGACCTTCGCGCTTGCGATGGTGACCATGTTCATGCCCATCGCGTCCTTGGTGTCGAACTCCATCCTCACGTAGACGCTGGTGCCGGTCACGAATGTGACAATGTCGGTCAGTTTCCCGTGCGAGGTCGTGCTCTCAGCAGCAGCCCTCAGCTCATCGCGGTGGGCTTTCACCCAGTCACAAACCTGTACCGCGTGCGCAACGCTCTCCGTTGCAAAGACGGGCGCCCGGGTCATGCCGTCATGGAGGATCCGGACTTCTGCACCGCCGGCCTTCGTGATCGCGTTGCAGCCGCGGTTGACCGAGGCGACAAGTGCCCCCTCCGTTGTCGCAAGCGGCAGCCAATACTTCCCACTGGCACAGCCCCCGTTGACGAGGACCGGCCCGGCAACGCCGACCGGCACCTGCACGGTCCCGATCATGTTCTCGCAGTTGCGCTTTGTCACGCGGTCAACGTCGATACTGAAGATACCGATGTTATCGAGTTTTGCCCCTGTCTCCTGCTCGATGAATCCGCGCCGGACCCGGATGGCGTCGATGGGCATGAGCTCCTTTTCCAGTTCGTAGATCTTCAGTGTCCCGTCTTTCAGTTTTGCGTGAATAACGGCATCCCTTTCCTTGTCCTGACCTGATTGTGCGCCGCCGGCCTGCCCCTCAGAGCGGCGCTGTGCATCATCAGCCATGATTAATGGTTAGCACCTATACTCTTATGATACACGTGGTCGGGAAGACGGCAGGTCGGTGGGGGCTCCGCGTCCCAGCACGGCAGGGGGAGGAGGTGCGGCAGGCGCTCATACGGGAGGGCGCGCTCGATCCCTCCCTCAAAGTCCTGCGCGAGGGTTCCGACCTCATCCTGCCGCTCCGTGAAGAGCGCGAGGGTGCATCATTGTTCGAATTCGAGGCGCACCCGGGGAGGGAGCCGCTGCCCCGGCACGAACTGGTAGGCGGGATTGCCATCATGCAGGAGAACGATCCCTCCGGTGCGCAGCAGTTGCTGGCATCCCGCCCCTCGCTCCACACGGTTGTCTTTGCACAGGGCGAGGTCCACGGCGAGTACCGGATCCGGGAGTTCTCCCACCTTGCCGGGGAATCGACGACCCGCACGCTCGTGACCGAGCATGGGCACACCTTTGTTGTGGATCTTGCAGGTGCTTACTTCTCGGCCCGGCTCTCTACCGAGCGCCAGCGCATCCTTTCCCAGGTGCGGGAGGGGGAACTCGTGCTCGACATGTTTGCCGGGGTCGGCCCGTTCGCGATCACGCTGGCGAAACGGGCATCGCTTGTCGTCGCCGTGGATCTCAACCCAAAAGCGGTTGCCCTGATGTTCGAGAACCTGCACCGGAACCGGACAGAAAATGTCCTCCCGCTGCTCGCGGATGCCCGACACCTCGCCCGGATCCTCCCGTGGCGATTCGACCGGGTGGTCATGAACCTGCCCCTTGCCGACACGGAATTCCTGTCGGAGGCATTCCGGCTCGTCCGGCCGGGCGGAATGATCCATTTCTACTCGCTCGTCTCCGCTGAAGGAGAACACGCGGACCGGATCCGGGAACTGGGTGGGGCCATTGCCGCGGAACGGGTCGTGCGGTCGTACTCGCCGGCGCAGTGGCATGCGGTGTACGATATCCGTGTGAGATAGCGGTGGCTGGGGTTGCAGGGCAGGCCCCTGGAAAATCCGGTATCCCCGTAGATCTCCATAACCCTCCTATCCCCGTTTCCCGGCCCCCGCCCCCCAGAACCAGAAACCAGCCCCCGTTCCCTGACCTCCGCTGGAACTGCACTGTACAGGCCGGTTATTCTGAGCGTAAAACCGGCAGCCAGCCGATCCGGGCCTTTATATCGGTTTCCCGGAAAACCATCCCAGAAAACAGCCAAAACAGGCCGGCCGGGCAGGTCCGAAAGAAGGCAATCGGAGCCCATTACGACCCCGGATTGGATATTTTACCCGAAACGGGGGGTGAGACCCCCCATGGTCGAAAAGCGATCCCTTCCCCTGCCCCCGTCGGGGACAGGGATCCTGCGGGGAACCGTGTATCCTGCCATGACGCAGAGCAGCACGGTCCGGACTTCGCATCGGGAAGGACAATGCTGCGTACCTCAGTGATGGTTATTGCTGCCTGTGCCTTTCCAGTGAATCTCGGGTTTCACCATCTTGCTCATGCCATTGTCATAGCGGAAGATGAGCCTGCGGTTTTCAAGGTTCTGCAATGTCCTTGAGAGTGTGGACTTGGGTATGCCGGTCCTTGCAGAGAGATCCGCCTGGTTCATCTCGCCGTGGTTCATGAGCGCTTCCATAACGGATCTCTCGTTGCCTTTCAACAGGTTCAGCACAATGCCGGGGCTTTCTTCAGGGACCGTTTCCGGGCCCGGTCCAGCGATTTGATGAAGGGTGGAATGATCAGGACTTTGCAGGATTTCCGGTACCGGCTCCCCTTTCTGAAGAGAGACGATCGTTGCGTCATCCGCCGAGTGGGAATAGATCCGGTAAAGAACCATCATACTGATGCCCAGCAGGAATGCTGTGACAGCAATGATAACACAATCAAGGAGGGTGTATACACCGGGAATACTTGCTACCGCCGGGTCGCCACCGTTGAATACCACGTTGATGGTCAGGGGACGGAGGAACGTCAGGGCAAGAAGAAAGGCCGATGCTGTGGATATACCCATGGCGAACGCGGCTTTTTTATTCAGGTGCATTGTATCGAGTATCCGGTAATATTAAAATAGATTTTTTAGAAGAATAACTTTCAGGTTTTTGTCGTCACTCACTCACAGGGATTGGTGGGCTCACACGCACGACGTTTTCCTTGTCGAGATCGACATGGACGATGAATGTCGTCTCGTTCCTCGCCGTAGTCGTATTGACGGTCGTAAAGACGATGGAAACGCCGGTCCCGCGCAGAGGAATCTCTTCGGAATTTTTCACCTGGATGCAATCGAACGACTGGATATTTATGGTATACATCCCGGCTCCAATGATTTCCCGGACTCTTGCATCCGCAAGGGCGATGTCTTCTGCAAGGTTCCGCTGTTCCGGCGTTAAGGTGCCGGTTTTGGTCTCAGGATTATTCCTATCGATTAACAGTAGCCTCCCCAGTTTTCCATCGGGATACAATATCAGTGTCGCGCTCTGGTTATGGGCGATGGTCTCTAATTTTATCGTAGTCTTACTGGCATTTGACCAGTTTGTTGTTACAACGGGCCGGGGCGGGGTCTCATTCTCCGGCATAGTTTTTAAAACACTATCCAGTCCCTTTTCTGAAGGGTGACCGGGTGCCTGTGCCGATTGCGTGTTCCGGATAAGCCAGATATCTTCAGCCCGCCCGTTCTCGCCGCCAGCAATAAACGCAACAGCGAATGCCAGTGCCAGTCCCGCCAGGACCAGCATTCCCATCATTGCGATAATTCTTCGATCCATCAGTAATCCCATTCACATGCAATCACGATAAACTCCCCAGTCTGAAAAAAAGAGGAATTTGATGTACAATATCAAATCCATTCAGAGGGTAATTACCGAGCACTCAGGTAAGGACGTAATTCACCGTTGCAGGATTTGTTGCCGGATTCCTGATGGCAAATGTCCACTGGCTGCTCGTGTAGGGAACGAACGCTGAATAGGTTCCCGATCCGCCGGTCTTCCACTCCGTGTATGCCCATGATGGATTTGCTCTATCATAGATGCCTAGGTAAACACCCTCGCTCGTAGGAGTCCACGTGGCAGAAACGCTCACTGGATCTCCGGCATTCCATGAGAAGGGACCCCAGAGATCGGCATATCCTGGAGCTACGGATCCGGATCCGCCTTTTGAGGTGGGATTGTGGATAACACCGATCTTAATACGATCGGGACTTGGTACAGGATCAGGCCCTGGATCGCGACCTGCCATAGCGAAGTTGTCTCCAACTTGTGTCTCATTATCCACTTTGATAGTTATCTTTTTGATAATCTGTCCATCACTTGTCTTTGCTGTATCAGGTCCGATTTGCGTGATGGTTATTTCTTCAGGCTTCTCGTTCGATGCTAGGGCGCTTACGACCCCGGTCATCAGCAGCGCAACAATAAACATCGCCGCTGCAATTCCGATTCGTCTCATGCTTTTTTCACTCCTCGATGTCCGGTATTATCCGCCGGGCACCATATTTCCCGTATGATGAAACGCCATGAGAATATCACGTGGAATGCAATGTTCCAAAAAATGGGACTTGCGTTCCGGATACCGGAATATCTTTTAAAATATTCTGTTGGCAATCCGCTCAGGATTTAATAAATGACTATCGTGTCCGAAAACAATCGTACGTAAAGGGGATTCCCGATTTTGAATATTCTTGAAAAAAGAAAAATTTACTCCACCGGCACGAACTTCGTGCCATAGTGGATGATACCGCTCTCGCCATCGGTGGCGATCTTGCGGAAGACACTTTTTACCCGCATGCCGATCTTCGCCTCTTTCGGGTCGCAGATAACCTGCGAGGTCATCTGCGGGCCCTCGTCGAGTTTGATGATGGCAAGCACGTATGGTCCGGGGGATGCGAACTGGTCGGGCTCGGTCATGATGACCGTGTAAGTCACCACCGTGCCGAGGCCGGCGAATTTGTGGTCCACGATCTTGCCGTTCCGGCGGCAGTCCGGGCAGAACGTCCGCGGGGGGAAGAAATGCCGGCCGCAGGTCGTGCATTTCGTGCCGATCAGGTTGTAGCGCTGGGGGATCTTTCTCCAGAATCGTGCAACGGTCATCTTAGACCCTCCCGAGGATGTGCACGGCAACGGTTGCACCGGTGCCGCCCACGTTGTGTGTCATGCCGACCTTTGCGTTGTCTACCTGCCGCTTCCCGGCTTCGCCGCGGAGCTGCTGGACGATCTCGCAGACCTGCTTGATGCCGGTTGCCCCGACCGGGTGGCCGCAGGACTTTAACCCCCCGCTTGTGTTGACCGGGATCTTTCCGCCGAGCGCGGTCTCGCCGTCAGCGGTGAATTTGCCGGCCGTGCCCTTTTTGCAGAACCCGAGGTCCTCGATGGCGCAGATCTCCGCAATCGAGAAACAGTCGTGGACTTCGACCATGTTGATGTCCTTCTGGGTGAGCTTGGCCATCTTGAAGGCCCGCTGCCCTGCGGCAACGGATGCGTCCAGGGTCGAGATATCGCGCCGGTCATGCAGGGCGATCGAGTCGCTGGCCTGTGCCGTTGCCAGTACCTTGATGGGCGTGTCCGTGAACTCCTTTGCCCGCTCGAGCGGGGCGACTATGACCGCCGCCGCACCGTCCGTGATGGGTGAGCAGTCAAAGAGCCGGAGGGGGTCGGCCACCATGGTTGACTTCAGCACGGTATCGAGCGTGATCTCCGAGGGGAACTGGGCGATGGGATTCCGTGCCCCGTTGTAGTGGTTCTTCACCGCAACGTGCGCCAGCTGCTCGCGGGTCATGCCGTACTTGTGCATGTAGTCCTGGGCAATCATCGCGTACAGGCCGGGGAATGTCGCGCCGACAAATCCTTCCCATTCGCGGTCCGCTGCACCCGTCAGGGCGTCGGTGCTCGCACCGGGTGCTACGTCGGTCATCTTCTCGACACCCGCTGCGACAACGATGTCTTCCATGCCGCTCGCAACGGCGATGACTGCCTGCCGGAAGGCAAGGCCGCCCGATGCGCAGGCTGCCTCGACACGGGTCGAAGGGATGTGGCGGGATGCCATGCCCGCGTAGTCCGCGATCAGGGCACCGATGTGCTCCTGCTCCACGAACCGGCCGGCGCTCATGTTGCCGACATACATTGCATCGATCTTCTCCCCCGACATCTTCGCATCTTCGAGCGCAAGCGAGCCTGCCTCGACAAAGAGGTCGCGGAACGAGCGGTTCCAGTGCTCGCCGAACTTCGTGCACCCGATACCGATTACTGCAACGTCTCTCATGCCTGCATCACCAGTTTCCCCTTGTGTTTCGCATAACGTGCATAGTCCAGGTAGATCGGATTCTGCAGCAGCTTCTCAACGGAAGGTGCCGCTGCACGGTTGATCTGGTCCTTGATCGCATCGGTCACCGTGATGTCGAAGGCATCACTGCCGGCACCGGAGCCGAACGAGCAGACAAAGATGTGGTCGCCCGGCTTGGCGATATCCAGCGTTGCGGCCAGGCCGATCGGGGATGCGCCCGAGTAGGTGTTGCCAAGGCGCGGGACGGCAAGGCCCGGCTTGATCTGTTCTGCGGTGAACCCGAGGTCCTTTGCAACCTTCTGCGGGAACTTCGCGTTGGGCTGGTGGAAGACCGCGTAGGTGTAGTCCTTCGGCGTGGTCTTCATCTGTTCGAGCATGAGCCGGCTTGCGCCCTTGACATGTTTGAAGTAACCCGGGTCGCCCGTAAACCGGCCGCCGTGGCGGGGATAGTCCTGCCCTTCGCGGCGCCAGAAGTCGGGTGTGTCCGTGGTGAACGAGCAGGTGTGGTTGAGGGTTGCGATCGGATCATCGTTCCCGATGATGTACGCTGCCCCTCCTGCTGCCGCAGTGTATTCGAGCGCATCGCCCGGTGCTCCCTGTGACACATCGGAGCCGATGGCGAGGCCATATTTGACCATACCACTCTTGACCAGGCCCATACAGGTCTGGATCGCGGCGGTTCCCGCCTTGCAGGCAAACTCGTAGTCAGCAGCGGTCATGACCGGTGTTGCACCGATCGCCTCTCCAACTGTACACGCGGTTGGTTTCACCGCGTACGGGTGGGACTCGCTGCCCACGTACACGGCCCCGATCTCCTCCGGGTTCACGGCCCTGCGGCGCAGGGCGTTCCGTGCTGCTTCAACGGCAAACGTTGCCGCGTCCTCGTCCATGTCCGGTACCGATTTCTCGAATACGCCCAGGCCCCCGGTAATATCAGATGCGTTCGCACCCCAGACCCGGGCAATCTCCTCGACCTTGATACGGTATCTCGGTATGTATACACCGTACGTGATGATGCCTACCATTTCTGTTCCCTCAGGGTACTCACGATTTTGTCAATATCCATGCCCGTGCAGAAGACGGTGATTCTGTCCTTCTCCGCCATCTTTGTCACGATCGGGTGTACATCAGGGGCATCGATCCCCTGCAGCACCACACACCGCGGCTTGAACGGCGTAACGCGGATCGCAACCATCGGCGATTTGCCGGTCGAGACATTGGTGAAGACCACCGCCCGCTCGGTGCTCCAGCCGTAGATGCGGTTGAATTCGTTCGATGAGAGCTGCATGATCGCGTTCAGGCTGTTGACCACCGTGTAGCCGAAGATGGCCTGGTCGGCCGACCCGCAGAGCAGCGAGCACCCGATCACGTCTGCGAATTCCTGCAGGGCAACCGGGTTCTCGTACTCGTGGAGGTCGTAGATCACGTCATCCTCGACATTCGAAAAGAGCATGGTTGAGTATTTCTGGATGTGTTTTCCGCCGTCCTCCTCGTCAATGGCAAGGATGGTGTCGACGATCTTGCCGACAACGGCAGTTCCGGGGCTTTTCCGCCGGCCGCTCTCGTAATCGGAGATGACCGATGGAGAGACGCCCAGGCGTTCTGAAAGGACGCCCGGGGCGATCTCGAAGTTCATGCGCCATTTCTTCAGCGCGTGTCCCGGTGAGTCCGACAGCGTAATTTCGCCTGCCATCTTCTCGGCAAGCTGGTTCCGCAAACCGGATTTCATGCTCATAACCATTGAGCCCGGGTGTTAAATAATTAACGAACGTAATTTCGACAAGAAACGAATCCCGACAGGGAACAACGCCAAGAGCAACTCATAAATAATAAGCATCTCAATTTTGATAAGCATGATAGCAGCGGAGGATCTCCAGTGTCTCAAGGCGCTCGCGGTACGGGGCGGGTGCCACGGGCCCATCTTTGTATCAACGCAGAGCATCGGCGAGATGCTCGGGATCAGCCAGCAGACCGCGTCCCGGCGGCTGAAGGGGCTTGAGACAGCCGGGCTCATCACCCGGGCGCTCTCGGCCGATGGCCAGCACGTAACCGTGACAAAGGCCGGCGAGGAGGTGCTCCGGCGGGAGTACCAGGAATACTGCCGGATCTTCGCGGAAGGTGGCAAGTCCTACCAGCTCTCCGGCGCCGTCGTGAGCGGAATTGGTGAGGGCAAGTATTACATGAGCCTCAAGCCGTATAAGGAGCAGTTCGCACAAGCACTCGGCTTCGAGCCGTACCCCGGCACGCTCAACATCAAGCTAGCCCCATCGAGCGTAACGGTCCGGAAGAAGATCGATGCACTCGACTGGACCCGGATCAAGGGTTTCTCCACGGACGGCCGTACGTTCGGCGACGCCCGCTGCATCCCCTGCCAGATCGGCACGATCAAGTGCGGCATCGTGGTGCCGGGCCGGACTCATTATCCCGAAGACCTCATCGAAGTTATCGCCCCGATTGCCCTCCGGCGCAAGCTGGGTGTCGAGGACAACGACAGCATCAACGTCGAGGTGGGGCCGTGATAGACAAGGCCCTTGCGGCGCTCCGTGACGGGAAGTTCATCCTGCTCTACGATTTCGATGACCGCGAGGGCGAGACAGACTTTGCGATCCGGTCCGATGCCGTAACCCCGAAGGATATCGTGAGGATGCGGAAAGACGGCGGGGGACTCATCTGCACGGCCGTCCACCCGGTTGCCGCCCAGAAACTCGGCCTCCCGTTCGCGAGCGACGCCCTGCGGGCGATTGCGGTTGCCGAGCGCGAGGGGGACATCCCCTACGACCGGAAAAACCACTCCTCCTTCTCGCTCTGGGTGAACCACCGCAACACCTTCACCGGCATCACCGACCGCGACCGGACCCTGACCGTGAACGCGATCGCCGAGCAGGTGAAGCGGGCGATGAATGGCGGCAATGTGAATTTCCACGAGACCTTCCGCACCCCGGGTCATATGGCCCTCCTCCGGGCCGCTGACGGGCTTCTCGACGTCCGCCGTGGTCAGACCGAGCTCTCCATCGCGATGGCACAGATGGCCGGTATCACCCCGTCAATAACGATCTGCGAGATGCTGGACGACGAGTCCGGTTACGCACTCTCGAAAGAGGACGCAAAACTCTACGCCCGCAAGCACAAACTCGAGTTTGTCGAGGGCCCGGAAGTGCTGGAGCGCTGGGAACTGGATAAGAAGAATAATAAAGAATAATCTCCCCCTTGTTTTTCTCCGGCACTGGTGCACTGCCGGCCCCGTTTCATCAATTTTATCGTTCTCTCGGCCCCACTCATTTACTGCATGAACGTCCCGCTTACCGAACTGAATGACCGCATGAACCGTTTCCGGGAACGGATGGACACGACAGAACCCGGCTGGGAGATGGCCGGCATCACGGCAAAGGTCCCCCTCTACTACTTCACCGGCACCATGCAGGACGGCCTCCTCCTGATCGCCCGCGATGGCGATGCAACCTTCTGGGTGCGGATGAGCTACGAGCGGGCACAGGAAGAGTCATTCTTCCCCGACATCCGGAAGATGCGGAGCTACCGGGACATTGCTGCCGTAACAAAGGATCTTCCCAAAACAATCCACCTCGAGACCGAGCATGTGTCATTTGCCCAGTTCCAGCGGATGCAGAAGCACCTCCGTTTTACAAATGTGCGCCCTGTTGACGACCAGGTCGGGGCGGTCCGGGCGAGAAAGAGCCAGTACGAGCTTGCCCTCATGGAGCGGGCCGGGGAGATCCACCGGCACGTGCTCGAGGACCTCGTGCCAGGGATGCTTGCGGAAGGCATGGATGAGGTCTCCCTTGCCTGCGACCTCTATTCGGTGATGGTGAAGGAAGGGCACCAGGGGATCATCCGCTTCGGTATGTTCAACGAGATGGTCATGGGTCAGATCGGGTTTGGCACCAGTTCGCTCTCCCCGATCTGCGTGGATACCCCCGGTGGCGTTGCCGGCATGCACCCGTCGGTCCCCCAGATGGGCTGCCGGGAACGCAAACTGAAGCCTGGCGACCTTGTCATCATTGATATCGGGTGCGGGGTCAACGGGTACCAGACTGACAAGACCCTCTCGTACATGTTCAGAAAACCCATCCCGGATGCAGCAATCCGGGACCATGAGCGCTGCGTGGAGATCCAGGACATGGCAGCGGCTATGCTCAAACCCGGTGCGGTGCCGTCTGATATTTATCGGACCGTCATGAGCAGCATCGAGCCGGCGTTTCAGGAGAACTTCATGGGGTACGGCGGGAAGCAGGTGAAGTTCCTCGGTCATGGGATCGGGCTCTGGATCGATGAACTGCCGGTGATTGCGGAAGGATTTGACGAACCGCTCGAAGAGGGAATGGTCATTGCGCTCGAACCCAAGAAAGGGGTTGCGGGCGTGGGGCTTGTTGGCATCGAGAACACGTTTGTCGTGACGCCACAGGGTGGCCGGTCCCTGACCGGGAAGAGCAAAGGCCTGCTCGAAGTGTACTAAACGGCTCGTACAGTAGGGGGCGGATTTTTCCTTTTTTTCGAGAAGAGAAACGAAGAGACGCAGGCTGCCCGGTCACTTGTGAGCCAGTTTCTTCACCGTGGCTTCCGGCAGCATCTTTGCGATCTGGAGCTTGGTCGGGCAGCGCCCGAGCTTCAGCCCCAGCTTCTTTGCCTCTTCCCTGAGCACCTTTGTGTCAACGTCCTTGATGAGGGCACTCAGTTCCTTTTGCTCCATGATGGATCAGTGGATGATGGGAATGCGGGGGGATAAGATTTTCTTCCCGGTCACCATCGCCCGAATCGAAATGCTATACAGTGATGGAAGCTCCCGGGCGGACACACCCGTGCGTGGAGATGACCGGGGAGGGGCCGGTGACGGGTTACGCCTTTGTTCCCCGGACAAGATACCCGGTATAGCCGGCCCGGAAGCCTCCTTTCCGCTCCGTGCGGATGAGTTCTTCCCAGATGACGGCGGTCTCGCCCGGTTCAAGCTCACCGGCCCGGACCATCCGCTCCAGCAGGTCCGGCAGGTCGAAGACCTGTTTTGCCACGGCAAGGTCGGTGAGCACCAGTTCGCGGGGCTCGGCACGGATTGCAACGATCCCGCAGGTCTCGAACAGCGAGAAAAGGTCCCGGCCGATCCTCCCCGAGGCAAAGCTTTCGAGCCATGCCCGGCCGATCCGGGAAGCCAGATCCTGGTCGCCAAGGCTGATCGAGAATGTATCCCAGTCATTGTCGAACGCAACCAGTACCCCGCCCGGCCGCATGACCCGGGCAAGTTCGCGTATCACGGTCACCGGCTGGCGGATATGCTGGAGCACCCGGTCAATCCGGCATGCGTCGAAGACTTCTGCTCTGCAGGGAATCGCTGCCAGGTCTCCCCGGACCAGCGAAGACTGTCCTGCAATCCCCTTCGTCCGCTCTGCTGCCCGGGCAAGCAGCGACTCACTTGCATCTATCCCGACAATGCCAGAGCCCGCTGGAAGGCGCGACACAAGAGAGACGAGGTCCGTTCCCACGCCACAGCCGGCATCGAGCACCAACGAGGGATTCGTGTCCGCAAGGATCCGGAAGCTCTCTTCTTTGACGTTCTGGAAGAACGGGATGCCGGTGATCAGGTCAAGGCAGCGGTGGCATGCGCTGGTATCGCCGGAGCTGTCTACATCGCGGAAACCGGTGGCAAGGGACTGGCGGGAGGGTTCTGGCATGCAAAAAACCTGCTGATGTCATAGATATTGGCGGTTGAGGGTTTTTATTCTCCCTGTTCATTGATTTTTGTCAGGATGATCTCCCCGTTGAGGCTGATCCTGGTGACATTCCCGATGGTCCCGTCATCCCCGGCTGCCCCGTTCGGCACCTCCATCATGTGCGCCTCGTTCGAGTTGTATACTGCAAGGAACTGGACCCCGGACTGGTCGAATACCCTGCAGATCCCGTCGGGTGCGCAGTCAATGATCGAACCGTATGGCACGTGATTGTTTGTCTTCCCGGTCCCGGGAGGCACGATCTTCCATTCGCCCTCCAGCATTACCGGCTGCATCGTCTCATTCACTGCAAGGGGGGGCAGTGCAAGGCGGGACCAGTCGATATAATTCCCGGTTTTCGGATGTGCAGGCGGTAGTGCGATAATCTCGGCAGTACTGTCGGCAGTAGCCTGCAGGGCATCATCGCGGGATTCGACAATGACCAGGTATTTGCCGGTATTGAGAAGTGCAGTATCGATGATGCCAGAGAACGTGTTGATCCCATTGCTACCGGGAACGACCATCACACTCCCCTCCGCAATTTCATGAGACCAGTCATAATTTTTCGTTGAGGGATGGAAAAATGCCGTTACAACCGATATGGACAGGAGCGATCCTGCCGGCAGGCTCGTGGTGCCGGACACGGTCATGGTTCCCGGGGGCACAGGGTTGATGGGATCAATAGCGATCCACGCGTCGATCCCGTTCATGAAATAGAACTCACATGAATTCCCGGCGCCATATCTGGTTATGGCCTGGTCAAGGTAATCAGCGAGCATTGTGGGATAATTCTTCTTGCTGTTCAGCTCTGCAAGGATTCTTTCCGGCGTTGTACCGGTTCCGGTGACGTTTCCGGATACCGCATCATGGTTTACGGTAAACTGATTGGGTGGTGAAGGGTACTGGATGATAATCGCCGAGGTAAACTTCCGGGACAGCTTGTTGGTCTCTTCCGGGCTCAGGCTGATCTGGAAGGATCCATCTTCCTGCACCGGTACGTGCCAAGTGCTGATGGTGTCATTCAACATCCAGACCTGCACTTCGGTGATCGACCGGTCTTTCACCGACCCGTTGATCGTGAATGGTTCTCGCCGTAGTACATTCACGGTTTTTCGCACCGGCATCTCCGGCTCCCTGGCAACAGCCGTCGTCACCACCGTTGCCGGGGCCGGCACTGGTGAAGCAGCATATTCCACGGGAACTTCCTGAGTATCCGGAAGGCCCGGTGTCCCGGTTGCCTGCTGGCGGAGGTCTGTGCATCCTGAAAGGAGGACCAGAAGAATCAGAAAACTTAAAAGAACAATGCGCATGCCGGAACAGACCATGGTAACCACCCGATAACAGGATCAGGTTGCACCGGCATGTGGATAAACATTCTTGAATAAATGTATGGGGATGAAAAAGTAAACTGGGAGATGGGCGTGTATACGCATCAAATCCGGGATAAAACCGGTAACCCCAAATCCAAAAAAACTGGCGCCCTAATGCCGACGCCACGCAGCAATTCCCACGATCAGGACAAGTGCTCCGATGGGCGCAAACTGAAGCGGGGATGGTTTGGTCTGAGGCCGGATCGGGGTGGGCGCTCCTTCTTGTACCTGCGGTGCTGAAATGCCCGTATCATCGACAATGAGCGGGATCGCTGTATAGGTGTCATCGACATTGGAGTCGCTGATACCGGCAATGAGCGCCTGTACCGTGTCGAGACCCTGCAGGCTTCCTGCTCCGCTGATCTTGAAGATGTTTATGCCGCCCGTTAAATTCCCGCCGCTGAGTAGGAGGTTATTGACATATTCCCCGCTCACAACGATCTCGTGCCGGTTGTTCTGCATCGGGTGCTGGACGATGAGAAAAGCCGGCCCTGTGGGAATATTTGCTGCGATTTGCGTATCGGCATTAAAAGTATATGATGCGTCAGGATTCACCGGAACCATTGCATTATATACGTATTTACCGCCGATAATCCATACCTGGACCTCCGTTGGATCCCCTTCCGCAATGCCGGTGACCGTGAACGGCTGTCCTCTCGGGACTGGTGACGGTGAGACTGCGGCAGATATGAACGGTTTTCTGATGATTATACTGGTCGTACCATATGTTGTTAGATCGTTGAACCCATCTTTCGCTTGTGGCTGGCTTACGGCATGAATGGTGTACGATCCAGGATCAAGCGGAAGATTGTAGGTATAAAGGGTATACTCCCAGGAGTGATCCGGTTTTGTTGCTGCCATGTCGAATGAACCCGGATCTCCCGTGACAACATTTCTGGTGAGGTGCAGTGAGTTTCCCGCCACTCGCGGAGATGCCCGGCCCGGTGATGAAGAGGTAGGTGGAATCGGAATCAGAATTCGTCCCGCGGAAGACCACTTCTTCCCCCAGAAAATATGATCCATCCCCTTCCGCGACGATCACCATCACCGGTTTTTCCGCAGATACGGGAGACAGCCCCAATACTACTGTGCCTGCTATGATGAGCAGCAGGATCATCATCGATAATCTGTACCGGTGGTTTGAGGTTGACTGGAACATATGTAAATGTATTTACATTTACAATATAAAATCTGTTTCATTCTCATTTTTATCCGGTAATCTTCTTACAATGTGATTAAGTGCCCATTTTTAAAAAAATTTGAGCAGTATCATAGCCATCTATCAGACGGGACACATCCTATATCAGATCTTGATCTGCGCCAGCGCATCGTACGCGATCTTCCGGAAGAGCGACGGGTCTATCGTGGGGTACTGCTCTTTTGCCTTCAGGATGTCAGGTGTCGGCTCCTTTGCGAATGCATCCACCCGGTCAAGCGTGTGCTTTGCCGCATCCAGCACCCAGATATCGCGGGTGTCCATGTCCACGACCGTGATCGACTCGACTCTTACGGATACGAGCCATGATCCGTCGGGCTTCTGGTACAGGTTCGGCTTCCCGATCACTGCAACGAACTGCGGCGGCTCGATCTTGGCGAGTTGCTGCATTGCCTCGGGCTGGTAACTGCCGGCCATGACAAAGAACGTCCCGGTGGGATCGACTACACGGCCCCGGTAGAACATGTTCTGCTCGCCCTGCCGGGTCTTCTCGGTCAGGGTACCGACAATGAAGATCCTGTTTGAGCGCTCGCCGCTCGGCAGCAGGACAAACGTCGGGCTCTTCTCGTCCTCCCCGTCCTTGAACTGGTACCGGCATTCCCGAAGTTCGGCGGCAAAGACCCGGCGTGCGGGCTCGCGCTCGAAAGCCCCCTCGCGGCGGGGCATGTCATGGGGGTTCGTGCTCATGAGGGTGCCCCCCCGGCACGGTTCAGCAACGCAGTATGATCCGATGATGCGAACGCCACCTTGTCGCACTTGTTGACCAGCAGGCGGCCGTCAATCTCCCGGCCATGGCAGGTGATGTACCGCCCGAGCACCGCATCCCGCATCTGGAGAAAGACCTCGTCCATCCCGAGCGGGTTGTTCTCCGCAATCTCCTGCGCCTGTGCAAGGGAGATCCCGGTCAGCGCCTCGACCACGTCGCGCTGGATCAGGATGTTATGGGTCTTCTCACCATCGTCAAGCCATCCCTTGATCCGGAGGTCGTATACGAACTTTGGCTGGATCTCGTGGACCGGGCAGTAGTTCTGCCTTGAGAGGGCACGGTTGCAGCCCTCCACCGGGCAGCGCTTGATGATACCGGAGCCCGGTGCGATATGGACGATGGCGCCGGTGAACGTGCTCTCCCCGCCGCTTACCGCGATCTCGCCCTCCTCCTGCAGGATGGTTGCCGCGTTCAGGTTCAGCGAGAGCCGGCCATTGAACTCGTCCACCTGTGCATAGAAGATACTGTACACGGCACCAGGCACGAGTCTCTCTTTTCCCGGCTCTTTCCAGATCACGAACTTGATGGTGCCGCTCTCATCGCCCAGCAGACCGGACTGGAGCATCCGCTCGTGGTTTGCCTCCCACTCCTGCACGAACTTGACCCGGACACTGCCGATGCCGGGACGAAGGTCCCTTATCGGGGCCGGTGCCGGGATGAGAGACCTGTCCTCCGTAATCTCCTTAATGGTTGTACCGGAGTGGACCTTCAGGTTGGCAACACCCTTGTACTCATCGACCACCGCGGACTCGATGCGGTACCACGACCCCTCGGCCATGGCCGGGGCATTGGACTTTGCCCAGACAACGAACCGGATCGCACCGGACTCGTCGGCAATGATCCCGCTCTGGGCAATGGATGGTGATGCCGGTGCAGAGAGTGCCACGATCTTTCCTTCGATCGTCACCCACTCGCCGGGCACACCCTCGGCAATCTTCTTCTCCTGCGTACCGCCGCCCGATCCACCGGCACCGGAACTTCCGCCGGAACCCGGTGCCGGGAGGTTGTACTCCTTTGAAAGCTCGCTTATCACGCTGCGTTCCGCCTCGGAGGGCTGGACACCGAACTCGTCCACGAGCCGCCTGAGTTTGCCTTCGATCTTCTTTACATCAGGCGTCTGTCCGCCCTGGGCAAATTTTCGGGAGATTCTGTTTGCTGCTTCGGAATAATCCATTTTCATACATCTCCAGCAATAAAATTCGAAATACTCTTGATATAAGTGTGTCACCATGCGTAGTGAAAGTGTTGCTTTGGATCCCGCTTTCCCCCGGTAATGGTGTCGGGTACTATCGCGAGATTTATCTCACGAAAGAGCTGAACTAAGAGATACTATGTCTGAGATAACCGCTGACAGCACGATTTACGAGCTCCTCAAGGCAAAGCCCGAGGCAACCGAGGCCCTCTTCAAGTTCGGCATGGGTTGTGTCGGGTGCGCCATTGCCCGCGGCGAGACCATCCGCCAGGCAGCCGAGGCACACGGTATCCCGCTCCCCGAGCTCCTCAACGCGCTTGGAATCAAGGAATAAATTCCTCTCCATGAACTCCTGACGGAGTTCAATATCAAAGAGTGATTGAAATCACTCTTCTCCTCGGGCAATAAAATTACCCAAGCATAAAAGAGTGAGCCCACTCTTTTAGTCGGGCAATAAAATTACCCAAGCCTAAAAGAGTGAGATCAATCATAAATCGGGCAAGACGATTGCCCGAGCCTCAGGAGATAAAAACAGTTTTTCCTTTTCAGCAGATCTGAAAAGGCGGATCATTTTTTCAGTTTCAGTTTTTCGGAGTATTGCATCAGTTCTTCCCGCGAAGCATTCGGGAATTTCCTGAAATAAGATGCAACGGCCGGCTCGTGCAGGAGCGTACAGGCTGCACAGTTCCAGACCTTCCCTCCGTTCGAACCTTTCACCCACTGCCCGAGATTCTCGTCCTTGCATGGGTAGAAGGGACAGTAGCAGAAGTCGCAGGCCTGTCCTTCGAAATGGCAGTGATAATAGGGGCACTCCTTCCCGGGCTTCCACTCTGCCCAGTGCGCACCCTGGAACCGGCTGTAGATGAAGAACGCCGGGCGGCCGGAGGGCGTACCGGCATCGTGCCGGCGGAGCGCCTCGGGAACCCCGTGGAGGACCGCCTCGCGGACCCGCATGCCGGCCGGTGTGATGCGGCCGGCATACCGGTGTTTCTCCTTTCCCTCCGAGGCAGCGATCACGGCATCGGTGGGTGTTCCGGTTGCCGGGAGGTCGAGCCCGAGCAGCGCCTCGGCCTTTGCCTCGGTCGCTACCATGATGGTCTCGAGAAGGGCCGCGTCCTCCATCCCTTCAGCGCTGCAGACAATAATGTTGATAGTGCCGGCGGTTGCCGGGGGTTCGCGGCGGAATCCGGCCGTGACAAAGACCGTGATGAAGTCGTACTGGAGGATGCAGGCCTGCTGCATGGGGACCGCGGTCAAAAGGCCGAAGAGATCGGGGCTGATCCCTTCTGCGGCAGCGACCCGCTCGATCTCCTTTTCCGGGGCATCGTGGCGCCAGTCAGGGGGGACGGTATGGCAAAGAAGGGAAGAGACCGACCGGATGCCCCCGAGGACCCCGGTGCTGGCGGCGCGGAACGACCCGCGGATAAAAAGCGTGGAGTTGTCGAGGTAATATCTCATGCAACAGAATAGCGGGTGCGGTCCTTGAGCTCCTGCTGCTTGCCGGCATTCCAGCCGGAGACGTCCTGCAGGTATCCCGTGACCCTGCTGATCTGGGTGACGTCGTGGGAGCCGCATTCGGGGCAGACCGCCTGGCCGCAGAGCGGGCAGTACTCGATGCCCGCAATCACTTCATGGGTGCAGTTGCAGTGGTCAAGGGGGCACATGACCTCGAGGTGTGTCTCGCCGCAGTTCGGACACGGATTCTCCTCGACAATGAGGTGGCAGGTGTGGCACTTGTACTTCCGGTCATGCTCGGGAATGTCGGATAGTGTCTTGTAGTGCTCTGCCAGTTTGCGTTGTTCTGCGGTCCAATCCATAGTATAACATCTCACAGGTTCTTAATAAATATTTAGAACGATCTGGTCAGGCCATTGGCCGATCCCCGCTTTATATAGCGTTCATATCCGGATTCGTGAAAATTTTGAGGGTATTAATAAATCTTTACGCGTTCCTGACCGCGGAAAATTCCATTATCGCGGTTACCGGGTCTTTTGCCTCATAAATCGCCCGCCCCACGATGATGCCGTCAACGAGCTTCGCGATGGTGGCTGCGTCCCCCCCCTGGGCACCCACGCCCGGGGAGAGTATCTTCCGTTTGCCAACGATTTCGCGCAGGATTTTTGTGCGCTCCGGGCGCGTTGCCGGGGCGATGATCCCATCCGCGCCACACTCTACGGCAAGCGCGGCGATCTTCTCGGCGGTCCCGCCATGGAAGAACGCAGTCGCGCCCGGGTGGCTCATCTCCGCAACCACGAAACACGCGCCCCCGTAGTCCGCGGCAACACCTACGCACGCCTGGATTGCGTCGGCGCCGGTGAACCCGTGGCAGATGATGGACGAGAAGCCGGCATCGAAGACCTGCTCCGCGATGAGCCGGTTCGTGTTGGGGATATCGGCGACCTTGAAGTCCGCGATGAGAGGCTTGTCCAGCTCCTCGAGCTCTGCTGCAATCGAGAGGCCGCTTGCGAGGATGAGGGGGTACCCGAGCTTGATGGCGTCGAGATGCGGGGCGCAGGCATTTGCGATCTTGATCGCCTGTTTCTTTTCGGTTACGTCCAGCGCAAGGATCAGTTCGGTCATTTCGCGAGCCTCTCCATCACCGCGGCCGTCAGCACCGGGAGGGTGATCGTTGCGTCGCCGTACACGGTCACGGCCTGGGCGTCTTCCGTGATCTTGCCCCAGGACCGGGCTTCGTCCAGCGTTGCGCCCGAGAGCCCGCCGAGGTCAGGCCGGTCGCCCGTAAGCTGGATCGCGTAGCGGAAACCGTTCGGGGTCATCAGCATGCTCTGGAGGATGAAGTTCTTGGGCACACCGCCGCCCACGAGCATGGCGCCGGCCTTTGTTGCCGTAAAGCACCGGTCCATCAGCGACTGCATGTCGGCAAAGGCGTCCACGGTGATTTTGTTGGTCTGCGAGAATAGCCAGTACTGGAGGCCGATCATCGAGTCCTGCACCGCAGGGTTGTACACCGGGACCTTGTTCCTCGCTGCCGTGTGGAGGATACCGGATTTTGTATGGTTCCCGATGTGTTCCAGCAGGCCCGAGATGGAGATGGTGGATTTTGGTTCGAGTTCGGAGAAGACACCCTGCATGAACTCCTCGAAGTGTTCGAACGCGTCGTTGGGGAGGTAGACATCGTAGATCCGGTTGATCTCGTCGTGCCGGAGCTCGATGTCGTTACAGAACGCAGTGCCGTGGAAGTGGTGGCAGCCGATGGCCTCGATGATGTCGTGCGTGAGGTTGGCGCCGGTCGAGACAAGCACGTCGATATGACCGGCCCTGATGAGATCGGAGACGATCCCGCCCATGCCCGCGGGGACCATTGCCCCGGCAAGCCCGAAGAACTTCGTGGCCTCCCGGTCTCTCAGCATCTGCTCCCAGATATCCGCGGCGCGGGCAAGCGATCCGCCGTTGTAGGCGCCGGCTTCTCCCATCGCCATCACCAGTTCGTTCACCGTCATCTTCGGTTTCACGTGGAGCTGGTTTACCGGCATCTCGCAGGGTTGTGTCATGGTATTTTTGCACTTCCGCTTGTTGCCGGATATTTGGCGTTCCGCACAGATAACTGTGTTTCAGGACCGTGCGGCGGGGATAAGCCGGGCTTTGGGGAAGGTATTTACCCTTTCACTGTCGTTTTTCCTCTATGCAGGAGATCCGGTTATCCTTACGAAAACGGGCGTTCCCGAGCGAAGGCCGGGCGCGCCTCAATGCAGCCCACCTCCCGGAGCTGGGAATCACCGAAGGGGGACAGGTGGACCTTGTCAACGAGGCGACCGGTGCCAGCGTGACCGTCACGATCGTTGCCGACACTCTCGTCCTCGAGGGGCAGGTGCGCGTGAGCGCAGAAGACCTCACGGTGCTCGGCCTCTCCGAGAACGAAGCCGTCCTTGTCAGGAAGTCCCCCCCGCTGGACGAGAAGATCAAAAAAGCCGCGGGGGAAGCTGGTGAGGTTGCCCGGAAAGGCGTTGACTCGCTGGACCGTGCGCTGACAAAGGCTGCCGGCGATGTGAAGGCGGGAGCCGGAAAGGCTACAGAAACGATCGGCACCGCGGCGAAGAAGACCGCAGACGGTGTCAGGGACGTTGCCCGGAAAGTTTCCGGCAAGGACGATCTCTGAATCCCCCATCATCGCATCATAAAAATCTGGTGAAACCATGGCATCCGAAATGATCATCAACGACACGATGCTTGCAGGACTGATCGTTGTCCTCGGCATGGTGGTTGTCTACCTTATCATCCGCGAGATACGGATCATGAAGACCTCCAACCGGGCGCTGGAACTGGACCTGGAGAAGGACAAGCTTGCGCTCCTCCAGCAGCACGAGGCAAAGAAGGCGTTCCCGTTCACCCGGCTCTCCCCGGAACAAACGGCGCAGATCCGGCAGGTGCAGGAGGACAATGCCGCAATCGAGACAACGGTCTTTGCAAAAGAGAAACTGCTCGAGGCCCGGCTGGCGCGGCTGGAGAACATCGTGAAGGCAAAGAAGCTCGACACCCTCCTCACCAATGCGGAGGAGCAGGAGAAGAAGGTGAAGTGAGATGAACCCGACCGTATACCACGCACCGGAACAGGACCTGACGAGCGGATCGTTCTGGGACGAGCTTTCGCAGGTCCCTGCAACCATCGGCTCCCGGCTCCCGACGCTTGACCGGTCGCTTGACGCCTACTTCGACCGGCACTTTGCAGCCATCATCGAGGAATGGGACCTCGTGACCGGAAGCGATCTCAAAAACCTCGAAAACCGGCTGGAGCGGGTGAGCAGCGAGATCACCCGGTTATACGAAGGAAAGATGGCCCTTGAGGCGCGGGCACAGGATCTCGACCGCCTCATATCATCCCTGGAGCGGTCGAAATGATCGGGATGGATTCCTACCTCAACGCCTACGTGGACCGGCGGATGAAGTACCTTGTCGAAGAGTACGACCTCACCACGCAGGGCGAGCTTGCGGATTTCACGGTCCGGCTGGCGTCAATCGAGCGGGAGATCCCAAAACTCGCATCCTTTGAAAAGGAAGCAGCAGACAAACTTTCGGCGCTCGAAGCCCGGGCAGCAGCGCTGAAGGGGAGGCGGTGACATGGACCTTTTGACGTTCCTTATCCTCGTTCTCATCCTTGTCGTGGTCCTCTTCCTCGTGTACTGGTTCTTCCACGGAGCAAAGGGCAACATCGCGCTCACCCGCCCGGTGGAGAGCCGGGTGGACGAGTACCTGGACCGGAGGTTCCATGAGATGATCGCGGAATGGGAACTGGTCCCCGGCCCGCAGCTCCGGCGGTTCACGGAGGAGCGTTCCCGCGATCTTGCACAGGAGGAGGCCCGGCTCGGTGAGCTGAAACAGTTCGAATCCGGTATGCGGACAACGCTCTCATCCCTGGAGGCACGGCTTGACACTCTGGAAAAAGAACTCGAAGGCAGCGCAGCAAAAAAGTAGCGCACCCTCCGAAAAATTCCGCGAGCTGAAAAAAGAGATCGCGGTGATGCGCAAGCAGGGGGAGCCCCAGGCAAAGGACCCCCGCACGTTCTCCCAGTACCTCTGCGATCTCTGTGCAACGCCGCACCCGGTCTCGGGCCTCCGGCAGTGCGTGCTCTGCGGGCGCTGGGCTTGTGATGCCTGCTGGAAAGACGAGTACTATACCTGCAAGTCCTGCGCCGGCCTGATCAGGATCCATTCGCTGATGGGAAAGGAATAATTTTTTCGCGCAGTCTTACGATGCTTCCGGTCTGACGCTGATACCTGCGTATCGTACGGGATTTTTCGCATCGGGCGGGATAACCGTCTCTTCCCGCAGTTCCGGTATCGTGCCCGTACCCGGGGAAACAATAAAAGCCTCAGTCAGGAGAAAACGGGGGTAAAGTCGCAAACAGGAAAAACGGCGAGGAGAATTATGCCGCCTCGATATCCTCGATGAGCTTCCGGATATCGAGCCAGATGATCAGTTCCCTGGTCTCCTTGTCGCCGATCCTGACCTTCTTCTTGATGATGCCGAGGATGGCCTCATCCTCGTTGTTCATGGCCCCCGATGCATAGTCCACCTGCGCAGTCCCGAACGTGGAGACGGATGTGACATCGTTGACATGGATGCCGGTCTTTGTGCGGGTGACCGCGTTATCAAGCACGATGATCCGCGAGTTCTCCCCGGGCTCTTCGGAACTTTCGCCGAGGCTGAGCCGTTTCCGCAGGTCGATGATGGTCGTGATCTCGCCGCGGAGGTCCATGATCCCCCTGATGTAGGACGGGACATTGGGGAGCTTGGTGATGGTCGTGTACTCGACCACTTCCCTGATATCGAAGAGATCGATCGCGAACTGTTCGTTTCCGAGGGTAAAGACAACAACCTCGAACGTTTTTGCCGGGCTTGTGGCCGACCCTGCCCCCCTGCCCGCTGCTTCATTTTTTGCCGGGGCCGCCACAGGTGCAGATTCCGGTTGTGCCGGGACAACCGGCGTTTCGGCTGGGGCCGGTGCACTCACGGGTCCCGGCGCAGCAGGAATCCCCGGCACGTCCACCGTTTCCGTTGCTTTTTGCGGCTCCGGTGGTAGTGGTGTTTCCTGCACAGGTGCCGCACTCCTGCTTTCCTTCTTTCTCGCTGATCTCTTTACTGCCATGACCTCTCCTCCGATCCGGTGACTATACAATTACGGTGATCCCCTTGTTGTCATGGAAGCTCTTTAACTGTTGCGTCGCGGAAACGTATCAGCGGGGAAGAACAAAGGTGGAGTGACGACCTGCTCACGGAACCAAAGCACGTTCATCCACCCGGTTCCTCCACGCTCCGCCACACTCTTATCGCCATCCAGATCTATTATTTACTAAAATGGCTGAACTGGCGGCATCGGACAGAACGGTACAGGCCCCCCTCTCCCCTGCCGGGGCAGCACTGCTCTTGGCCCTTGAGTCCTCCCGCGATCGCATTGCCCGCCGGCTTGTCAGCGACGTGCACGCTATCACCGATCAGGATCTTAACTACCTCACCGTCTCGTCCCTCGCGCAGCAACTCTTCCTGAAAGCCGGCCAGGCGTGCGGGTTTATTGAGCAGGGCACGCTTACGGCTCTCGCGGGATGCGACAGGATCGCGCAACGCATGGGACGTGCGTGTTCCGATGCCGGGCTTGACCCGGAACAATTCTTTGAAACCGGGCCTGCGGGCTCCCGTGCGCTGCCCGCGGTCCATGACGAACCGCTCCGGTTCGCGATCGAAATGCTGGACAGTGCGGATCTCCCTGCACCGGTAACGGGACTCCCGCTGGAAGATCTTGCAGCGGTTCTCGACCATTTTGTTGCCACGCGCCTGCAGGCAGGAGAGGGGTATCGTGTTGCCCGGGCCGGGAAATCCGCGCTGCTCTATACCGGGACAGTCGATGTTCCCCGGCAGGAAGTTATTGAACAGGTTGTAGCAATTGCCGTCCGCGAAGGAAGCGGGAGCGCCCCGGCAGAGATGCGGGAGGTCCGGGTCCTTGATATGGCCTGCGGGGCCGGGCTCTTCCTTCTTGCATTGTTTCGCTGTCTTGTACGGAAACAACAGGGCCGGAAAAACCGGGCGCTGACAGGGCCGGAGCTGCTGGAGGTCCTCTGCACATCCGTCTTCGGCACGGATATCGACCCGGAGTCCGTGAGTGCAGCCCGCCTTGTTCTCCTGCTTGCGTTCATTGAGGAATGCCGGAAGTCCGGCCCTGCGGCTCCTGGCCCGGATCAGGTCGCGGCAGCCTGCACTGCTCTCACGCAAACAATCCGGTGCGGCAATGCCCTGATTGCGCCGGATTATTTTACCGGCAAGCCGGTATTCCCGTTCAATGCGGAAGAACGCCGGCGCGTGAACGCGTTTGACTGGCAGGCAGCCTTCCCGGTGATTATGACCGATGGCAGGTTTGATGCGGTGATCGGTGCCCCGCCTCCGTACCGGCCGTTCGCTGTGAAGGCACGCGAGGAATACTTCCAGACGCACTACGACTCGTACGCGGTTTCCGCCGGCCTGTACGGGTACTTTATCGAACGCGGGCTCTCGCTCCTCCGGCCCGGAGGCACGGTTGCCTTCCTTGTGCCCGGGACATTTTTTCGCTCGGAACCTGCACGGCCGCTCCGGCGCCTGCTTCTCTCGCGGCAGATCGAACGGATAGCCTTCACTGGCAGGACGCGGGCATTACCGGAAGGTGACATCCCCGTGTATCTCCTTACGCTGAAAAACCAGCCGGTATTTGAGCCTTTTGTGGTCTCTCCGGATTTTTTTTCGGGCCGGAACGATTTTTCGCTCGACCAGCGTTCGCTGGATGACGGCGGCTGGAGGCTGGAGGACACCCGCACGGAAAAGATCCTTGACAAGATCCGGGCACAGGGTACGCTGCTTGAAGAGTATGTCATGGGAGAGATCGGGACGGGGACGCATGCTGTAGAGAACAATCCTCTGGTCGTGGACCGGGAAACACGGAACCGGCTGACAAAAAATGCATGGTGGGCCCGGCGGTTTTTCATACCGCTGCTCTGCCCGGCTGATATCCGGCGCTATGTTCCGGAAAAACCGTCGCGGTTCGTGATCACCGGGACGGGCAGCAGGAAGATCCGGAACTGCCGGGCACTGGCAGAGTATCTTAAGAGGGGCCAGGATCGTGCGGAGACAGACTCCAGTCGGGGAACTCCCCATGATGGGGAAGGACGTGCAGGGGAAAATATTCAGGAACATTTCCTTCCGGAAAAACCGATGCGAAAAATTATTTTTGCGCTTCATCAGCACAGCCCGGCATTCAGTCTCGATCAGAACGGTACGTACGCCATGGCAAGTACGGTCTCTGCAATTCTCCGGAATGATCCGTATCTTTTGGCTATCCTGAACTCAACACCCGGCCGGTTCATCATCCGGCACATCTGCCCGTACACGGATCGCGGGTACCACCTGAGCCCGGCAGCGCTCGGAAAATTTCCGGTCATCGTGCCGGACTTTGAAAAATTTTATGAGAAAAAATTTTTTGAAAAGATCACGCTGCTGGTCTCGCAAATGATCTCGCTATGTGAGTATCTCCCGCAAACGAAGACCGACCAGGAGCGCCGGCTCGTGCAGCAGGAGATCGATGCAACGGACATCCGGATCGATGCGCTGGTGTACGAGCTGTACGGGCTGACACCGGAGGAGATCCAGGTAATTGAGGGGAGTTCACCGTCGTAAAATCTCCGTCGGTAAAAAAAACCGTCATATTCGCGTTCAGGCAGGGTTTTTTCTGCGTGATGGCTGTAATACCCCCCTCTTTTTCCCGCTGCCGGACGCCCGCCAATTTGCAGGTTGAAGTGGGATTAAAATCGCTGCATTTTGAGAAAGAACCCCAAAAAGCGCCTATCTCCATCGGCGTGGACCATATTTCCCCTCCACAAAAAAGTGCCCTTCGTCCTTTTGCCAATCCGGGCATTTTACGGGCTTTTTCGAGAGACTCTTTTCCGGGATCCCTTTTCCGGGGGAGTTGTGCCAGGGGCGATCAGGGGATTGGGGATATCCGGCAGGGGGATGTCCACCCGGTACGGCGCCTTCTTCCAGTACGCCTCCCGGTAATGAGGGTTCCGGTACCCGTCCCGGGTGTTCTCCTCGATCTCTGCGGTTACGGCCGGCATAATGAGGAACCGCCGGTACATCCGCTCGTTCTGCGTTCGGAGCCAGAGCTCGCGGAACAGGTACGGGGGAAGGGGGAGCGACCGGACCTCTGCAACTTCATCCGGGTACTTGTCTTCGATCCTGCAATCGTCCGCGATGCCGTACCGGACCTTCATCATTTTCACGGCAATCGTCACCATCTCCCGCCACATGAATCCCGCAAACGGCAGCGATGTGCTGGTGTTCTCCGCCCAGTAGTATCCCATCCGCTCTGCAAGATCTTTCCCTTCGCCTCTCAGGTCCGGTGCCCTGCGTCCTTTCACGGTATCAGTCTCCATTCATAGCACAAAAAAATTTTTCATACATATATTTCTCTAAGTGAATGAACCAAAAGCTAATACCTTTTCCGGTCTGGTTATTCCGGTCTTACCGGCCGATCCCATGAACAGGGCCGGACCGGAGTCGTGCAGTACTTATTTTGCGCCCGGGAAGATCCGCCAGTTCTCCCGTGGCACCGTGATCTCGAACCGGGCCCCGACGCCCACGTAGCCGGTTTCGCGGATCGTGATGCCGGTGGTTGCCAGAATCTCCCGGGCAAGGAAAAGACCAAAGCCGGTGTGCTTACCGAACCCTTTCTCAAAAATTTTTTCCTTCTCTTCCGGTACAACACCAATCCCGTCGTCTTCAACATAGATGACAAGGCCGTCCGGCGCCCGCTCGCACCGGACCCCGATCGTTGTCACGTGTTCCCCGTGCCGGATCGCGTTGTCGAACAGGTTAAAGAAGACACGCTCGATCATCGGGTCGGCGAAGACCTCGATGGCATGGCAGGTCTTGGAGAAGGAGACCTCGGGCCGTGCGGTCCTCTCGACAATCTCTTCGAGCCGGAACCACGCGGGGGTCTTCTCACCCAGTTCCTGGTAGGCCTTCGTGAACTCGATCTGGCCGGTAATCGTGTCAGTGGCGGTCTCGATCTTCTGCAGGAAATCGAGGACAACCGGGTCCGGGTTGCTCAGTTCGGCCAGCTGGGCGTATCCCCGCAACGCAGTCAGCTGGTTTGCGACATCGTGGCGCGTGATGCTGTTCAAGAGACTGAGCTTCTTGTTCGTGTTCTCGATGGCCTGCTCCATGGCCTTGCGTTCCGTGACGTCCCGGATGAGCCCCTCGGTACCGATAAGTCGTCCATCCTCTCCCCGTATTGCCTGCAAATTGATCGATGCCCAGAATGTTGTGCTGTCCATGCGCAGCATCATCTCAACAAAATCGGTTACCTTTCCGTCCTTCCCGAGTCTTGTCAGGAGCTCCTGGCGCTTTTCAGGATTGGTATAGACGACACTGGCCGGGATCCCGCGCATTTCATCAGGAGACGAATACCCGAACATGCGGGCTGCCGACGGGTTCACCATCGCGATCTTCCCCTCGCTGTCCGTACGGAGGTAGGCATCCTGCATGGTGTCGAGGATCCGGCGGTACTCCGTCTCGCTCTCGCGACGCGCCCGTTCTGCCTTTTTCCGGTCGGAAATATCCCAGACGAAAACCAGTGCCGCGTTCTTTCCCTGGTACTCGAAGGGGACCGCGGAGACCTCGACTTCGATCTCTGCCCCGTCAAGCCTGACATAGACCTCCTCGAGTGTTGATGCTGTAACATGGTCGTCATAGAGGTCATTCACCCGGTTTTTTATGGCATCATGGAATTTTTTGTGGACCCGGTCGAGGAACGGTGTGCCAACGAGCTGGTCGCCAGAGGTTGCGCCAAAGAGTTGGATCGCAGCCGGGTTCAGGTACTGGAACTTCCAGTCTGCACTGATGTAGATTGCTTCCGGCGCCCCCTCGATGACACGGCGGAATGTCTCCTCGCTCTCCTTTAAGGCAGCCTCCGCTAACTTCCGATCCGTGATGTCGGTCATCAGGCTGAGTATGCCCGGCTTTCCCTGCCAGGAGATTCCCGTTGTGGAGTTCGAGACCCAGACAGGCCGGCCTCCGGCACCGGTGATCCGGAAATCGTACGTCTGCGGTGCGGACTCGCCGGCAATCCGTTTCGCGTGGAGGTCTCTGAGGAGATCCCGGTCTTCGGGCCAGATGAAGTCGATGAACATCTGGCCTTCGATTGCCGATACCGGCTTTCCCAGCATTTCAGCACCTCTCCGGTTGACAAAGACGATCTTCCAGTCCTGCACAATCGCGATGGACTCGTGGGCATTCTCGACGAGGGTTCGGTATTTCTCCTCGCTCTCGCGAAGTTCCTGCTCTGCCATCATCCTGCGCGTGATATCGCGGTCCGCTCCCCGGAATCCGGTCAGGGTGCCGTCACTGCTAAAGACCGGGATGCTGTTACTCTCCAGGTAGTGCCAGGACCCGTTCTTATCCCGCCACCTCACCACGACATTGTGCCACCCTTTCTTGTCGCGGATCGATGACCGGAGCAGGTCAGTTACCATCTCCTGATCGTCAGGGTGCATAAGATCAAACAGGTTCATCTGCCGGATCTCCTCCATGGAATAGCCTATGATCGTGGTAATTACAGGATTCGAAAAGGTATGGTGCCCTTCAAGGTCCATCTCCCAGATCCATTCGGTCGTGGTCTCCACAATGTTCCGGAACCGTTCTTCGCTCTCTCGGAGAGCCTCCTGGCTTCGCTTGTACTCGGTGATGTCCTCGTACGTTCCGAGAACGCCGACAACGTTACCTTCCCGGTCGCGGAGCGGGACTTTACTTGTCCGCAGCCAGGCTTTGCTGCCATCCGGCCTGACCAGGGGCTCTTCGTAATTGATCCACCCCTGCCCGCTCTCCATCACCTGGCGGTCATCAGCACGGTAGAGCTCCGCGATCTCTGCTGAGGTATAATCAAAATCAGTTTTCCCCACTATGTCAGCCGGGTTCGAAAAGCCGGCATCGCGGGCATTCTGCCGGTTGCACCCAAGGAAAACCGAGTTTTTATCTTTCCAGAAAACGCGCTGGGGGATGGTGTCAAGGACGGTCTGGAGCATCTGCTGGGAATTAAAGAGCGCCTCCTCAGTTCTCTTCCGCTGGGTGATATCCCGCATGAGTACCATGACTGACGGGTAGCCCTGGAAGCTGATCGGCTTTACCGCAATCTCCACGGTCAGTTCCTCGCCGTCAACTGCGATAATGCCCTGCTCCTGGCGGTGGAAGCGTATCCCTTCCTCAGCCATCTTCCTGACAGATTCCACGGTCCGTTCATGATACTCCGGGTTGACAAACGTGAGGATGTCTTTCCCGATAATATCTCCCGGCACTTTTGCCTTAATCATCCGGACGGCTTCCGGGTTTGCGTACACGTTCTTCCCGTTGCGATGAACGACAATGGCAACCGGGGCAAGCTCGATGAGCGACCGGTAGTTTTCCTCGCTCTCCCTGAGTGCTTCTTCTGCCTTCTTCTGGATGGATATGTCCCGGAATGTGACGTACGTTGCGGGTCTTCCCTGCCACGTGCAGGGTGTTGTCGCAACATCGACATGCATGATGCTGCCGTCAGCCCGCACGAACCGTTCGTGGATGTGTTCCAGTGACTGCTGTGGAGAGACACGGATCCGCTCCTCAATCAGCGCACGGTCATCGGGATGGATAACTTCAATCGCCGGTTTTCCGATGAGACCTTCCGGATTGGACAGCCCCATCATCCGGACTCCGGTCTGGTTGACAAAGACAAGCTTCCCGTCCTGGTGGATGGCAATCCCGTCGAACGATGAATCTACCAGCGTGCGGTACCGCTCCTCGCTCTCGGCCAGGGTCTGCTCGGTGCGTTTGCGGTCGGAGATGTCCCTGACCGAGACAAGCACGGTCAGCTGCCCCTCGAGATCGAATACCGAGATCAGCGTATCGGCAGGGAAGGTGCTGCCGTCTTTTCTCTTGTGGATCCACTCGAAGTGTTCGCTCCCTGTCTTTTGGATCCCGCGGAACAGCTCGACTGCGGCTTCCTGTGAGTTGCGCCCGTCCGGCTGGGTTGGGGGAAAGATGTCCTTTGGCTGAAGGCCGACCATCTCCTCTTTTCCGGCGTACCCGAACAGGCTGACCGCCTGCTGGTTGCAGTCAATGCACTTCCAGTCTGTAAAGACAATATTGGCATCGTGGCTCTTCTCAAAGATGCCCCGGAACTTCGTCTCGCTCTCGCGGATCCGTTTCTCCCCCAGGGCCAGTTCCTCGTACTTCCTCCGGAGTTGCTCCTCCGATGCCGTGAGCTGTTCGTATGACTGCCTGAGTTCCCGGTTCTTTTGTGCGATCTCCTCTTCAGCCTTTACCCGGTCGGTGATGTCGCGCCCGTGGAAGAGAAGTCCCTATATCCCCTTCATGTCCGGCAGGTACGTGACGGTCCCCTCGATGAAGACAATAGATCCGTGGACATCCCGTACACGGAACGGTGGCACCGGCACCGGCTCACCGGGTTTTTTTAAGGCGCTCCTCCCGCTCCCAAGGATCATCTCTGTATCCTCAGGGACGATCCCAAAAAGGGCGCTCCTCCCGTCGTACTTCTGACCCACAAGGGAATCCGGGCCCTGCCCGGTGATCCGCCGGATCGACGGGCTGATGTACAGGTAATTCCCGTCCACGTCAGAGATGGTCGTAAGGTCGGGGATATTTTCCGTGAACGCCCGGAACTTCTCCTCCGAGATCTTGAGCGCTTCCTGTTTTGCTGTCAGCTCGTCAAGCTGCTGGCGGAGCTCCTCCTCGTTTGCCGCGATCTGTTCGTACGAGGAACTGAGTTCGTCGCTCTTTATCTGCAGTTCCTTCTCAGCCCGCCGGTGGTTGACCGCGTACCGGATCTTGTTGGCAACCTCGGCGAACTGGGCTTTCGGGGCCCCGCCTTTCTGGATGTAGAAGTCTGCCCCGTTGTTGAGCGCCTCGATGACGATCTCTTCACGGCCCCGGCCGGTGAAGAGAATGAACGGGAGACCGGCTGACCGCTTCCGGATCTCCTTGAGAAAGGTAATCCCGTCCATGCCCGGCATCTGGTAATCGGAGAGGATGACATCGAACGAGAGGATCTCCGTGCTGCAAAGGGCATCTTCTGCCGAAACCGAGGTCCGGACCTGAAACTCTCCTGACTGCTCCAGGAAGATCCTTGCCAGTTCCAGGAGATCCGGCTCGTCGTCGACATAGAGGATAGAGATCATATGTGCAGGTACGGGTCTATTGGTAATTTAGAGAAGAGTATTATACTATAAATATGATCGTGTCTGCCCGACAGATGGGGAATCGGGATTACCCTGCTGCACTTGCCGGGAATTATATGCAAAACACTATAGTTTTCCGCACCCCCGGACTGCTATGAAGAAGTGCCCGGAGTGCGGGGCGAACATACCTTACCGTGATAATTACTGTTATGCCTGTGACCGCACGTTCGGGGATCCCGGACCAGAGAATGGAGACACTCCCTGCCTCGACCTCTCGAAGGAAGAGTGGAGAAAGCCGTGGGCGGCAGCAGCCCTCTCCGCAGCAGGGATCGGCCTCGGGCAGTTCTATAACGGGGAGACGGCCAAGGGGGCCCTCTTTCTCATCATCGTCCTCGGGGCACCGTTCGTGCTTCCCCTCTTTACCCCTTTCAACCCGGTCTTTGTCATGGCAGTGGTCTGGGCAGCAGCCGTGGCAGATGCCTGGCTCTCCGCGGGAAAGATCAACCAGCTGCAGAAAACATTTGAAAAAAAGAGTCCCCTTTTCTGGTCGGAAGTTGCCTGCCTGGTCCTCGCGTGCGGCATGCTTTTTTTAGTTGCCCTTGCGCCCAACACGGCAGCCCACGGCCTGATCCTCTCGGGTGCAGCAGTTGCGGACACAAAGTACCCGGAATCTGCCACGCCACTCTACGACTCCGCCGTTGCGCTTGCCCCGGACGATATCGACATCCGGATGAGCAGGGCCCGGTTCCTGTATGCCACCGGGAGGGATACTGAGGCCAACGCCGAGCTGTCAGCCCTCATCACAACAATGCCTGATGAGAGTGCGCCGCTGGTGATGACCGGGAACATCCTGTACGAGAACGGGGAGTACGAGGCATCGCTCCGGTATTTCGAGAAGGCGCTTGATCTCGACCGGGAGAGTGCGGCGATCTGGGTGAGGAAGGGAGACGCGAACCTCGCGATCGCGATTGCCGACATGCAGAAAATGCGCCGGCAGTACCGGACGCTCACCGCGGGCAGCCAGAAGGACACAACGGAGTACCCGGCAACGGAGATGGATGCATTCAAATCCACGCAGTCGTACCGTGATGCGATGGAGGCCTACAACCAGGCTATCAAGCTCGATCCGCTCATGAGCGTTGAGATCTCTGCGCATGTCCTGGCAGCAACGCAGTCGCTCGTTGAGATGTATGACGGGATCCTGGATGACATCGGGATGCCGGTGTCACCCCCCGCGTAAGCTGGTGGGCCGGTCTGCCGTTATCCCTCTTCCTGCTCCTGGTCACGGTTCCGGTATGCACCTTTTGGTACTGTTATCTCGAACCGTGCGCCTTTCCCTTGCACGCCGGTCTCACGGATCTGGATGTTTGTCAGGGAGAGGATCTCCCGTGCAAGGAACATCCCCAGGCCGGTGTTTTTCCCAAAGCTGCGCTTGAAAATATGTTCTTTGTCCTCCGCATCAATACCCGCCCCGTTGTCCTCCCAGAGGATCACAAGGTCGTCTCCTGACTTTCGGGCGGTGACATGGATCTCCGTCACGTGTTCCCCGTGGTGGATGGAATTGTCGATTAAGTTGAAGAAGACCTTCTCCAGCATCGGGTCGGCCATTATCTCGATATCCTGCACGCCCGTCTTCATGGTTACCGATGGCGGGACATGCGGGCGGGGCATGACGGAGTCGAGCGCGATCCACTGTGGGTCGTGGGTACCGAGGTTCTGGTAGACCCGGGTGAATTCTATCTGGGACTTGATTGCGCTTGTGGCATACCGTATCTTTTTAAGGTGCTCCTCTTCCTCCGGGGACGCACACCCCCTCTCTACCAGCTTGAGGTTCCCGAGAATGACCGTGATCTTGTTTAAGAGGTCGTGCCGGGTAATGCTGCCCAGCAGGTTGAGCTGCCGGTTCGCCCGCTTGAGGGCCTCTTCGGCCTTCTTCCTCCTCGTGGTGTCATAGGCAACACCCCGGAACCCGATCACGGTGCCTTCGATGCCGAGAACCCGGGACGGCCGGATCTCGAGGACCAGGTCGTGACCGTCCCGGTGGCGGGCAATGATCTCGAAGGGGAGCAGTGGCCCGGAGGACGTCGAGGCCATGGTGGCTAACGCGCGCTGAAAGATCGGCCAGAACTGTTTCAGGATGAGGGTTTTGAAGTTCTCTCCCACGAGCCCCTCCGGTTCGTGCCCCAGGATCTCCTTCACCATGGGGCTGATGTAGTGGATTTTTCCCGATATGTCGATCTCCCAGATCATACCGGGAGACGTCTCGACAAGGGAGCGGAACTTCTCCTCGCTCTCCATGAGCGCGTTCTCGACTTGTTTTCTCTGGGTGATGTCGCGGATGACCCCGACAACACCAATGGGCTTTTTGTTCTCATCATGGGCAAGGGTGACGACGGTCTCGGTCCAGACCGTGGAACCATCCTTCCGGAAAAACTCCAGTTCCATGGTGCTGGAAGGAAGAACCGGGGCCGCCACCCTGATGCGTTCGATTCCCGTATCGCGCGAACGCGTCAGGACTTCCAGGGATGCTGGTGTCAGGGCATTGTGCAGGGACTCTGTTATCGCCTCGTCCGCGGTAAAGCCCCTCAGGGCCATCACCGAGGGGGAGATGTACGTAAGGTTCATATCCATGTCGGCTGTGAAGATCACGTCATGGACATTCTCCGCAAGGAGCCGGTATTTTGCCTCGCTCTGCCAGACCGCTTCCTCGGCCTTCCGGGTATCTGTGATATCCTGGTTTGCCCCGTGGGTCCTGACCGTCTTTCCGTCCGCGTCCTTATCGAGCCGGATCCTCACGACAATATGCCGGACTGCCCCGTCCCTCCTGATAATCCGGTGCTCGATCTCGGCGAAGTACTTCGGATCGGTTGTTGTCAGTGCCCGCTGGACTTCTTCTCCTACCATGTGGCGGTCGTCCGGGTGAACGAACTCACGGGCATAGGTCTCTGAGGACATCCGGGTGCCCCCCTCCCGCTCCGCGGTCGTTCCGTACAGGGCATAGAACCGGTCGTTAAACGTAAAAAGGTCAGATGCAACATCGTATTCCCAGTTCACCAGGCGGGCAAGGTCCATTGCCTCTGCGAGCATCTGCTGGCTCCGGTGCAAGGCGTCCTCCGCCTTCTTGCGCTCGGTGATGTCTTCAACCGTGGAGAGAATGTGGGATTTTCCCGCCATCACGATGGTGCGGGCAGAGAAGAGACAGGCCTTGACCTCACCGGATCTTCCCCGGCAGGTAACCAGCATTCCGGAGATATCCTGCCCGCTCCGGAAAAGCGGGATGAGCTTCTCCCGCTCACCTCTATCCGGAAAGAGTTGCAGTTGATCCGTCGTTTTACCGATTGCCTCTTCACGCGAGTAGCCGGTATCGCGGGCGAAGGCATCATTGACATCGATGATGATCCCATCCGTTGCCGAAACAAGGGTATGATCCACGGGGCTGTACTTGAAGACCGTGGCGAACTTGTTCTCCGATTCACGGATCTCTTCCTCGGCTTTCTTTCGTTCGGTCACATCACGGACGATACCAAGAATGAGGTATTCTCCCCGTATCAGGATACGGTTGAGGCTGACCTCGGCGTGGAATGTGGTCTGATCGCTTTTTTTATGGATCCATTCAAAGAACTGTGGTGTCCCGGAAAGGGCCGCTTCAATCTTCTCCCTGGCTGTTGCACCGGACAACCGGCCGTCCGGCTGGCGTTCTGGTGAAAGATCGATGAGGGAAGCATTGACGATCTGTTCGCGGGTGCAACCGAACAGCGTTTCTGCGGCATGGTTGCAGTTGATGATGGAGCTGCGGCCTCCAATGATGATAGCGTTGGTTGCACTCTCAAACAGTGTCCTGTACTGCTCTTCGCTTTCGGCAACCTCCCGCCGGCTTTTGGAGATCTCATCATACTGCCCGCGAAGCTCCTCCTGTGCGGCGGCCAGCTGCTCGTACGCTGACCGGAGTTCATCCTGCGTCCTCCGCAGGCTCGTGATATCATGGGCGAGCAGCTGGACTCCCTCAAAGATGCCCTCTTTCTGGATCGGGACGCCATGGAATTCTAAAATGATCGATCCCTGGCCCGGTGTGGGAAACGTGATCTCCAGCGGCCCGGTGGTCTTTAAGGCCTGGTTTTCCCGGAACGCAGCGCGGACCTTCTCCTGGTCCTCAGGCTTCAGCGGATTGAGCGGAAGAGGGATACCCAGCAGTTCTTTCTCGCTCTTTCCGGTCAGTCTCGTGAACGAGGGAGAGACGTATGTCAGGTTAAAGTCCTTGTCAACCAGGAGAACCATATCCGAGATCCGCTCCGCCATCCCGCGGAATTTTCCCTCGCTCTCGCGCAGGGCTTTTTCAGCCAGTTTGCGGTCGGTGATATCCACGGCCTGGGAGAAGAGAAGGTCCCGGTCGCCGATCCGTATCCGCTGCCCGGTGAACTCCAGCGTCCGGATCTCCCCGGATTTGGTCCGTATCCGGCTCTCGATATGCCGGACAATCCCCTCTTTTACCAGCACTTCGGCCATCCGTTCCCGGTCTGCATAGTCAACGAATATGCCAAGCTCCCGGTTTGTCTTCCCGATGAGTTCCTCCCTCGTGTATCCGGTTGTCTGGATGTAGGTATCGTTGACATCGATCAGGGCTCCGGTGTCCAGTTCCGAGATCGCTTCCAGGCTCGGGTTGGCCATGAACAATTTTAAGAACATCTCTTCCGACTGGAGCCGTCCAGCTTCAGACCTTTTCCGGCGCATGGTGCGGCGGATCCGGTGCGCCAGTTCCGCAAACTGCGTCTCAGGATCCCCACCCTTTTGCAGGTAGGAATCAGCACCGTTGTTGATCGCCTCGATGACGACCTCCTCCCGGCCCTTCCCGGTAAAAAGGAGGAACGGGATATCTTCGGTCTGTTGCCGGACCGCCTTCAAAAACGCGATCCCGTCCATATCCGGCATCAGGTAATCGGAGATGATGGTATCAAAGGAACCGATATCCATGGCAAGGGCGTTCTGTGCTGATGTGACGCCAGTGACCCGGATGTCCCCGGCCCGTTCGAGAAAGAGCTGGACAAGCTCGATAAGGTCTGGTTCGTCGTCAACATAGAGAACTGAAATCATGAATAGTTCCGGAGATGTCGATGATGTAAAGAAGACTACGTAGATACAAAAAGATTCCGTGGCCGGCCCTTTTAAAATGCCGCGGGATTTGGGGGATCTGCCTGCCCGTATGACCGGTTTAGGCCTCAGGTTCAGGACGGCACAGGGGCCGGGCAAGGTGCCTTCGTGCCGTTGGCGGCACTTCATACCATCCGGTCTTCAGCGTGCGGGGGACCTGCTGGACCTCCGGCTCATCTGCCCGTGCCCCGCATTTTTTGCATTTCCAGCCTTTCCCCCTGCCATCGCTGGTCATCCGCTTGCTGCATGCCGTGCAGAGCGGGGGGCGGACAGAAGTTCCCGTCTCCAGCCCGATCACGTTGATCTTTTCCAGGTTGATGCTCCCTTTCTTGAAGCTCCCGCATGCAAGGATCTCGTCGCCGGGCCGGAGCTCCCGGATAACCTGCCGGAAATTCTTGGTGGGTTCATACGCCATGCACCGCACCCGGTGACCTTCGTCGCCCATCGTGAACGAGACATGCCCGCCAGTCCCGGTCTTCGGGCTATCCTCAACCGTGCCACGGACACGGTACGAGAGGCCTTCCTGGAAGTCAGTGATGTCCGCATCCAGCAGGTGGGCGTCGGTGCCCTGGTTTGTCACCCAGATTTGCTCAAGGGCCGGTGGTTCTGACCGGACCACCTGCCGGGCGGCCCTCACCCACTGCGGGCTCTCCCCCCGGATCCCGAAGAGGACCGGATCAGGCGTGTGCGGAACGCAGACAACGACATCATTCACGGTATCGACCGTGTCCCAGGTATGTGGGAATGTCGCGGCCTCGGCCGCAAACAGGCTCTGCCGGTCGACAAAACGGGGCGTGCCGAACCGCTCTTCCTGCCGGTACACCAGGATCTCGGAGGTCCGGTCCGGGAGCTCGCTTGCCACGGCTGCCGTTGCCCCGATGAGCCCGCGCCGGTTTTTCCAGCCGCGGTACCGTGCGCCGGTGGCCTCAAGGAGAGCGACTGCGTCTTCAAGAGTGCAGAAATCCGTCACGGCGTTCTGGTAGAAGGCCACATTGGGCTTGCATTCAGTGACAACAAGACCGGGATTGGTGTTCTCGCAGGACTGGTCGGCAAGCTCTTCAACAAGATCGCAGGCAATCCAAAACGCAGTTTCGGGATCCCCTTTCACGTCAAGCATGACCGCGGCATTGCCCCGGGTCTTGAACGTGACATTCGGGTTGAGCCGGACGAGACGGGCCTCGCGTACCTGCATGTGTTCCCAAATCAGCCTGCGGGCGAGCACGGCCCCGAGGTATGTCGTGCACATCCCCTGCGGTGAGTCCGTGTCATCAATCCCGATCAGCATGTCTCTATTAATATAGGGGAGCGCTCAATCCATTTGTATCCACATGTCCCAGGACCGCCAGCTCCAGCTGGTCACCAGCGTAATGATCACGGCAGGCTTCGATGTCTCGGAGCGGTTTACGCTCCGTCCAAGGAGTTTCGACCTTATTGCGCGCAACGACGGGACGCTGCTGGTCATCAAGGTGGTCTCCCACATCGATTCCGTGAGCGAGGAGGTGGCCTTTGATCTCGATCTCATCTCCCGGCTCCTGGGCGGGATACCGCTCATTGTCGGTGAGCGTGCCCGCGATGCCGAGCTGGAACGGGGGGCGGTCTATGTGCGGTACGGGATTTACGCAATCAGCCCCGCAACGCTGTACGATTACTTCGTGGAGAAGATCCCGCCCCTTGTCTATGCATCGCCCGGGGGCCTGTATGTCAACATCAACGGCGATGCGCTCAAAGACCTCCGCGAGAAGCGGAACATGTCGCTTGGCGACCTCGGCACCGTGCTCGGGGTTTCCCGGCGCACCATCAGCAAATACGAGAGCGGGATGGGAACTACCCTCGATATCGCGATCCGGATCGAGGAGTTCTTTGACACGGGCGTAGTCGAAGCAATCGACCTGGTCCGGCATGAACCGCCGCCCAAGGCAATGGAGTCGGAGAAGAAAGAGCCCGAAGATCACATCCAGAGCCCGATGGAGTTCCTGCAGCAGATAGGAATCTCGCTCCATACGCTGCACGGTGCGCCCTTCCAGGCGCTCCTCACCTTTGACAAGCACACGATCCTCACCGGCTATGGTCCGGCACAGAAGGTGGTCAAGCGGGCTGCCCTGATCGGCAACCTCTCGCAGATTGCAAAGAAGCACGCGATGTGCGTCATCACCGACTCCGCAAAGGAGAAGAAGATCGGCCGGACGCTCGTGATCAGCGAAAAACGCCTCCACCGGGTAGAGGACGGCTTCGAGCTCCTCGACCTGCTTGGCGAATGAGAGTTTGAGGGGGTGATATGTTCCCGGCGGATCAACCGCGTGAACGGTTGGTGATATGGTGCGGTTGATATCACACAATCAGGTAAAAGCTGATAATGGAGAACAGCGATTAACCCACCAGAAGGCAACCTCTCCTGTAGAAGAAGACCGGGAAATGAGGGGATTATCAGCAATCCTCACCAGATGAGTTTGTGCCCGGGAAAATCTCTTTCAGTCTCTTTTCTGCAATCGTGCAGTATTTCTGCGATACATCAATCCCGATGTATTTTCTGTTGAATCGTTTTGCAGCAACACAGGTTGTTCCTGTTCCGTTAAAGGGATCTAAAATGATATCCCCCTCATAACTGAACAGTTTCAATGCTCTCTCGACCAGTTCTTCCGGGAACATTGCCGGATGATCGTAGTGTACCATCTTCCTCTCCGGAGCAATAGACCACTTCGCAACAACCCATTTTTTGAATTCATCGGCAGTTATGTCGATATTTTTCGGATCCCCGTCTTTTTTCAGATCGCCTTTCGCGAATATCTCTAAAAATTCCCAGGTATATTTCAGGTAGGGACTGCCCGGGCTCTTCCAGCTTCCCCATGCAGTATATTTGCAGTTATAATTGTTCTTCTCCCAGAGGATTTCCCCTTTCCAGATCATTTTTTTCTCTATAAAATGGTTTGAAATAATGTGATGACTTGGGATATAATCCGAGAATAACGGCTGAATATTCACAATAATGCGGCCACCGTATTTCAGTACCCGGATACACTCGTCAAAGATGGCAAACAGCGTATGGAAATAGTTCTCCCAGTTTACGCCGTCCTTTGAAGTATCATATCCCAACCCGAAGTTATACGGGGGCGAGGTAATTATCAGGTCAATGCAATTGTCCGGTAATCGTTGTAAGGCATGCCTGCTGTCATCACAGATGACAACATTCTCCAGTTTTTTTGGAGCCGTATTGTTTTTCTTCGGGAATTTGTTATCCTGCGCATAGTAATACTGACCCCGGCGGGTGACTTTTGATTGCCGGTCCTCGACTTTTCGCTCATCATTATATGCTGCGAAGACTCGCTTTCCCCCCTTGACCCCATAACTCCGTATTCGTGATATTTTTTCAACAAGTTCAAGAATGAGGGTTTTGTTAACTTTTTTATCGTCAGTTGTGCTTAACAGACCGTGAATGCAGGTTTTGAATGCTTCAAGGTCTATTGAGTGAAGGTAAAGAATGATCTTATCGTCTGTTATTTCGATCTGGAAATCATTCTTTGAAAACTTCTTTTGAATTTTGTCAAGGATTTTCCTCTCTGATGCGGTGAGCGGGGCTTCGGGTTCCAGTATGAGTTTTTTGCAGGGAAATTCCGGAGATTTCTCTTTGGTTTTTTCCGGGTTTATCATTTTTGAGTCCGGCTTAAAGTGTGTTTCAACGATGATATTATCCGGCATTGTACGCCACCGCTTTGATTTCTCCTGGAACCGGACATTGTCTACCCCTCAGCAATCTGCTCAACGGGTTCCAGAAAAACGATTTTCACCTTTTTACCAACCCAGTCAACAGGGACGTATACCCTTCCGGAATTTCCTGATGGTTTGACGGTTTTTTCAATTATTTCATATCCGGAGACTTCTGCTTTCATTACATGGCTCATAAGCGATGAATTGTAATTACAATGTAATTATTTTGTCAGTTATTAATTGCTATAAATTTCTCAAAAATTACACCTCACGACCACAATTCCGATTACACTCTGGCCGCACGATAAACGAATACCACGGTTTGAGCGTAAGCGTCTATCATCCACACATCCGGCTGAAAGACATCACGACAAAACCGAACAACAACATCCTTGAGAGGTTAAACGGCACGTTCCGAGAGAGGACAAAGGTAATGCGCAGCCTTGACAGCTCAATGGGTGCGCAGGAGTTCGCAACCGGCTTGCAGACCTGTTACAATTGCATCCGATCCCATATGGGCATCAACGGATTAACACCGGCACAGATGGCAGGTATCCCCATCAACCTTACAGGAAACCGATGGGAGACGATGATTGGGTTGGCAAGTGGAAAATTAAAACTCATATATTAGTCAATTTTTAATTCCGGCTAAAATTTGAACTTATTTTTTATCCTATATATACATTTGTGCCGCAAGAAGAATGAATAGAGAGAACTTAAACGGTAATTAGTACAGTTTTTCGCGCGGTCGAGGCAATTCTTGGTATTTTTCTGGTTTATTTAGCACAATAATCCGATTTAATCAAGATTCAGGCAAATCAGATTCTTACATGTTTATAAACTTCATTTTCCAATTCTATGCATACAAAAGGGTGTGCGTACTTAATGCCATTGTTCCATGGTCAGGATTGCCCCAAACGAGTAATGGGATTTGCAATTGGTTTGATACTTCTAGTTAGCATCATTGCAACCATTACGTTTACGGTTATCGGGGTGTATTTTGGCATCGCAGTAATTGCACTTTCTACAGTTGTTTTGTGGTATATTTTAGATCAATGTGCCGATAAATTATTCACAGATCCAAAATATCGCATGTCAAAAGAAGAGATGGAACGTTTTGGGAAAACAACAATTCCGCAAATTTCAAAATAGAAAACGTTGGTGCGAATTTTGCACAACAATCTTTTTAAATTTTATTCGGATAAAGCAAGAGATGTACTAAATAACAGAAATTTTTTTGAAAGTGTCTATCTTACTTCACTAATAACTTTATTGGCTCCTATCCTCTCTTTTCAAAGTGCTTCGGATGGAACTTTATTAGCAGTTCTTTTAGGAAATTATCTAGCGACATTCATTTTTTTAATTTGTTTGTCTGGAATTCCAATATTAGCGTATATTTTCTTTGAGTTAAAATATCGAGAATACCGATTCAACTACATGCGAATTGTAATTGGCCATTTATACAATACTGATATCAAAAAAAGAGAGGGGGCTCCAACAACATATTTCGAATTATGTGATATTCTTATTGAAATGACATTATTTTCGAGAGATCATATAATGATAATTCTACGAGATCTCGCTCTTTATCAAGAACCAGATTCGCCACCACAAGCAATCGCATAAATTTTATTCTTCACCAACCTCAGCGCAACACCAATCGGTGCTGCTGTGGATCAACCATTAAAGCAACAGAACAATTTCAACAAACTTTATATAGAACCACAAACCAATTTTAGTGCTAAATCTAGTGCAAAACGTGGTGATTTTAATGTCACAGCAACTTGGAGGACAACAGATTCTTATTCTCAAGGAAGGCAGCACCCGTACCCGCGGCCGCGACGCCCAGGGTATGAACATCACCGCCGCAAAGGCAGTGGCAGCTGCAGTCAGGACCACCCTTGGCCCCAAAGGTATGGACAAGATGCTCGTCGACACCATCGGGGATGTCGTCATCACCAACGATGGCGTGACGATCCTCAAAGAGATGGACATCGAACACCCGGCCGCAAAGATGATGGTCGAGGTCGCAAAGACCCAGGACGACGAAGTTGGCGACGGGACCACCTCAGCGGTCGTTATTGCCGGGGAGCTCTTGAAGAAGGCAGAGGACCTCCTCGAGCAGGACGTCCACCCGACGGTCATCACCCACGGGTACCGCATGGCCGCAGAGAAGGCCCAGGCAATTTTAAAGGACATTGCCATCGATGTCAAGGCAACCGACAAGGCACTCTTAAAGAACATTGCCGGAACCGCAATGACCGGGAAGAGTGCAGAGGCAAGCAAGGAGAAGCTCTGCGACCTCGTTGTCAGGGCAGTCACCATGGTGGCTGACAATGATGGCAGCGTAGACATCGAGAACATCAAGGTCGAGAAGAAGAACGGCGGTTCGATCGAGGACTCCGAGATCATCGAGGGCGTCCTCATTGACAAGGAGCGCGTCCACCCCGCGATGCCCAAGAAGGTCACCAATGCAAAGATCCTCCTGCTCAACGCAGCAGTCGAATTCAAGAAAACCGAAGTCGACGCCGAGATCGCTATCACTTCCCCCGACCAGCTCCAGGCATTCCTCGATGAGGAAGAGCGGATGGTCAAGGGCATTGTCGACAAGATCGTTGCAAGCGGCGCAAACGTCCTCTTCTGCCAGAAGGGTATCGACGACATCGCCCAGCACTACCTGGCAAAGGCCGGCATCTTTGCCACCCGCCGGGTCAAGAAGAGCGACATGGAGAAGCTCGTCCGGGCAACCGGTGCAACCCTCGTCTCGTCCATCGACGCCATCAGCAAGGAAGAGCTCGGGAAGGCCGGGCTCGTTGAGGAGCGCAAGGTCGGCGGCGAAGAGATGACCTTTGTCGAGCAGTGCAAGAACCCCAAGGCAGTCTCCGTAATCGTCAAGGGCGGCACCGAGCACGTTGTTGACGAGCTCGAACGCGCCATCCACGACTCACTCCGCGTTGTTGGTGTCGTTATCGAGGACAAGAAGGTCGTTGCCGGTGGCGGTGCACCCGAGACCGAACTCTCGCTCCGTCTCCGCGAGTACGCGGCAACTGTAGGCGGCAAGGAACAGCTGGCTATCGAAGCCTTTGCAGCCGCACTCGAGATCATCCCCCGCACCCTTGCAGAGAATGCAGGTCTCGACCCCATCGACATGCTGGTCGAGATCCGTGCATCCCACGAGAAGGGCAAGAAGACCTTCGGCCTGAACGTGTACGAAGGCAAGGCAGTCGACATGAAGGCGGCCGGTGTTGTCGAGCCCCTCCGCGTCAAAACCCAGGCAATCTCCTCCGCAGCAGAAGCAGCGGTCATGATCCTGCGCATTGACGATGTCATCGCCTCGTCCAAGTCCCCCGAGCCCGCAGGCGGCATGCCCCCGGGCGGCATGGGTGGCATGGGCGGTATGCCCCCCGGCATGGGCGGCGACTTCTAAACCCGATACCTCTTTTTTCGGATTATTTCCGTCTGAATTTATCCGCTGTTTTTCTTCGCATCATCCGGTTCGTATTCTGCAAGAGCAACACCAGACCGAAGGTTCAACAGTATACCCAATCCCGAAAGCACTTGCTCCGCTCTTCGATCAACTATCTGCAGGAACTCTCTGTTTGACCGGTCCGCCCATCCGCAGATCAGGTCAGAACCGAAAAAAGAAAAAAAGGATTTTACCAGGTCGCGTTGCTGGTCATATAGGTTGTCGGGGTGCCCATACCATAGAAGGACTCGCCCTTCTTGACGATGATGACACCGGTCACGTTCAGGTTGTAACCGTCGGCATATTCAAAGGTACCTTCGTTCTCGCCGAAGTCGTACCCCCACTGGGCGGTGGGTGCGATATCCATGGAGTTGAACTTCCCTGCAATGGCACCGACTGCCTTGACCGAGTGGACTTTATTGTCAGAGTTGACCCAGGTAATCCGCGTTCCGGGAAGGACCATCAGGGTGGATGGGGTGAAGGTATTGTTTGCAATGTGGATCACGGTGACCTTGGTGGACGGGGTCATTCCGGCGGTCACAATCGCGGTCTTCGTTGCCGTTACTTCGGCGGTTGTTTCCGTGGCAGCCGGTATCGCTGTGGTGGCGACAGGCGTGGTCTCGACAACGGCAGGTTCTGTCGTGGCAACAGGTGTCGCCTCAACAGTTGTCTCAATAACCGTCGGCACTGCAGTTGGTGTTTCGGTTGCAACGGTTGTCGTTACCGGGGCTGTCGATTGCGGCAGGGTACATCCGCTGGCTGCGACAAGGGCGATAACCAGAATAAGAAATCCAAGGATTTTCTTCATAGTATGTAGTTTTATTTCTCCCTATGATTAAATTTACTTATCAGATCTCCGTTCTTTTTCTGTTAGGGGCGCGATTTTTCTTTTAACCGGGAAATCCCGCGTTTTTCTCTCCAGGGGGAGTCATCACAGCAGGAAATCCTAGATGGAACGGTAAATGTCATAACCATCATTTTTCATAAAAATGTCCTGTTCAGAACGATCAGTGACACCCAACAGGTTAATGAACCCTGACAGATCCAGTATCTGCCATGAGCGACCGGTTCATCTCCATGAAACATCGGACAGACTGTTATCATTGTCATGAGATAGCGGATCAGGTCATTACCGCAGTGCCGTACCAGGCGCAGGTGGTCTGCGATCACTGTGGTGCGACACGGGTCTTTATCCCGCGTATCGAGGATGTCGATCCATCAGGGACACTGGGAAAAGCCCTGAAATACCCGGTCTGGGAACTGGTGCAGGATGCGACATGCCGGAACTGTCACGTGACCGGTCCCCACGATATCGTTGTCAGTTCGCGTATCCTCACGGTCCGGTGCCACAACTGCCGGTTTACGCATTTCTATAAGTTCGATCTCGAGTACATGGCAGGTGATGAAGAAAAAGGCATGTGAAACCGGCGGATTACATGCCTTACTGGCGAAAAAAGTTACTTCTCTTCCCTGACCATGGATATGGCTTTCTTCGGGCATTCGTTGGCACAGATGCCGCAGCCCTTGCAGAAGTCCAGGTCGATTACCAGTTCTTCATCAATCACGCCGTCCGGGCAATAGGTCTGGCAGAGCCCGCAGGCATTGCATTTCTCTTTATCGACAACCGGCCGGAAGACCCGCCAGGTGCCGGTTTTGCCGGCTGCTCCCTGGATTGGCCTGTTGATTGCGAGGCGCTCGCGTGCCTGTGAGGGGGTCATGCGTTCATCTCCTGGTATGCTGCTTCGGCAGCCTTCACGTTCCGCTCATCGGAGAACATCTCCTTGATGGCCTTCTTTGCAGATTCCACGGAGACCAGCCCCTGCTTTGCAAGGGCGCCGATGACCGGGGTGTTGAGGATGGGGCTGCCTGAGACCACAAGGTTCTCCCGCAGGGCGATGCCGGTAAGGTCGACATTGCTAGATAAGAACCCGGGGAAGTCCTTCTTCTGCTGGCTGTTGACCAGAACTTTTCCGCCTTTTTTGAGCCCCTGGAGGACATCGACCACGTCCATGACGCTTGCGTCAAGCACGATCACCATGTCCGGTCTCTTGATCTGGCTGTAGATCCGGACCGGCTTGTCATCGATCCGGACAAACGAGACGATCGGTGCACCCCGGCGTTCGGCCCCGTAGAACGGTGCTGCGGTTGCGTACTTGCCATCGTGGATTGCGGCAAGGGCGAGGAGCCGGGCTGCCGTGACACCGCCCTGCCCCCCACGGGAATGGATGCGGATCTCAAACATTGCCGCTCACCCCGAACCAGAACTCTTCTCCTATCCGCCGTTTCCGGACAAACCCGGCAATGTCCTCATAGGTGACTTCCTGTCCGCCAATACCGGCAATTACGCTGAAGACCGGCTCTCTTGTCTGTGCTACTATTTCGGTTGCGAGGATCCCCCCGCGCCCGAACGAGTAGTCGCGGTCGATGACAACGACCTGCTTCCCTTTGAGGTCCAGTTTCGGGAACGGGCGGAGCCAGCGCAGGCGCATGGACCCGGCCTTTATCCCCTCCTTCCGGAGGAGGTCGACTGCTACTTCTGCCTCCTTCCCAAGGGTGCCCAAAGCCACGATCACGACCTCAGCATCTGAACACTGGTAGTCTTCCGTGAACCCGTACTTGCGGCCGAACCGCTTTGCAAACTCCTTCTGGGTCTCTTCGATCACCTTCACCGAGTCACGCATCGAGCGTTCGATGTCCCAGCGGAACCGGAACTGCTGGTCCGGGCCGGTAAGGCAGCCATAGCCTGCCGGGTTCTTGACATCGATTGCATGCGGGAGGTGGATGGGGGGGATGAAGTCCCCAAGGTCAACGGTGTCGAGCGGCTGCATGATGTGGGAGAGGAGGAATCCGTCGAGGTTCACCATCACGGGAAGAAGGACATCGTTGTGCTCTGCAATCCGGAATGCCATGAGCGTTGCATCGTAGGCTTCCTGCACTGTGCTGACATAGACCTGCAGCCAGCCGGTGTCCCGCTCCTGCAGGGCATCGGTATGCTCTGCCCAGATGTTCCAGCCGGGGCCGAGCGAGCGGTTGACATTTGCCATCACGATGGGGAGCCGTGCGCCAGCGGCCCAGTTGGTCATCTCGTGCATGTAGAGAAGACCGTGAGAACTCGTTGCGGTGAAGGTGCGAATCCCCGTGATGCTCGCACCAATACAGGCTGCCATTGCCGAATGCTCGCTCTCGACTGCGATGTAGCGGCTTTTCAGCTCGCCGCTGGAGACAAACTCGGCAACCTGCTCAACGATCTCGGTCTGCGGCGTGATCGGGTAGGCAGCAACAACGGTTGGCGCAGCCTGTTTTACGGCTTCGGCAACTGCCTTGTTGCCGGTGGCGATCTTCTTCATGACGATGCCTCCTCTGCCGCCAGCTTTGCAAAGTTCTTTGCAATGCGCTGTTTTAAGATCTCGACCGTCTTTGGATCAATGCCTTTGAACCGGCCCTGCGGCTTCAGGTAGTCCTCGAGCGGTATGGGCTTTTTCATTGCCGCCTTCGACTGCGGGCCAATAGTGAGTTTCCCGTACTCACGCTCGTACAGCACCCACATACCTGACTTTACTGCGAGCTTGCCCATCTCAACGCTCCTCTCGGTTGAGTATCGCCAGCCGGGCGGGCAGGGGGCGAGGATATGGATGAATGACGGGCCCCGGACCGCGAGGGCTTTTGTGACTTTCTTGAAGAGGTCCTGCGGGTAGGCGGCGCAGGCTGTTGCCTGGTAGGGCAGGTCGTGGGCTGCGGCGATTGCGTCGATATCCTTCTTGGCATCGGTCTTCCCTGCCGGGGTCGTGGTGGTCCGTGCGCCAAGCGGCGTGCCGCTCGAACGCTGCATGCCGGTGTTGCCATATGCCTCGTTATCATAACAGATGTAGAGGAAGTCCGTGCCCCGCTCGAATGCCCCGGACATCGCCTGGATACCGATGTCGAGTGTCCCGCCGTCACCGGCATAGACGATGACATTGGTCTTTTTCCCGGCTGCCCTGAACGCGTTGCTCATGCCCGAGGCGCATGCAGCGGCAGCGCCGAACGCGATGTTGTAGACGGGGACGTTGAAGGCTGTGTTGGGGTAGATGCCCTGGATGACGCTTGTGCAGCATGCCGGCACAACAAGGACCGTATCCGGCCCTGCTGCCTTGAGCACGTACCGGAGGGAGAGCGAGTCGCTGCACCCGGCACAGGCAGATGTGCACTTCAGGATGAATTCTTCTTTGGGGATTTCTGCGATGGTGTCCAACTCCTGCAGGTGGTTTGAGTGATCGGAGAGCGCAGTACGCGATCGTGAGATCTATCATTATTTATCATCCGTGCTGGTGAAAAAAGTATCATAATTGAGCTGAGAATTTTGCAGGAAAATCCGGATCCGGCTCGCATAAAAAAACGCGATCGCTCGTGCGAAATTTTTTTTTCTATCCCCCTCTTGCCCCCTGCCTAAAATTTTTCAACCACCCCTGGCTTCATAGGTTGCACCATCACGCCGGAGATCCAAAAGTTTTGTAGCATGTACATGCAGATTCTAGGTTAATTATCCGATTGTAGCCTCATCAACTAACACCTCATGATCGCGATGAAAAAATTTTCAGCAGGGTCTTCACCCAAAAAATGGTATCCAACGCGTTTGGAAAAACAATCCCGGGACCTAATCAAGCCCCCTCAAGCATGCTCCTGACCAGTGAACCGGTTGCAGGATCGGAAAAGAACCGGAAGGCAGTCTCCCCGGCTTCCGTAATCCGGTAGCTCTTCTCTTTCCGGCTGTCCACAGAGAATTCCTCCTCGACAAGCCCGGCATCGCGGAGAGTGCCCATAAATCCGGAGAATGTTGCGTGAGATAATTCTGCGGTCGGCGTCCGGCCTTTTCTCCCATGGATGACCGGTCCGGGGGCATCCTGCGATCCGGCCTTTTTTGTCCGGGTCGGCACATAGGACGAGAAGAGCTGCCCGTACAGGTACTGCCGGGACACCCACACTTCTGGACTTGCAAAAGCCGCTCCCTTTGCCGGGCGCATTTCCATCCTCTTCCGGTTGAGGAGGATCGCGAGGATCATCTGGTGATTGGGACTGGAAAGCAGGGAACTGACCGTGCGGTCCGGCAGCGGTATGGGGCGTGCGGGCTCCTCGCCAAAAGAGAGATAGACCTCCGCACCAAGCCACGGCGCAAAGGCAAAGAGTGCCATGCAGAGTTCTTTCGATCCTCCCGACAGGTCAAACGTGAAGTGTGCACCCGGGTTCTCCCGCTGTATCCTTGCAAGCGCTGACCGGACAGAACCATATGACGGTGGAAAAATCAGCTCACGGGAAATGGGTATCGAGAGCGATGCAGCGATCTCCTGTACCGTTGCGACCGCATTCCGGACCGCGAGCCGGTGTCTCTCCGTTGCCGGGTCCGCCGATCCCTCATGAATGATGCTGTCAGTGAACACAATTGTCCGGGAGATGGTCGGGAGTTTTCGGATAAGTACGGGATATGCGACTTGTATCTTCTCACCGGCGCTGATGATATGGATATGCCCTGCCCGATCCATGGATTAGTGTCCGGCAGGGCGGGTTAAATGGTTGTTTGTCATCCCCCGGGTAGTACCGGGCATCACCGGCAAGCCGCAGGCAGCGTTCACTTTCACCCCGCGCTCTCCGGGATTTATACCCCCGGTCTCTCAACAGGGTATGTGGGGAGGGCGACAAACCCCTCAGATATCAGATGCCAGAAACTACCCCTGCATCGCACCTCCCGACCTCTCAAGACCAAACCCACTTTCCTTTTTTCGTGCAGCGCCGGATGGCGGTGCACTCCTCTTTTAAAACCATAATTATTTGAGCAATACTTCTCAAAAATCTCCTATGGCGCTTCGATCGCTGAAACTTCCGGGCGTGGGAACCAAATATGAATTCATGACCGACAAGGGTGATACGGTCGCAATCTTCTTCACAACAACCGGGACAATCCAGATGTACACGCTCCAGAAGGGCTGCCAGTCCTCCAGCGCGGCCGAGATGACCCCCGTTGAGGCCCGGCGCCTGGGCAATATCCTCACCGGGGCAATTATCGAAGCCGACCAGGAGAGCGTGGAGATAGCGTTCTCGGCGCTTGCCGACCTCCGGGTCACCATCCATACGTTTTACATTCCCAGGGCCCGGGCAGGTCAGACCATCGAAGACCTCCAGATCCGGGCCAAGACCGGGGCAACCGTCATCGCGGTCTGCCGCCAAGACAAAAATATCATCAACCCGCCGCCATCGTTTGCCTTTGAGGAAGGCGATGCGGCGCTGATAATCGGTGAAAGCGACCAGATTAAAAAATTTGAGAGCGAAATACTGGTGGAGTAATGGAAGGCTTCATCATCGCGCTCTTCGTCTGCCTGGTACTTGCGCTTATTTCCAAATATCTCTCGGTCCCGGCCATCCCGTTCTATATCCTTGCCGGGATTGTCCTCGGTAAGGCAGGGCTGGGCATTGTCCAGTCGGACGAGATCAGCCAGTTCTTTTCGGAGATCGGCCTGCTCTTCCTCCTCTTCTTCATGGGCCTTGGCCTGAAGCTGGACCGGATGATAGCCGATCCCAAAAAGCTTCTCACAGCCGGTATCATCGGCCTTATCGTTGACATGGGGATTGGGTTTACCGCTGCCTATCTCCTCGGGTTCACGCTGCTTGAGTCATTCATCATCGGCACGGCGTTCTATATCACCAGTACGGCGATCGTTATCACGACGCTTATCGAGAACCGGAAGCTGATGATGAAGGAGGCCGAGCTGATCATCTGGCTGGAGGTCTTCGAGGACATCGTCCTGATCGCCATCATCGCCCTCCTCTCGTCAGGGGACAAGGACCTCCTGTACTTCTTCCTCAAGATCGTGCTGGCCCTTTGCGTGATGTATGCCATCGCCCACTATGGCAAGGAGTTCCTTGTCTCGATCCTCGACCGGGACGACGAGACCCCCATCCTCTTCACCTTTGCCGCAGTCCTCACCACGGCGGCCCTTGCCATCATGTTCGGCATTCCGGACAGCATGATGGTGATCGCCCTTGGCGCCGCCCTCGCCACAACAGACCCGGAGGCGTTCGAGCAGCATGCCCGGCCGTTCAAGGATGTCTTTTTAGTCATGTTCTTTGTCTTCTTCGGGGTAACGATCAATTTCACCGCGGGAACAGACCTGTTCAGCATCCTGATCCTCTGTCTCCTTGCCGTGGTGAGCAAATTCATCTCCGGTATGCTCATCGGGATCACGATTTACGGTTCTGCCATGTCAGGGCTTGAGATCTGGGCAAATACCATCAGCCGTGGCGAGTTTTCCATTGCCCTTGCTGTGCTGTACGGGTCGGCGGTTGTCGGGACGGTCATTGCCGCACTGGTGATCTTCACGACCATTGTCGGTGCGTTCACGGCAAAATACAGTACCTGGATGCGGCGCGGGATCACCCATCGAAGCCGGAGAAAAGCCCTTATGCACCGGCCCCACAGCAGCAGGTAGCAGTTATTCGATCAGGACGAGGCCCACTGAGTTGATACGGGAATGGACGATCTTCCCGTACTCCCTGTCTTTGCACGGGATTGTCTCCAGTTTCCACCCGATGTTGCGGGCTGTGGCAAACACATCTATCCCGGCTGCCTCCATGCTGGGACGGACAAGGTCCATGTGACGGCATCTTCTCCGGAGGCTTTCGTCCACGATCCCCTCGGATTCTTCCGCCACGCAGTGCTGGTGCTCGCACCAGATGCAGGGATAGCCGCCGAACCCGAACGCCTTGTAAAACCCGTCGTAGAACGCGGTCTTCTCGAGCATGTGCACGGTCCCGTTCACCCAGCGGATGAGATCGGCATACCACGGGTGGAAATCGTCGGGAATATCATCCGGCCCGAACTCCCCGTGGCCCGGCACTCCCTCAAACCAGAGGAGGAGCCCGATAGAGTATTCGTTCACCATGCGCCGCGTCTCATCCGGTGAAGGGGCATACGGGGGACAGCCGAAATGTTTGCCATAGCCCTTGCATCCATACCGGCACTTGAACCGGACCCACTGGGAAACCACGATATCTCCCGGGGCGATCTCTTCTGCCTTTACCCCTTTTTCCGCAGAAATTGCCTTCAGGTAATCGATCTCTTCCTGCACGCTCCGCTCCATACCGCAAGACTCCTGGTACGTGCAGGATCATTGCCGGAAGCGATAAGGGTTCCGGCTGGAGAGGCTGGAAAAATGTTCCTTGTGGATCAATGATCCCTGTGCTCCGGGTGGTGCAGATCATGGCACCGCTTGTCGAGGATACGCTGGACGACCAGCCGCGAGCTGCAAAGGTCACCGTCGGCATATTTGCCGATGCGGACGATCCGGGAAGCGATGCTTCTTGCCCGGAGCTGGTCTTCCAGTTTTTGTTCATTGAAGAGCTGGTTGAATCCTATTGTGATGATCTCCGGTTGGATCTCTTCAATGGGCCGGAACATATCTGTCTTGTCCCCGAGGATCGCATTGTCGACCGGCTTTAATGCCGCAACCATGGCGAGCCGGTGCTCCTCCGGAATAATCGGGCGTGGCTTGTGCTTGACATTCGAGTCACGGGCAACGATGACCCAGAGTTCATCGCCGAGTTTTTTCGATTCTTCCAGGTAGTAGAGATGCCCCGGGTGGAGGATATCGAATGTCCCCGTAGCAACAATCCGGCGCCCGGTCACGGGATCACCTCCAGATCGTGGGGCTCTCCATTGGCAGTAAAACACCGCCAGTTGTTCTTCCGGTAAGGATAGCCTATGATCAGGTGGTACCTCCCGGTCCGCGGGAAGAAGCTGAGATCGGCGTCTGATGGGAGGATCACACCATTGGGATGGCTGTGGGCGCTGCCGACAACATGGGTATCGAGCGGCATCATGTCATAGAATACGGATGCAGAGTCCTCGCGCCCGATTGTCCCGGGCAGCAGGTTCAGCTCCTCCATGATCCCGTCCTGTTCGCGGATGATGCCCGCAAACTCGTTGGGGTGGTTCTCGCGCCCCATCTGGAGAAGGAGAAAAAGGAGGTCCTGCCGGATTCCGCGGATGTTCATGTCTCTCTCCCGTCCGGCTTCGCTGGTGCCGGATATACCGGAATTATTGGTTTCGCTTGCTCAAATATACTGCCATTAAAAAAGCGATTATTTCTCGACCTTTGCAAGGTCAGCACTCAGATCTTGTGAGAGATCGGCACCAACGAAATCACCGCTTGTGGGAAGCGCCATAGTAAACCCGGGGGTTACATCGTACTCGACCAGCATGCCCACAGGCAGGGTGAAGTCGAGGATATGGCCTCCTGCTGTCCTGTCGTCACTCAGGTAGTGGAGGTGGAAACCGGGGACATTCACGCCCTTGAAGAAGACCGGGGTATAAAAGCCTACGATAGTCCCCGTTGTTCCGGAAAAGGTATACACGGACTGGTTCTTTACCGCCTCAGAGAGCACCGGGAAGGGTTCCTGCTGTGCCGGGACCGAGCGAACCTTCATGACGGGGAATGTCCCGTGCACCCGGACCGCATAGATCATGTTCCCGGTCGGGAGCTGCTCCTCCAATGAGGCTGTAAAGACCGAGAGGTTCATCGTGCTCTTCGTGGTGATATTCTGGTCGGCCTGGAAATACGTGACCGTGGCAAACGGCGTTGTCAGGTTGTCCGGCACGATCAGGATCCTGCCATCTGCCTTTGCCTGGTAGATAACGCCATCCAGGACGATCATTTCGCCGTCGAGGGCATCGAAAGTTCCAATTCCGAAATCCCCGCGATGCTTCAGGTCACCGGTGGGCTGTATCCCGTCATATACCCCGAGCATGAGCGCATCGATGGTCGAGACCTGGTAGAGGGTGTCCTGGTCGGCAGGAACCGGAGCCGGTACTGATCTCATATAATGCGTATATGCAGATACACCGGCAAAGACGATCACGACGGCAAGTCCGATGCCGAGAAAGAATTTGAGATTATCCATAGATGGTTTACCAGTCAGGGGATTACTTCTTCCCGGTCACTTTAATAACATGGAACCCGAACTGGGTCTTGACCGGCCCGACCACCTTGCCGACCTCTTCCTCGAATGCGACCTTCTCGAACTCAGGGACCATCATTCCCTTGCCGAACCAGCCAAGGTCTCCCCCTTTCTTTCCGGAGGGGCATGAAGAGAACCTGCGGGCGACTTTGTCAAACTCCTCACCATCAGAAAGGCGTTTCATGATCTGGTTTGCCTGGTCTTCCGTCTTGACAAGAATGTGGGATGCGCGAGCCTGTGCTGCCATGCTGTACAGGTGCCCCTTTTCGGGAGATAAAGCGTTGGATCCTGTTCAGAACTCCCCGTCCTGCTCGAAGCTTCTCCCGTACCGGATCGCCAGCTCCGCCTTGTAGAGTTCCCTGCCCAGGTACGCGGCATGATCAAGAAGCGAGACATCCCCGTGCAGGAGGATGGTATGCAGGACGTCCTGCCAGCGCGTGCCCTGCACCGCTTTCCCCCGGATAACCGCAACGATCCGGTCGCCCTCAATACCGATCCGGAAATTCCCTTTCGGATCGTACTCGATCTCATCCGGCATGCTCCGTGCGCTGGTGATGGTATCATATTCCAGCGGGGGTTCGCGCCGTTGCCGTTTCTCCTTGAGGATAAGGAGGTCAATTCCCAAATCCTTCGGGTAGGGTCGCCCACTGGTAAGGGCCATCATCTCCGTTGCCCTCCGCATTTCACGCACTGATCCTTTCGTCTTGTCGGAGTGCTCGCTGGTGAAGATCACCGCCGCCCCTGCTTCCATCGCCATGCCCGCAAGGAGGGCATTGACACCGGGGGAGTCGGCGTCGATGAGCTCGGTGACATTGCCGGCGCCGAAGAAAAGGGGATACTTTCCTCTCCTGAACCCCTTCAGCGAAGAGATCAGCCCGGATCCGACCGGCTGGAGGAGGGGATCGGCAATGATGCATCTGATGCCCTCCCGTTTTGCCCGTGCGATGTTCTTTTGGAGCGTTCCCGTTCCCGGAACAATGACTGCTGCTGCCCCGGCATCAGCCACGTCCCTGCCGACCGTTGGGATGTTCTCCTCCTGCAGGCTGAGGATAATATCGGCACGGACAAGTGCGGCACGGATCAACGCGGGGTCCTGCGTGTCCGCTGCAAGCGGACGATCAATCCCGTCCAGTTCTGAAAAGACCCGGGCGACATCAGCCGGTGCTGCATCGAAGCCGAATCCCAGGTCTACAATATCCGCACCCGATTCGAAGAACTGTAGTACCCGCTCCCGGATATTCCCGCACCGGGGGGCATCCATGATCTCGGCAAGGACCTTCATCCGCGATCCACCGCCGATCTTCAGACCTCGGATAAGGAAATCGCATTCAGCCTCCCGCTCTGTGGTTTCAACACGGGCCATTGCTTCTTTTACCCTCTGCGAAGCAAGAAAATCGTCCGCGGGAACAGACCTTGAAAGAGTGAGTTTTCCGATGAGGGGGAGGATCAGCGAAAGGTCAGCAGCGTGACGTGGCCCGCGGTATACCGGGACACCGGTATCACGCTCGACCTGTTCAAATGATGCCGTGCTCATCCCGGAGACAATCACCATGTCGCAGGTCTTTTTCTGCAGGATCACCTTCAGCTGGTGCGGTGTCAGGAAAGATGCAATCTCCCCGGTTACGACAACGTCTGCGTCGTACCCGGTGGCTGCCTGCCGGACCATCCCTTCGGTGGCAGAGCCGGTGGGGAGGAGGATGCGCATAAGTTTCCTTAATACCAGAGAGATAAAAACACTATGATCAGATGCTTGCCTGCGATCTGCACGTGCATACCAGTTATTCCAAAGACGGCGAGAGCAGTGTCGAGGAGATCCTCCGGCAGGCCGAGGCGGAAGGGCTCGATGCCATTGCCATCACGGACCATGATTCTGTCGAAGGAGCGAAGAAAGCACTGACCATCCCGTCTCCCGTTCTGGTCATCCCGGGTATCGAAGTCTCCACAAAACAGGGCCACCTGCTGGTACTCGGCGTGACGGAAGTCATTCCGGCAGGCCTCGACGTTGTCGCAACGGTACAGATAGCACGGGAGATGCATGCCCTTGCCATCCTCCCCCACCCGTACCATGTCTGGCGCCACGGCGTTGCCCGCCGGAAGAATGTGGGGATGAACGCGGTCGATGCCGTCGAGGTCTTCAACAGCAGGTATATCGTGGGCTCGGCAAACAAGAAGGCAGCCCGCATTGCTAAACGCCTCGGAAAGCCGTGTGTCGGCGGGAGCGATGCCCATAATGCACGGTTCATCGGGTTTGGCCGGACCTATGTTGATGCGGAAAAGAATGTTCCGGCCATTCTCGATGCAATCCGGGCCGGAAGAGTATCCTGTGGCGGCAGGAAGACGCCGCTGCGCACGTACACGCGCCAGTCGATCAACAACACATGGAGAAAGATCAAGCGGATCACCCGTCACATCCAGCTCCGGTGAGGCTCGCGTTCCGGGTATCCTATCTCGGCAGCCGGTTTTTCGGATCCCAGATGCAGGTATCCGAGCGGACGGTTGAGGGAGAGTTCGTTGCTGCCTGCCAGCGGCTCAGTCTCTTCTCCGACTGGCGGGAGGCCGGGTTCCTGTTTGCCGGAAGGACCGACCGGGGAGTTCACGCGATTGGGCAGGTTGCAGCATTCTCAACGGACGCACCGGAGCGTGCGATCGCGACAATCAACCTGCAGCTGCCTCCCGACTGCTGGTGCACGGCGTATGCAGAGGTACCCCCTGCTTTCCACCCGCGGTATGACGCAAAGAAGCGCACGTACCGGTATTACTTTTCCCGTGCCCCGCCCAGCACCGATGCAATGACCCGGGCGGCTAGCCGGTTTGTGGGGAACCATAACTTCACCAGCTTTGCACGGATGGATGGGAGGAGCCCGTTTCGGACCGTTTATTCCGCACGGGTGTTGGACGAGGGAGGTTTTGTCTGCCTTGAGGTGACCGCAGAGAGTTTCCTCTGGCACCAGGTCCGCTGCATGGCGACTGCGCTGCTCCGTGTCGGTGAAGGAGAGGAGGATGAGGATTTCATCGACCAGCTCCTCACGGCGGAGCCGGAAAAAGCCCTCACACCTGCTCCGGCCGAAGGGCTTGTCCTGTGGGATACCGATTGTGGCATCTCCTGGAAGCCGATTGCTGCCCGGGAGCGGAGCGCACATTTTATTGACGATCTCATGCGGCACCATTCGCTGATGGATAATGTGTGCCGGGTATTGCAACAGGACCGGCCTTCTTCCTGATCGGTTAACCGATATCCCGTGCACAACCGCTTTCCACGGCGGCGTTCCGGACCGCATCAGCCACAGCGGAAACAACGCGACGGTTCAGGATAGCAGGCAGGATCCGGTCATGGCGCGGGTGCTTGACGAAATCTGCAAGCGCGTGGGCTGCTGCGACTTTCATCTCATCGGAGATCCGCGTTGCCCGGGCATCGAGAGCCCCCCGGAAGATCCCGGGAAATGCAAGCGCATAGTTGATCTGGTTGGGATAATCATTCCGGCCGGTGCCGACGATTGCTGCGCCTGCCAGCAGTGCGTCCCCGGGCAGGATCTCCGGTGTGGGGTGGGCAAGGGCAAAGATGATCGGGTCCTTGTTCATGGACCGGATCATGGACGGGGTGATGATCCCGGGCACGGAGACGCCGATACAGACATCGGCCCCTTTCAGGGCATCGGCAAGGGATCCCGTCCTGCCGGATTTGTTGGTCTCCTCGCTGATGATGAACTTGTACTTGTTTGCGTACAGGCCGTCTCGGCGCCGGTGGATGATCCCGTTCCGGTCACAGACAATGATGTCATTGACACTGCTGCAGATATTGGGATTGTACCCGATGCACTTGAGCATCCGGGTGATCGCATATCCTGCCGCCCCTGCACCGCACACCACGATATTCAAATTCTCGAACTTCTTGTTTGTCACTTTACAGGCATTGATGAGCGCTGCCAGGACAACCACAGCGGTACCGTGCTGGTCGTCATGCATCACCGGGATGCCGATATCCTGCAGTGACTCTTCGAGTTCGAAGCACCGGGGAGCTGCAATATCCTCCAGTGCGATCCCGCCAAAGACCGGCGCGATATTCCTGATATCGTCGGAAAATTCCCGGTGGTATCGTTCGAAACAGAGCGGAAACGCATCTATGCCTGCAAGCTTCTTGAAGAGGAGTGCCTTTCCTTCCATGACAGGAATTGCAGCATATCCCCCGATGTTCCCGAGCGAGAGGACCCGGGAACCGTCGGTCACGATGGCAATGGTGTTGGCCTTGAGCGTGTACTTGTAGGCAAGGTCCCTGTTTTTGTGGATCTCCCGGCAGACCTCTGCAACACCGGGTGTGTAGGCAAGGGAGAGGTCCTTCCGGTTCTTCACCGGGACTTTCGAATAGACCTCTATCTTGCCCTTGTGCTTCCGGTGGAGTTCAAGCGATTCTGCGTAAATGTCCGCCTTCTTTGCCCGTTTCATCAAGACCGGTCCTACTTCAAAGAAGGCAATGGCATTTCATCAAGCTTGTTGTCAGATCCGGTTCCACAACCAAGACCTGGTGCATCTCAGCTCATGCCGGACCAAACGCGATATCAATCCACGCTGCGATCTCATCCCTGACCCTCCGGTACCCGGCAAGGACCTCCTCCTCTGTCCCCGGGGTCAGGTGCGGGTCAAAAAATCCATGGTGTATCGTCCTCGCGGCGTTCGAAACAACCGGGCAGACTGTATGCGCCTTGTCGCAGAGCGTAACAGCGAGATCGAACGGGATGCCGGAGACAGCATCAAGGGTCTTTGACTGGTGATGCGAGATATCGATCCCGATCTCCTGCATCACGGCTATCGCCCGCGTACTCACTCTTGACTGGCGTGTGCCGGCACTATACGCCTCGTAGCGGTCGCCATACCGGGCCCGGAGCAATCCCTCTGCCATCGGGGAGCGGGCAGCGTTCGCAGTACAGATAAAGAGGACCCTGGTTTTGGCCATGCGATTATCTCCCGTGATACTATCTCCTGCTGGTTGTGTGGTATGTCTGCATGCTGATTGAAAAGCATTGGGCGGATTACCTGTCTTTATGATTACAGCGGTCGTATGAACGATCACCGTATGGCAACATTCACCTGCAACTCCTGTGGCAAGTGCTGCTCCAGCTTTGGATCGTTCATTTCCATCGAGCGGCAGCTGAGTGACCGTGATTACTATTGCCAGTACTCTCTGACCAGAAACGTGTTTCCGGTCCACGTAAACCGTGAATATGCGGACGAGGTCTCCGATCGATACTCGCGTCAGTCCGGTGCGGTTGCATCTCCCGGAAAAAAGCCCTGCCCGTTTCTCTGTCGCAAAGCGGATGGCGGGGGATTTGACTGCGCCATCTACGACAGCCGGCCCCCCGTATGCCAGGAATTCCAATGCTACCGGATGCTCGTGTACGACAGGGAGAACCAGCTTATCGGGAAGGTGATTGGTGCAGGGGAGATCAGGACTACTGACGAAACGCTGGACCGGCTCTGGAAGGAACAGATAGCTCCGCTTCCCCATGCACATCCGCCCGGGGGAAATGATCCCGCCTGGGCAAAAAAGGTCACTGCCATTCTCGCGGCACACGCGTTCCGCGGGGATGCAGTAAAGTAACTGTCCGACAGGAATCGTTACCTGGAACCTGTTACGGGCACGTTTTACTGGGTTGCAGTTGTTGTTGCCACTGGTGCTGTGTAGGGCTTGCAGCCTTCGCCGCGGAGCGCCCACTCTTCGCAGTTTGTCCCGTTGGGGAAGCTGCACATGCCGTACTGGCCGCCGTCCGGCGCAGTCCTGATATCGATCTTGTCACCAAGGGTGTCGCAGTTCACGGATGCGGGGTTAGCCATACCGGCCATTTCAGGCTTGCCCGCGGATGGGGGATTCGCTACCGGAGCATCTGCTATACAGCCCTCGCCACGGAAAAGTGCCCACTCTTCGCAGGTTGTCCCGTTGGTGAAAGTGCACATGCCGTACTGGCCGCCGTCAGAAGCAGTCTTGATCTCTGTTTTTCCCCCAAGAGTACCGCAGTTCACAGAGGCAGGATTTGCCATGCCTACAGTCACTTCAGCAGCGGGTGCTGCAGGTACGGACGGGGCGGTTGTCTGGACAGCGGTCGTTGCCTGCGGCTGTGTGCAGCCTGCAATGAAGATACCTGCAATGATGCATGCACCAAGAAGTACAAAAATACCTGTTCTGGAAATCATGATAATTCCCCGGTATCGTTTGCGGGCGCACTATAAAAAGAGAGTGTAATTATGGCGCTATTCCCTGATTGCGCAATGAATTGCCGCTTTCATCTGTGCAACATATTCTTTGAGTTCTCGTTCCATTGACTCAGGGCTGCCAAGATTCCGTTCAATAATGCTGACAATAGCGCTGCCCACGATAACGCCATCGGCATTCGCTTCTGTGCAGGTCTTTGCATGATCCGGTAATGAGATGCCAAAACCAAGGGCCAGTGGGAGGTCCGTGTGCTTGCGGACACGGCTGAGGAGCTCAAGTGCTTCTGATGATACCTGATCACGGACGCCGGTCACTCCCAGCACGGCGACAAGATAGAGGTATCCCCGCGCCTTTTTTGCGATCCTGTCAATCCTTTCATCGGATGTCGTCTGCGTGACCAGAAAGATGGGGTCGATCCCGTACCGTTCAGCCGCCACCATGACCCCGGCGGACTCTTCCACCGGCATGTCCGCGACAAGGATGCCGTCGACACCGGCTTCGCGGGCTTCGCGGTAAAACCGGTCAATGCCTCTTTTGTGGACAATGTTATAGTAGGTCAGGAAGACGATGGGGATATCAGAGTATTCCCGGACCGCCTTCACAAGCCTGAAGATGGTATCCGGATTCGTGCCGGCAGCCAGTGCCCGTTCGTCGGCCCGCTGGATCACAGGGCCGTCGGCAACCGGGTCCGAGAATGGCACGCCGAATTCAAGGATATCAGTCCCGCCGTCGATGAGTGCCTTTGCGACCCGGAGTGAGGTGGCCTCGTCCGGGTCCCCGGCAACAGTGAACGCGATGAACGCGGTCTTACCGCGCTTCTCATACACACGGTCGATACGGCTCATACTGCACACCCCTGCATCCGTGCCACTTCTGCCACATCCTTGTCTCCCCGGCCGGAGAGGTTGATGACCACGATGTCATCGCGCTCGAACCGGTCGCGGTTCGTCATCACGTAGGCAACGGCATGGGCCGATTCAAGCGCCGGGATGATCCCTTCGGAACGCGAGAGGAACCGGAACGCATCGAGTACGTCCGCATCATTGGCTGCGGCGTAGGTTACCCGGTGGCTGTCCTTCAGCATTGCGTGCTCGGGACCAACGCCGGGGTAGTCGAGCCCGGCAGAGATGCTGTGGGTGGGCAGCACCTGGCCGTCGGGATCCTGCAGCAGGTACGAGAAGGCGCCGTGCAGCACGCCCGGCTCGCCGGCACAGAGCGTTGCTGAGTGCTCGCCGGTCTCGATCCCTTTGCCCCCTGCCTCGACACCTATGAGTTCGACATCGTCCTTGACGAAGGGGTAGAAGATCCCCATGGCATTCGAGCCGCCGCCAACGCAGGCAACGATCGTGTCCGGCAGCCGCCCCTCTTTTTTCAGTACCTGCCCGCGGGTCTCCCGGCCGATCACGGCCTGGAAGTCGCGGACAATCCGGGGGTACGGGTGCGGGCCGACAACCGACCCGATCAGGTAATAGGTGTTCCGCACATTGGCCGCCCAGTCGCGGAGCGCTTCGTTTGTTGCATCCTTGAGGGTGCGAGTCCCGGATGTTACCGGAATGACCTTTGCCCCCATCAGTTCCATCCGGAAGACATTGAGCGCCTGCCGCTTCGTGTCCACCTCGCCCATGTACACCTCTACCTGCATACCGAATGCAGCGCCAACGATCGCTGTTGCAACGCCATGCTGGCCGGCACCGGTCTCGGCGATGAGCCGTTTTTTCCCCATGCGTTTTGCCAGCAATGCCTGCCCGAGCGTGTTATTCAGCTTGTGCGAGCCGCCGTGAACGAGATCCTCCCGCTTGAGGTAGATCCTGCACCCGAGCTCCTTTGAAGCGTTCGGGCAGAACGTCAGGGGGGTCTCCCGCCCGGCATACTCTTTCTGGAGTGCAGCCAGGTCCGGTGCAAACGTCCTGTCCTCCCCGATCTTCTCGTATGCTGTTTCCAGTTCCAGCAGCGCGTTCATCAGGGTTTCTGAGACGTATTGTCCGCCATAATCCCCGTATCGTTTTTCCAGTGTCATGGTATCTGCTCCTGCCAGCGGCATGCGGCGATAAACGCCTTGATTTTCGTATGGTCCTTGATCCCCGAGAAGATCTCGACTCCGCTCGCCACGTCCACGGCATACGGACGGACTTCGTGGATTGCACCCCCGACATTTTCCGGTGTAAGGCCCCCGGCAAGGATGACCGGGATGTCAGAAGTTTTAGCCGCTTCCCTTGCGTACGAGCGGTCAAACGTTCTCCCGGTCCCGTGGCTGTCGTCAACAATGATGGCATCGCAATCGACAGGCAAGGGGTCTCCCCTGCCGACAACGCGGATGATCTTCACCCCATGATCGTCAGGAAACCTGAACGGGTGTGATACCTGGATCGCGTCCGGATGGAGAGCAATCATCCTTTGGAGTTCGTCTTCTGAGCTTGTGTGCGACACGACAACCGTTGTGGTGAACGGGCCGACGGCATCAAAGATTGTTTTTGCCTGCTCCAGCGAGACATTCCTCTTTGAAACGTCCCCCGAGCAGACAACAACGCCGATGGCATCGGCCCCGGCCTCTTCGGCAAAACGTGCATCCTCCGGCCTGGTGATGCCGCAGATCTTTATGCGCATACGAACTCCTCCAGTTTCTTTCCCGGTTGTTTCTCCGACATGATGGATGAACCGATCAGGAATGCGTCACAGTATCCCCGCATCTCGCGGATATCGTCTGCCGACCGCATCCCGCTCTCTGAAACAATCAGCCTCCCCTTTCCCCGGATGGTCCCGGACAGGATACGTGTTGTCGAGCGATCGATGGTCAGGGTGGCAAGGTTCCGGTTGTTGATGCCAATCAGGATTGCGCCCGTATCGAGCGCGGATTCAGCTTCAGCAGCATTGTGGACCTCGACCAGCGGTTCGAGATGATAGTCTGTCGCCATGTCGACAAATGCCGGCAGGCGCTCCTTCAATACAGCGGCAATCAGGAGGACGGCATCTGCCCCGAGAGCACGTGACTCTGCGATCTGGCGCTCGTCGATGATGAAGTCCTTCCGGAGCACCGGTACATCCACTGCCGATTTGACCCGGGCAATATCCTGCCCGGTGCCCCCGAAGAAGTAGGGTTCGGTCAGCACCGAGAGCGCAACGCACCCGGCTCCTGCAAGTACGCCGGCCATCTGCGCCATGTCCACGCTGCGCCGTATGATACCCCGGGTGGGGGAGGCACACTTGATCTCTGCGATCACGGCGTTTTTACCATCCCGCTCCCGTATAGCCGTGATCAGGCTGGCATGGTTGTTCCGGGAAGGTTCCGGAAATGTTTCGGGAAGCAGGGCCACCCGCTTCTCCGTGCGCCGGACGATATCGTCGAGGATCATGCGGCACCCCGTGTGGCATCCACCAGTGCGTCGAGCCGTGCAAGGGCATTTCCCGAATCGATCGATGTTCCGGCAAGCATGATCCCCTCATGCAGGTCGCGGGCCATGCCCCCGACATAAATGGCGGCGCCGGCATTCATGAGCACGATGTCCCTTCCTGCACCCCGCTCACCATGGAGGATGTCCCGGATAATGCGTGCATTGGCAGCAGAATCCCCGCCAGACAGATCAGGGACCTGTGCAGGTGCAATGCCATAGTCCCTGCAATCCAGGGAATAGTTCCGGATTGAATCGCCCATCAGTTCCGACACCACCGTCTCCCCTGTCGTGGTGATCTCGTCAAGACCGCTGCCGTGGACCACCATGGCACGGGATATCCCAAGGAGCCGTAAGACCTCCGCCATCGTGGGAGTCAGGTCCGGGCGGTACACTCCCAGCACCTGCGCCTGTGCGCCTGCCGGGTTTGTCAGCGGGCCAAGGATGTTGAAGACCGTCCTGCACCCGATCTCCTGCCGGGCCGCCATCACGTGGCGCATGGCCGGGTGGTGTATTGGTGCGAAGAGGAACGCGATACCCGCCCTCTCAAGAATCGCTGCCTGTGAACCGGGTTCAGGGGCGATGTTCACCCCGAGTTCTGACAGGACATCCGCAGAACCGCAGTTGCTGCTGACGCTCCGGTTGCCATGCTTGACAACCGGGATTCCCGCACCCGCGGCAACGAATGCCGACGCTGTACTGATATTGAACGTGTGCATGCTGTCGCCCCCGGTGCCGCAGGTGTCGACCAGCAGCCGTGTCGTAACCGGCCTGATGGAGACAGCGTGCTGCCGCATGATGCGGGCAAACGCGGCGATCTCAGAAGGTCGTTCTCCTTTCATCCGGAGCGCAGTCAGGAACGCACCAATCTGTGCCGGGCTTGCTTTGCCCTCCATGATCGTGTCCATGGCTCCGGCCGCCTCGGCCTCGGTAAGGTCCTGCTGGTCCATCAGCCGCTGGATGATTGCCCGGAAGGTCATGATCCCGCCCCCATGTGATACAGGAAATTCCTGATGATGTGGTCCCCCTCCGTTGAGAGGACACTCTCCGGGTGGAACTGAACGCCGTCAATCGGGTAAGAGCGGTGACGAACCCCCATGATATAGCCGTCATCGGTGCTGGTTGCAGTGACTTCCAGTTCGTCGGGAAGGGAGGCATCACTTGCGATAAGGGAATGGTACCGGGTGGCAACAAAGGGCGTCGGGACCCCGGAAAAGATCCCCATCCCGGTATGCCGGATAACAGATGTCTTCCCGTGCATCAGGTGCGGTGCGCGCACAACCTCCCCGCCAAATGCGGTGCAGATCACCTGGTGGCCAAGACAGACCCCGAGCGTTGGGATCTTCCGGCTCATCGTTTCCAGTACATCAGGACAAACACCGGCGTCCTGCGGCGTCCCCGGGCCCGGCGAGAGAATGATGCGATCGCAGGGAGTTTTCCGTATCACGTCAAGGGGAGCATCGCAGGGGAGGACAACCGGTTCGGCTCCCAGCTTTCCCACCTGCTGGTACAGGTTATAGGTGAAACTGTCGTAACAGTCAACAATCAGAACTTTCATGAACAGGCTCCAGAACGTTCGATTGCCCGGACCATTGCCGCTGCTTTGTTCTCGGTCTCTTTCCACTCGTTTTCCGGCACCGAATCGGCAACGATTCCCGCACCTACCTGGACATATGCCCGGCCATTCATCACCTGTATCGTTCGTATGGCAATGGCGAAATCCAGGTTCCGGTCGAATCCGATGTACCCCACTGCACCGGCATACAGCCCCCTCCGCTCCGGCTCCTGCTCGTCGATGATCTGCATTGCCCGGATCTTGGGGGCGCCCGAAACGGTCCCGGCCGGGAAGCAGGACCTGAAGGCATCATAACAGTCAAGGTTGTCGCGGAGCGTGCCGGTGACGGTTGATACGATATGCTGGACATGGGAGAACTTCTCAGTACCCATAAACTCGCTGACCTGCACCGACCCGAAGCGGCAGACCCGGCCAAGGTCGTTCCGGGCAAGGTCTACGAGCATCGTGTGCTCTGCACGCTCTTTCTTGTCCATCAGCAGTTCTTTCTCCAGCCGTGTGTCCTCTTCTGCCGTGCGGCCGCGTGGCCGTGTTCCGGCAATCGGGACCGTTGTCACGCGGCGTCTCTCGACACGTACCAGCATCTCGGGACTTGCCCCGATGATCTTCTCATCGCCGAAATCGAGATAGTACATGTAGGGGCTTGGGTTGATCTCGCGCAGCGCAGCATAGACCGCGAAGGGATGTTCCGGAACAGGGAAGTCCAGCCTCCTTGAAAGTACTGCCTGGAAGATATCCCCGGCAACGATGTGGCTCCTGACATCAGTCACTGCCTGCTCGAATCTTTTCTGCGAAACAGAAGAGCCCAATGAAGAGGTTGTTACTGTTGTGGAGGGGGGAATAACATCCGGATTTTTTGGTACGAGCCCTGCGATCCTGTTGGCAAGGGCTTGGATCTTCCGTGTGCATTGCTCATATTCCCCCCTGAGATCGGAGTCATAGGTAAGGAACGGGCTGGAGAAGAGAAACAGCCGTTTGTCCCGGTGATCGATCACGATACAATCCTTTGTGAGCATGAACCGGGCATCGGGGTAACTGTCCTGCTGAGCTGCCGCTTTTTTCGAGACGGGTGTTACTTTGTCAAAGAGCGTATACACGCAGTCATACGCGAAATACCCGACCATGCCCCCGAAAAACCGGGGTGCCTTGACATTCATGTAGTGGAACCGGGAGAGGATTGCTTTTATCTGGTCAACCGGATTTGTCCCTTCAGGGTCCCTGGCGATCGAAGTAAACAGCTCATTTCCGGTAACGTCAACGGTATCCCGTACCGTGACGATCATCTCCGGTTCTATCCCGATAAAGGAATACCGGGCAAGTTTCTCGCTCCCCTCCATTGATTCCAGCAGGAACCCGCATCCTGTCTTCGTTCCTTCGTACAGGTCAAGCGGCGAGATATCCGGGAGCGGCAGTTCCGCACACAGGGGGATGATGAGCGGTTTGGGCTGAGTCTTTACCGCGGTTATGAACTCATCCAATCCAAGATTGAGTGTCAGTTTTTGCGCCATTTTTCTGGTATCCGATCCGGCCTTTCAAGGGCCGGTTGTTCTGTCTGTGAGAATTCCTGATTTTTCGTACGGGAACATTTCCGCAGAGTGTGAATACATAGTCAACTTTGTACATATTTATACATTATTGTAATTTTTTGGTTATTGTAGTATTTTTTGTTGCATTTTTTGGGTGCAGCGGATCTCATTCAGTACGATCGCGCGGGAATTCCGGGTACCTAGGGCTCTCCAAATCACGTGCATCACGATACCGCACACTTGTGATCGCCTATCTCAAACGGTTCCTGAACGGAGTCCAACACTCTTATAGCCTGCCCTCCAACACTGATACGAAATTCCGGGAGGTATCCTGATGCGCTGTCGTTCACATTCCTTGGGGTGGGTGTTTGCAACCCGGATGATCGGGATCATCTGCCTTCTGATCGCCATCGTCCTTGCAAACATCCTGATGCATTACGTGGAAAACCCCATCTTCACTTCCGGCGTAACATTCATCAACGAAAATTTCTGGCTGCTTGTCCTCATTGCGCTGATCCTCATGGTCGGTGACGTTTTTACAGCATTCCCGTTTCCCTTCAATCTCCCCGCACCGATCATAACAGCATTTGGCAGTGTTTTTTTCATCATGTTCCTCCTCAGGATCTTCGAGTGGACGGACATGGTTACTTCGACAACCCTCTCTTCCGTGTTCTCGTTATTGGCTCCCATTCTTGCGACAGTGGTATTTCTCATCGTCCTCGTCAGCGGGTATTATGCGATCCTTCGCGGGCTCTGGTTCCAGTCCCGCGCCGGGGAGGTGCCTTACGGCGGGCAGGTTGCTGGTGCACCGGGCCCAACCGGACAAGAGGCAGAATCAGGTGAGGTCACGGATGCGAAATCGTGGGAGGAGATCGGGGCAGAGTTCCGCCTGATGCTCTACGATGTCATCAACCGGTTCCGGGAGGAGATCCGTAAAAATCAATAGGTACAGCGGGCTAAAGGACCCGGCCCCCTGTCAGCATTACCAATCCGGGTTCTCTGTTCGGAATTGTCTCTCTTTCTTTTCCATCTCTTCTGCGCTCAGGTGCGAGGGCATGCAGATACAACGATGTTCGATGAATACCCCTTCTTTGAATGATCCCTGGATCTCCCCTTCCCGGCATGCCCCGAAGGTGTCGTTGTCACAATCATGGTACACATGGGACAAGCCTTCCCGCTCTGCACATTCCTTCGCTTCGATCCATGACACAGTCATAATGGAGCAATGGCCCGGAGACACGATGAGGTTGTCGGATATGGCATAAGGTTAACGGGAACCAGATACCGGAAGAAATCAGGGAAAAAAGGAAAAATGATGAAATCAGAACCGGGGTTTCCGGTGCTTGGGCAGGCAGTCCCTGCAATAGACCGGCCGGCCTTCCGTGGGCTTGAACGGGACTTCGCATTCCTTTCCACAGTCTGAGCAGACTGTCTTTGTCATTTCCCTGGGACCGAAATTTCTCGGGCCACCAAAACTCTTTCTCTCCATTGTTTTACTCATGCAGTGGTTATCTGCAAGTATACCATTACCTGTCCAGTATAAATACATCTCCCTCAACAAAGGCGCTTTTATATAACTGCTTCCATGGGTTGGTTACGGGATGATCTCGCACCCGTTAAACTTTTCATGATGGAATTGTTCCCGGGTAATCGTGCCATGAGTAAGGAGTTCCTTTACCCTTGGGAGAGCCGCACTCAGTGCTGCATGGAGGTTCTCAACAGTCCCACAGACAAGGCGTCGTTCGGATTCGCCCCAGGGGCGGGTGATGTTGGAATAGAGACAGCGGCCCCCGCAGAACGATCGGATTGCGCAGGTCTCACATTCCCCGCCCACAGAGATGTGATCGAGGTTTTGCGGATCAGCATCCCTGATATGGCCCGCATAGTACTGCTTCATACCGATCATTACCGGGCAGGGTGCGATATGGCCGTCGGTCATGATGGAATAGTTCGTATGCCCTGAACCGCACCGGAGCAGCGAGGGGCGCCCGAGAAGAAGGTCCTCCATGGGATCGAGGAACGGGTACCAGCGGAGCACTTCCCCATGTGTCTCCATATGGTCGACCCAGTCCTGAACAAGGGACCGGATACCCGGGTTATAGCTTCCGGCAGCCCACGCGGCAAACTGCCGGCGGGAGAAGTCACCGGCAAAGTTTGCGTCCAGCTGCCAGTGGATGGAGCTAAACGGGAAGTCGGGATTATCCGCCAGCCAGTGGACGGCATCCACGATATCCGTCTTCTCTGTAACGGTCATCCGTGCAATGAGTTCTCCGGAGTATCCATGGGAACGGATATCCCGGACATTGTTCATTACACGATCGTACACCCCTTCCCCCCGGCTTGCATCGGTGAGATCCTTTTTCCCGTCAAGGGAGACGAAGATGGTGGTGAACTGGTTGATAATTGCCGGGGAAAGCCGGTTTAGCAGGAGCCCGTTGGTCTGCATCATGAACCGCTGAACCGGCGCCTCCGTTACGATCCGCTCGATGAGATCGGCCCGGAGGAGCGGCTCCCCGCCGTAGAATGTCACCGTGGGCGATGGATCCTTCCTGAGGAATGCATACAGGGTATCCAGGTCATATTCAAGGTCAATGGGAATATTCTCGTCAATCTCCACTGCCCGCTCATTCTCGCTCTCATCCAGGTCAAGGAAGGCCTTGGCCCGGCAGTAACTGCAGCAGAGGTTGCAGTTGTCTGTAAGGATGAGATGAAAGTACATGGGATTCCTGTACTATTAGGGGTTGAATGACGATAAAACAGGATACTGCAGGTACAGTGCCGGCATAGATATAAGCCCCTTCTCCTGAAACGATCAGGTATGACACGGGGAAGTGAATGCACAGAGGAGGCGCTCACCGGTCTGGGAATCGTCATCCTGATTGGTGTCGTAATTGCCGGTGCTGCCCTTGTCCTGATGGTTCTTCCCGGGGGAATCCCGAATCCGCTGCGCTCGTTTCCCGGAGGCCTTGTTGCGGAAAGCACGTATATATCCGGCGATCACATCCGGACAACCGGTAATGTGTATGGATTCCCGATGATGAGCAGGATAACAGGCCCTCTCCGTATCATGACGGTAAGGGAAGATTCAAAGCAGCTAGGAGTAGTTCGTTTTACGGTCTCTCTTTTTATCGGTGATACCGGGGCAATCGATTTGGATAAGGTCCGGGTTTCCTGGAGCCAGGATCACGCATCTGAAACACTCCGGAAAACATCTCCGCAGGTGCTGGTTTGCCCGAACTGGACGATCTCGAACAAATACAATATGCTCCCCGGACGAACTGCAGACTCTGATGAATGGCTGGAACCAAATGAACAGTTCGAGATCACTCTCTGTCCCGCAACAGGCGTCCAACCGTACGGGCAGTTCACGGTTATCCTCCAGCCTGATGGCGTTGCGGCACCACTGACGCTTCCCCGGATGGCCCCGGCCCGGATCCAGCCGGTCATGAACCTTGGCTGATCCTGCCGCACCCCCCGGCAATCCTGCCAAACAATCCCCCTCCGTGCCGCGCTTCTGTATCCGGTTAATCCGGGTGCAGAAACAGGCAATCTGCAAAGATAAAGGGCGATTCTGGCGAAACGGGCGAAATTTTGAAGGTTTTAAAACGGAGGAAATAATGCGCCAGAATGACCAAAAACGCCTTAAATATGTGGCTAAAATCCGGACTTCGACGGGCTTTCGACGGAAACTTTTTATATTAACAGGCGGCAACTCTCATTATCAAAACCCGATTGCGGTTTTGAGGTGTTTAAATGGGAACGAAAATTGGAAAAGAAAAGATTCAGCGCGAAAAGGGATACCTCTACTTCATTGGCAAGGACGGGTACGTCTGGGCAGCCCCGATGAAGCACAACAAGTCCGGCAAGAAGAAGAAAGTCGGAACTGAGAAGGTAGCCAAGGAAAAGGGCTACATGTACTACATCGGCAAGGACGGCTTTGTCGCCAAGGCAAAGATGAAGAACGCATAATCTCACTTTTTCCTTTTGCACGCACGGCCGCCGGAACATCCGGTGGCCCTGCTCATACATTTGACCTGTGGGGGAGATTCTCTCGATGGGTCCCCGTATTCACTTTTTTCGTGCAGCCAGCAATCCCAAGTTTGAAGAATCCCGGCGGGAATGTGGATTGTAGCAGGATTCTTGAGATCGGATGAACCATGTCAACGCTGGTTGATGCATCTTTTCGGGAATGGACGCTCGGGCTTGATCCACGGGAAAGCAGGATCTCAGTCTTCGAGCATATCCGGGATATCCCCTATTCGCTTTCGGTCCGGATGACTGGACCCGACACCGCACCGGAAGAGATCCTGTCTGCAGGGAAAGGATACTGTGGCCCCAAACACTACCTTCTCGCGGCAATGTTTCGGAAACTGGGCCTCGAAGTTGTTTTTGCCACGTTCCCGTTTCTCTGGAATGATCCGGATCTCCGGTATCCTCCCGATCTCCGGGCACTTGCAGCTGCGGTGCCGGTCGCGTATCATCTTGCCTGCCGGGTCCGGATCAACGGGCACTGGGTACTGGTGGATGCGACATGGGACCCGGCTCTTGAAAAAGGCGGATTTCCCGTCAACGGGCACTGGGACGGGCTCTCTGAAACGCGGTGTGCGGTAAAACCGCTCCGGTCAGCAGTCCGGACCGCATATTGTCGCACGGCAACCAATGAACCGTGCCGACGGGAAGAGGATTCTGCGTTCCGTCCCCTTGACGGGGAGGAGGATCACCGGGACGAAGATAACCAGGTGCGCTACTATCGGCAGAAGACCGGGATACGTTCACCAGGTGAGATCAGGCGCATAGGGCAGTTTTACCCGGCATTCGACGCATGGCTCGAACAGGTAAGGCGGGAATAACCCATGAGGGAGCGTGACGGAGGTCACCTCCCTTGATGATGGTTTTTGCGTCCTCTCCGGTCTGCAGATTGGGAAAAATCAGGGAAAAACGCAATGGGCCCGTCGTGATTCGAACACGAGATCTTCGCCGTGTGAAGGCGACGTCATAGCCAACTAGACCACGAGCCCAAAATGCATCGACCGGGAATCGAACCCGGGCTATAGGCTTGGAAGGCCTAAGTCATGCCTCTAGACCATCGATGCACTGTGCTCTACAATTTTGGCGGGGAGGTGTATTAAGGATTGTCACTGTATGACAAACGCCCATGCAGGAAATCCGGGATAACCCGAAGAAAAAAGATGGCGGTTAATAGCCCCGGAGTTCTGCCTCAACCTTCTGGAGGTTGGCGATACGCTTCTCGAGAGGCGGGTGGGTGGAAAGGAGTTCCATGATGGAATTTCCTGAGAGCGCCGGAATGATGAAGAACGCGTTTGCCCCCTCTACCTTTGCCTTTGCTTCCGGGGGAACGACATCGATTCTTCCACTGATCTTATTGAGTGCCGAGATGAGCGCCCGGGGGTTCCGGGTGATCTGGGCGCTTCCCCGGTCTGCGGCGAATTCGCGGTACCGTGAGAGTGCGAGGATCAGGAGAGTACTGGTGGCGTACACGATGATTGAGACGATCCAGATGATAATCCATGCCCCGCCATTCTCCCGGTTGTTGCCGCCGAACAATGCAGAGAAGAAGAAACTCTGCATGATCATCGAGGCAATCATGGCGATGAAACTGGCGAGGGTCATTGTCAGGATGTCGCGGTTCTTGACATGCGAGAGCTCGTGGGCGAGCACGGCTTCCAGTTCATCCTTGTTCAGGAGCCGCATGATCGAGTCCGTACAGGCAACAACCGCGTGCTTCGGACTCCTCCCTGTAGCAAAAGCATTGGGCACCGGGCTCTGCATGATGGCGATCCTTGGCATCGGCAGGTCGGCCTCCCTGCAGAGTTTCTCGACCATCATGTGCAGTTCGGGGCGCTCATCCGCCTCGACAATTTTGGCCCCGGTACTCCAGAGCACCAGCTTGTCGGAGAAGAAGTACTGGACCAGTCCCATGCCGACGGCAATCAGGACAATGAACCAGGCACTCACGCCGAATGCGAGGAGGATGGTCATGAATACGAGATACAGCAGGAGCAAAAGCAGTCCCGTGAACCAGACCCTGGCAGTTAAGCCCCAGTCGCGTTTCCATTCCATAGTTAGTACATGTTTCTATCGCGCACTCATAAATCAATCGACAGGTGCAATTTGTGGAAATGCTAACCGCAGGTGCAGGAGAAATACAGAAACCTATTTTTTAGCCAACATCGTTTGTGGTACCAATGGCTGAAGCAGATCCCGAAGCACTGGCAGATGTGGCATATGGCATCTTCGAGCACCTGCTGAACCGCGGGCTGCAGGAGAAGGGGAAGTACCTGTATGCACTGGTCGAGAGCGGAACCGATTTTACCGCGGACCTTGGCGATATATTCTCGAAGTTCCGGGAGGAATACCCGCAGCTGGCTGAAGCGATGCTCGCCCGGTTCTCCGATGTCGGCACGGTATACCGGATGCTCTGTGATGGGGAAGGGGTGATCCCCACGAAAACAACGCAGATGTACTGGATTGTGCTGGATGCCCCCGGCAGTGCTCCTGAAGCGATCGAGGACGAGAACGCCGGCAAATGGCTGATCTTCCAGGAGCCGGATGCCGTTGATGCGGCATGGAAGAAGGTAAGAGATGCAACGGTTGCCCATGAGCTCGGGATCTCGGCCAAGGTGAGCACTGCAAAGCCCAATCCCGATTCGCGGGACAACCGGAAGGTCATCTACGTTTACACGAAGGATTGGGCCGATGAGGCAGATGTAATGCGGGTCCGGGAAAAACTCCGGGAACTGGGATTTGTCGACCGCATCGGGTACAAGCGCAATATCGAGACTTTTGCCGGGGAGTACGCATCCAAGGGCAAGCGGGTTACGTATTATTCCGCATGACCATTTTTCCCTCCCGGAACGGCGTCTCATAAGAAAGTCATACCCGCGATCAGATCCGGGCAATCAACAGCAGAGGGGTACCCATCCCTCCCCCTCTTTCGGGCCGGAACCGGTGCTAGGGACCCCCCCGTCCATGAGGGGAGAGGTAGCTACCCCTCCCTTTTTTCTTTTCCCGGATTATCCGGATACCAGGCCTCCGTCGGCAGGTTCAGGCGAATATCTGTCACTGCCAGTGCAAGGGACGGGGGTAGTCCCCCTTCCCGGGTATGGAGGGGTGGGTAGGGGTCCCCCTCTCCAATTTTTAAAATGGCGGGCGGGGGGATGCCTCGTACTGTGGGGGGTAGGTATCCCCCCTTCGCCCGGATTTACCGGAGCCTCTCCCTGAAGAACCGGGGGATTGGGAAAAAAGGTGTAATGATGCGCCTGCACCAGTAACGATAGCTGCGAAAAAGGGAAATAAAATATTGGGTTGAACGGTTACGCCTTGCGCTCTTTGTTCTTGGGGCGCAGGTTTGCATAGCCGCACTTGCGGCAGGTGGTTGCGCGGATTGCATTGCGTGCGTTACAGTGCATGCATACTTTCACATTAAGGAGCCGTGCCTCGGCTTCAGGGAACTTGACCATTATTGAACACTCCTGTCTGCCCTTATAACAAAGCTGTAAGACATATTAACCGTTTGCGTTTCAGGAAGTAGTGTATTCCTGTACAAACCAGCCGTGAAACGCAGCGAGTGCCCGTGCCCGGTGGGATATCCGGCTTTTCTCTTCAAGAGGGATCTCTGCAAGCGTCTTCTCTCCCGTCTCGAAGATGGGATCGTAGCCAAAACCGCCCTCTCCCCGTGGGGCGTGTGCAACCCTGCCCTCGATAATCCCTTTAAAGACACGGACGCCGTTCTCATCGGCAAAGGCAATGGCCGTGACAAACCGGGCAGTGCGATCTTCCCGCCCCTCCATCAGCTTCAGGACGCCGCTGTTCCCAATCGTGTTCAGTACGTAGGCCGCATACGGGCCGGGGAAACCGTTCAGTGCATCGATGAAAAATCCCGTGTCATCCACGATGAGGGGAGTCTTCAGCTGTTCGTACGCATACCCGGCCTTACCCCGGGCAATCTCACCCACATTATCGGAACGATGCTCGGGTAAGTCGAGAAAGATGTGGGTGATCTCCGCAGTGCCATGGAAGAACGCGGCAACCTCTGCGGCCTTGTGCGCATTCCCCGTCACGACCGCGATCTTCAGAGATATCTCCCCCGCAATTCAATCTCGTGCTCGCGGGCAATGACCTCACGAGCCCGGGCAAACGTCCCGCTGTACCCTGTGATGAACGCGGCCTTCAGCAATTCAGCGCGTTCAGGCGCGGTGCTCTCGAGCGTCTGGAAGAGGACATGGATATCCACGCCCCGCTGCTCGATCTCGCTCGTTGCCTGCGCAAGGCCGAAATCGATGAGTACGCATTTCCTGTCGCTCTCGCGCAGGATGAGGTTGCTCGTCGTGAGGTCGCCATGCATGATCTCTGCACTATGGAGCAGGCCGATGACGCGGCCGGCTTCCTGAAGGTTTTCCTTTGAGAGGTCTTCAGTCAGCAGGATTCCCATAACCTGCTCCATGACAATCGTATCGGGGGTAATATCGGAAATTATGGGTGTCGGCACGCCCCCCCTGCGTGCAGCATGGATGAGCCGTGCCTCTGCGCGGATCCGCTCTGTTATCAGGCGCCTGTCCAGTGCCGGCACACGGTACCGTTTGGAGACCCGGTGCTTCTCTGCTCTCCCCTCATGGAAGGTGATAATCGCTTCTGCCCCGCGTCGCTTCGCACCTGCATCACTGGTGAGGGTATCTTTTGCTGCAGGATCCCTCTTCCAGGTGACCTCAACCTCATCCGAGCGGAACGAGGGATTGATCCGGGAGGACTCAACCGGGGATGACACTCCGCTCTCCAGCATCAGTTTTCCCGTATAGGCGATCATTGCACCATTATCCCCGAGATATTTCTGTTCGGGAACGAAGAATGTGGCACCGCGGTCCTCGCACATGACCCGGAGCATCTCCTGCAGCCGGCGGTTCGCACCGACGCCCCCGACGAGGAGCACCTCGTTCTTTCCTGTGAGGGATAGTGCCCGTTCTGTTACTTCAACGCACATAGCAAAAGCGGTCTCCTGCAGGCTGTAACAGACATCGGGCAGCGGGGCCTTATGATCTTTTGCAGCCGAGACAAGACCGGAGAACGCAAGGTCCATACCCTTCACGGTATAAGGGAGGTCGACATACGTCCCTTCCCGTGCCTGCGCCTCGATATGCGGGCCGCCCGGGTGCGGGAAGTTCTTTGCCCGGGCAAACTTGTCGAGGGCATTGCCGATCCCGACATCCAGCGTTTCGCCAAAGATCCGGTATCTCCCGTTCAGGTACCCGATGACCTGGGTGTTTGCCCCGCTGGCGTAGAGGACTATGGGATCCCTGCAGCCGGTGGCAAAGCACCCGATCTCGACATGGGCGACACAGTGGTTCACCCCTACGAGCGGGACGTCGAGGGCAAGGGCGAGTGAGCGGGCAGCGGTGGCAACCGTCCGGAGGCAGGGGCCAAGTCCCGGCCCCTGCGAGAACGCTATTCCTTCAACCTTGGCTGGCTCTGTTAGGACCGTAGCGATCAGTTCTTTCATTGCGGAGGCATGGTGCTGTGCAGCCTCACGCGGGTGGATACCCCCGGAAACGGGACGATATGGCCGTGAAACAAGAGAAACAAGATCGTGATCAAAAAGAGCGGCACTGAGGTTCCAGGCCGTGCCCTCAATCCCCAGTATCTGCCCAAAAACAGGCATTGCTGATGTTTACTTTCTGAATTCAGTATATCCGCACTTGCCGCAGGTGGCCCGGTCCTTGTGGTCTGCCATCATGACACCGGGTCCGCAGCGCGGGCAGTATTTCTTTTCGGTGGTGACTTTTGCACCCTCGACCTTGAAGTATGCACCTCTCTTGGGGGCCTTCGAGGCTGCCGCCTTCTTTGCTGCCATGATTATGCAGCCTCTTCCTTGGGCTTGGGCATGCCGCGCGCTGCAAGATGCGGGCGCTCGGTCTTGTTCCGGCTCTCCTCGCTCTCGTATACCCGGGCGGAGCCGGTGAGTTCTGTCTTGCCAAAGCTGCTGTGCAGAGTGTCAAGGGTGACCTGATGCTCTTTTACATTGAGCAGAGCGCAGAGTTTCCCGATGATCTGCATACGGGAGGGGGTAGCTCCGTCGTATTTGAGGGTAAACTGAACCTCTCTTCTGGATAAAAGTTCATTTCTTTTATCGCTGGTGATCTCAAAGTCCATCGATATCCTGTAATTATTGGAAAGCGGGTTATTTAAAACATGACCTTCGCCAGTCATGCTGAAAAGGGAATCACTGCAAAGGATTGTAATGATAAAAGACTATCCTTCAGAACGGACAAACCGTTCAAGAAACGCCCGTGCAGTTTCCTGGGCACCAGGTGTAACCGTGCGGAGGACTACCCCCTCGTTTGGCTGCCCATAGAGGACAACAGACCCGAGCGGGGCGGCAAGAACCATCGGGATAACCGCGAGATCCTCTTCACCGTCGACAAGTATCGTGAGTGGCGGGTGTTCCACAGCATATTCGATTGCCGCAACCAGTTCGTCGGTGAGCGTGCCTGCAGGGTTTTTCACGCAGATGGATTCACCGGATACCGCAGATGCCCGGTTACAGGGCGAACGCATCGTGTACCCGTCAATAATCCCGACTGCCGGTGTTATCCCCGCTTTCCGGAGGTTGTGGGTTACCACGTCGCCAACGGTAAAAACAGTTTTTTGCGAGAGAAGGGGAAGGATATCCGTAATCTCGCGATAGAGTTCGCCAAAGGGATCCTTGAAGAGCTTACGGTGCTCTTCGGGGAGGGTAAGCATCAGCGGACCTTCAGCGCGTACCGGCCGGGGAGCTTGATATTCATGCGTTTGGCCACTTCGGAATTCTCCGGGTCAATAATGACCAGGTAGCCGGACCAGTCTTCGCTTAAGTTTGAGATGCCGCAGACAACGCAGCTCTCGCCATCGACAACGCGGTGGCAGTCACGACAGACTTTTCCCTGTTTCTTCTTATTCGCCGGTGGCATGCTCCTTCCTCTTTCCCCTCACCTTCTCGGCCCCCTTCTCCTTTCCGGGGCCGGAAGACTGTCCGGACTTTTCTTTCTCTTTCTCCATCTCCTCTTCAAGCCAGAGTGCAGTGCCGAGGCCTGCCTGGCGCATGGTCAGCCCGATCTTGCTGTCACGGGGCTCGCGCTCGTTCAAGGATAATGTCACGACGCGGACGCGGACAACATCGCCTACGCCGATGAAGCGCTTGGACTCCTGACAGATCAGCCGGGCGTTCTTTTCGTCATAGTTGATGTATTCATCGGAGATCTGGCTTACGTGCAGCATGGCATCGATCGGGCCAAGGCTGACGAACGCACCGAAGCTGGTGGTCTCGACAACAACCCCTTCAATCACTTCCTGGAGGGCGAGCCGGAGCACCAGTGCCTCGAACTTCACATCGTAGTAGACCCCGCCGTCTCCGGGAACAAGTTCCCCTTCCCCGACATCCGTCACTTTCGTGACGCAGATAAAGATCCCGATCTCCTTGTCTATGCTTCCCTCAAGTTGCTCCTGGAGGACATCAAGGATCACTTTTTCGAGATTCTCCCCCAGTCTCTGGGGGGGGACCCGGACCTTGTCTTCAAGCATCAGTTTGTGATACATCCTTCACCTCATCTCCGCAATAGTTCCAGTTTCTTCTGTTTTCTCATAGATAATACCCCAATCCCGCGTGCAAGCAGAGCCTCTCTCAATCCTCGGTCGTTCGTGACTACGGTACAATTATTCCGGACAGCATAATCAATGATCTGCTCATCAACCGGCATTGGCTGCAGGGCAGCGGTATCCGCTATCGTGCACCGCTCCCCAAGCGCGAGTCCCATGCGTGCGGCAGCCCCGTTGCGGCCTTTTGCCCGTGCAAGTCCGTCCAGTTCATGCATCACCGATGCCAGTACGATGGGTTCGAACCCGCCAAGAATGTTCCTGATCTCATCGAAAAGATCGATCTGGAACTGGGCCGGCATCATTAGTGCGTTGGCGTCAAGGAGAATTGTTACTCTCCCAGAACACCCATCCCGATCAGGCGCCAGCGTGCTCCCACCTGCCGGCTGATAGCGATCCTTGAGCCGATCTCAGCACAGACGGGTCGTTTCAGCTGTATTTCGACACTGTCTTTCTTGGTGTTTGTAACAACACCGACCGTGACCGCGGTCCCAACGGATAGCATCAACGGTTCGGAATGCTTCAGCGGCTCAATGACGAGTTCGCTTGTGGCGCCGACAACCCGCTCCATAAGGGTCACCCTGCATCGGATCTTGTCCCAGACCGGGGGAAGTTTTCCCTCGTGCCCGAGGACCTGGCCGGCAAGGGCATCGCTTTTTGTCAGCGCCGGGTCAAGCCTGGTACCCACACCGAGCAGTCCGCCGGGGGTTGCAGTCTCGACGATCTTCGATCCGGCGTTGATTGATGTGATGGTTGTTGTAATGGGAATCCATTTGATTCTGTTCTCGACCTGTGTCTGCCTTCCTGGACGGATCTCGATTTTCTCATCGGCGCGGAGGATGCCCCGGATAAGAGACCCCCCGACAACACCGCCTTTCACGTCCTTCCAGTTGCACCCGGGCTTGTTCACATCGAATGAACGGGCGATCAGCATCACCGGTTCAGCTTCGGGATCGCGTTCAGGCACCGGGATTACCTCATCTAGCGCCTGCACGAGTGCCCCCATATTGATCCCTTTCTGGGATGAAACCGGGATGATGGGTGCATCTTCCGCAATGGTTCCCTTCACGAATTTTTTAATCTCGTTGTAGTTGTCCACGGCCTCTTTCTGGCTGACAACGTCGATCTTGCTCTGGACGATGACAATCCTCTTGATCCCGACCAGTTCCAGCGCCATCAGGTGCTCCTTGGTCTGGGGCTGCGGGCACTTCTCACTCGCCGCAATGACAAGCATCGCCCCATCCATCAGCGCGGAACCCGAGAGCATGGTTGCCATGAGGGTCTCGTGCCCCGGTGCATCGACGAACGAAATGGAACGGAAGGGTGTCCCCGTGCCCCCGCAGACCGGGCACTCGGGACGGGTGGAGAAAGCATCGGTGCCTTCGCACTGCTCGCAGCGATAGAATGTGGTATCAGCATATCCAAGCCGGATAGAGATACCCCGTTTCACTTCCTCGCTGTGGCGATCTGTCCACATCCCGGTGAGCGCATTGACGAGCGTTGTCTTGCCATGGTCAACATGACCGACAACCCCGATATTCACACTGGGAACTGTCACATCGTGCAAATGAAATCGAACCTCCTTATTCTATATAGGCCAAACCTACTTATACGTAACCAGTGGAAACGGGGCAGGTATCCGGTGCTTGTTTGTGAGGTTTTTTCCCGGTTCCCCGTGATTCAAACAGATGGAAAAAGCTGTCCCGGTTCACGTTATCAGAGTACCTGCAGGATACTATCAACCAAAGATAATTCTCCTGAAGGGATCGGGAAAAACAGTACGTGTCAGTCCTTTGCAGCATCCAGGGAAAAAGGAGTGGGGATTATCCCCCGCCTTCACAACTCTGGTCGATATTCTTGAGCGAATCCTGGAATTCGCTGCCTGCCGCGTATTCACGCTCGCGGGCTATGATCTCCTTTGCATCCTCGCGGGCCGTGGTGGTTGTTCTGTCTGTGACCGTTGCAGGTATCAGTTGATCGACGCGGTAGAGGAGGTTCGTGGAATCCAGCTCAGCAAAGGAGACACCCCTGATCTCTTCGATACGGAGGACCTTGCCGGCAGTGCCCGTCCGCGGGTACCGTACCCGCATTCCCAGTGTCATCTCTTCTGCAAGCATACGAGAAAATGGGTATTTGGGGATATAAGGTTTTTTACAACGCGTTCGGGAAACAGATGCCAGATAACTCGTTGCTGGATGTTCAAAAAGGTGTTATTGTATGGTCAGTCCCTGCATGACTGCTGATTCCGGTACATCAAATTCCCGCGTGGTACCGGAAATCCTGTATCTGTCTGTGGCCTTCACATCATAGGGATTGTCGGAAGTTGAATAGGGAACAATGAACTCCCCGTTCACGCTCTCCTGCCGGTAGGTGAAGATCCTGCCATTATTGGAAACGAGCGGGACCTCGATGATCCCTTCTCCTTTGATGTGAGCGCCTTTCACGTATTCGAAGACTTTCACGTATTTCAGATCAATCGCGTCCGATGTTGCCACATCGGTGGGCGATTCGTGGACAAGGCGATAGTGGTGTAATGCTGGCACGGTGTCGATGGGAGCGAGAAGATCCGCGCTGTAAACAGCAGCATGATATCCCGGCTGGGGATTACTGTTGTACTGTTGGGCTTTCTCTTGTGCGGAAACGGGATCCATAAGGACGGCGTCAGTGACTACCGGGATGCTCTGCCCGGTGATACTCGGATCCGCGTAGACCGTGTAATATACGTTCTGTGAGGCAGGAGTAAGGGATCCATCAAAGTTATGGAGCCGGGATATCACGGTCTGGTAATATGGCTGCTTATTGAGGAGAGCCAAGGTAAATCCGTTGTTCTTTGTTGGCACAAACAGGTTCTCGTAATACGGGCCTGCGGCATCTGTTGCATTGTACCAGGTCGCCATGGCCCAGAATTTTCCCTGGTCCATCTCGATATCGGTGATAATGTAGCGTGTCCCGAGATAATCAGCGATCCTGTTTGCGTTGTCTTCTGACTGGGACATGAAATAGGCAGCAGAACCATTGCTTCCCGCCACACCCTGCTGGAAGGGATTGGCATTGGGGATACGCTTTCCAACAGTTGTGATGATATGGCCGTAGTCCCACCAGGACATGATACCATAGGATTCGTCGGGATACTGGAATGTCTCCCTGTCATATGCAGTGAGATACCCGACTCCGGTATCGGGCGTATTGTTCACCAGCCATTCTGCAGATTCTTTCCAGTCCGGGTTCATGTCCGTCCCGTGGCTTAATCCATTGGTATACATCATTGAAACCGAGGAGTGGATGAAGAGGAGTGCAACCCCGATAACCAAGACTACTGCAGCAAGGGGAACGTAGTGTACGCCGGATCTGGCGGCCGGAGCTTTTCCGGCCTTTTTGTGCTTTTTCTGTTTGCCCGGAGTTTCACTATCCGCCCCCCCGGTCTTCTGGTCCGTGGGACCGGGGGATACAGCGCCTGACAGGAGTTTTCTTATGTCCGGCCAGCTCTTCTCGAAAATGAATGCTGCACATGCGCCCGACATCAGCGCTATGTTAATCGCGAGATAATATTCGTACCGGATGTGCTGCCACGTGGAGAAGAGCATCACGATCGACCAGATAATAGCGAAGACCTGTTCGGGACGCTCATGACGGAAATTGTTGTAGAGCATGACGAGGATTCCACCTGCCATGAGGAGGAGCCCGTAACCGAACGTTATCCATGCACCATTGAAACTCCAGCCTCGGGCCTCCTGAACGGTTTCAGTCACCGCAGCCTGACCGAAGAAGGCATACAATGCAGAGACGAAGAGCGAATAGAGCTGTGGGCTGGCAAAGAACAATACGATGGCCACCAGCACTGCAGAAGCAGCGACCGCGGAGATAAAATAATACCATGGACGTGACTTCAGATATTTCTGGAGTGTGTATAGATAGACTGACCCTCCGATGAGGGCAAGATATGCGAGGATGTGGCCCAGTGAATAGGTTGACAGATCAAGGCCCGGGTTTTTTAAGCCAAAAAGGAGGAGGCCGATGATTGCAATGCTAAAGACTACCGTGTTGATGATAACCAGGTATTCGCTTGTTCTCTGGCGGCTCGAATCGATGATGAGCTGGACTACAGTAAAAATGCCGGCAATCATCGCAAACAGGATCATTGTTGGCATCACAAAGAGGCCGAGCAGATAGGCAACGCCTGTAAGAGCTGCGATGAGAAGGGTACTTTTATACGAGTTTACATCCCGGATGTCAACGCTGGTGTCCTTCTCGGAAAACACCGAATACATGTAAAACAGGCAGAATATCACAGAAAAAAGGACTTCTGCAATGTGGTGATCAGCATACCCATACATGGACCGGTAATAAAACTGACCGGCAACAATCGCAGTAAATCCGGATGCGAGTAACCCCGTCTTCCAGGTGCCGCAGACCTTTCCGACATAATACATGATGGCAACGGTGGCTGCACCCATCAGGGGCGGGACGATGAGGAGGATGTGGATGATCTCGGGACGGGTTGATGCACCGGTTATCAGGCAGCCGATGGCCACGGTGAGCGGGAAGAGCGGGCCCCAATAGATCGATGTCCCGAATGGGTACTGGGTCATCGGCTCAAACCACCCGTACTGGAGATTGTTCGCGAGGAGGAACTCCACCTGCCGGAGGTTGTAGAGGGGGTCATCGCTTGCCACGAGGGTGAGGATATCTACGTCCCCCATGTTCAGCAGGGGGAGCAGCCGGAGACATAGAGCGAAGAGGGAAAAAAAGGCAACAAGAACGAGAATCGTCCAGGTCAGACGGTTTTTGAGATCAAGGGATATCATGGAATCAACCTATCTTCCTATCAACCTATCTTCCTTACTTGGTTTCGGGAGAGACCATTAATAAATTTTGGATGAATGTATCAGGTGATCGTTTTCAGGATCTCTTCGAACTGGCGGGATTTTTCCCTCCAGCTGTGCTGTGCGAGATCCAGCGAATAGGTTGCTGGGTGTTCCATAAGGTATTGAATGAGATTGACGAACTCTCCTTGGGTACGGTAAACTGAGAGGTGCGGCCCCCCAATCCTCTCGACATCCCGCATCGGCCGCATGACAATGGGTTTTCCGCACGCAGAGTATTCGAAGAACTTATTGGGAAGAGCGATATCCCCCCACTGCGTTGGAAGGAGCGGGATGGTGCATGCATCCATGCAGGCAATGTACCGTGGGAGTTCATGATAGGGTTTGGTCCCGGTGAAGATTACCTGTGAGGAGATGCCAAGGTCCTGCGCCAGCCGGACGAGCTCCTCGTGGTAATCGGTGAAGAGGGATCCCCCGACAATGAGGAGTTTTGTTTTTTTCCGGTACTCTACGAGTGCCGGAAGTGCCCGGATAATCTCATCGATTGCATACCAACGCTCAACACTCCCCGAGAAGCCGATGACAAAGTCATCAGGATCAATCCCGAGTTCCAGCCGTGCGGGATTCCCATCCAATGGTTTGAAAATTTCCGTGTCAACCCCGTTCGTAATGAGATGTGCAGAAAATCCGAAACCTGCCAGTTTCTCGACAAGGGAAGGTGAGACCGTGCTGATGGTAGTGCTGTGTGAGAGATTGTACCGTGTCACGGCCCATACACATTTGCGGAGGACCTCCTGGATGATCCGCCCCTTAAAATAGGCAGCGGCAGAGTCCGGGAACCAGTCCTTGAGATCAAAAATCACCGGAACGTGATGGTTTTTTGCAGCATGGATTACTGCAGACCCGGCAAGGATATTGGCTGCAACAATGACATCGTACTTTCCCTCCCTGACGATCTTGTTGAAGATGTAAAAGTGGTACGGTGCGTTGAGGGTATAGTGCAGCAGGGGATTTTTCAAGGGTAACAGGGAGGCATCTTTCACAACCAGCCGGGTTGGGCGGGGGGCATCCCTGCTGACATGGAAGTGTGCAACATGCACTTCATGCCGCTTTGCCAGCTCCTCGAATATGTAATGATGCCGGGAGGGCACCGGATGATGGATATAATCCTGGGTGGAAACAAGGAGGATCTTCATCAAACAGGATAATGTATGGTTCCTATTTCAGAATAAATCCCATGGTCTCATGCATCATCTTTCATTACTGAAGGAAGTTGGCGTAATCTTGCAGGAGAGCCGATGGCAAGCATGTGGTCCGGGACATCACGGGTGACAACAGATCCGGCTGCAACCAGCGCCCCTTCGCCGATACAGACTCCCGGAAGAATTGTCGTATTAGCTCCAATAGCAGCGCCTTTTTTTATCACCGGGCCCCTGAGGCCACCTATCCGGGTTGGAGGATAACGGTCATTTGTCAGGACTGCATTCGGACCGATGAAAACATGATCTCCTATCTGCGTATCCGTGGGGATAAAGACCATGCTCTGGATACTGACATCGCTACCGATGACGGTATGTCCTTCAATCACTGTACCAGTGCCAACAGAAACCCGGTTCCCAATAGTGGTTTTTTCCCGGATCATGACATTATGACCCGTCTGAAAGTCATCACCAATCGCAACATCGCAATACAGGATGGTCCCCGATCGTATGACCGCATTCTTCCCGATGGTTGTCCCAGTAAAATCTGTCTTTTTCAAATTCTCCCGGGAGGGGAACCCGAGGGTGACCGGGTCGAAGATCCGGGCATTCTCTCCTGCAACATTTTTTCCATATTCAATCATTCAACAGTCACGCTCTTTGCCAGGTTTCTTGGCCTGTCGATGTCCCGGCCCAGTGTTTCTGCGGTATGATACGCAATCAGCTGGAGCACTACGGTTGCAGTCAGGATCTGGGTGAAAATGTTTGCCCCTGGAAGGGGGATAAATACATCGCAAATCTCCGGAAGGTTCGTATCCCCGTTCCTCCCAATTGCGATGACCGGGGATCCCCGTGCTTTCATCTCCTTGATATTCGAGATCATGACGTCATACGTTTCACCCGGCATACAAAGTGCTATGACGGGCGTCTTATCGGAAAGGAGGGCGAAAGGGCCGTGCTTGAGTTCGCCGGCAGCATACCCTTCTGCATGGATGTATGAGATCTCTTTCATCTTAAGGGCGCCTTCAAGGGCGACCGGATAAAAGGGGCCCCTGCCGACATAAAAAATGCTCCGGGCGTTCTCGCATAGCGCCACAGTCTCCGAGATGTCCATTAACAGGACTTCTTCAATTGCCGTATGCGCATCGAGTAGTGTATCGGAATGGTTGTTCCCGCAGAATTTGTTAATGATCTGCATCAATACTGCCAGCTGGGCAATAAACGACTTCGTTGCAGCAACGCTGATCTCCGGGCCTGCCCGCATGTAGAACGTTGTATCAGCAAGTCTTGTCACAGTGCTCCCAAGTACATTGGTGATTGCAAGGGTGTGACAGTTGTGCGCTTTTGCCAGCCGTAGTGCCACCAGGGTATCTGCCGTCTCCCCCGACTGGGTGATCCCGATGACGAGCCCGCTTGCTGGTGAGGGATAATACCTGAATTCTGATGCATAGTCTAGGCGGGCCGGGACTTGGCAGCACTCCTCCAGGAGATACTTGAAGACCATGCCGGCATGGTAGGACGATCCGCATGCCACGATTGTGATGGGGTCTTTCATCCTGTAATAGTCCGGCAGGGAGGCATCATCAGTTCCACGGATTGTGTTGTAAAAAACCTGGGGTTGCTCATAGATCTCTTTAACCATATAATGGGCAAAGCCGCCCTTTTTCCCATCCTCAACACTCCAGTCAATTAACTCGACCGGGCGTTCGACACGTTCGCAATTGTGGTAAATGCTGACATCGTCCCTTGTTACGGCTGCGATGTCGCCGTCATCAAGAAAGATGACTCTCTCGGTATACTCAAGCATTGGTGTTATGTCGGATGCAATGAATGTTTCAGCATCCCCGATCCCGAGGACGAGTGGACTGGCCATTCTTGCGGCAACGATTGTCTCCTCATCCGATGCAAGGACCAGGAGTGCATAGGATCCTTTTAAGCGGGAGACTGCGGCCCTGACGGCTTCCGGGAGATCGTGTTGCTTTGCATACTCCTCTTCAACCAGGTGGACAATGGCCTCGGTGTCTGTATCAGACCTGAATACGTGTCCACGCTTGATCAGTTCACGCTTCAGCTCAGCATAATTTTCAATAATGCCGTTATGGACAAGGGCAATACGATTTGTGCAATCGGTATGCGGATGAGCATTTTTATCATTCGGGATCCCGTGGGTTGCCCACCGTGTATGCCCGATACCCCTTGTGCCTTTCAAGGTTCCGGCGTTGCCGGCGTGATTCGATATCCTCCCCTCTTTTTTTATCACGGAGATAGCACCGTCTGCAGTGGCTATGCCGAATGAATCATATCCCCTGTACTCGAGTTTCTTTAATCCCTCGACAAGTATCGGTGCAGCATTTTTTTTCCCGGTGTACCCGATGATGCCGCACACGTCAGATCACCAGGGAATTATCCTGGACCTGTCGGGATGAGAAGCTCGTGTTGCCTTCGATAGTTACATTATTTCCGACAAGGGTATTTTTCAGGATCAGGAAGGGGCCGCTGACAACAGAATCACCGAGTATTGCACCGAATTCTGACCTTGTGGGGCTGCACTCGATATCATGGATCCCGGTGATTGTTGAGATCGAGAGATGATCGGCAAGCTTACACCGTTCTCCCATGATTGAATCGAATACACGCGAATGTGACCCAATCGTGGTATCATCCATGACAATGGTATCGCCCATGACCGTAAACGGCTCAACCCCCACCCGCGAACCGATGCTGGTATTGGGCTGGATGCAACAATTGGGACCGATCCTGCAGTCATTTCCGATCACAACCGGTCCATTGATCACGGTATTGGGACCAATTGTCGATCCTTTCCCAATTTGGACTGCGCCATGGATACTTACATGGCGGCTGATCGTCCCATCATGGGTTGGTGAAATGTTCTGGAGAAAGCGACGATTCATCTTGAGCAGGTCCCATGGGTATATTGCATCCTGCCAGTCATCAGCCGGAATCCCCTGTATCTTCACACCGCTGGCTATCAGGGAAGAAATCGCATCGGTCAGGTTGTTTTCACGGATATGGGAAAAAAAATCCTTTGTCAGCGAATAAATACCCGTGCTGACCAGGAAACTGGGAGCGTGTGCCGGTTTCTCGATGATCTGGGTCACATGACCGTTGCTGAGCATCACGACCCCGAAATTTGAGGGGCTGGGATGTTCCTTAACCAGCATTGCATTGGAGTGGTCCTTGATCCGGGCGATGGAGGCGGGGTCGATGTAATTGTCCCCCGGGAGAACGATGAAGTTGCCCTGGATCTTTGGTTCAGCTGCAAGGAGTGCATGTCCTGTACCCAGTTGCTTGTTCTGCACAACAACCTCAACAGGAATGTCCAGGTTATTGAGATACCGGGTCACCAGCTCTTTACGGTACCCGACAACGACAATGATATCACGGATGCCGTTCTTTACCAGAGCATCGATGACATATTCGATGATCGGCCGGTTTGCTACCTGAATCATCGCCTTTGGGCGGTTCTTCGTCAATGGGCGGACGCGCTTTCCTTCCCCTGCTGCCAGAATTACTGCCTGCATCTTTCACCTACCGAATAATCGTTTTTTCCCCGATACATCCTTCAATTAGAGTATTTGGTGCAAACTGTGCCTCACTGCCGATCATTGTCCCGACATTGACAGAACAATTGATCCCGAATTGCACCCCGTCTCCGATAACGGCACCAAATTTTTTCCTGCGGGTATCCTTCCCGCAGACCCGCACGTTCGCATGATCATGACGAAGATTGGCGATCTTTGTCCCGGCACCGAAATTACACGCGGACCCGACAACGGAATCCCCGACATAATTGAAGTGAGGGATTTTTGTTCCGGTCATGATGATGGAGTTCTTGAGCTCGGAACAATGGCCGATGTGGCAATCATCGCCGATACTGGTTGCACCCCGGATATAGGCATGAGGTCCGATCCGGCAGTTCTTTCCAATCGTGCAAGGCCCCTCGATATAGGTGCCGGCTTTTATTACCGAACCCTCCCCGACCGAGACCGTGTTTTTCAGGGTCACGCCGTCTTCGATGATACCTTCATTTGTTGACGGGATATGTTCCAAAAATGAGGTATTTGCCTCGAGCAGGTCCCATGGATGACCGACATCCATCCAGTAGGTGAGCGGGTGGGAGTACAACTGCTTACGGGCAACCAGTACCGCAAGCGCATCAGTAAGTTCCAGTTCCCCGCGTGGCGATGGCCGGACAGCATCGATAAGATCGAAAATATCCGGGGAAAAAAGATACGCCCCTGCATTGATCAGGTTCGATTTCGGGCGCCTGGACTTCTCTTCAAGAGAGGTAATATGCCCGTTCCCGACCATAACGACCCCGTAGTCCTGAGCATGATCTGTGGTCGTCGTGCACATGCAGGATGGTTTCTTCCGGCACAATGCTGCGATGTCCTCCTTTTTCAGGATCATGTCCCCGTTCAGGACAAGGAATGGTCTTGTTATGTGGTTCCGGGCAGCGCCGACGGCATCCGCGGTTCCCCGCTGCTGCCGCTGCGTGGCATATTCAATATGGATCCCAAGTGATGTCCCGTCTCCAAAATGCCTGCGTATCTCCCGCTCGCCATAACCCACGACAAAAACAAAATCGGTTACCCCGGCCTCGCGTGCTGCAACAACAAGGTGCTCCATCATCGGGCGGTTCGCGATGGGGAGCATGACTTTCGGGCGTTTCGCTGTCAGCGGGCGCATCCGTTTCCCTTCCCCTGCTGCGAGGATAACGCATTCCATAGGTACAGCTCTCCTTACAATGTTTAAGCAGTTTTCCCCTGCCGGATGAGTTCCTTCCCTTTTTCAAGCATTGCCTTTGCCTTCTCCCGTGTCCTGCCTTCGGCCGTGACCCGGATTTTTGGTTCAGTGCCGCTGGCACGGACGAGATACCATCCGTCTTCATCTGAGAACCGTATGCCATCTGTCGGGTTCGTCGCCCCGATGGATGAGAGGATCTCTCTTGCAGCATCTGTCTTGAACGATTCACGCAGGACAGGATAATTGGGCATAGCATCGATCTCTTCGGCAATGTTCCATTCCCCTGCAATCTCACAGAGAAGTGCAGCTGCAAACGGACCATCCGGGCATAAGGAGATCTGAGGGAAGATCCATGCCCCGGAAGGCTCTCCGCCGAAATCCCCCCACGAGATCAATTCCTCGGAAACATACGCATCCCCGACCGGTGTCCTGTGGACATCGGCGATCTCATCGATGATCATCGAAGCATCGCTTGTTGTGACAACGCGTTTCGCCCCAAGATATCTGGCAAAGAGCATGAGGAGGTGGTCCCCCCCTATGTACCTCCCGCGGTTGTCGAATGCCATCATGCGGTCGGCATCCCCGTCGTGGACAACGGCACAGGAAGCCTCGTTTTTCACGACAATCCTGCCAAGATACCCAAGATATTCTGCCAGGGGTTCCGAGGGCCGGGCAAAGGTACCCGACGGATTGCAGTTGAGAAGAACGGTTTTTACCCCTGTCTCTGCAAGGAGAGAAGGGGTCAGGGTTGATCCAGCCCCGTTCCCGCAATCGACAATGACTGTTGCCTGCCTTTCGATGGTTACCCTGTCAAGAATTGCTTTTTTATGGGGTATACGTGCATCAACTGTACACTCCTTCCCAAGATGCTGCCAATCTGAATACGTAAGGGAAGATAGTGCATCCTCGGTCTCCTGCTGCTGCGCCTTGGTGAATGACGAGCCATCTGGATTGAACAGTTTTATGCCGTTATATTCTTCGGGATTATGCGATGCAGTGATCATGCAGCCTGAAGTGGTGAAACGGGAACTGAATGCGACAGTAGGTGTCGGGACGATCCCGGCAACCTGGGCAGTTCCCCCATTGCTCATGATTCCTGAGATGACAATGTAGGATAAAAGGGGGCTTGTTGTCCGCGTGTCCATCCCCAGGATAACCTCTGACGATCCTGCCGCGAGAACATTGCCGACCCTGAATGCAGTATCTATGAGAGTCTGATCAAACCGTCTCCGTATTCCGGAAGACCCAAAGAGCATACTACCAGATAGGGGTTTTTATCTTAAAGGATTTATGTGTTCAATCCTCCCCGTTCGTACGCCCCCAGTCAGTCCTGGCAGGTGCGCCCGTAGGGGCACCAGTGTTCCAGTTCATAGAGACGTGCGATACCAGCAGTTGAAGGTCCGACGCAGATGATCCTCTTTTGTTCCTTATACTGGTCGATGATAGTCCCGGTTTCCGAATCGATAAGCCCCTCTCCATTGATGATGATTACGTCCGCACCAGAGAGGTCCTGCGTTACGTGACCGAAGACAGAACCCCCGGCTTTTCCCATTGCCCCGATACAATACAGGTTTTTACCGGCAAGTTCCCGGCGGATCTCGTCCAGGCATGTGGTATGGGAGGATGTATGACAGGGATGAAGAACCCGTGACATGCAGAGAAATCCAAGGATCACGTTGATAATGGCAACAGCAGCGCCACGGACAGCTGCTGAATCCAGCGGTGCCCCGAACATAAATGCGATCTTCGTTGGCGCCCGTATCGGGTCGAAGGTGGTGAAAACCGCGCTTCTCCCGCCGAACGTGGCAGACATCGGAGCACCCTGCTCAAACTGGCAGATCCCTGCACCGGGATTTACATCCAGGACGATTCCGGCATCTGCACAACCTCCGTGTTCGGTAAGTTCCTGAATTTTATTTACAGCATCGACAATAATATCCATTATAACCCCCCGTCCTCCTCTAGGAGGACAACCCGGGCAGGAGCCCCATCGATACCAGAAAGTTTCAGGGGCAGTGCGACAAGGGTGTAATCGCCTTCAGGCACGCGGGAGAGGTCGAGCAGTTCGATGATAAGGCAGCCCGAACCCAGGAGATCACGGTGTACCGAACCATCGCAATCGAACCGCTCGATGGAGAAGGAATCGATACCAACGCAAAGCGAGCCCTGAGAGATAAGATAGTGTGCTGCACCCGGAGTCAGGGAGGGATAATCCTCCCGGAATACAGAACATTGCGAGAATTCTGTCCTGAGCAGGATCCGTTTGCATCCATCGATCCTGCCCTCAAGATCTGCTGCATCGATAAGGGATCCTGCACCTGACACATCCAGCACCCGGCAGGGTCCTATCAGGTGCGACAGGGGCAGCTCATCAACGGTCGCACCCGTTTTCAGGTAATGGATGGGAGCATCGATATGCGTACCGGAATGGCTGCTCATTCGGAGTTCGGAGATCAAGTATAAGCCTGCATCCCTTTGGGAGAACCGGGGGGGCGTGTCACCCGGATAAACGAGGGAATCTCCAGCGAGTGTTCTGGTGATATCAATTATCGTCATCAGGTATCCGTCCATCCATACTCCCCGATCAGGGGGACAAACCGCACCCCTCCATGGGAGGACTGAACGGTTCTGCCATGGTGTTTTTTCAGGATTATGAGTTCCTGGATATCCCTCCCACCAACTGGTGCCACCAGGATCCCTTCTTCATCCAGCTGATTGATGAGGGGAGGGGGGATTTGCGGGGTGGATGCAGTAATGATGATCCTGTTAAAGGGAGCGTTCTCTCGGTATCCTTGCGTTCCGTCCCCCACGATAATGCTGACGTTTTTCAGCCCGAGGCTGGCAAGGTTCTTCTTCGCGAGATCCGCCACGGCATGAATGCGCTCGATCGTGGTAACGTGGTTTACGAGACGCGCGAGGATTGCAGCCTGGTATCCGCTGCCGGCGCCAATCTCTAAAACCCGGTCTTCAGGTTGTGGTTCGAGAAGATCGGTCATGAGGGCAACGATATAGGGCTGGGAGATAGTCTGCCCGTTTCCTATAGGGAGCGGAGCGTCAATGTATGCAGATGACGTATGGGGCGCGGGAACGAAAAGATGGCGGGGAATCTCCCGCATTGCATCCAGGACCCGGGCATTCGTGATCCCCCGTGCCCGGATCTGTTGCTCCACCATCCTAGAACGCTCGTCAGATCGGGGGAAGGTCTCCATAGGGACTGGTATTAGAATCCTGATTTTTCCGCCTCATCGATCGAGGCATCGATCTGTTTCTGCAGGGCTTCGGGAAGTCCGGAGATTTTAACATCAAGGAATCCGCGGATAATTGTCGCTGTAGCTTCATCCTCGTCGAGGCCACGGGACATCAGGTATTCGATCTCTTCGCGGGCAAGTTTCCCGACCGCCGCCTCGTGCGAGAGTTCTGTTCCGATAACAGATCCTTCGATCTCGGGTATCGCATAGATAACGCCGTCCTTGAGGATGAGACCCTTGCATTCAAGATGCCCGCGGGTGCTCGCTCTCTTTCCGGCAATGTGGCCGCGGGAGATGATGGTCCCTCCCTTGGTAATGGCACGGGTGACCAGTTCTGCACTGGAGCCCTTCCCCTCAAGCACTGCCCGGGACCCAAGATCCATGTACGAGCCCTCGGGACAGATGACAACGCTGCTGAACCGGGCAACAGAGTTCTCTCCTTTGAGGGTGGCTGTCGGGTACATCTGGATCTTTTTTACCGGCTGCATGCAGACATAATTGGAGAGGAAGACCCCGTTCTCTTCGACAATAGACGCACTGCGCGGGTAGACCTCGATATTCTCGCTCCAGTTGTGGATCATCGTGAAACTGATCTTGGCATTTTTGCCGACATAGAATTCCGAGATGCCATAATGGGCAGCGCCGTGGCCTACTTTTTCTCCGCTCGAGCAGCCGGAGATAATATGGAGCTCAGCGCCCTCTTCGGCAATGATGATATTATGGACATGCTGGATCTGCTCCCTGCCGAGGAAGAGGCAGGCCTGGATGGGGAAGATGTTGCTTGAGCCCTTGTGGGCAATAATAACATAGCCTTTCGGATCTTTTTGGGCTGCCACATATTTTGTTATGTCATCTTTATCCGGAGAAACGACCTTCCAGACATACTCCTTCAGCCAGTCATACTTCTCCATCGCCTTTTTGTAAGGAAGGACTTCGATCCCCTGTTCGGAACATTCCGAGTGGACGATATCCTGGTCCATCTGGAGGTAGCTGCCGCACCGGTTTTGCAGGGATAGATCAATCCCCGTCTGGGCAAGCCGTTCCTGGTCGGCCTTTGAGATCTCGGGTACTTTTACGGGTTGCGGCATTCAAGGCACTCCCTGTATCCTCTTTCTTTGATATCCTTCATGATCTCGCGGGGATTCCCGTGGCACTTGATCTGCCCGTCGCACATCACGTGGCCACGGTCTGTCTCGAGATAATCGAGGATATATCCCGTATGGGTAATGACCAGCCCGCTCTTCTGGCGCTTGACGATACGCTTGTCTTTTTCCAGAAGGGAACCGATTGCGTTGCCAATGAGGGAAATATTCTCGATATCGACACCGCTTTCCGGCTCGTCGAGCATGATGAAATTCGGGTTCTGGATTGTCAGCTGGAGCACTTCGCTGCGCTTGATCTCGCCACCGGAGAATCCCTTGTTGATGTCGCGATCCAGGAACCTGTCCATATTCAGGGACCGGGCCAGTTCCGGAATATTCTCGCTCTTGGCACGGGAAATTGCCGTGAGAAGTTTGCCCAGTTTCAGGCCGGAGATGGTCGGAGGACGCTGGAAGAGCATACCAATTCCGCGTTTTGCCCTCTCGTGGGCCTTCATCCTTGTCACATCTTCCCCCTTGAAGATGATTTTACCCTCAGTGATGACGTATTGGGAATACCCCATGATCGTCATCAGGAGTGTTGTCTTCCCCGATCCATTGGGGCCGAGAAGGACATGGGTCTCCCCCTCTCCGATGTGGAGGTTGATGTCGTGCAACACTTCCTTGTCGCCGACCTTCACATGCAGGTCTTCGATATCCAGCATAAGATAATCGTAGACAATATGTCCATTGCTGCATTAAACGCTTTTCACCTTGCTATTCCGCTGGACGGATATACGGACTCCCAACCAGAGTATCGATCTCATCATCACCTCTCCCCCACCTTTATTACGTCTGAAAGATTTGCCGGAATAACCGCCCTGGCATTACCCTTCAGGCAGGTTCTTCTTCACATATTCCCAAGTCCCCTTGCGGTCATACCGATGCTCAAGGATGTAGTTATGCACTTCTGCATACTTCAGGCGGGACTTCAGCATGTCGTTGTAAACCGGAACCCGCTGGTTGTAATTCCCTGCATCGCGGCTTTGGTAATACTGGTCCATCTCGACTTTCAGGGCATCGATTGACCCGGAAAGTTCCTCCACCCTTTGTTCAGACAGCCCGACTACCGAGTTCAGGTACAGCGACTCGCTGCAGCGTTGGTAGGGAATAGATCCCTCCCCAATCCTGATAACGAATGGATCCGAGGAAAGCGGTTTACCGTCGCCGAAGGTATCCGTTGGCACCCCGACAAAGGAGAGATTGGTGGTCTCGATGAATGCATACCCTGTTCCCTTGTATTCTCCTTCCGGACAGGCCACCCCAACCGTCATATGCGCTTCCGGTGTAAACGAAAACAGTGACACGTTGTACCCTTCCCGGGAAAGGAGCCCGGCGAGGAGAAGGCTCTTATCGTCGCAGTCGCCGGACTTGTCCACGTAGGTCTCGATGGGGAATTTCGGCGGGTTCTCGCTTAAGGATTCATACGGCATTGACTGGACGAAGACTGCCATGAGTTCAAGGTACTCATCATCATCAAGGTGCTGCTGGCTCCGTATTGAGCGGAATGTTGCCATGAGGGAGGAGTAAAAGGAGTCCTGTGCGGGATCGTTGATCATCGCGAGGTAGGTCTCCCGGATCCAGGTGAAATCTGAGATGTTCCCCCTCACAACGGTCTCCTTCTTCGCAGCTTTTGCCCCGTAATAGACTGCAGGATCAACGGAACCCGAAAGGGATATGGTGACATTTCCGAAAGGAAACGAGTAATCGGATGAGGGAAGTGGCAGGGAAGTTTCCTGTACTTCGATACGCGGGGGGACAACTCCGGCGCGGTTGACGATGAGGGTAACACCAATGGCTATTATCAGGAAAATGAGGAGAAGGGGGATGATATATCCCGTTATTTTGCCCGGGCGACTCATGATTACCCTTCAAGGATATCCGGTACGTCAGCAACTGACCTGATAATCATATCCGGTACAACTGCGGATTTATGCAGAAGATCTTCACGGAATTTCCCGGTCCTTACAAGAATCCCCTTCATGCCTGCCTGCTTCGCGCCCGCGACATCCGTGATGAGATCATCACCGATCATCGCGACCCGTTCCGGGGGGAGAGCCATATCCTTAAGCGCGAGTTCAAAGAACGTTTTCGAGGGTTTTCCCATCAGGATCGCGGTCTTTCCTGTTGCATATTCAAGTGCAGAGACAAACGGCCCCGCGGAGAGTGCAAGGCCGTCCTGTGCCATCCAGTACCGGTCTCTCTCAAGGGCGATGAGCTCTGCCCCCTCCATGAGGAGCCGGAATGCGGTATTAAGTGTGTTATAGGTAGCTTCCTCCCCGGCATCGCCAACAATCACATAATCCGTCAATCCCTGGACGTGACTGCCAATACCATCAAAGTCGCGGCTCACATCTCCCGTCACGAGAAGGTGGAACCGCGTTTTTCTGTTCTGTTTCATGTATGCAATGGCTGCCAGCGGAGGGGTAATAATATGATCTTGGGGGATATCGATGCCCATACCCGACAACTGTGTGCAGATCGTCTGCCGGCATTTCCGCGTGGTATTCGAGATACAGCGAAACGGAATATCGTGTTTTGCCAGGTATTCCAGTGTCGTACGGGCCCCGGGGATTGCTTTTCCTCCCTGGTAAATCACGCCATCAAGATCGATCAACAGACCATCTATGTTCATCCTATCATGGCCGGAAGAGGCCCGGCCTGTCGTTGGTAGTTGTGTGTTGAATCGCCCGGCAGATTAAACGTCTCTTTAGGGTCAATGGGATCTCCTGTCACTTTCACCCCGCCCGCCCGGATCTTTAAACCGTCATGTCACGAGGGAGTATCCGGAAGATGTCAGTCATACCGGCCTCCTCTCGAATCGGTGCACTCTGGCAGCAGCGGATGCAGTCAATGCGGGAATATTCCGTTGTCCGCGACGGAAATGCGTTTGAGGCTGGTTTCTCGCACTCCGTGATCTTTTCATCGGAATATGACCGGGCACGGATGTATCTCGACACCCTCCTGGACCGGCATGAAGGATTGGCATTCGAGACGATCTTTCGCGGCAAGGAGATTGTCAATGAAGGCGGTACCTGTTTTGCCCTTGAATCCCGTCAGGGGTATTCTTTCCCTTCGCTGGACAGCGACCAGCTGAAAGCCCGCCTTCTTGGAGACCTGACTCTTGTTCATGGCATCGGTCCTGCGATCCGGAAACGGCTCAATGCACGGGGATATCATTCCATCCCTGACCTCCTGGAGCACCCCTGTTTCCGGCAACAGGCAAAAACGGTCCTTTCCAGTATCTGTGGCGGGGACAGTTCAGCCATTATGGACCTTGCCGGCAGCCGGCATTCCCGGTCCCATCCATCGGTCCTGGGTGCAGCAACTCTCCACGAGCCGGAAGATTTTGTGTTCCTGGATATCGAGACCCTCGGTCTCTTCTCCCGCCCCATCATCCTCTTCGGTATTGGTGTTGTCGAATGCGGGCACCTCATCGTCCACCAGTATCTCCTGCGCGATATTGCCGAAGAGCAGGCAGCGCTTATTGCCACGATGGATCTTGTGTCCGGAGACCGGTCGGCCCTGGTCACATTCAATGGTAAATCCTTCGATTTCCCCTATCTTATGGACCGCCTCGCGTACTATGGTCTTGGCTATCCGGCCACCATCCCCCATTTCGACGTCCTCCATTTCAGCAGGCGCCGGTGGAAAGGCCAGTTCCCTTCCCTTCGCCTGGCAGTTCTCGAACGCGAGGTCCTGAATGTCTCCCGGGAAGACGATGTCCCCGGCCAGATGGTCCCGGAATTCTACGAGAGTTATCTACGGTCCGGCAATCCGGGTCCCCTCGTCCCCATCGTGGAACACAACCGCCAGGATGTGGTCTCGCTCGCTCTTCTCTTCTCGTTCCTGCTGGAGGAGGCATATGGCGGTTGCTGATCTCCTCCGGCTCCTTGATACCAATCCGGTCTTCCGTGCACGCTGCGTTCACCGCCAGGTCTACGAATCGGAATCCCCGCGCTACGGCTGCCTTGATGCCCCGTTGTCCCCCTCCCTTGCATCCTATCTTGACCAGTGCGGGATCCGGCTCTACTCGCACCAGTGCGAGACGATAAACCATGCCCGGGCCGGAAAAAATGTCATCCTTACCACCGCAACAGCCAGCGGCAAGACCCTTGCGTTCAACCTCCCGGTATTCTGCCATCTTGAACAGGATCCGGATGCCCGCGCCCTGTACCTGTACCCGACAAAAGCGCTCGCAAACGACCAGCTCCTGTCACTTGAACAGATGGCGCAGTACACGGGGATTACAGCAAAATCGGCGATCTACGATGGCGACACCCCCCAGTCAAAGAGGGCCGCGATCCGCGAACATTCCCGGGTGATCATTTCCAATCCCCACGAGGTCCATTATGTCCTCTCCTGGCATGCCAAGTGGCAGCCGTTCCTCTCGAACCTGGACTATATTGTCATCGACGAAGCGCACCGGTACCGGGGTGTCTTCGGTTCGCACATCGCGTTCGTGATACGCCGCCTCCTCCGCCTCTGCCGGCACTACGGCGCAAGCCCGCAGTTTATCCTGTCGACAGCGACGCTGGCAAACCCCGTGGAGTTTGCACATGCCCTTACCGGGCAGGATTTTGTGCTGGTCGATACCGACGGGGCACCCCATGGCAGGCGGAATTTTGTCCTCTTCAACCCGTTTTACGATGGGATCAGCGAACGCTCCGTCCACCAGGAAACCAAGGATCTCCTGGTCTCCTGCGTGAAAGAGAATCTTCAGACACTCTGTTTCACCGGGTCGCGCAAGATGGCGGAGCTGGTGACGGTCTGGTCGCGGGACGATGCCCGGCGCATATCCCAGAAACTTGCCGACGCGATCTCCGTGTATCGCGCGGGCTACCTGCCGGAAGAACGGCGGGAGATCGAGCAGCAGCTGAAGGAAGGAAGACTCCGCGGCGTGGTCTCGACCAATGCCCTTGAATTGGGGATCGATGTCGGATCTCTCGATGCCGTCATCATTTCCGGCTATCCCGGCACCATGATGTCCACCCGCCAGCAGGCAGGGCGTGCCGGAAGAAAAGGGGGCGAATCCCTTGCCTTTCTCATTGCGCAGGCAGATCCGCTCGACCAGTACTTCATGCACCACCCGGACCAGTTCTTCTCCCGCCCGCACGAACTGGCGATCATCGACACCACCAATGCCTATATCGTTTCCGGGCACCTGCTCTGCACTGCTGCCGAGCTCCCCCTGCGCGAGGACCGCGACAGCGCGTTCTTCGGGGAAAACCTGTCATGCCTCCTGCCGGACCTCGGGGCAGCGGGGCTCCTTCGGAAAACGATCCGCGGGTGGGTCTATGTCGGCCGCGGGAGGGCTGCCGATGCCGTCCGGCTGGACGGGATTCCCGGGGAGTCCTTCCGGGTCATGTGCCATGGCAGGCTCCTTGAGACCATGGACCGCGGGCAGGCCTACCGCGAAGCGCACAAGGGCGCTATCATGCTCCACCAGGGCGAGACGTACGTGGTCAGTGAGATGGACCTCGACACCCACACAATCCGCGTTACGGAGACAGATGTCGATTATTACACGCAGCCACAAAAAGAAATTGACATATCAATCATCGGGACGCTGGAGACCCGGACGGTCAACAACACCCCGTGCTTCTTTGGTGAAGTGGAAGTGACAGAGCAGTATACCGGCTACAAGATCAAACGCGGCGACACGATCATCGGCCTTGAGCCGCTCACGCTCCCGCCCCTGACCTTCCGGACAAAAGCCTTCTGGTTCATCCCGCAGGAATCCGTTGAACAGACTATTACAGAATCCGGTGGCGATCCTGGAGGCGGCCTGCATGGCGTTGAGCATGCAGTCATCGCGCTCATGCCGCTGTATGTGATGTGCGACCGGTGGGATATCGGCGGGCTCTCTTCCCCCTCGTTTGGAGAGAAGGGAGAGCCCGTGGTCTTTGTCTATGATGGGTACGAGGGGGGAATCGGGCTTGCCGAGAAAGCCTTTGGTCTCCTCCCCGAACTTTTTACCGCAGCGCACGAGCTGGTCCGCGACTGCCGGTGCGAGAGCGGTTGTCCATCGTGCATCTTCTCGCCCAAGTGCGGGAACGATAACCAGCCTCTTGACAAGGATGCCGCGGTGCTCATCCTCCGCGAGCTCAGCCACGGGCCGGGGGAAGCAGATAATGCTCCCATCGCGGCTGGAAAAAGCGAGGTTCAGGCCGCTTAATACTGGTAGTGTCAGTCCACCAGCACGACCCGGCTCTCAGGCGTCTCTCCCTCATCATCGAAGATGAAGAGCTCATCGATCGTTGCATTCAGGGCCTTTGCAACCTCGTGGGCAAGTTTTAAAGAGGGATTATACTTCCCCTGTTCCAGAAAGACAATTGTCTCTCTCCGCACACCGACCTTTTTTGCAAGATCATCCTGTGTCAGGGAAAGCTGAGACCGGTACTCTTTGATCCTTGTCCTCATGCACGCTCCCACATTCTGTCAAATACCTTAATCAACATCTCCTTTCCGGAAAAGCCATGCCTGGTAGACCACTGCAGAAAGGGCAAGGACGAGAATGGAAATGGTCAGCGCATTCTGTACACTAAGTCTGATAAGACCTATGTAATCCAGCCAGAAGAGGCTGAACATGAAAAGGAGTCCGGTTAGCCATGCGTAAGATAATCCATATGCTCCGATCTTCTTTGATCGTTCATCAGATTCCGGTTCATCTCCGTATTTCCGGTGATTGATAATGCCGGTCATCGCAAAGACAATACCTGCAGCTATGAGCATCGATCCAATATTTGCCTCACCTTCTGCCAGTACAACTGAGACAATACCGCTGATCAGCATCAGTGCTCCTATTATCATCCGGTACATGTTTCTCGGTTTCATCTTCTCAACTCATTTGTTATTTATTTCTAACATTATTGCTTATTAATGTTATCTAAATCTAACACCAAATGAAATCTACAGATTATTATGTTAGGTTTTTCGAACAGGTATCGCGGCCCGGGTTCCAACCCTTTATACGGTACCGCACGTCAAGGGTACACAGGCCTATGGATCACGAGATCAACTTCAAGGAAACAATTGCCCACTCCCCCATTGTCTTCACAATTGGTGTTGCCGGTGACAGCGGATCGGGAAAGACCACGTTTACAAACGCGATCCGGCAGATATTTGGTCCGGCGCTGGTCTCCACCATTACGCTGGATGACTACCACAAATATGACCGGGAAGAGCGGAAGCAGCGGGACATAACACCACTACATCCCGATGCCAACAACATTGGCCTGCTGGAGGATCACATTGCACAACTCAGGCAGGGGCATACCATCCAAAAACCGGTGTATAACCACGAGACCGGGACGTTCGATCCCCCCATACCGTTTGCGCCCCGGAAGATCCTCATCCTCGAAGGCCTGCACACCCTCTTCACCCCGCGCCTCCGTGAACTCATAGACTTCTCGATCTTTGTCGACCCGGAAAAAGAGGTGAAATATGCCTGGAAACGTCTTCGCGACAGGGAACGCCGCGGCTATTCCGACGAGCAGGTAACCGAAGAGATCCTCCGGCGCGAGAAGGATTACGCGGAATTCATCGCGCCCCAGCGCTGTGAAGCCGATGCCGTGATCCGCATCGCTCATTCAAAGTACGGAAAGGACCTCGGCAAAGAGCGGAACGTGTACAATATCTCCCTCATGCAGAACCGGATGAGAAAGACCATCTCGGATATCGACCTGAGCATAGACCTGTACTCCCTCCTCTCCTTTCACGAACGGGACTTCTTGATCGAGTTCACCACGCAGTTTGTCGACTGCGCACGGATGCGGGCTCTCACTTTTGACGGCGAGATGAATTACGAGACAATCCATAAACTGGAAAAGACCATCGAGTACCAGACCGGCGTCCATCCCATCGCCATGTTCGAGGGCAGGAAAACCGTCACGCCCACCGATATCGTCCAGCTCATCCTCTCCTGGCGGATCATCCACCGGCGGGTCTTTATCCATGAACGCGCTTGAACTTCGCGGCAGGGCAGGTGTTTTTTGCGGGTGAACGGGGACCAGCAAAACGTTGTTCTGATCCCGCACCCAACTCTCTCTTAAACCGGCCTATGATCTCGCTCCTTCATGTCGATCCCGATGCCGCGCTCCAGAAGAACCTCAAGGATTACTTTGAGAGTTCCGGCGAGATCTGTGTAACTTCGGTTGCTTCGGCGCGCGAAGCCCATTACCTGCTCCGCTCGCAGCGGTTCGATATCATCATCGCGGAATACCAGCTCCCGGTGACGAACGGGCAGGCCTTTCTTGAAGCCCTGCGGCGCAGCCGGAAGAATTCCACGCCCTTCATCTTCTTTGCAAAGAAGGCCGACAACAAGGCGGTCATCAATGCCCTCAACACCGGCGCAACGCATTTCGTGCTCAAGGGACGCGACCCGGCAAAAGAGTTCATGGTCTTAAAGCATTTCATCAGCCAGGCCATCCAGCAGAACCGGCTTGCCGAGGCCCTGCGGGAGCAGGAGACGCAGTACCGGAATGTTGTCGAGGACCAGTCGGAGTTCATCTTCCGCTTCCTGCCGGATGGCACGATTGTCTTTGTCAACGAGGCGTACTGCACCTATTTTAAAAAACCGCGCGATGTGATCCTGGGGCGGAACATCCGTGACAGTATCTCACCGGATTACCGGGAGACCTTCTTCTCCCAGTTAGAGGAACTCACCCGCGAGAACCCGGTGCGTTCCATGGACTCGCGCATGCTTGCAGCCGACGGGTCCACGCTCTGGCAGCAGTGGAGTTACCGGGCCATCTTCTCCGATCTGCCGGAGCCCACGGGATACCAGGCAGTCGGCCGGGACATCACGGCACAGAAGAATGCCGAGGCAGCCCTTGTGCAGGCCCACCGGAACCTCGGCGTGATGAACACCATCACGCGGCATGACATCCTCAACCAGCTCACCGCGGTATTCGGCTATCTTGAGATCGCCCGGGATGCCAGCGCTGATGAAAAAGTTATCGAATGCCTCAATAAGGCCTTCCATGCAGCCGAGACCATCCGGGGCCAGATCACCTTCACGAAGGAGTACCAGGAGATAGGGAGCAATGCAGCCCAGTGGAAGAGCGTGGAGGCGCTGGTCAAAAAGGCTGAGTCCTCGCTGAACCTTGGGGGTGTCTCGGTTGAGTATTCTCTTGAGAACCTCGGTGTCTTTGCCGATCCGCTCATCGAGAAGGTCTTCTACAACCTGATGGAGAACTCGCTCCGGCACGGGAAGAAGGTCACAAAGATCCTGCTCTCCTGGCGCGAAGAACCCGACGGCCTCGTTATCGTGTACGAGGATGATGGCGTGGGCGTCCCGGAAGGTGTCAAAGAGAAGATCTTCCGGCGGGAATATTTCCAGAACACCGGTCTTGGCCTGTACCTGATCCGCGAGATCCTTTCCATCACCGGCATCCGGATCCGGGAATGCGGTGTCGAAGGAGAGGGCGCCCGGTTCGAGATGAAAGTCCCGCACGGGAACTACGGGTTCAGGACAGAAGGGGACGTCCTGTTACAGGACGGATAAAAAGAGATCAGGGAAGGATCGCGGAACGGACCGAGAGGAAGACCGGTCCCCGTACATCCACTTTCTTTTTGTTGTCGGTGATGAAACGCATCGCGTACTCATCGACCTTCAGGTTGATATCGCTTGGGAGCTTTGCCATCTTGACCTGGACAGTTGTCTCCTTTCCGCACCGGGCGGCCTCCTCGATCCGGGCGGCAGCAAGGGCCGATACCGCGGAAAGGTAGGAGAGGCCGGTTGGCACTCCCCCGGTCCGCACCTGCTTCCACTTCTCGGCATCCGGGACCCCGAGCACCGATCCATCGTGGACGAAGATCTCGTTTGCACAGGCCGGCCCGCAGAGTTTCGCATTGGCTTCGGTCTCTTCGATAACAACCTTCACGCGGGTGCCGCCCAGCATTCCTTCCCATGCATCGAACGAGCAGGGCCCCTGTGCCGAACCGTTCGCTGCCGCAATCTTCGCGATCGCTTTTGCGAGCAGTTTGCCTTCAGGGGATGACGGCTCCTCGCGGAGGTGAACTGACCGTGCGATCTCCCGGTCCGAGAGCGGGCGGGAGAAGAACTGCGGGTACACGAGCTGCCGGACATCGTTTGCCCCGTACGCAATCATCGCGAGCCTCTCAACGCCAAGCCCCAAGTTCATGACCGGGACGCCGACGCCGTATTCCGCGAGCGCCGAGGGGGAGTACATGCCGAACGTCGCCACCTCGACCCAGCCATGGACCGGATGCCGGGCGTAGACCTCGGTCTGGGTATCCGGCATGTAGTATTTCGAGCGCTTCTCGTCCGGCTGGAAGCGGAAGTCCGTGTATCCAAATGCGGAAAGGAGCGCTTCACTGACCGCTTTCCCGTCCTCGATCGTCACATCGTCCCCGGCAATGATACAGGATGCCGAATGGTAGGTCATCAGCCGTGTCGGCCCCTCGGCCTGCTCGCGCCGGAAGCAGCGGTCGACCGAGAACATGCGGATGGGAAGCGGGCTCTTGTCCCAGATCGATCCGAGCGTTAAGAACCAGCCGCTCGTCATGTGGCTCCGGAGCGTAGAGCGCGAGGACTCGGGGGCGAGCTCGCGGAACTCGGGGAAGACCTCGTCAAGGATGTGGACAACCACCCCGTCGTCAGCCTCCAGCACTTTTGAGAGTTCGAAGGTCAGTTCGTCGCCGTCGATCTCGGACTTCTTGTACGCGTGGAGCGTCTCGCGGAGTTTCTCCTCAATCGCAGGAGCCATCGTCTTGCCGAGAATCCCGTTGATCTTATCGAGCCGGTCCCTTGCGATCCCCACGTTCGGACGCGGGAGGCCGCCAAGATAGAAGACCCGGTCGAGCACGGCCATTGCCTCGGGCCCGAACTGCCGGTAGATATCCTTCTCATCGATGATGACCGGGACTTCTGCCTCATCAAAGCCCATCGAGAGGTAGGTCTCGCGGAGCCTGTTAATCGTGGCAAAGACCGGGTGGGCCTGCGCCCGCTTGTACACCCGGCACGGGTACGTATCTGCGTGCGCTGCGGGAGTCAGGACCGATGGGCCCTCGTGCCATGCCCCTTCGAAGTTCTCGTGCGCTTTCTGTTTCCAGTCTTCGGGATTGAATCTCATGTTTCTCGCTCCAGGACTACCACTCTGCTCAGTTCGTTCTCGTCCTTGTACCGGTAATCACACGCGGCCGCGACCTTCTCCGCAAAGGCGCGGACAAACGCATGGTCCGGCATGTTCTCTCTGACCAAACGGTTTCTACTGTATCCCAGATACATGTATCCTTTGATCTCAACGAACCGTGCTCCCGAATCCTGCAGGATCGCGGCATAGCGCTCAGGAGCGAGATCATTGAGCCCCTTCACGAGCGTGATCCGGACCACCGATCTCCGCGAACCGAGGAGACGGAGGCTCTCCTGCACGCGGTCCCAGTAGTCCCCGAGCGGCCGGCAGACGCGCTCGTAGGTCTCCCGATCGGGAGCGTCGAGTGAGACGTACATCTGGAACGGGTTGCACCGCTTCAGCATATCCGGGTTCGTCCCATTGCTGACAACGAATGTAGTGTATCCCTTACTGTTGAAGAGGTCGATCAGTTCCGGCAGCCGCGAGTAGAGCGTCGGCTCGCCGGAGAGCGATATCGCAACGTGCTTCGGGTCGAGCGCTTCTTTCCACCGTTCTTCCGTGACCGTGTTATCGAGCACAGCGTTGTACCCCGCAAGCGCTTTCTTCTGGAACCGGTGGATGCCGGCAAGGATGGTCTCGGGCGGGCACTCTTCCGCTTCCACCGGCTCGTGCTCGAACGAGCGCCAGCAGAAGAGGCAGCGCTGGTTGCACCGGAGGGTCGGCGTCATCTGGACGCAGCGGTGGCTGTCGATCCCGTAGAACTGGTGCTTGTAACACATATCCCCGCCGGCAAGTGCCCGTTTGCACCACATACAGGGCTTGAGTGCTGCTGTCGAAGTCTTGGAAAAAAACTGGTACCCCTGTTTTCTCAGGGGCTCACATGGATCGGATGGCATCGATCCCGAGCGTTTCGAGCGCTTCTTTTAAGGTGTTCTGTACCGCCAGAACGAGTGTCAGGCGCCGGTCCCGCACTTTCCCCTCGCTCTTTAAGACCTGCTCGAAGTGGTAGAACGAGTTGAAGGTGTCGGCAAGTTCGCGGGCATAGATGGCAAGGAGGTTCGGGCGGAGCTCGGCAACAACCCTCTTGATGATGCCCGGGAAGCGGGCGATCTGCTTTGCGAGCGCGATCTCCTGCTCGGTCTCAAGCTCGAAGCATTCGGTAACGTCATCGGCTTTTTCGAGGATGCTGCATGCCCGGGCATGGGCGTACTGGATATAGGGGCCGCTCTGCCGCTCGAAGTCGAGGGCTTCTTTCCAGTCAAAGACCGTGCTCTTCTCGGGCGAGACCTTCACGATGTCGTAGCGGATCGCGGCAAGCCCGACAGATGCAGCGATCTTCCTGCGTTCGTCTTCGGGAAGTTCCGGTCTCCGAACCGTGACCTCGTCAAAGGCACGCTTGCGCACTTCGGTGATGAGGTCGTCGGCCGAGATGAACTTGCCGGCCCGGGTGCTCATCGATCCCTCGGGAAGCGAGACAAACTCGAAGAAGACGATCTCGGGAACCTTCTCGCCCAGCACTTTCATGGTGCACTGGAGCTGTGCTCCGATCAGCTTGTGGTCCGCACCAAGGACATCGATAACCCGGTCGAAGTTCTTCCCTTTCCATGCATGGAAGGCAAGGTCACGGGCGGCGTACACCGAGGTGCCGTCGCTCCGGCGGATGACATACTTGTTCTCGAACCCGAACTCCGAGAGATCGAGGTAGAGCGTCTCGTCCTCGCGGGCCTGCGGCTTCTCTTTGAGCCTGCCGATGATCTCTTCGGTGCTCCCGTTCCGGATGAAGTCGCTCTCCCAGACGAACTTATCATGGGCAACATTGAGGTTCTTCATCGTGACCCGGAACCCGTCAAGGCAGCGGGAGACCTCCTTTTTGAACTTCTCCACGGTAGCGGGATCGCCGCTCTCCACGCGCTGCATCAGGAGATTGACCTGCTGCGTGATCCCCTCGTCTTTCTCGATCTCGCGGTTTGCCGCGATGTAGATCCGGGCAATGTGGGCATCCTCTTTCTCGCCCGGCAGCTGCGTACTGTCCAGGTTATTGAACCCCCAGACAACGATAGCGATCTGCCGGCCCATGTCATTGACATAGTACTCGACTTCCAGCGGGTACCCGGCCTTCCGGAACGCCCGGGCGAGCGTGTCGCCGATGATCGAGTTCCGGATATGCCCCACATGAAGCGGACCATTCGGGTTTGCACTCGTGTGTTCGAGCACCACCCGCTGCGTTTTTGTCTCCAGGTTCCCGTACCCTGGCTTAACCGCAGCACGGATCACGTCGCTGACATAGGCTTTCCCGAAGATGAAGTTGATGTACGGCCCTTTTGCCTCGATGGTGACCGTGGATAACTCCGGCCGCTTCTTCAGTTCTGCAACCAGATCCTGGGCAATTTTTACCGGTGCCTGCTTCCGCTGCTTGGCTAACGAGAAGGCAACGGTGGATGCAAGGTCTGCGTGCTCTCCTCCTTCAGCCAGGAGCGCATCGGTCACGCCGGCGGTCTCCCGGATAGCGGTGTCTATCGTAGCGAACATGTCATCGGGCATTTAGTATCCCGTCCTGTAGCGGAGAATGGCGGCGATCCCGCCGAATGCCGAGAAGAGGATCGAGCCCTCCTCGAAATCGTCCGATATGAGCTCGACCTTGGAGCTGCTCTGGTCGGCGATCCTGGTCAGCTCGTCCACGATATCGATCTCCTCTTCAATGATAAGGGGCGCCGAGCATTTCGGGCAGTTGCCAAGAGCGATATCGGCCACGGTCTTGCCCGGCTCGATATTGATCGTCTTCTCCGTGGTGTAATCGCAGGTCTGGCACTTGATCTTCAGCCGCGATTTCCGGAGTTTCGAGGAGAGGAGGAGGGTATCGACGGCCCCGATCTCGAGGTTGTGCCGGATGCTCTCCTCTCCGTAGGCAGCGAGCGCGTCATCCTTGACAAGTTCTTTCAAGAACTTCTCCATGATCGCCTTCTCCTTAATGACGGTCATGCCCTTTAAGGCGTCCTTTGCCGCGTCCACGAGCTCCGCGAGCCCGTCCTCGTTCGTGTAGGCAACATCGAAGAGCCCGATGATCCGCTTCTGGACCTCGTGGTGGAGGTAGGTGCCCTTCTCGAACTCCTCTTTCGTGGGGCTCGGGCCGCCGATCAATACGCCCTTGAACCGCTCGAAATAATCCTTCTCGGCAAGGAAGATTGCGCTTGACCGCTCGCCGACTTTCGTGTAGAACTCGTCAATCGCGATCTCGCGGAGCCGGCCGAACCGGGCTGCCGACTGGCCGCCTTTCCGCATCTTGCCGGGCACGGTGGAGTTTGCCCCGCCTATGGGCTCGATCCGGTTCCCGCGCAAAAAGCCCCAGTAGGCCTCACGCTTGTCGAGAACGAGGAGGCCGTACACGTACTTCTCCTCGAGCATCTGGAGGAGCGGTTCGAGCTCGAAGCTGGAGCTGCACCGGTACATGTAGAGGTTGATGGCCTCGGGCGGTTCGATGATGGTGCACTGGAGGTCGCTCCGGTCACCGTAGGTCCTGACGGTGCCGCAGAAGACGGCCATGCCCTTCTCGGGCGGTCGCTTGTAGTACTTGAGCCGGGAGAGGATCGAGGAGATGGCGCTCTGGACGTTTGTCCGGGTCTGCTTGCTCTTGATGTTCGCGCACTGGCCGAACTCGTCCTTGAGCTGGCCGGTCACATCGTAGATCTGCTTGTCGGGAGGGATGTAGAGGGTAATTAACTCCGTCCCGTCTCCCTGCTGCGACTGGAGTTTCTCCAGCGTCTTCTTGAACTCATAGCGCTTCCGCGCATCGTCCATCTCCACAACTTCTTCTGCCATTGTCGGACTCAAACCTCGTTAAAGCTTAGAGCTATTCACCTGCTGGGGGCATAAATTTGCGCCCATTGCATAATGATCCGCGAATCGACATCAGAATTTATGCCATGATCCCCTGAAAATTCCGTGAATGTCTTCGGCTCTCCTGCCTTATCATAGAATGCCGTCCCACTTTCGAAAGGAATGATGGGATCGGTTGCATTATGGAAGATCCAGACCGGGCGGGGCGAGATCTTCGCGAAATAGGTGCTGGGCTCGAGCGATGCGGCGAACCGGATGGGATCGCCGGAATATCCCTGCGTCGTGAAGGCATCGAGGATGCCCCAGTCCGATGTCGATATCCCGACGTACCCTGCAAAATCCTTGTCAACGCCTGTGGCAATTGCCGCATATCTCCCGCCATTACTGGATCCGACCGCATACACCGGCACGGAGAAGCGTCCCGAGAGCATCTTCCGGGCATTGACCAGATCGCAGATGGTCAGGTAGTACTGCGGCCATTCGCCGGATTGGAACTTCGTGAAGTCCTGCTGGATCAGCTGCTGGCCAAACGGTATCCCGTCTGTCTCCCCCCCTCTGCCCCGAATATCCACAAAGAGGAACGCATATCCTGCCTGTGCGTACTGCAACATCCGTGCCTCGTGGCCTTCCGGCTTCTCACCTGCTCCAGGGACGTAGACTATTGCGGCTTTTGGCTGTTTCGGGGCTGAAAGATACGTGACCACATCGCCGGTCTGCGTATGCATTACGATCCGGGTTTTCGTGTACGTCTCGTTGGAGAAGAGGACATCCTCGCTCGTTGTAACTGGTGCGCACGTGACCGAGAGGGCACCGCTGCTGTCCACGGAATACGAGGCCTTTGTTCCGGTGCCGGAACACCCGGCAAACGCTGCCGCTGCGATAAGGACTGCTGCCAGGACGAGGGCGGGAACAGCTCGCATTCTTCAGCACCCCAGGCAGCGCTGTATCAGGCAGATGGTCTTCCCGTCAATGATCCTGCCGTCGCGGATCATTGCCGGCAGGTCTTTTATGGCAACATCGATCACTTCGATTACTTCGTCCTCGTCCTTCCCGTATTCCTGCGAGGGCGAGAGGTCGCGGGCCTCGAACAGGAAGATCTTCTCGTCCGTGAACCCGGGCGTCGTGTAGATGAATCCTTTTGGCACGATCGATTTTGCCGCAAACCCGGTCTCCTCGATCAGTTCCCGACCGGCCGTGGCAAGGGGCTCCTCTCCCTGCTCCATCGTCCCTGCCGGGGCCTCGATGATGTACTGGTCGATGGCGTACCGGTACTGTTTCAGAAGTTTGCACCGGTCCCCGTCAATGGGAAGGATTGCAACCGCGTTACTCGGGTGGACGATCACCTTCTCGCGTTCAATCCCGTTGGGGAGCCGGATCTTCTTAGTCTCGATCCATAAACGCCTGCCGCGGAAGATCTCAGTCATCTCATCCCTCGTACTCGATGGGATCTTTCATGCCGAGAGCAGCAAACGCCTCCTGCCGGAAGTGGCACGAACCGCAGGTGCCGCAGGCTTTTCCCTCATTCCGGTAGCAGGACCACGTATGCTCGTACGGCACGCCGAGTTTCATGCCCACGCGGAGGATATCGGTCTTTGTCATCCGGATGAACGGAGTCTTCAGCGTAATCTTTGTCGTCTCCTTTGTCCCGAGATCGATGACCTTCTGGAATGCATCAATGAACTGCGGCCGGCAGTCCGGGTACCCGCTGTAATCCAGCGACTGGACCCCGATATAGATTGCTTCGGCGCCGTTTGCCTCGGCAAAACTCGTGGCAATGGAGAGGAGGTTCGCGTTCCGGAACGGGACATAGGTATTGGGCACCAGTGTACGGTCTGGGTCGAACGCCTCCATAGCCATCTCCCTGTCCGTCAGGCTGCTTGTGCCGAACTGCGAGAAGTACCCGACATCAACTTCAATCAATTCCTGTGCATCCAGGAGGGAGGCGATCTTCTTTGCGCAGGCCAGTTCTTTGCCCTCTGTTCTCTGGCCGTAATTCAGGTGCAGGGCGCAGATATCGTACCCCTCACTCTTTGCAAGGTAGGCGAGCGTTGAGGAGTCCATTCCTCCCGACAATAAACAGACCGCCTTCATTATTTCACTCCGATGATCTTATGCAACTGCATCTGCATCCGGGCCGGCAGGGTGTTCGTTAACAGGAATTTCGAGATCACCTTGTAATCCGTACCGAAGACCGGCGAGATGAAGATCTCGCCCGCAATCGGGTACGTGGCGATGACGCCCTGTGCATACCGGCAGTCCTCCTCGTCCTTGACAACAAACTTTACGCTGTCCTGCGGGCGGATCTTCGATAAGAGGGAAAGGTCGCTCTTCTCTCCCGACGACGGGCACTTGACATCCATGCAGACCGATACAAAGGGCTGGAGCCGGGAGAAATCGATTGTCCCGTTGGTCTCGATATCAATAACCGATCCCCGCTTAACGAGCGAGGCAAGGAGTGGCTCCAGATCATCAGCCTGGAGAAGTGGTTCGCCACCGGTAACGCAGACATAGGGAGGGTTGATGCGCCAGAGATGTTCAAGAACCATGTCCCTGCTCATCTCCCTGCCGCCGGTCCGCGATTCGGGCGTATCGCACCACCGGCAGTTCAGGTTGCAGCCTGCAAGCCGGATGAACAGGCAGGGCTTCCCCTGGTTCTTCCCCTCTCCCTGCAGGCTCCGGAATATCTCTGCGACCTTCATTCCTTCATTCCGTTATCTCGGCGCAGGATGTCGGAGACTCCCAGACCCGGATCTTCGTCACCCGTGCCTGGATCCCCATCTCGTGGCAGGTTTTGTGGATGTCGTCGCGGATGAGGACGGCGATCAGTTCGCTCGTGGGGTCACCGGGCGTCGTGATCACCGGGTGGAACTCGGCAATGCGGGGGATCATCGGGTCCTCCCTATTGAGAATGATCTGGTGGTCGTATTTTTCCACCACTTTCTTGATTAAGGAGTAATCGATCACGATCTGCGTATCCGGGGCCGGCTCGCCCTCCATCCAGACCTCGATCTTCCACCGGTGCCCGTGGAGGTTAGCGCACTTCCCGTGATAGTGGAGCAGGCGGTGGCTCGTATCAATCTGCACCTCTTTGTAGATGCCGGTCTTCATTGCTCAGCTTGGTGCGCCCATGGGGATAAAATGTTATTATCCACTAGAACCAATAGAGTAAGACAGGCAGGTGGGATGCCACAATTTATAAATCGATAACCCGCGTAGTACATTATCCCAGTGTGGGTTATCGATAACCACATAATCACATTACAGAGGCTATTTAATGGGACAGGGTAAATTCGCAGCCAGAAAACTGGTTCGGGACTCCAATAAGTTCCGGTGGGCAGACAAGAACTACGCCCGCCGCGAACTCAATCTCGATGTAAAGTCGGATCCCCTCGAGGGCGCTCCGCAGGCGAGAGGTATCGTACTTGAGAAGATCGGTGTTGAAGCCAAGCAGCCCAACTCGGCAATCCGGAAGTGCGTGCGCGTCCAGCTCATCAAGAACGGACGACAGGTCAGCGCTTTTGCCGTTGGCGACGGTGCCATCAACTTCATCGACGAACACGATGAAGTCGAGATCGAAGGCATCGGCGGCCGTCTCGGTCGTTCCATGGGAGATATCCCGGGCGTCCGGTTCGTCGTTACCAAGGTGAACAACGTCTGCCTCCACGAGATGGTGATTGGCAGGAAGGAGAAACCGCGCAGGTGATTTGGATGTCAGAAGCCGGAAAGAAACTCCTGTTCAACCTGTATGATGCCTCCGAAGTCAAGGTCACTGACCCCAGCCTCGTGCGCTACGTGAACCTCACGGCGCAGATCATCCCCCACTCCTGCGGCAAGTTCTCCCGCCAGGAATTCGGCAAGAGCAACATGATGATCGTAGAGCGGCTCATCAACCGCCTGATGCAGACCGAGAATAATACCGGAAAGAAGCAGCTGGCCATCCGGATCGTGCGGGATGCATTCGAGACCATCCACAAGAAGACCAAGAGGAACCCGATCGAGGTCCTGGTTGAAGCAATCGGCAACTCCGGTCCCCGCGAAGAGACCGTCCGCTTAAAATACGGTGGCATCAATGTCCCGAAGTCGGTCGACACCGCACCCATGCGCCGGGTCGACACGGCAATCCACTTCCTTGCCGAGGCAACCTTAAAGGGCTCCGGCTCCGGCAAGAAGCGCGCAAGCGCAGTCCTCGCTGATGAGATCATCGCCGCCTCCAAGGGCGACATGAAGTGCTACTCGGTAGGGAAAAAGGAAGAACGCGAACGGATCGCGAAGTCCGCACGGTAATCACATCTTTTTTTCGAGGTCATTTTCATGGTCCGCGGCAAAAAATCCATTGAGCGAGTAACCGAGCTCATGAAAGATCCGAAGCACATTCGGAACATCGGTATTGTAGCACACATCGACCACGGCAAGACAACCCTTTCCGACAACCTGCTCTCCGGCGCGGGTATCATCTCCGAGGAGCTTGCCGGCAAACAGCTCTTCATGGACTCGGACGCGGAAGAGCAGGCCCGTGGTATCACCATCGACGCATCCAACGTCTCGATGGTCCACGAGTACGATGGCCAGGACTATCTCGTCAACATGATCGACACGCCCGGTCACGTTGACTTCGGTGGCGACGTCACCCGTGCCATGCGTGCAGTGGACGGAGCAGTCGTCCTCGTGGACGCTGTCGAGGGCACGATGCCCCAGACCGAGACCGTGCTCCGGCAGGCATTAAAGGAGCAGGTCCGCCCGGTCCTCTTCATCAACAAGGTCGACCGGCTCATCAACGAGCTGAAAGTCGACGATCAGGAGATGCAGATCCGGCTCGGCAAGGTCATTGACAAGGTCAACAAGCTCATCAAGGGCATGAACGAGGAGGCCTACAATAACGGCTGGAAGCTCGACGCATCCAAGGGAACCGTTGCGTTTGGCTCCGCGCTCTACAACTGGGCAGTCTCGGTTCCGTTCATGCAGAAGAGCGGCATCTCGTTCAAGGTCGTATACGAGAAGTGTCGCGCAGGTGATATGAAATACCTGGCCAAGAACAGCCCGCTCTCTGAAGTGGTCCTCGACATGGTCGTGCGCCACCTCCCGAACCCCTTAGATGCCCAGCCCCGGCGTGTCAACGTCATCTGGCATGGCGACAAGGAGTCAAAGGAAGGAAAGTCCATGCTCGCCTGCGACCCGAATGGTCCGGTTGCCATGATGGTCACCGACATCTCGTTCGACCCGCATGCAGGAGAGGTCGCCACCGGGCGTCTCTTCTCCGGCTCTCTCAAGCGGGGCGACGGCCTCTATATCATGGGCGCAGCCAAGAAAGAGAACCGCCTCCAGCAGGTCGGTATCTTCATGGGCCCGAAGCGTGTCGAGGTCGATGAGATTGTTGCCGGTAACATCGCCGCGGTCACCGGTCTCAAGGACGCGATTGTCGGTTCAACCGTCTCCAGTCTCATGGAGATGACACCGTTCGAGTCGCTCAAGCACTACTCGGAACCGGTCATGACCGTTGCAGTCGAGGCAAAGAACATGAAGGACCTGCCAAAGCTCGTTGAAGTGCTCCGGCAGGTTGCAAAGGAAGACCCCACCCTCAATATCTCGATCAACGAAGAGACCGGCGAGCACCTGATCGCCGGTATGGGTGAGCTGCACCTTGAGATCATCACCGGTCGTATCAAGCGCGACAAGGGTGTCGAGATCATCACCTCCCCGCCGATTGTGGTGTACCGTGAGACGGTCACCGGCGTAGTGGAGAATGTCGAAGGCAAGTCCCCGAACCGCCACAACCGGTTCTACTTCACCCTCTCACCCCTCCCCGATGAGATCGTCGCCCTGATCAAGGCCGGCGAAGTCACGATGAACCAGCAGGCCCTTGAGCGCCGTGACGTGCTCATCAAGGCAGGCATGGACAAGGATGAGGCTAAGAGCGTCAAGGACATCAAGGGGACCTGCATGCTCATCGACATGACCAAGGGTATCCAGTACCTCAACGAGACGATGGAACTGATCATCGAGGGCATCCACGAAGCCCTTGCCGGCGGCCCGCTCGCGGACGAACCGGTCCAGAACCTCAAGATGGTCTTAACCGATGTCAAGCTCCACGAGGACGCGATCCACCGCGGCCCCGCGCAGGTCATCCCTGCGGTCCGTGGCGCCATCAAGGGCGGCATGCTCCTCGCAGGCGACTCGCTCTTAGAGCCAGTCCAGAAGATCCAGATCACCGTCCCGATGGACCAGATGGGCGCTGCCACCTCCCAGATCCAGGGCCGGCGCGGTCAGGTCTTCGATATGGAAAGCCTGGGTGACACTATCACCGTTGCCGGCAAGGCACCGGTCGCCGAGCTCTTCGGGTTTGCCGGTGACATCCGGTCTGCAACCGAAGGCCGTGCCATGTGGAACACCGAGTTCGCAGGCTTCGAGCTCGTCCCGAACAACATGGTCAAGGAAGTCGTTGTCGGCATCCGCAAGCGGAAGGGCTTAAAGGAACAGATGCCCCAGCCGAACGATTACCTCGCCGTATAGAACAGTCCCAAAACACCCATTACCCAGTCCCTTTTTTTCATAATTTTTCAGTTCAGGGTCGATGCCTTGGACGAGTAGATTCCTGAATCGTCTGATGGTTTCCCGTGCTACAACAGAGCAATGAACTCATCCCTGCTGATCTTTGCCTAGGATAAAATAGATGTAAGTGTTTTTGGTGTAATGATTGTCCCGGCATGAACGGGTACTGTAACAAGGCAGTCTTTTTCCTCATGGTAGAGATAATGGTGACTCCCTCTTGTATGGACGAGGGAAAAGCCTGCACGCTGAAGGGCTTTAAGTTCTTTGTCGCCCGTTACCCGGGGAAGTGTCATGCAATGACCGGGTCCTGAATGGTCACTTCTACTTCAACCGGCACCGGCTTTTTGAGAATTTTTAACGTCTCAATGTACCCGGCAATTGCTTCTTCGATATTTTTCCGGGCCTCGTCCCAGGTATCTCCCTGAGAAATGCAACCGGGAAGGGAGGGGACTGTCACGGTGAAGCCTCCGCTCTCATCTCTCTCCATCAGCACTGTGTAGCGCATCCGAGTCTGTTTCATGCGGGCCTCCCTTTTTTGCGATCAACCATTATCTTCGTGAAAGAATTATAGTATCTTCCGGTGATGGCCGGAGTTGTCCGGTAATCGCACGGATCGATCAGCTAACCGTGCCGGTCAAATAATTATTTAACAAAATTTATCCTAATTACTTTATTCCATGTTTGAATGTCTGTTTCTTCCAAAAACATTTCCCAATGTGCAGGAGCGTGCAGCATGATCCGGACTGCCCGCCCGCACCGTGCGCTGCCCGAAGCGATCGCGATTGCACGCGAGCGCGGGAAGGTCCAGGTTTCGATCCGGTGCCCAGAGGCCCGGTACCATTTCACGATTGACGCAACAACAACCGGCGCGTTCGTCCGCGTGAGGTTCTCGCCCCGGATCCTCGCGGAGGCTGCCGATATCGCGTTTGCGTTCCGGGGAGAGATCGTGCGGCTCCGGGCGATCATGCGGGACGTGGCCCTCACCCGCGAACTCTGGCTCCGGTCCAAGCATGGCACGTGGCGGTTCTTCCGCGTGACTGCAGACGGGATCGTTGAGATCGACCGGTCCGGGCGGGATCTTCCGGATGCAGAGGGGACGGGGTCCGGGCCGGTGAGGGTTTAACTGATTTCTCACTATTTGGATCGACGATGTCCATAATTTTCTGGCTTTGCTTCAACCCATTTCTTAATCTTTCCGCAGCGTTGACATCTTTTTTCCAATCTATAACATTGGACATATGTATATCGTACCCGTATTTTTTTCCCCATTTGTGAATTCCAAAAAAACACAAAATCTTACCTAATGAACCTCCCTTTCCCACATTAATCACCTTATTTCAAGTATCGTATTGAGTATCATAATAATTTGAAATCCGCAACCATTCGGCATAATGACTTTGATCAAGGACCTGCCCCCTTGCCTCCAATTGTTTCATCTTTATTGCATCGCGATATTCAGTACTTACATCTAAGACTTGTTCTCCTCCATTCAAATGGATAATATGTGGATTTGGAGAAATCGTAAATCCACCATAATATGTATCGGGAATATAAGTGATAATCGTCGGACGTGTTGTCTCAATAAAGGCATATCCTGTATCATAAAAATCATAATCTGGAGAACTTTTTACCCCGACTGTCATATGGTTTGAAAATTCAAAAAGAACCGTGTCAAAACCCAATTTATTCAATAAATAGACTAATAAGAGTGATTTATCCGCACATACGCCCTTATTGTGATGTAATGTTTCATACGGATAGTACCAATCCATTGAAGTTCCATAAAACTTATTCCAATTGTACGGAATATGCTGTACCACACTTATTGCAATTTTCGCTTGATCATTAGGATTGTTTGATTTTTTCCTAATTGCATCAATCAGCGGTTGGAGATTATCATTCTGATAATCATTCTCTAAAAGGGGCTGAATTACTTCTTTATCCGGATCGGAATAATATGAGTGACTTTTTTTAGAGAAATAATCTGCCAATCCACCATAAGTTGTGAAACTAATAGACTCTCGATTTCCATTAATCAGATAAGAAAATGACGTGGTTTTAGGGGATTGTTTGAAGTTAAGATTTTGTGTTGTTGGGATTGGTGTAAACCTGAACGCTTGCGGCGGTGTTGAAGATACTTCCGGAGCGGCCGTCACTGTAGAGGGAGGAATTATTGTGGATTGTGTGTTTCCTATCTGGAGGGAGTGGGTAATCGCATTTCCGTTATCCGATAGATGAGCCACACTCCCTATACTAATAATGAAAAATGATATCAGAATTATTCCAATAACCGCGTATGATACATTGGGGAAGAAATACCGGTCAGATCTCCATGTTTTTTTAAGAATATATTTGCCAACTCCAGCTCTCACTCTATTACTCAGATACAAAAGAATTGCCGAGAGGATTGCATAGAAGCAAAACTGGATGAAAAGATAAAAGAGAATATTTGTCGTCGAATCCGGAATTTTTGATGTTGCCAAGAAATTGGAAAGCAGGGGAAACGTAACCATCAGGAGCGCCATGATTTGATGTCCTGCTTCCCAGCATTTCATTGCATAGAGGAAATATGCGAGCAGGAAACACCAGAACCCGATAATAAAAAAGGTCTCGAATGTAGAACGGAAGTTGTCTAGCGGATAAAGGTAAGGCAGGTAACTCCCCCCCATAAAAAGTAGTGAGATTATCGTGAAATTTCGTAAAGTGATTTTTGCTTTGATCTCTCTCCATTTGTCCCGAATGATTCTATTTACTGCCTTGGAGGTATGTTTGGGTGGATCAGGTGGGATGTATGTCCCTTTACAACCGTGATTTTCAGGTAGCCGACACTCATCGCAAAATATCAATCCACACCGGTTGCACCTGAATGGAAGGCCGTAGAGATCTTTCCCACAGTTATTGCAGTACCGGTGATGCGGCTTATGATGTCCGTGGCAATGATGATTTTCAGGAAGGTGATGATCTGAACAAAAACTGTGTCCACACCGACGGCACTTATAGGGGAGTTCGTGGAGTATTTTTCCGCAAAAGTGGCAACGGTGCATTATACTTGAATCGCTTTTTTGTGACGATATAGATTCCTTAATTCAATCCTCGAATCACGGAAGATACAACAAGCATCTTTGATCCAATTGATATTGCGTTTCTGTCGGTGTTTCTCTATGTCGATGGTATATCTCCGCAGCATAAAAAACCACAATTACGTCGGCAACAATAATCGAATAATAACGTTAATCATGTGAGAAAATAATTTACGCAAGTTATGAAATTATACATCCAAACCTTTGTTTGTTTTATTCTTGGATTTGTTTTAATTTCTGGCTGTATTTCGGTACAACAACCCTTTTCGCCATATAAAGAAAGCACATCAACATTTACAACAACATCTGAAGTAACATCACCAGCATTTACATCCCCTGCAACGACGACAATACCATCACCAACATTCACAGAAAAAACGGTATCAACAACCAGTAATCCGGATTTCAAAACAAAAGGCTCTGTTGATAAAACCTATTACTACATCATCGACGGAATCCCAGGGTATATTCCCCTCAACATTTATACCGGAGTGAACGAATATATCGTCTCTTTTGGAGACATCTATACTCATGATGATTATAATCAAATCGTTGACAACGAGGTCCAGCGTGAATACATTACCCCAATGGTCAAAAATATCAAACTAGCTGCAAAAAATCCGGATGATGAAGCACGGATAGCAATCAGTCTCGTTCAACACATAAAATATGATGCGAATGCCCTCAATGAAATTCAGGTTAACAAATCTGAATCTGGCAAATATATCGGGCGTTATCCCTACACGATCCTTTCTCAAAACTGGGGCGGGATCTGCGGTGAAAAATCATTTCTTCTTGCACTTCTCTTAAAGGATCTCGGATATAGTGTTGTACTGATGGAGTTTGACGATGTTAGTCATATGGCAGTTGGAATTAAAGTGCCCTCGGAATATTCTTACAAGAATACGGGATATGCCTTGATAGAAAGTACCAGTCCAGAAATCCCAACATCGTACGAATACTCAGTTGATGGTTATAAAACACGGATGTCATTGCTAACACCCACAAAAATCATAAAAATCTCTGATGGAAAATCATTTGATTCAGTTAGTAAGGAGTTTGCCGATGCTCAAATTCAAGGAACAATTCACTTATCCGCGGCGGAAGTAATCGCAGCTAAAGATAACGTGACTTTTGATATTCAAAAACTCGAGGAACTCAAATTAACTGTAGATTACTGGCGAAGTCATTTGAATTTCGATTTGCAGGGTAAGCCCATAAACGATAATAACTACCTAAGATACTTGATGGCAGTTGGTGAATACAATTCTTATTATCAATACACCTATTTACCCAATTACAAAATGTTGGAGAGCTCTTATAAAATTTTCAAGGAAGTGTATTTACCAAAACAAAAATCTCTTAACGAAAAATACGGGATAACATCAGGCTTCAATATTGGATTATAAAAAAATGGCCGCATTGATAAAACACAAAAAGAAAGACACTTTTAAAATATTTTCAAAAAAAAAAAAACGAAAAAATTCACGACTCCCAAATTTTTTTTACAGGTATCTCGATACGGTATATATTCCCGGATAGGTAGGAGTATGGCCCGTTGTACCTCCGCCCCCGTATGTCGGTACTCTCATCTCCCCCGAGAGAGGCCTCTCTTCGATGAATACCCCCATTTTAGAGACCCGCCAATCCGGCCCCTTTACAGGCTCCGTTTCCCCCCATTTCCGGATCCAGAGGGAATAATTAAGAGAAAATCCTCATTTTTACGCCGGAGGGGAGCGGTAAATTTTTGCCACATTCTTTTGGCCGATCTGGAGGCGAAACGGGTTTTGGCCTGTGGCAGGGGGTCCGGAGATGACCGGCAGCCGCCAGGGGGGTTTATCGGGGATCGACAATTCTCTGTCGAAGAAACCATAGGTTTCTTCTCCTCCTCCCGGTCTGATGACCCGTCGGACGTCGGAGAAACCCGTGGGATTCTCCTCCAGCTTCTGGCATGATAGCGTGTGGCACGTCGGATCTTACTCCCATTTCAGAGATCCGCCAATCCGGGCCCGTAGAGGGTTCCGATTCCCCCCTTTTCCGGATCCAGAGGGAATAATTCCGGAAAATGAGGGAATAATTAAGAGAAAATCCTCGTTTTTACGCCGGAGAGGAGCGGTAAATTTTTGCCACATTCTTTTGGCCGATTGGCAGGTAAAACGGGTTTGGCCTGTGGCAGGGGGTCCGGAGACGACCGGCGACCGCTAAATCCCCTTCGGAGGGCGATCGCCGGTACCGACGGCGGAGAGGCACCTTTCCGTCGTAAAACGAAGGTAAAAAGAGAATACGATCCCCGCAACCGGGCAGGGCCCCGGGAGCGAACCCGGCCATTACCCGATGGTCGCCTTCTGGATCACAACATCCGTGACCGGCCGGTCGCCGGGTTTTGTTTTTGTCTTGCCGATCTTGTCGACAACGTCCATGCCCTCGATGACCTTGCCGAAAGCCGGGTGCCGGCCGTCAAGGAAATTGTTGTTGACAAGGTTGATGAAGAACTGGCTGCCGCCGGTGTTCGGGCCGGCATTTGCCATCGAGATGGTGCCGCGATCGTTTTTGTTGCCGGGCGGGAACTCGTCCTTGATCGTGTACCCGGGACCTCCCGTGCCGTTCCCTTTCGGATCCCCGCCCTGGATCATGAAGCCGTTGATGACCCGGTGGAAGATGATGCCATTGTAGAATCCCTCGCGGACAAGTTTCTCGAAGTTTCCCGCCGTGATCGGCATGTCGGATGCAAGATCGATCCGGATGGTACCCATATTCGTTTCAAGCCGGGCGATCTTCCCGGAAGGTGCTGGCGATGTCATACTATCTCGTACCTATGGGGGGTTCGGTTATATCAAAATACGCGGAAAAAACCTGCGCGGAAAAAATCGCAAAAATTGAAAATGCAATTTGGTATCAGATCATCGTGGCGCGGATGATCGTGACGTTCTGGAGCGGGCGGTAGTACGGGTGGCCATTTGTTTCCACCTTCGCGATTGCATCGACAACATCCATGCCTTCGGTCACGGTCCCGAAGACAGGGTGCTTGGCGTCAAGGTAATTATTGTTGACCGTATTGATGAAGAACTGGGAGCTGCCGGTGTTGGGGCCGGAGTTTGCCATGGCAACGGTGCCGCGGTTGTTTTTGTTGGTGCCCGTAAACTCGTCATCGATCAGGTACCCCGGGCCGCCACGGACGGTGCCGGTGGGGGCACCCCCCTGGATCATGAAACCATCGATAACGCGGTGGAAGATGACGCCATTGTAGAATCCTTTCTCCACCAGCGCTTCGAAGTTTGCTGTGGTGATCGGCTTATTCGGGCTGAGTGCGATGACGATGTTCCCCATCGAGGTCTCCAGCCGGACGTTCTTCCCTGCGATCGCAGTCCCTGCCAGTGCCACGGTTTCCGCAGGGGAGGGGACAGCCGCGGTTGTCACGACCGGTACCGGTGTAGCAGAAGGGGCGGATTCAGGAGCCACAACCGTAGCGGGCTGCGTGCATCCTGCACAGAGAACAAGGGCCAGAAGAAAAAGCCCGGCGATTGATAATGATCTGAACGGGGACATCCCGGTACACTGGGGTGCCCCGGAAAAAAGAGATTGCGGGATTGCCCCTGTGCCTGCCGGATTACCCGGACTTCGTCTCGTCGTCCTTGCGCCCAAACCAGAAGATGGCGCCAAGAGCAAGAATGATCGAAATCAGTCCCGTGACAAGGATGATCGTTCCCTGGGACGTGACCATGGAATAATCGCGTGCCGAGACATCGATCGCGAGGACCGCCGCCGTGTTGCCGGTGGAGTCATCCACAGAATCATCGATGGGGGCATAGGCGCTCATGAACGATCCGTACTTTGTGGTATACGGTTGTTTCGAGACGGTCGGGCCGGAGAGCGCGAGGAAGATCACGTCCTGGTCCGGTGCGGTGGACACCTCGCCGGTCCGCGTCGAGCCCTGCGGGTCCTGTACCATCAGGTCGTCCACGAGGAAGATTGCGGTCTTGTTCGGGTAGACCTTCAGGATATAGGCATTGAGGATGTGGTCATCCATGCTCCGCATGGTATTGAGTCTCTCAACGAGCGCCAGGTACTCCGGCGCGTTCTCGTTCCCCGGGGTGATGTTCGCAAGTTCGGCTCCATGGACCTGGGTCGCCATGACGCCCACGGTCGCTTTCATTCCCCTGTCGGTCAGGCTCTTGAGCGCATCCTGTTCGCTATTGTAGGCGTACAGGGTGAGTGCCCCGATGATGATGATCACGAGGATCGCTGCGAGATACTGGTGTGTGGATTTCTTGCATGAACAGGTCATTTCAGGTTCGCCTCCTGAGTGCGGCTCCCAGTGCAACCGCCCCTGCGATCCCACCAAGGATGATTGCATGAGAGAGCGGCGACGCGGGAGTTGGCGCTGGTGCCGGCTGCATCGTGACGGTCAGCGGGGTTGTTTGCCCGGATCCCACGATGACGGACTGGGTGGAATCAATATACCCGGTATATTTCAGCAGGACGGTGTGCTGGCCTGCCGCGATGCCGGTGAGCGTTGCTGGGCTGTAGCCCTTGAAGAGGTTGTCGATATAGATCTCGGCCCCGTCCGGGGTCGTGGTGATCTGGATAGAACCAGTTGCCGGGACCGGTGTCGGCGAGGGGCCGACCGGTGTCAGGGCAGCGTTGATGGAGGTGACTACGTTCGGCTGGATGTAGACGGTGTTCATCCAGTCATTGTAGCCGGATGCCGTCACCTTGAAGAGGTGGTTTCCGCCGCCGACATTGTTCAGGGTCAGGGTGCCGGACGAGGGGACCCTCCCCTGTTCAGCGCTGTCCATCGATACCATGGCTCCCGGGAGGGAGAGGACTTTCACGGTGCCAAAAGATCCCGGCGGCATGACAGCGTTGATGTTCTGGCTGCTGCCGGCATTAACATACACGGTTGTTACATAGTCACTGTATCCGGTAAGGGTGAGCCGGAAGGTGTGGCTTCCCGGGTACAGGGTGACGGTGACGGGAGCCTTCCCCTGGTAGTTGTTATCGGCGTAGACGAGGGCTCCCGTCGGGTTCGAGGTCACCGAGACCGTACCGGTGCTGCGGGGAGGGGGCGGTGACGGCTGGAGTGTCGGGTAATAAGTGCTGGTCTGCCCGGCTGTCACCGTGACGACCCGGGTGTCGGGTGTATACCCGTTCAGCGAGGCCTTCATGGAATAGGACCCGGGTGCAAGATTGGGGATGGTCACCGGGGAATACCCGTAGTAGTTACCGTTCATGTAGATTGCGGCACCGGACGGGCTTGACTGTGCGTAGATGGTGCCGGTGGTAACCGGCGGCGTTGTGGTCGGGGGTGTTGTTATCGGCTGGAGGTTTGCATTGACTGCCACATACTCGCCATCGGAGGGCATGTGGGAGGGTGCGCCGTTCCAAGTGGTGTACCCGGATTTTGAGACCTTGATGTTTGTCACCGGAGATCCGGTTGGCGAGACCCCGACCGAGAGGACACCCCCGGACGTTACTCCCTCGTAATTGCCGTTAAAGTACACCGAGGCGCCGTCAACATTGCTGTACACGTCAATGTATCCCTTACCGCCACCGGCCTGTGTCGGGGGAACCGTGACCGTGGGTTCGGTTGTCGGCGGCTGTGTGGGTTCTGTTGTAGGGACCGTGGTAGGAACCGACGTTAGTTCCGTGGTAGGCACAGCAGTTGGTTCTGTTGTCGGTGCCGTTACCGGAGAAAATGTTACGGGCGGCTCCGTTGTCGCGGTGGTTTCCGGATCGTCATCGGCTGCACAGGCCGGCCCAACGATAAATACACACAGAATTAGGATGATGAGAGAGGAATAAAGCGATCTCACAGTAATCTCTTCCTGTACTGGTACATCAGGAAAAGGCGCTATTTATGTGATCCGTTCTATCAGTTCCGGCGGAGGGCGGCTATCCCCTGCGCGAGCCGGTGCATCCCTTCATGGATCTGCTCTTCTGAAGCGGAGGAGAAGTTCAGCCGGATCGTGTCCGTGCCGCCCCCGTCCACGTAGAACGGGAGGCCGGGGAGGACAGCGACTTTCTTTCTCACGCCCTCATCGAAAACCTCGCGGGAGGAGAGGCCGGGCGGGAGGGTTGCCATCAGGAACATGCCCCCTTCCGGATTTGTGTGGATAATCTCCGGCATCAGGTCGTCAAAGAGCTCGCACATGAGCCGGCACTTGCGGCTGTACGCGGAGACGATCGTTTTGATGTGTGCGTCAGGGTCGCTCGTTGTCAGGTACCGGTGGAGGATCTTCTGGCAGAGGAAATTGGAATGGAGGTCAGCTGCCTGCTTGACGACATTGAACTGCTGAAGAATCCCGGACGGGGCAAACATCCAGCCGATCCGCATGCCCGGAGCAACGGTCTTGGAGAAGGATCCGGAGATGACTGCCTGTTCAGGGAGATACTTCTTGACTGGCAGCCGGGGCCGTGCATCGAAGAAGAGTTCGCCGAACGCATCGTCCTCGTAGAAGACGGGACTGGTACCTGAAAGGACCTCCGCGATTGCCTTGCGCTTCTCCTGCGAGTACGTCCGGCCCGAGGGGTTCTGGGAGTTGGGGATCCCGTAGAAGAACTTCGGCCGCTCTTTTTTGACCATCTGCGTAAATGCGTCCAGGTCCGGCCCGTCCTCTTCCAGCGGTACGGTGTCGATGACCGGCTCGTAGAGCGAGAACGCCTCGATAGCGCCGAGGTAGCCGGGCCGCTCCATACCCACGTGGTCGCCCCGGTTGAGGAAGAGCTTGGCAAAGAGGTCGAGGCACTGCTGCGATCCGTTGACGATCTGGATCTCTTCGGCAGTTGCCGGGATGCCGAGCCGGTGCCGGTACCGGTCCGCGATGTACTCGCGGAGGGGCAGGAAGCCATCCGTCGTGGTGTACTGGAGCGCCACCTTCGGGTCTTCCTCAAATATTTCGCGTGCTGCCCGCGCGATCCCTACGGTATCGATCAGTTCCGCCGAGGGAAGTCCCCCGGCAAAGGAGATGATGGAGGGATCGGAGGAGACTTTGAAGAGCTCTTCGAGAAAGGATTTCGGCGCCCGTGCGACCCTGTCGGCGAACTGGAACTGCATGGTAAGACCCGTGACCGTGGAAGATTGATCTTCCGGCCTGATATCTCTGGTTTATCGGACTGCCGGGGGAAAAAGGTATGGAATTGGTGACGATTGGAGATACTTCGTTTTAGATGCTGCCGTCAGCATAGCAATAAATACCATCACGCTCATATTGACTGACCAGTCAGTTTACATGGTGTTCCCGATGTTGTACCGGACTGTTCCCAAAACCGGCGACAAACTTTCCGCGCTCGGCTTCGGCTGCATGCGCCTCCCGCAAAAGGGCCGGAGTGTTGATGAGGAGCGTGCAATCCGCCAGATCCGGCACGCGATCGAGAGCGGCGTCAATTACATTGACACGGCGCCCGTCTACCATTTTGGCAAGAGCGAGCAGGTACTTGCAAAGGCACTGGCAGGAGGGTACCGGGAGAAGGTCCGGATCGCGACCAAGCTCCCGCACTGGGAGGTCTTCGAGCGCGAGGATATGGACCGGATCTTAAACGGCCAGCTCGCGATCCTCCAGACCGATCACATCGATTACTATCTCCTCCACAGCCTTGCCGGGAAGAGTTTCCAGATCATGAAGGATCTCGGCGTCCTGGAATTCCTCGACAGTGCAAAGAAGGATGGCCGTATCATCCATGCCGGCTTCTCGTCCCACGGGAGCCTCGAGGATTTCAAAATGATCGTGGACGCGTACGCATGGGACTTCTGCCAGATCCAGTATAATTATCTTGACGAGAAGATCCAGGCCGGAACCGAGGGCCTGAAGTACGCCGCCGCAAAAGGTCTCGCGGTCATGATCATGGAGCCGCTGCGGGGCGGCAACCTTGCCGGCCGTATTCCCGGGAGCGTTGAGAAGATCTGGGCGGAATCTACCGTGAAGCGGTCGCCGGCCGAGTGGGGTTTGCGCTGGGTCTGGGACCACCCGGAGGTGACCGTTGTCCTCTCCGGCATGAACGACGAAGCGCACATTGACGAGAACATCCGGGTCGCGGGCGAGGCATTGCCGGGATCGCTCACGCCCGATGAACAAGCGCTGATCGACCGGGTCCGTGACGAGTACCGGCGGCTCATGAAGGTAGGGTGTACAGGCTGCGGGTACTGCATGCCCTGTCCGGCCGGAGTCGACATCCCCGGCGTCTTTTCGAGTTACAATGCGCACGCCCTCTTCCCGCACGACCCGGCGGGGAAGTTCCAGTACATCGGGCGCCATGGCGGGCTCATGGGGGAGAAGACGGCAGCCGGGCTCTGCCGTCAATGCGGCAAGTGTGAGAAGGCCTGCCCGCAACACCTCCCGATCCCGGCGCTGATGAAGGAGGTCTCGCACGAGATGGAGGGGATGATGGACATCGCGGTCCCGGTCATGAAGGGCGGGCTCTGGTGCATCAACTGGGTCAAACGGTTCATTCTGGGTGAGAAGTCCCATGCGTGAACCGTCGCCCGACAAGCAGGAGGCGATCCTTGAGACGGCGCTCACGCTCTTCACCGAGCGGGGCTTTGCCGGCACGCCGACCTCGCTCATCTCGAAAGAAGCCGGCGTTGCAACCGGCACGCTCTTTTTTTACTTCAAGACCAAGGAGGAACTGATCGATACGCTCTACCGTCGGGTCAAGAGCGAGGCCGCAAAAGAGATGAGCCGGGGGATTGACAAAGAGAAGAGCGCAAAAGCAAAGCTCCGCCGGCTCGGGCGCAATGCGGCGGGATGGGGTATGAAGAATCCTGCGAAACTGAAGTTCATGGAGCAGTTCGCCCACTCCCCGTTTGTCTCAACGAGCGCCCATGAAGAGGGGATGAGCCATTTTCTCTTTCTGGAGGATCTTGTCCGGCAGGGGATACAGGACGGCGAGATCCGGAATGTCGAACCGTCCGGCCTCTTCTGCCTGATGGCATCGGCCCTCTCGGGCATGATCGCCCATGCGCTCTCCACAGGTGACAGAAAAGAGCGGGAACGGATCATCGAAGACGGCCTGGATTTCATCTGGTTCGGTATGAAAGCGTGAGGAGATGACAACATGACAACAGTTCTGGAAGCACGGGGCCTCTCGAAGGCCTATGGCGAAGTACAGGCAGTGGACACTGTGACGCTCTCGGTGAAGGAGGGAGCGCTCTTTGGCCTGCTGGGGCCAAACGGCTCCGGAAAGACCACGATGATCAAGATGCTGACCGGGCAGACGAAACCGACTGCCGGCTCGGCGACCGTTCTTGGCGTTGACGTGACCAAAGACCCGGTCGGGGTCAGGGCCCGTGTCGGGATCATCCCCGAGCAGGAGACCCCTCCCAGTTTCCTCTCCGCGATGGAGTACCTCCGGTTCGTTGCCGCGGTTCGGAAGATCCCGGACATCGAGACAAAAGCGGAGTGGTGGTTCGACTTCCTCGACTTTGCTGACAAGAAGAACGTGCTCTGTAAGGATCTCTCCCGGGGCACGCGGCAGAAGCTGATGTTCACCCAGGCCTTCATCCACGAGCCGGCTCTCGCCCTCATCGACGAACCGCTCATCAACTTCGACCCCATCATGCAGGACCTGGTCAAGGAGTATCTCGCGGACTACGTGAAGAAGGGAAAAACGATCTTCATCTCCACGCACATCCTCGAAGTGGCCGAGGAGATCTGCTCGGAGTTCGCGATCCTCCACAAGGGGAAGCTGCTTCACACCGGTACCGTTGCCGAGCTGACCGGCCGGGGCGACCACCTGCCGTCCTTCTTCCTCTCGCTTGTCCGGAAGGATCGCCATGTTTGAGCTTTTCATCGCCATGATGAAGGAGGAATGGCGGGTCCATTCCACGATGTTTGGCAGCCTCTCGTTTGCCCTCTTCCCGTTCATGATCTTCGGGATCGCGTTCATGGGTGCGTTCCTCGTCCCCCTGATGCGGACAACGCTTCCGGCCGGCAACCTCTCGCTCATCCTCCACGGGAGTTACCTGATGCTCGGGATCATGGTCGGGGGCTTCGGCCTTCTCGGGAACGAGGTGATGAACCGGCGGTTCGGGCAGGCAAGCTTGCTTGCCTACTCTGCCCGGAGCCTCCCGCTCTCGGAACGGTTCATCTTCTCAAACTTCGTGGTCAAGGACACGGTCTACTACTTCTTCCTCTGGGTGCTCCCGTTCGGCCTCGGGTACCTCCTCGCCACACCCTGGACCGGCGTTTCGCTCGCGAGTGCCCTCCTGCTCATCCTCACCCTGAGCCTCTCGTTCCTCTACGGCCTCTGCGGGATCTTCTTCCTCTCGACCGTATACGCCCGGTCGAAACCGGCGTTCTGGCTCTTCCTCTTCGCGTGCCTCGCGTCTCTCGCGGCCATCTCGCTTGTCACCGGGGCAAACCCGGCGCTCCTCTTCCCGCCCCTCCTGCTCGGGAGCGCGTTCACACTGGAGCACCTTCTTGTCTCCTGCCTCCTGCCGGCATTCCTCTTTGCCGTCTCCCTCTGGCTCTTCTCCCCGGAGTCCGTGGGATCCGAGAAGAATTACCGGGACGCGTTTGGCCCCTTACAAAAGCGCCTCTCCCTCCTGCCGAATCCCCCGCTTGCCGCCAAGGACACGCTTGACCTGTACCGGAGCGGGAGCATGATCGGCCAGACGATCTTCTCCTTCCTCCTCCCGCTTGCCGTGATCTGGTTCTTCCTCTCCCTCCTCGGCCCGTTCTTCCCGCCCCACGGCCTCCTCATGATCTTCGCGATCACGGCCGGTGTCATCGCATCGACCATGTACACGTGGGTCACGATGTTCGACACGTTCGGTCCCTATGCCTGCCTGCCCGTTGCGGTCAGCACGCTGATCGAAAGCAAGCTGACAACGTTTGCGATCCTCCAACTGATCCCCGCGGTCTTCATCGCCATCGTCGCGGTTCTCGCAGGCGAGGCTGCGTTTCTCCTCCCCGCGGTCGTGCTCGGCCTATCGGTCTCGTTCTACGCCGTTGCGGTCATGGCCTGGCTTGCCGGACTCTCCCCCAGTGTGATGGTTTATGACGTAAAGGTGCTCGCCTGGTATCTCGTGCTCACCGGGATCGTGCTGGTTCTCTTCACCGCGGCAGCCTTCGCCAACCCGTACTATGCGCTCGCCTCTGTGGTCCTTGTCCTCCCTGCGTGGTGGTTTGTGCAGAAGGCGAAGGTGCGGTGGGATGCGGTGGACCCGGCGCGGTTCTGATTTTTTCAGGTCCCTGTCTGTACCGAGAAGCCGGCAACAATTCTCTTTTTTATCTCTCTCGCCATACCAAGAGTATTGATATGAGTTCTCCTGAACGGTTCATCTCCCTTATCGCGAAGGGTCTCATCCTGCTTGGGCTCGTCGCGTTTGTCGTTATTCTGATCGGCTGGACACCTTCGGGTGCAGGTCTCCTTCTCCCACTGGTTGCATTCGTCCTCCTTGCCACCGGGTTTATCATACTGAAAAAGCCGGAATATCTTGGTTTGTCGCTGATCTGATTAGAGTGAGATGAATCCATCAGGATCGTTCGAAGAATTGCTTCGCAATTCTTCTCTTCCTCGACCTTCTGATGAAGGTCTTGGATAAGAAAAATAGAGAAATTTGTTTTCCCGGCCGAACCGGGAACATTATGCGGAGTCAGCGACTTCGATCTTGATGATCTCAGAATGGACGGATGCAATGGTCTTTGCCAGTTCCGCATTCTGGGCTTCCCGCACCACTTCGATCGCTTCGCGGATGTTTGCTATGGCTTCACCCTGGGTGTTGCCATACCCGCGTGCAGACGGAATCTCCACGCAACGGGCAGTGAAACCGCCCTTCTCGTGGCACTCCGTGATAATGGTGTAGTGCATGATCATATAAGATCGAGGGGCCTCTTTACAAAGTTTCTGGTCGGAATGGGCTAAAACCGGGTGTTTTTAGCCGGTTTGCGGGTCATCTCCATGGTTTTTCTGCGCTTCATACTCGCGGAGGTGGTCCTTTACTCCCGCTTCGAAATCATCGGGGAAGTGGCGGAATTCCTGCGCCACGAGCAGCATCCTTGCCGCATCCCCGACGGCCTTGTGTGGCTTGATGATATACCGGAACTTCTCCGGGATCCTGTACGAGAAATGCCGGGAGGAGAGTGTCCTGCCATTCAGGGCAAACCCGATGACAAGGGACATGCGGTCAAGGGAAACATCCTCTTTTAGGGAATACTGGTGCCGGATCTCGCCCTGGAGGTCGCGTATGACAAATCCGGTGGTACTGACCCGGGCACGCTGGAATGTCTCCATCTCGCGGCGCCGTGCAAAGAAGACCAGGGTGCCGATCTGTTTTGCATTCAGCGCCTGCATGAATGCCCGGACATCGGCATGGGCACCGGCAATGGCGTCTTTTGCGCGGCGTATCCCTTCTGCGTTGAGACGGATTTTCTCATCCGGCAGCGTCTCGCCGGGCCGGCTGAGGTTGAAGGCCCGCCGGTGCCCGTCCACCCTCTTTCCCACGTGATTGGTGACATTTTTCCAGAGTTCGACCTCAACATCGTGGCTGAATGCCCTGCCAAAAAACGAGATGGTGTCGGAGACCGGCTCGTGCAAAACAATCCCGATTTCGATGGGGATCTGCATCCCCTGTCGGGTGCCGCGGATGCCGGCAAATTCCATGTCAATGAAAGCAGTCTGGGGATCAGGCATGCTTTGTTCACCAGTCTGCCGGAGGGCTCACTCCTTCAGGGCTGGGATTCCTACATCCGCGAGACGGTCCTGTGCAATGGCGCAGTATCCACTGTCGATCTCGATGCCGATCCCCTTCCGCCCGCAGAGGATTGCTGCAACAAGCGTGCTCCCGCTGCCCATGAACGGGTCGAGCACGGTATCCCCGACATACGTGAAGAGCTTCATGCACCGGAGCGGGAGCTCGACCGGGAACGGCGCCGGGTGCCCGATCTTCTTCTTGCTCTCGCCGTTAAACGTCCAGAGCCCATTGGTCCAGGCCATGAACTCGTCCCGCGTGATATCAGACTCCCGCGTGCCGCTGGTCTTCTTCCAGCTGTCCTTGTAGAACACCACGATCAGTTCCACCGGCGCGATCACGTGCGGGGCCGAAGCGCTCATCCACGACCCCCACGCGGTCCGGCGCGAGATGTTCCCCTCGTTCCAGACGATCGTGGAGTGGTACGAGAACCCCGCTTCCTTTGCAATAGTCGTGAGATCTGCCCCCACGCTCTGGTGGCCGCCCTTGTTTTTGTCGAGCGGGATGTTTAAGCAGAAGCGCCCGTCGCGTTTCATCCACCCGTGGCACCGCTTCATCCACCGGGCCGAGAAAGAAAGATACTCGTCGTAGGTGACCCGGTCATCGTGGGAGTTGTACGGGATGTCCACGTTATAGGGCGGCGATGTTACCACGAGATCGATGCTCTCGTTCGCGATTGTCCGGGTGGCAAAAAGGTCCTCGTTGATGATCGTGGACCGGTCATCACGGAAAAAAACGGTTCCTGCCACAATGCCCTCCGTACTACTGGTTTGTCAGCGTGAGGTTTAGCGTTTCGCTCTTTTTATGCCCTGCTTTGGGAGAGGCAGAAACATCCTGGAATTATCCGGGCATTTCTATTCGATTGAACCGCATGGTTATACGAATAACCCCCGCCATCCTGCCAATATTATTAAGCACCTCCCCCATTTCAGAAGAGAGCATTCGTTTCTTTATTGAGGTGGAGAGATTTTGGTTTTACCGTACCAGAAGATAGCATCCCGAACCGGCATTGTTCTTGTTCTCCTGCTGCTCATTGTACCGCCCGTGTCGGCAGCCGTTGACAAAGCCACGATCACCCGGAGTACCGCCCCCGACCATACTGACCGGCCCGAAGCGATTCTTCTGCAAAAGACCCATATCGCGTACGTTGCCTGCGACCAGGATACCCGTATGAACGGGATCATCCGGTACATCGAGATCATCAGCAATGGCAGCGGGGCGTATCGTCTCCGGCAGATCCGGGACGATTATCTTGTCACGGCCTCCTCCATCCCCCTGATGCAGACCTCAGCCGAGATCGGGAAGGCCCGCGACAGTCTCGGCGCCTCTGCCCAAGAATTCTCGGATGAGACGCAGGCGCAGATGCTGTTTTTCAACGGGAGCGCGACACGGATGCAGGCCTGTATCCGCAGCATGGCAAACGCAAGCGCGGTCAGGAACGCGGGTAACCCGGATGCCGGCCTCTGGCTCAAAAACGAGTCCTCCCGGCTCGTGATCTTCAACCGGGAATCAACCGAACGGAAACGGACCATCGCAGAACTGGGGAAACAGGGTGCCAACACAACGGAAATCCGGAACATCTCCCTGTTGATCGATGCCCAGCGTCCCAACATCCAGGGCGCCCTCATGAACAAGTCTTCGGCGGCGCTCCAGTCCACCAACATCGTGATAAAAGACCTGAACCGCGAGTTCCGCTCGATCGTTACCGGCACGCGGGCTGCGCTTGCCATCGCGATGAAGCGCGATGCGATCATGGCGATGGGCTGATTGCCCGTGCCCCTCCCACATCCATACGTTTTTCCCTGAACCGCCTGAAATCTCTTCATGCAATCCCCGCCCGATCCTGCCCCGGCTATCACGTTTACCCCGATTGGAACGATCCACTCGGCGTTCACCGATATCGCGGGCATGCCCATCCAGCCGAATGGTGCCCGGGGCACACGGGGCACGGTCGAGGTATTCCCCTCCTTTGCCGGCGGCCTCCGGGATCTCGACGGGTTTGAGCGTATCATCCTGATCTATGCATTCCACCAGTGTAACGGGCACCAGCTGGTTGTCAGACCCTTCCTTGACACCACATCCCGTGGCGTCTTTGCCACCCGGTCGCCAAAGCGCCCGAATGCCATCGGCCTGTCGACTGTCCGCCTCATCGAAGTTAAGGGCGGAACCCTGACGGTTGAAGACATCGACGTGCTCGACGGCACGCCGGTGCTTGACATCAAGCCGTACGTCCCGGTCTTCGATGCGTACCCCGGCTCCCGCTGCGGGTGGTTCGAGAATGTTGCCTGCAATGCCGAGACCCACCGGTCCGATGACCGGTTCCGGTAGCTCCTGCAAAGCCTCATCATGACACCGGTCCAACAAACTCCCTGATCCCCATGCACTGGTACCCGCTCTCCGGAAAAGATGCCGTCCTCCTCCTGCTCGTCTTCGTGATGAGCGGGATATTCAGCCGGGTCCAGCCGTACTTTGTCGCCCCCTCCCTCATCCCGTACACGTACGCTTTCTTCCTCTTCCTCCTCATGCTGGCCTACTTCCCCCTTGTCCGGCCGAAAGACCCGCTGGGGCTGGGGAAGTTCCTTGCGCTCCTTCTCGGGGCGATTTACGCAGTTATGATCGTTCTTGTCGAGATCATTGGCCGGCACAATTATTCCTGGGGCAGCGTTGTTGTCCTTGCCGGAGCCGTCCTCTCCCCGCTCGTGGCAGCCGGGATCTACCATCTCCTCTTTGGGCGCCGTCCCCCGCGCTGAACGGCTTCCTGCCGCCTTCGATATCTATTTTCTCCTTGTGCAGCAAATCCTGTATACATGGCTTCTTTTGTCCACCGCATAGAAGTTCACTTCACGAAAGACCCCCGGCTGAAGACCCGGACGGACCGTGTCCGTTCGCTCGGGTTTCCGGTCGACGAGCTGCACCTTGCCGATGTCTATACAATAGTGACCACCGCCCGCGGCTTCACCCGCGACGAACTGGTACAGGTTGCGCAGCAGCTGGTCAACCCGGTGGTGCAGGAGTATACGGTGGACGAAGCTACCCTGCCGCTCTTTGACTATGCCATCGAGGTCGGTTTCCTCCCGGGCGTGACCGACAATGTCGGGACAACGGCCCGGCAGACCATCGAGGACTTCCTCGCGATGAAATTTGGCGAGGGGGATGCGGTGTACTCCTCGCAGCTCTATTTCGTGCGGGGCCAGATGCCGCGACCGGCACTTGAGAAGCTTGCCGCAACGCTTGCAAACCCGCTGGTCAACCGGGTCTATATCCGGACAAGGCAGGAGTACGGGCAGAAGGGGATGGACCGGGTCGTCCCCGCCGTCGAGCTCCATGAACTCTCCACTGCCGAACCGGTGGACCTTGAGATCAGCGACACAGAGCTGGTGAAGCTCGGGAAGGAGGGTATCCTGGATCCGCAGACCGGCCAGCGACGGGGACCGCTTGCCCTTGACCTTGCGCAGCTCCACACCATCCGCGATCATTTCCGCACGCTCGGGAGAAATCCGACCGATGTGGAACTCGAATCGCTTGCCCAGACGTGGAGCGAGCACTGCAAGCACACGATCTTTGCGTCCGCCATGGACGACGACGTGCCCCGCGGGCTGTACAAGACGTTCATCCAGGCGGCAACGAACGAGATCCGCGAGGCCGCAGGGGAGAAGGACATCTGCGTCTCGGTCTTCTCCGACAATTCCGGCGCGATCGTCTTCGACGACGAGTTCATTGTTACGCACAAGGTCGAGACCCACAACTCACCCTCCGCCCTCGACCCGTTCGGCGGGGCGCTCACCGGCATCGTTGGGGTGAACCGCGACACCATCGGATTCGGCCTCGGGGCAAAGCCCTGCATCAACATCTACGGTTTCTGCGTCGGCGATCCGGAGACCGGCCCCTCCCTCTTCCGCGGGAAAAACAAAACAAACCCGGTCCTTTCGCCCCGGCAGATCCTCGATGGGGTTGTGCGGGGCGTGGGGGTTGGCGGGAACTGCTCGGGCATCCCGACACCGCAGGGCTTCTGCTGGTTCGACAACCGGTACGCGGGAAAACCGCTCGTGTTCGCCGGGACCGTCGGGGTCATGCCCCGGGAACAGGGCGGGCGGAAGCTGCACGAGAAGACGGCGCACACGGGCGACCTCATCGTGATGGTCGGCGGCCGGGTGGGAAAGGACGGGATCCATGGGGCCACGTTCTCCTCGGAGGCGCTCGATTCCAAGAGCCCGGTCACCGCAGTGCAGATTGGCGACCCGATCACCCAGAAGAAGTTCTCGGACGTGATCGTCAAGGAGGCCCGCGATCTCGGGCTGTACCGGAGCATCACGGACAACGGGGCCGGGGGGCTCTCCTGCTCGGTTGCCGAGATGGCAAAGGAGTGTAATGGCTGCCACGTTCACCTCGACCGGGTCCCGCTGAAGTACCACGGCATGGCGCCATGGGAGGTCTGGATCTCCGAGTCGCAGGAGAGGATGACGCTCGCTGTGCCCCCGGAAAACCTCCGTGCATTCATGGACCTGATGGCATGTCGCGACGTGGAAGCAACCGTGATCGGAGAATTCACGGATTCCGGCCGGTGCGTGGTTGAGTGCGGGGGCAAAACTGTGATGGAAATCGGGCTTGACTTCCTGCATGACGGCCTGCCAAAGAAACACTTAACGACAAGTTTTGAAAGGAAAGCGAACCCTGAGCCAAATGTCCCCTGCCCCGATCGGCTCGATGCAACGCTCGTTGCAATGATGAAGCAGAAGAACATCTGCTCAACGGAGTTCGTCACCGTCCAGTACGACCATACCGTGCAGGGCGGCCACGTGCTCGGGCCGGTCCAGGGCAAGGGCCGGGTCCAGTCGGTCGCTACCCTGACAAAGGTGGTCCTGAACTCGAAGAAGGCGGTGGGGCTCTCGCAGGCTCTCTTCCCGTCCTACTCCGAGATCGATCCCTACCGGATGGCCGGGGCAGTCATCGACACCGCGATCCGCGGCCTAGTCGCGATGGGCGTGCCGCTGGACCGGATCGCGATCCTCGACAACTTCTGCTGGTGTTCATCGGACGATCCGGAGCGCCTCGGGCAGCTGAAACTTGCGGCAAAGGGGTGCTACGACTTCGCAAAGGCGTTTTCGACACCGTTCATCTCCGGCAAGGACTCCATGTTCAACGACTTCTCGGGATTCGATGCGGACAACAATCCCGTGAAGGTCTCGGTCCCGCCCACGCTCCTCATCTCGTCTATCGGCGTCCACCCGGACGCAGCAAAGGCGGTCTCGCTGGACGCAAAGATCGCAGGAGACCTTGTGTATATTGTCGGACAGACAAGGGTGGAGCTGGGCGGGTCCGAGTACTTCGCCCACCTTGGCAGCCCCGGCAATACCGTGCCGGTGCTGGACGCGGGGGCGGCAAAGGAACGGTACGCCCGCCTTGCCTCCGCGATTGCCCACGAGCTCGTGGCCTCGGCGTTTCCGGTCAGCCATGGGGGCCTTGGTGTAGCGCTCGCCAAGGTCGCCATTGCCGGCAGGCTCGGCATGGACCTCACGCTCCCGGTTCCGGACAGCATGCGGCCCGACTATTTCCTCTTCTCGGAGTCCCTCTCCCGGTTCGTGGTCACGGTTGCGCCCGACCACAAGCGGGCGTTTGAGCAGGCAATGGGGGCGGATGCCGTGCTGGTCGGCCGGACCGGCGGCAGCCGGCTGCGGATCAGCGGCCGCGTTTTGCTGCTCGATGTCGGCGTCGATGAACTGGCGAAGGCCTACAAGGCACCATTCGGGGGGTACTGAAAATGGCAGCAGCAAAGAGGAATATCCGGCGCCCGGCGGTGGCACCGAAGGCACCCGCAGCCCGCAAGATGATTCCCGAGAAGGCTCTTATCATGAGCGGATACGGGATCAATTCCGAGATGGAGACACAGGAAGTGCTGGCCCGGGCCGGCATGGCCTCCGACATCGTCCACATCAACGACCTGATCGCGGGGGAGCGGCAGCTCTCCGACTACCGGCTCCTCGTCTTCCCGGGCGGATTCTCGTATGGTGACGACACCGGTGCCGGCAATGCCTACGCAAACCGCGTCAGGAACAACCTCTGGGACGAACTCCAGGAATTCCTGGATGGGGACAATCTTGTGCTTGGCATCTGCAACGGGTTCCAGATCCTGGCAAACCTCGGGCTCGTACCCGCGTTTGACCGGAGTTATGCACGGGAGATTGCCCTGATGCCGAATCGCGGCGGAAGGCTGGAGTGCCGGTTTGTCACCCTGAAGCCGGAACACGAGAGCCACTGGACAAAGGGGATCGAGCGCATATGGTGCCCCGTCTCCCATGGGGAAGGGAACTTCTCGTGTTCAGCAGAGACGCTCAAAAAGATCAAACAGAAGAAGATGGTGGCGTTCACCTACTGCCGCGAGGACATGAGCCCGGCAAATGGCGAATACCCGTATAATCCCAACGGGGCGCTCGAGGATATTGCCGGCATCACGTCAGCCGATAAGAAAGTGCTCGGCATGATGCCGCATCCCGAGCGGGCCATGGAGTTTTACAACCTGTACGACTGGCCGCTGGTAAAAGAGCAGGCCCGGCGCGAGGGAAGGCCGGTGCCAAAAGAATCACCCAACATGCAGATCTTTAAAAATATCGTGGAATACTTCTCGTAATCCTGTTTTTATAGGGACAATCCCTCTTCCTTTGCCCTCTCACTCTTTGGTAAGGGTATAGACAATGACGGCGCCGACAAAGAGGATGCCGAGAATCAGGAGTGTGTCGAGCCAGTCGGGAAGGGAAGCCTCACCGGGTGGCAGCGGTGCCGGGGGCTGGTGGGCGGGTGCCCTGCTTTCCACGTCTTTGACTATCAGGTATGCTGTGGCGTTCTCTTCGCTTCCCATTGCTGCGCTGGACAGGGTGATGCGATACTTCCCTGGTTCGAGGCCGGGTTCTTGCAGAACGTACATCCACCTGTTCAGGCTGCTGCCGGGGAGGATGGCGATGTCTTTGGTGGTGATGGGTGCGCCGGACCCGGCATCGGAGATAACGGCATGGATCGCATCATCGCCCCGCAGGTTCGTGATGCCAGCAATGACGATCTTCTCGCCGGTTGTTGTGTCCGGAAGGCGCGAGCCCGAGGCAGGGATGATCTCGTCAATGTAGATGGCCGGTTTCTCGACCGAGAAATACCGGATGAGGAAAACATCATCCACACCTTCCAGCCGGGCTGAGGAAACAAGTGCCTCAGCCTCCTGCTGGACATTGCCCGGGAGGTCTTCCATCCGACCGAGGCGGGAGATGATCTTGCCCCGGTTCATGACTGTCAGGTTGCCCCCCGTGTCCTTCCCGGGCCCGATCTCAAACGAACGCGATTGCCCGGGGTCCTGGAGCACCACGGCATACTGCCCGTTCTGGAACTTCATCGTGTCGGTCGGCTTGTACACGAGGGAAAAGTTGCCATACCGGTCGGGAGTCACGGTCCTGACATCGAAGTACTCCCTCCCGATGATCCAGACGGCAACCGTGCTGTTTTTTGCGCCGATGCCGCTGACGACAAACGTGTCGCCCTTCGTAATGATCTGGGGGGTGCTGGCGCTGTAGTAGACCTCAGCGGCGGCAGGAAATGCGAGACAGGATGCTGCAAGGAACAGAACCAGAATGGGAATTGCAGACTTCATCCACCATCACCCCCGGGGAATAGTAATTCGTGTACCCTGTGCAGTTATACATTTTCGGGTTTGAATGAGGGGGCCTCACCGGCACCTCCTATTTTTTCAAAAAGTTGAGGCCGCCCTTCTTTCGGGATGCCGGTTCAGCAGGTGCCGGGAAGTCGTCCAGCCCGGCCGCGGATTTCTTGTAATCCTTCAGTTCATCGGCTATCAGGGGGAGGTGGGAGTATTTCTTCTGCGGGACCCGGATCTTCGGGGCGGGCGCCGGGGTTTCCTGTTCGCCGGGGCTGTCGGACCAGGGATCCCAGTCAGCAGCCGGCGTCTCCTCTACTACCGGGAGGGCAGAGCGCTTCTGGGTGAGGATCACGGACGGAGCGGGCGATGCCGCTGCGGGAGGGGCTGCCGCTGCTTTCAGCGCACCCCCGCACCGGTTGCAGAAGCCGGCATCTCCAGGATTGACAAAACCGCAGGATGCACAGGTTCCGGGCTTAGCAAAAGTTGTCCCGCACCGGGTACAGAACTTCGAGTTCTCGTCAATTGCCGGGTTCCCGCATGTTGGGCAGGCCAGGGATTTTTTCATCGGCCCACCGCACTTGTCACAGAACTGTGCAAGGGGATCGGCCACCTGTGCGCCACAGGTCCCGCAAACCGGATACTGCGGTTCCGGTTCATCCACGATCGCGGCCCCGCACCGGTTACAGAACCGTGATTCTCCGTCAGGTGCCGGGATACCACAGGAACTGCATTTTCTGGTCATGTTCTTCCTTAATGGATTTTCGGGGCAGCGGGATAAAACCTGTGGTTCCGTCGGTAATCCTGTTGTCACGTCCCGTTCTTTTGCAGGTCTGAGCACTTGCGCGTCCCGCACCAAAGGTTTTTCCCTGATTCCGGTCGAAACCTCAAAAAACGTCTCCTGAATTGTTCAGGGATTTCCAGGTTCCCATGACAACGATACACGACCTTCTCCGGCAGTACTGGGGCTCATCCTCGTTTTTGCCGCTCCAGGAAGAGATCATCATCTCCGTTCTTTCTGGCAACGATACCCTCGCGATCATGGCGACCGGTGGTGGAAAGTCGCTCTGTTACCAGCTCCCCGCCCTGTACCTGGGCGGCCTCACGCTGGTCATCTCTCCTCTCATTTCCCTGATGAAGGACCAGGTTGACGACCTGCAGGCCCGGGGGATTCCGGCGGCGGCATGGAACAGCAGCCTTGACCTGAAGGAGCGTTCACAGATCACACAGGGGATATCTGACGGGAGCCTCCGGCTCCTCTTCATCTCACCGGAGAAATGTATGCAGCCGGGCTTCCTCTCGTCGATTGCTTCCGCCCGCGTGCGGCTGATCGCAATCGACGAGGCTCACTGCATCTCGGAGTGGGGCCACAACTTCCGGCCCGAATACCGTCAGCTTGCCCGGATCAAAGAGGTATTCCCCGGCATCCCCCTCATCGCCCTGACGGCAACGGCAGTCCCCGGGGTACGGCGGGACATCCGGCAGCAGCTGAAGATGGGAAATGGCCGCGAATTCACGGGAAGTTTCAACCGGAAGAACCTCCGGTATTGCGTTGTCCCCAAGAAGAACCCGCTGGTCTTTCTTGCTGATTACATCGGTCAGCACCGCGGGGAGTCGGGGATCGTGTACTGCTTGTCGCGCGAAGAGACCGAGATGGTTGCCGGGGACTTACAACGGCGGGGTTTTTCTGCGGCTGCATACCACGCCGGACTTCCCCGGCAGGAGCGGGAGCGGGTGCAGGAGTCCTTCATCCGCGACCGGGTGCAGGTGGTCTGCGCCACAGTGGCTTTCGGCATGGGGATTGACAAGCCTGACGTGCGCTTCGTTATTCATTATGTCCTGCCCAAGACCCTCGAAGGGTATTACCAGGAGACGGGCCGGGCCGGCCGTGACGGTCAGTACAGTGAGTGCGTCCTCCTGTACAGCCGGGGCGATTACGCCCGGATCCGCTCGATGATCGAACATAATGATGACAGCGGCCAGCACCTGCGGATCTCGCTTACAAAACTCCAGGACATGGCCGAATACTGCGAGACGACCGGCTGCCGCCGGAAGTTCCTGCTCACCTACTTTGGCGAGGAATACCCGCAGGAGAACTGCGGCTCCTGCGACACCTGCGATCACCCCCCTGAGATGACGGACTGCACGGATGCGGCAAAGCTGATTGCAGGCTGCGTAACACAGCTCCCGCGGAGTTTCGGCATCGACCTGATCGCCGATGTCCTGCGGGGTTCAAAAAGCGAGAAGGCCCGGCAGTACAATCTCACCACACTCCCGGCGTACGGGACCGGCAAGAAGTACAGCAAAGCGCAGTACCGCACCTGGATCCAGGAGATGATACGGCAGGGCTTCCTCTGTCGCGAAGGCGACCAGTACCCGGTCATCCGGTGCACTTCCCGCGCCGACGAGATCCTGAAGAACCGCTGCCGCGTGATGCTGCCGGTGCCGGAGAATGGGCCGGGCCGGCGGAGTACCCCTGCCCCAGTTCTGCCGGTGAGCGGCAGCGAGGAACTGTTCCAGCGCTTAAAGGCCCTGCGCCGGGAGATTGCCGAAGAAAACCGCGTGCCCCCATACGTTATCTTCCCGGACCGGACCCTGCAGGAACTGGCCTCCCGCCGGCCGTCCGGCATGGAGGACCTCTCCACGGTCTTTGGCATCGGGGCGGTGAAGCGGGAGAAGTACGGGAAGGCATTCCTTCGAGAGATCGCTCACTATGAAGGATATCCCGCCGTGGAAGAAGGACATATCTGTTTCGGGCACTCATGATCAGGACATGAAATACACGGCGCGGCATATCCAGCGATTCCTCGAACAGGGCAAGATCGATCCTGCCCTCTGGAAGAGCCACTTCCCCTCGCTGCTTCCCTCCCAGGTGCCGGCCTGCAGCGACTGTGCGGAGTTCCTTTCAAAAGCCTGCCCCGGGGACAAGGACCCGGTCGGATGTCACCTCTCCAAGACCTCGGCATCGGAAGGGGACAGCCAGAAGAAGAAAAAACGCGATCCAATGCTCGGCGTTGGCGCAAAAGGCCTGGCAGCCCGTGGCACGGCACTCCCGAGAGACCAGTCGAAGATGTGAGAATGGCATCATCTGCCCGGGCCGGTTATCCGCTTTTTCTCTCCTTTTTTGAGCCGAGCGCTCTTCGAGTCAATCCTTCTTTTTGTTTATACTGTAGTTGATCCCCTCTCTTTCCTGTTTGAGACATTGTGAAATTTTCTTGTACGGGTAATACAGAGGCATCGCCAGCGCCCCCGCCCCTTGGGGCGGGCTGGTGCAAGGGGGGCGATCAGCACAAGGAGACAAGCTTCCATACGAAAAACGCAACATGGAATATAGATGGGGGCTGATGCCCCCATACCCCCATTTGTGATGAACGGCTGCCGAAGTCGAAGAACGCTTCCGCGTTCTTTCCCTCTCATCCCAATGGGATTCGATGCCCCGAAGGGCGCCTCGCGGCGGCATCTACTCCTATTTTTCCGTCGAAAACGTCACAGCACTTTCCCCCCATCTTCCGTAAACCTCCCGGCAGTTCATTGGAAAAAACCAACACGAAAAACCGGCACTCCACAATACCCCCCAACCCTCTTGCCCGCTCCGATCAGGACATATGGGAGAAGAGCTGACACACTGTCTTGATCACGAACCATGACCAGAAAGCCACGAACACGACACGGTGCCCCGGCAGTTGACATGGAGGCGATTGCCTGGGATGCCATGAAGAGATACGGTTTCCGGCCGCAGTTTTCCAATGCCGTGATGCGGGAAGTCGGGAGCATGGAGGAAGGCGACCAGAAATGGCCACGCCATTCCACAAAAGACCTTCGTGCCCTCCTCTGGTCATCCATCGACAACTTCGACTCCATGGATCTTGACCAGATCGAGTATTGCGAGAAAGAGACAAACGGTGAGATCCACGTGCAGGTCGCCATTGCCGATGTCGACAACCGCGTCCCGAAGAACTCGCGGACCGACCGGCATGCCGCCCTCAATGGCGCCTCGATCTACCTTGACGTGGCAACGTTTCCCATGCTCCCCCTGAAACTCTCGGCAGGGATCACCTCCCTCCTGCCGGGGAAGGACTGTCTTGCAATGGTCGTGGACTACTGGGTGCTCCCGGACGGGAACATCCGGTACGGCACGGTCTCCCGTGCGCTGGTTGACAACAAGGCAAAACTGGTGTACGAGCAGGTTGGTGCCTGGCTTGAGGGAAAAGTTCCCGAGCCCGACAATGTCAGTATCATCCCCGGGCTCGCTGACCAGATCCGGCTCCAAAACGAGGCAGCGGTGCGCCTGCGGCAGAAGCGGACCGGGCAGGGCTCCCTTGACCTTGAGACCATCGAGGCCCAAGCGGTGTACGAGAAGGGAGAGGTCAGGGACCTGCTCCTCGTGGAGAAGAACGCGGCCCGGTCGCTCATCGAGGAGTTCATGGTTGCGGCAAACCGGACCATGATGGCGTTCCTCTCGGCAGCGGGTGTCCCCCGGATCGAGCGGATCGTCCGGGTGCCCAAGCACTGGGACGGGATCGTGCTTGTCGCCGCTGCCCTTGGCGAGGACCTGCCGGATCAGCCCGATGTCAAAGCCCTTGCCCGGTTCCTGGACCGGCAGCGCGAGAAGGACCCGGAGCGCTTCCCTGACCTCTCGCTGACCATCGTCAAACTGATGGGTCCGGGTGAATACGCTATGCTCCTGCCGAACAGCACCCCGATCGGCCACTTCGCGCTTGCAGTCATGGATTACACGCACGGGACAGCGCCCAACCGGCGCTATGCCGATCTCGTCATCCAGCGGCTCATCAAGTCGGTGATCGACCGGCAGGAAGTCCCGTACACGCCGCGGGAGCTCGAAGAGATCTGCCAGTGGCTCACCGACCAGGAGAAGCAGTCCAAGAAGGCGGAACGGTTCATGCGAAAGGCCGCTGCTGCCGTGCTCCTGCGCAACCGGATCGGGGAGATATTCCCCGCTCTCGTGACCGGTGCGTCCATGAAAGGGACCTATGTCCGGCTCCTCGCACCCCCGGCAGAGGGCCGCGTCATCGAGAAAGAGCGCGGCCTTCGCGTGGGCCAGAAAGTGCGGGTGAAACTGCTCGGGACCGACCCGTACAAGGGATACATCGACTTTGCATTCGTTGACTATGCCTGATCCGGCGGGTCTTTGCTCCCCTTTTACCGGGAGAGGATGCGCCGCATGACCGCCTCGATATCCCGGCGGATCGCCTCCTCGATGTCGCTCTCGAAGGGGCGGTAGTCTGCCCGCGCCTGGGCGAGCTCCCTTGCCCGTTTCTCGACCGGGGCACGGAGGCTGACCCGTTTTTTCACCACGTCCTGCTGGATCCGGGCAAGCCGGTGGATCCCCTGCACGAGTTCGGCCTCGACCGGCCGCATCTGCGGCTGGAACCGGTGGACGAGCGCCCGGATTCCGGATCGGTTAGGGCCTTTTGCGGGATCGAACAGGAATGCCTTCTCCAGCCGCTCCCGCCAGGAGATCAGTTCACCGGAGACCCGCGGGTCAAGCGCGGAAACGCGCCGGAGTCTCCCGGGTGTCACGTCCGCGGCGGTAACAATGCCTGCATGTGCCAGTGCCGCCATCTGTGCGGGATTGATCCGCGAGAGGCTGCCCGACGCGATTGCGTACCGCTCCAGAAATCCGCTGATCTGCACATCGCGCACGGTCTTCTCGAGTGCCATAACGCCCCGCTGGAACTCCCGGTCGATCCGCTCGTAGGTGCGCTTCAGTTCGCGGAGCCTCGCGAGCTGGGCGGAAAATGCCGCATCCCCGGCCTCGTCTGTCCATTTTTTGCTCCAGAGCCGCCACATGTATTCGGCCGTTTCAAGGCGGGACCAGCGTTTCTTCCGTTCCGCCTCCTCCCCGCCGGGCACAAAGAAGAGGGCGATGGCGACAAGGCCGATGAGGAGGATCACGAGAGGGTCGGTGACCAGTTCCCCGATGGCAAGGACCAGGCAGGCAACCGCGAGGATTATGCCGGAGAGCTGGCGGAACTTCCGGAACTGCAGCGACCGGCTGACGGATGGCGTGAGCGGTGCGGGCTGCACGTAATACATCCCCGGTGTGACGGACGGCAGCGCCCCCGGCGAGGGAATAGCCTCAGCCTTCTGCCACTCGCGCCGGAGGTCGATCTTGGTGATGCTGTCTGCCGAGAGGAAGAGCAGGACCCCGGACTGGGATTCAAGCCGGCACCACGGGCAGGACGAGAGGCCGGCATAATAGTAGTGGACGCCGTCCGTGCCGCACCGGCGGAGCCTGCTCTCGAAGGGGTCAAGGGCGTCCCACCACTCCTCAGCGCTCGGCCGGCCGGAGTCGCGCATGCCGGCTTCGGCAAAAGCCCGCTCGAAGAGCGTGGCAACCGTATCCGGGACAACCGCAAGGCCCACGGAGTTGGGCGGCGGTGCCATCAGGCGCGCCTTTGCGTTCCTGCCGTACGGGAACCGGAACTCGGCGATGGCCTTCTCGATGGGCATGTCCTCTTTCCCGGAATAGACCCCGGCATACGGGTGCCTTCCCAAAAAGAGGAGCTGGAAGATCAGGACGGCAAGCCCGAAGTTGTCCTGGTTGGTGGTGCGTTCGAGCCGGTACGTGTCCGTCTTCTGGAGCTCCGGCGGGGTGAAGTGCGCAACGCCTACCTCGCAGTAAAACGTCCGGCCCCCTGACCGCACCTGGAACGAGTCGCAGTCGATCAAGCGGACACAGGCCGTATCGTTCACAAGGATGTTGCCCTCGTTGACATCCCCGATGACATAGCCGTACTTGTGGATGACGCAGAATGCAGCCGCAAGGTTCTTGGCTGCCCGGACGAGGAAGCGCCAGTCTGCATGGGGGAAGGTCTCCTTGCGGTGAGTGGGCCCGTACACCTTGTGGACCGGCTCCGCGTCGGTGATCCGGGGCATCAGGAAGCCGACTACCGGGCCTCCGGGGCGGCTCATGAGGACATCGGTCGGCCAGGCCGAGATCGCCTCCAGCTCATCGTTGCAGCCCCGGGCCATCAGCCGGAGTTTCTCCTGCTTGTGCTCTTCGAGCGGCTTCTTGTAGATCTTGGCTACCGTTGTTGTGGGGGACGAGGCGAGCTCGTACACGTCACCCTCGCCGCCGCTCCCGACCCGCTTGCCAAGGCGGATGGTCTTACCACGGCTGTCGTAAAACGTGGAGAGGGGGATCGTTGTTGCCATAATCATCCCTGGTTGCGGGTGGCGAGGACAAGGGTTTTGTCATCGTCGCTCCGTGCGCTGACATCGTCGCGGAGGAGGAAGCGCCTCAGCTGCCCGGCAAAGTCCGTAAATCCGCTCGCCGGGTCGTTTTTCAGCGCAAGGAAGAGCGGCTGGAAGAACCCGGCATGCGCCTTCTTCTGGGCAAAGGAGAGGGCGAGGTTCTGGAGGCCGTCGGTGAAGAGGGCGACTTCCTCCGGTGTGGAACCGGCATGCAGGACGTTCAGGCGTTCCAGGTACGCCTCGTCCGTGATAAAGAAGGTGGTGTTGGCGTACTCGCCCTGCTCGGGCCAGAAGATAGTCTGGAACTCCTCCCCCTCGCGGACCACGATGGCCCCGTCGCCGATCTGGAAGAAGAGTGCGTGCCCGTTGCCGGCTATGGCTCCAAGGAACGTGCAAGCATAGTCCCGCACCTTCCTGCCATTCCCTTCGGCCTCCGCCGCGATGGCGTCCCGGGACAACGTGATCCACTGGCGGACGATCTCGTCGGTGATATGGGAGATATCACCGTCCTGCCGCAGGCAGTCGATGATGGACGCATACATGGTCTCGCAGGCGATCTCTGCTCCCCTGCCACCGTTCGTTGTGCTGCCGGCGCCATCGGCAACAAGGCCGATGAAGAACTCGTCATCCGCGATCCGGATGGACCCGGCCCGGCAGTTATCCTGCCCGGGCTCACCACGGTTTGCGTGGGAACTTCCCGTAACGGAGGATGTGGCTACCTTCCAGCTCATATCTCGCTCCAGCCGAGCGGGGGAGCCAGCTGGATGCGGTCCCCGGGGTTGGAGCGGGACGCGGACTTCATGGAATTGGAGAGCCACTGGAAGAACTCGCGGAACTTCAGGCCCTGGAGTTTCACGGGCTCGCGGACCGAGATCTGTTTTAAGACCTTCATGTCCGCCTTGTTAACGCCGATCGTGAAGAAGGCAAAGCTTTTGGAGGCTTCGCCCTCGCGGACGAGGCTTGCTGCGCTCTGCCATTCGTCGGTCGGTGCGCCGTCCGTGATCAGGAAGATCCACGGGCGGTAGAACGAGATGCCGTTTGCCCGGTACTGCTCTTTCCGGGCACGGATCAGCTCGATCCCTTTCCGGATCGCCTCGCCGATCGGCGTGTCGCCTTCGGCTACGAGCTCCGGGTCGAAGATGCATTCCGCAGTATTGAATTCAGAGATGACCTGCACCGGGCCAAACGTCATCAGGGCGACCTCGACCCGCTTAATCGCAAGGGAGTCGCTCTGCAGTTCGGCATAGAATGATTTGATGCCGGCATTGAGTTCGGCAATCGCCTCGCCGGCCATCGATCCCGAGGTGTCGAGCAGCAGGAGGCAGGGGCAGCGGGGTTCCGGGTTCTCCGCAAACGTCACCGCCGCCATCGGCTGCTGGTCCAGGTACATATTGTCGCTCATATCGTCTCACCAAAAATACTGGATGTATTGAAGGATGGTTTCGTAGTGCTTAGTTGGATTTTTAACGTTTTATTAACTGTCATGGCAGTAAGGCAGAAGGGAAGGCCTGCCCGGGAAAAATGGATCTGGCAGACGCTGCCGTGGATCTCTGCCCGAAGTGACCCGGGGATGCCTCTCCTTTTAGTGCCGGGCCGGCCCCCCTGCCCCCGTTACAGCACCAATCTTTAAACCATTTCAGGAAGTATTGATGGTAAAAGCAGGATGACTGGTGAATGGATTTTTTTTTCTTTGATGATCTCGGGAAGAGGCCCTACCTGGTCCCTGCCCTCATCGCCATCAGTTCCGTTGTGTCGATTCTCCTGAACATTTTCGGGCTCACTGTCGGCATCTCCTTTGTATTCCCCCACCTGTTGTACCTTCCCATCATCCTGACCGCCTATTATTACCCAAAGCGCGGGATTCTCTTTACCGTTGGCCTTTCCCTGTGCTATTGCGCACTGGCGTTCGCGGTCGTCACACCGACAAACGCGGAAATGGCCTCTGCGATTGCACGCTCGGCGGTCTTCGTCATCATCGCCGCGGTTGTCTCGAATATCAGCGGCCGGATGCATCACGATACCCAGATGTGCCGGCGCCTGGTCTCGGTGGTACGATCCTCGGGAGATGCCATCATCAGCGAGACGTTCGAAGGTACCGTCACGGACTGGAACAGCGGCGCTGAAACGCTCTACGGGTATACCTCGCAGGAGATGGGAGGGCACTCGTTATTCAGGATCATTCCTCCGGATCGACAGGAGGAAAAACGTCATCTGATGGAGCGGATCCGGCAGGGAGAGGTTGTTGAGCGCTTCGAGACCGGACGGATCACAAAAGACGGCACGCACATCCAGATCTCCCTTTCCTTATCGCCGATCCGGAATAACCGGGGAGATGTTGTCGGGATCTCGGAGATCGCCCACGATATCACCGAACGGCAGCGACTGCAAAAGGCGATCCTGCACGAGAAGGAACAATGGGAACTTACGTTCGATGCCGTCCCGGATATGATCGCGATCATCGACAACCAGTTCCGGATCACCCGCGTGAACCGGGCAATGGCCGACCGCCTGGGCGTCACACCGGCAGAGGCGGTCGGGCTCCGGTGCCATGATGTGGTCCACCATACCTCGGTTCCCCATGGACTCTGCCCGCACCGGCTCCTTCTCAAAGATGGCCATAGCCATTCGGTCGATATCCATGAAGAGAACCTAAAAGGAGATTTCTTCCTGACCATTTCACCCATCCGCGATCCTGACGGTACGATTGCCGGGAGTGTCCACATCCTCCATGATATCACGGATCGGAAAAAGATGGAAACAGCGCTCCGCAAGAGCGAGGAACGGTACCGCACCGTGATCGAGAATATCCAGGATGTTTTCTTCCGGGTCAGCAGGGAGAATACTATCGTGATGGCAAGCCCCTCAGCAGTGAATGTATTCGGGTACGGATCGGTACAGGACCTGATCGGATTGCCAATAACGACCCTGTGGAAAGACCCGCAGAAACGCGAAGAGCTCCTCGATGCATTGAAGGCGCGAAACGGTACTGTGCAGGACTGGGAGGCGGAATTTAAAAAATCCGATGGTTCTGCGTTCTGGGTATCCCTTACGGTCCGGTTGCAGACGGACGAAGTGGGGGGATATGCCGGGATCGAGGGAATAATCCGGGACATCTCGAAACGGAAGAAAGCAGAGGAGGCCTTAAAAAGTGCCCTCAAAAAACTGAACATGCTCTCCTCCATCACCCGCCATGACATCCTCAACCAGATCATGGGACTCCGGGCATTCCTGGAACTCTCGAAAGAGGACCTCAAAGGCACGAAGTACGAGACGTTTATTGCAAAGGAGGAGCAGGCGGCAGAGGCCATCCAGCGGCAGATCGAGTTCACGAAATACTATGAGGATATCGGGGTCAATGAACCCCGGTGGCAGGATGTCGGGGCCGTCATGAACGAGGCCCTCACCCAGCTCCGCCCGGCTGGTGTCGATGTGCAGGTAGCGGTAGATGGTATCGAGATCTTCGCCGATCCGCTGATCGTCAAGGTCTTCTTCAACCTCATGGAGAACTCGCTCCGGCACGGGGAGCGGGTAACCACCGCGCAATTCTCCGCAGAGGAACGGGGAGAAGAGCTTGTGATCATCTACCGGGACAATGGGGTGGGCGTGAGCGAGGCCGACAAGCAGAAACTCTTCCGGAAAGGGTTCGGGAAGCACACCGGCCTTGGGCTCTTCCTCTCCCGCGAGATCCTTGCGATCACCGGTATCTCCATTGTGGAGAACGGTGAGCCGGGGAAGGGCGTGCGGTTCGAGATTGTGGTACCGGACGGGGCGTGGCGGAAGACCGGCCTGTAACCGGGACCGGCCTGCCTGAAGGTGGGCCGGCGTTATCCCCATCATGACCGAATCGCTGGTCTCGGAATGGATGCAGGACTGGGGCAACCCGAAGGCCATGGAGCTGGTCCGGGACGTGTACTCGCAGTACGGGTACATGATCGGGCTGCAGGAGGGCAGGCAAGGAGTCTCCCGGGAAAAAGGCGTTATTCCCCTTCGTCGAGGCTGAAGATCTCTTCGACGGGGACATTGAAGAGCCGGGCAATCCGGAACGCGACCTCAATGGACGGGTTGTACTTCTCCCGCTCGATGGAGTTGATCGTCCTGCGGGTGACGTGCAGGAGCTCGGCAAGCTCCTCCTGCGTCATGTCGTGCATGGCCCGGTAGACCTTGATTTTGTTCTTCATCGCTCGCTATTCCTCATATTTCCGGGTATAGTAATAAGAAAATGCCGCATAGAGGGTGGTGAGGAGGAGGACAATGAAGCCCATGCCGATCCCGAATACCAGGGGGAATTCACGGGCCTGGTGGCCGTTCTTGAAGAGCAGGTCAAGGCCCCAGAAATCCACCCCGGTCATGTTCGCCGGGTCGGGGATGAGGTAGTAATTCCAGGTATCTCCCTGCCTGAACGGCGCCTCCGTTGCGAATCCGACGTTCACCGAGCCGTTCGGGAACGTATGGAAGCCTCCCCCGTATCCGGAGCTGAAGTACCAGGTCATGGCCCCCGCGTACAGGATTGCGGCAACAATGATGGTCACGATGAGGGCATTGAGGGCTGCCTTGCCGTAGATCGTGTCGGACAGGTCATCGCTCATCACGTCCGTTACTTTCCGTTTTGCGAACCATACGACTGCAATTCCGGCGAGGATGAGCAACGCCGGGATGACCGGATTGCCCGTGGTTATCGCGATCCCGATACACAGGATCTCGGCCGCGATGACGCAGCCAACCACCGCATAATATGTCTTCATTCTCATGATCTCACAATGTAACATATGTTTCTCATTTAGATAAAAACATTTCTCATATTGGGAATAATAATTCTCATATGCGGGGAATCCGGCCAGGGCAGAGGTACCCACCCCACCCTTTGTCCCGGCCCGGAACCGGTGCAAGGGTCCCCCCCTCCCTTTGGGTGACCCCTACCCACCCCCCATTGCATGGGAGGGGTCCTGTGTTGCGGGTTGGGAAATGGCAGGGTGGGGGTGGGTCTTGTTGTGGGAGGGGTGGGTCCCCCCTACGGAACCGGCACACATGGGGTCTCATCCTCCTGACCTGATGGTCAGTCGGAAATCGAAGAATTGCTACGCAATTCCTCTCCTCCTCGTGGTCTGATGACCACTCGGAATCGAAATGGTGAGGGTCGAAGACCCGAACCATGAGAAGAACGCGAAGCGTTCTTCGAAGACCTGCGTTTTTCTCCTCCTCCTGGCCTGATGACCACTCGGACTTTTCAAAAATTGCAAGGTGGCGGCACCCTTTTGATATCTCCGGCAAGGGTTTTAGTAGGGAATTAAGGGGATTTTCCTGTTGGAAACCAATTCGGTTCCGGGGGGAATATCCCAACAGACACGAATGGTGGCGCTGGTTGATGAAGAAAGGGAGCGGGGGAAAGGGAGATTCTGGCCGGACGGGCCTTACCCGGATGATCTGCCCGCCTTGCCCTCCTGTCAGATGAACTGAAGGGAAATGGTCCCTGCGACATGGATTTTTGAAAAATCCCCTGAAGAGATGATCCTATGACACAAGAGACACGGAAGAATCCCGATACCTGCGATGCGAACTGCACCGAGAACTGCGAGACCTGCCCGTCAAAGAAGACCGCAGGAGCGCCCAAAGGCCTGCCCCCGAAAGCAAAGATCGACGTGAAGCACGTCATCCTCGTGCTGAGCGGGAAAGGAGGGGTGGGCAAGTCCACCGTATCCGTCAACCTGGCATTTGCCCTGGCGAACCGCGGGAAGAAGACCGGCATCCTCGATCTCGACTTCCATGGCCCGAACATCCCCAAGATGCTGGGGATCGAGGACCAGCGGCCGGCGGTCACCGCGACTTCGATTGAACCGGTCCACGTAACCGGCAACCTCTCGGCCCTTTCGATGGCCTTCCTGCTGCCGGACACGAGCACGCCGGTGACCTGGCGCGGCCCGATGAAGATGGCGGCCATCCGGCAGTTCCTTTCTGGAGTGCACTGGGGGGCGCTTGACTATCTCGTGGTCGATCTCCCGCCCGGCACGGGCGACGAGGCGCTCACGATTGCCCAGCTTGCCCCGAACGTCCGCGGGGCCGTGATCGTCACAACCCCGCAGGACGTTTCGGTGATGGATGCGATGCGGGCCGCAAAGTTCATCGAGAAACTGGACCTGCCGGTCCTCGGTGTTATCGAGAATATGAGCGGGATGGTCTGCCCCCACTGCGGGGGTTTTGTCGATCTCTTCTCCACCGGTGGCGGGAAGAAAGCGGCAGAAGACCTCGGCGTTCCGTTCCTCGGGGTTATCCCCCTCGACCCGGCCATGGTAAAAGCCGGTGACGAGGGGCGGCCATTCCTCATGAAGCATGCTGACTCTCCCACCTGGAAGGCCGTGGATGCCGTGATGGAGCGGCTGGTCCGGGAGATCGATGCACCGAAGGCATAGGTCCGGCCTGCCGCTCCCGGGGCTTCTCCTCCTCCCGGTCAGATGACCTGTCGGAAATCGAAGAATTGCTGCGCAATTCTTCTCCTCCTCCTGGCTTGATAGCCAGTCGGACTTTTCAAAAAATGCAAGATAGCGGCACCCTTTTAATATCTCCGGCAAGGTTTTTAGTAGAGTAATAAGGGGATTTTCCTGTCAGAAACCTATTCTGTTCCGGCGGGAAGATCCCAATAGACACACCTGGTGGCGCTGGCAGATGAAGAATGGGAGCGGGAGAAAAGGAGATGCGGACCGGCCGGGCCCGGCCCGGTGCCGTACAGCCGGGGCTTGTGAACCCGCCGGTACTGCGGAAACCATCAACAATGCCTCCGACCGGCAGACGATGTCTCCTCATGCGGCGCGCAGTAGCGAGTCCTGGTTCCGCATGGTTGCAGACTTTGCCTCTGACTGGGAGTACTGGATCAATCCTGAAGGCAGGTTCCTCTATATCTCGCCCTCCGCGGAGACGATCCTCCGGCGGCCTGTCAGCGGGTATACTGAAATCGCGGCGCTCCTCCGCGAGGTTGTCCACCCGGATGACCTGCCCGCCCGCCTTGCCCACCTGTCAGATGAACTGAAGGGGAATGGGCCCTCCGATATGGACTTCCGGATCGTGTGGCCTGACGGGGAGGTTCGGTGGATCAACCATGTCTGCCGCCCGGTCTACAACGGCACGGGAACATTTCTCGGGATAAGGGGATCAAACCGCGATGTTACATTACGCCATGCTGCGGAAGATGCCCTGGAACTGAGCAACAAACGGCTGGCGGAGGTCCTGGAGAGCATCCAGGACGATTTTTACGTACTTGACCGGGACTGGGTCTTTGTTTTTGCCAACAGTAAGTTCACCTCGCGGATTGGCAAAAGACCGGAAGATTTCATCGGCAGGTGCATCTGGGAGCTGTTCCCGAAACATCTCGGGACGATCTATGAAGGCAACCTGCGGGCAGCGATGGAACAACGGGAGACCCGCCGGTTCGAGATCCCCGGGCAATATACCGATGCCTGGTACAGCATGAAGGCCTTCCCCTCGGCCGAAGGAGTCACGGTCCTGGGATCGGATATCACCAAACGCAGGAAGACTGAGGAGGCGCTCAAAGAAAGCGAGGAGAAGTACCGGACCATTGTCGAGACCATGACCGAAGGGATCTGGATCGTGGATGCCGACCGGCGGACCACCTATGTGAACCGGCAGATGGCGGCGATGCTCGGGTACAGTCCCGGGGAGATGCTCGGAAAGTCGTACCGCGGCTGCGTTGACGATGAGTCGGCCGCCATATCGGACACGGTGACTGAAGAGCGGAAGAGGGGCATCAGAGGGTCCATTGAATTCCGGTTGCGGAAGAAGGATGGCACACCCCTCTGGGCATTTGTCAACTCCCAGCCCCTGTTCGACAGTGACGGGAATTTTGCCGGTTCGCTCTCTTTGCTCTCGGATATCACGACCCGGAAAAAGACCGAAGATGCCCTGCGTCAGATAGAGGCGGAGCGTGCGGTTGCCATAGCCGTTGAGAGGGAACGCAGGCGGCTCTATGAGGTCCTGGAAGCACTCCCGGTGTATGTCTGCCTGCTCGATGAGGATTACCGCATGCCGTTTGCCAACCGGTACTTCCGGGAGAATTTCCGCGAACCTGCAGGGAGACGGTGTCACGAGTTCCTTTTCAACCGTGACACACCGTGTGAGAACTGCGAGACCTATAAGGTAATGAAGACCCGCGCCCCCCATCACTGGTTCTGGACAGGCCCCAACGGCCGCGACTACGACATCTACGATTATCCATTCACCGATTCCGAAGGGTCCCTGATGATCCTCGAGATGGGAATAGACATCACCGACCGGAAGAGGGCCGAGGAGGAGCGGGCGATTCTCGCGTCCATTGTGGAACACTCCGAGGATGCCATCATCGGTAAATCGCTTACCGGCATCATCCTGAGCTGGAACGCCGGTGCCGCGAAGATGTACGGGTATTCTGCGGAAGAGGCAATCGGCCGGCATGTGTCGATGCTGTTACCCCTGGAAAGGGAATATGACCTCAGTGATATCCTGGAACCGATCCGGCAGGGAGTGCCGGTCATCCAGCGTGACTCGGTCCGGATGAAAAAAGACGGCCAGCTGATCCATGTCTCTCTTACCATCTCCCCGATTAAAGACCGGAACGGCATGCTGATTGGTGCTTCCACGATCGCCCGGGACATCTCCGAGCGGAAGAAGGTCGAGGATACGATCGAGAAGGCCAATGCGTATAACCGGAGCCTGATCGAGGCTAGCCTCGACCCGCTGGTCACCATTGCCCCGAACGGTACGATCAGCGACGTCAATGAAGCAACAATCCGGGTCACCGGGTGTTCACGCGACGAACTGATCGGGACCGACTTCTCGAATTATTTCACCGAGCCTGCGAAAGCAAAGGCCGGCTACACGAAGGCCTTCCGCGACGGCCTTGTCACGGACTATGCACTGGAGATCCGGCACCGTGACGGGAGCGTGACTCCGGTCCTCTATAACGCATCAGTCTATCGCGATGCTCTCGGGAATGTCATCGGTGTCTTTGCCTCGGCCCGGGACATCACCGAACGGATGAAGGCCGAGGAGGCACTCGGGAGGGCCAATGCGTATAACCGGAGCCTGATCGAGACGAGCCTCGACCCGCTGGTCACCATTGCCCCGAACGGTACGATCAGCGATGTCAACGAAGCAACGATCCGGGTCACCGGGTATTCGCGGGACGAACTGATCGGGACCGACTTCTCGAACTACTTCACGGAGCCTGCCCGGGCAAAGGCAGGATACGAGACGGTATTCCGGTACGGGTCCGTGACCGGTTACGAGCTGGAGATCCGGCACCGTGACGGGAGAGTGACCCCGGTCCTCTACAATGCATCGGTCTATCGTGATGCTCTCGGGAATGTCATCGGTGTCTTTGCCTCGGCCCGGGACATCACCGATCGGAAGACTGCTGAAAAGGAGCTCCGCAAAGCACACGATCTTCTGGAGAAACGGGTGAAAGAGCGGACGCAGGAACTGGTGGAGTCCAATGCCCTGCTCAAAGAAGAGATCTCCCAGCGCAGGGGTGCGGAATCCCTGGTGAAGAAGACCGTGTCCGAACTGCATGCAGCCATCGAGTCAACCGCGGACGGGATCTATGTCGTGGACCGGACCGGGCATGTTATCCGGTACAACCAGAATTTTGCCTCCATGTGGCAGGTCCCCCAGGAACTCCTTGCGAGCGGAAAGGACAAAACAGTGTCGGGATACCTCCGGACGCTTGTAAAAAATCCTGACCTGTTCCGGGAGAGCGACGACCATTCCCCTCCCAAGGACCGCGAAACCTACGACATGCTGGAACTCAAAGACGGCAGGGTCTTCGAGCGGTATTCCAAGCCCCAGAAGATGGACCAGTCGATCATCGGCCGGGTCCTGAGCTACCGGGATGTCACGGACCGGAAGCGTTCCGAGGAGAAGATCCTTGCATCATTGCAGGAAAAGGAGATCCTCATCCGTGAGATACACCACCGGGTCAAGAACAACCTCCAGATCATATCAGGCCTTCTTGACATGACGCGGATGAGGACAAAAGACGGGGCAACAACCGAGATCCTGACCGACATGATGATGAAGATCAAGACCATGGCCCAGATCCACACGCGGCTGTATGAGAGCAAACAGGTGGACAAGATCAATATGGGGGGCCAGATCCGCGACCAGGTGGCGGACATCTCGAATATCTACCGGCGGTCCGGCCCCGATATTACCTGCCATGTGGATGCAGAGGACCTCAACCTCCCGGTCGACCAGGCCATCCCCTGTGCCCTGGTGGTCAATGAAGCCCTGTCCAATTCCTTCAAGCACGCGTTCAAAGGGCGCAGGAGCGGGACCATCCTGATCACGGCCCGTCTTGATAACGGGATGATCCACATCCGCATCCAGGATGACGGTATCGGCATTCCTGAAGATGTCGATATCGACCGGGCAACAAGTCTTGGGCTGAAACTGATCCGGAACCTGGTGCAGCAGTTGCGGGGTACCTTGACGATAGAACACCTGTTACCGGGTACTGCGATGAATGTCAGTTTCCCGCTTGGAGTGGAGTGAATGCATATGTCAAAAATACTTGTGGTTGACGATGAAGCGATCATTACCATGCAGCTCGAGGAGCGGCTGCATGCAATGGGGTATACGGTTATCGGCATGGCGGCATCCGGGGAGGACGCCATCGAAAAGGCACGCCGGCTCTCCCCGGACCTTATCCTGATGGATATCGTGATGCCCGGGAAACTCAATGGCATCGAAGCGGCAAAAGTCATTGCCGATGAACTCTCAATCCCGGTAGTTTTTGTTACCTCCTATGCAGACGATACGATTATCGAGAAGGCAAAGCAGGTCGGGCCGTACGGGTACATTGTCAAGCCCTTCAATGAACTGGAGATCAAGGCCGCGATCGAGGTGGCGCTCTTCCGGAAAGCTACCGAACAGGAACTCCGGAAGGCCCTCCACGCTCCTGCAGGGAAGGGTATCCGCAGGACCGGAAGCGAAGAGGGCGAAGAAGGCGGTGCGGAATATGTCGATCTTCCGGAGATCAAGACGGTCCTCTTAAAAGACATCTTTACCGATATCGTCCTCTTCCTGTATGCCGATCCGACCTTAAAAGAACCGATATTCAAATTCGCCATCGAGGCCGGCCTGAAGAAAGGCGGCCGTAACTTCTTTGCCTATCACCATTCCGTGCTGCAGAAGTATTTTTTGAAAGAGATCCAGCATGAAGCGCTCTTCACCCGACGGATAAAGAAGGGCGAGGTGTATCTCCTGCCGGGAATTCTGGAAAAGTGCACGGCATCGTTACCCGGGGATCCGCTGGCAGGGACACTTCAGGTGCTTTTGGATTTCTCGGAAACAGATGAGTTCCCCGATATCCTCGCGGTAAAAGACCTCGTCCTGGCAAAAAAAGCCCGGAACATTGCCGTGTCCGGCATCATCGCTGTGAACATGGCCGATATCGATCACCATAAGATCAAGCAGCTCTCTGACGGTATTGCAAAGATCATCATCTCTACGGGAAAAGAGACCACCCTCTCTTTTGCCCACCGCACATTCCCGTCCGAATCCGTAACCGTTGTCACGCAGGCAACCATCGATGACGTAGTGAAAAAATCGCTGGAGCCCGTGGTGCTCTCGCTCCTGAACAAGCCCATATCCGGCTACGATATCGTCCACGAGATCCACAACCGGTACAATGTCCTCATCCCCCAGGCCCGGATCTACACGTATCTCTATGACCTCGAAAAGGACGGACACCTTGTCATGAGGACTTCCGGGAAATCGAAACTCTATACCCCGACAGAGACCGGGAAAAAGTATATCGATAACCGCCTCGCCGAGTTCAAGTTCGTGTTCCGGCATATCCTCGGGGAGGGTACGACGAGTATCCCGACGGCTGAGAAGAAGTGAGGGCAGGGGAAGACACTCAGCGCCCTAAGAACCCTTCGGGTTCTTCTCCTCCCCGTCTGCTGACTGGGCGGACTTCTCCTCTCCGGGGTCGGAGGGGTTTGTTAAAACCCCGACGAGGAGAAGAATCCATACGGATTCTTCGACTTCCTGCCGAACCTTTCGGAACTCGAAGAACGCTGATGCGTTCTTCTCCTCCTCAAGGTGCTGATGCACCTTTCGGACCCCTCAGATTTTGTAACAAATCCTGAAACTTCAGCCAACCTATATTGGCAGGGCCAAATAAGGATGATGCGTGGGTATCATGTTACTCACAACATGGGTAAATGCCATTCCACCAGGGAAATAACCCTTATCGATCCCTGATGACGGCCTCTCGCCAGGGGAGATCGGGTGTCAGGGAGCCTCATGCACGCACACCAGGAATCTGGATGGGAAATCGCTTAGTCCAGTGAGAGTATCAGTCAGTTCCCTGACAGCAGGCAACCCTGTCAGGGAACATCCAAAAGCCTCATCACACTCAAGAAGGTGATCCCCGATGAACTATGATAATCCAGATAACCGCTCTTCCTTTGATCCGCCTGTCCGCATGACAACCGATGGCAGGCACATTTCCCTTAGCATCGCTCTTCCCGGAGTATTGGAAGAGCAGATCCGGATCGATCTGGAAAACACGACGTTCACGTTGTCTGTCATGGATGGAGGAAACGTCGTGACAAAGGACATCCACGTCCCCCGGGGGACCCGGCTCTGCAAAAAGAAGTTTGCGGACAGCGTACTGGACATATCCCTGGAAAAGCCGGACGCGTAATTCCGGAACGCCGGAATGTCAACTGCCTCTTACCGGGGCTTGTGTTTTTGCATTTTTTGTCTCAAAACCCGGGTTTTACAAAAGGGAATATCATTCTGCCTCGTTAATCCGAAACCGGGTGATTATTGTTTTCTTTCCCGGATTGTCCCATGGACATATCGTAATCGGGGATCCTCTTGACCGGGTTCTGCGTCATTTCTACGGGGAGAACGGTAGTCCCACCCGGGATTTTCCGACAGGGCACCTGCCATATGCCGGGGGATGTTCCGCACACAGTTGTCACCGGTGTATCAATCAGGACTGCCCATATGCGGATTTCCTCCACCAGTATGTGGTCTGCCCGAGGTGTGATTAAGAATGGTGGAGCAGTGTCGATGACTGGCCGGAGAGCTGAAATGGATGATATTGAAAAACTGAAAAAAGAACTCGAAGAGCAGACCCGGCAGGCTGAAGACCGCCTCACGCAGCTCCGGTACCTCCAGGCGGATTTTGACAATTTCCGTAAATGGTACGAGAAAGAGAAGGAGGTGATCACGGCCCTCGCAAACGAGAACCTGATTAACGACCTTCTCGTGATCCTCGATGATTTGGAACGGGCGCTCCCTGAAATTGAGCTGGAGAAGAACAAAGAGGGGATTGTAATGGTGTACAAAAAACTCAAAAAAATCCTTTCTGATTACGGGCTCGAACCGATTGACTGCGTTGGCAAAAAATTCGATCCCCGTTTTCACGAGGCGCTCTGCAAGGAGCAGTGCAACGCGAGGACGGGGACCGTGCTCGAAGAGCTCGGGAAGGGATACCAGCTGAAATCCAAGGTCATCCGGCCTTCGAGAGTAAAGATTGCTGAACAGGTGACAGGAGAAATGAGTGAGTAACTATGGGCAAAGAGAAAATTATCGGAATCGACCTGGGAACATCGAACAGCGAGGCTGCCGTGATGGTCGGGGGAAAGCCGACGATCATCCCCTCCGCGGAGGGTGCAACAGTAGCCGGAAAGATGTTCCCGTCGTATGTAGCGTTTACTGCTGACGGCCAGCTGCTGGTCGGGGAACCCGCGCGACGGCAGGCCGTCACCAATCCGGACGGTACGGTAACTGCGGCCAAGCGGAAAATGGGAACCGCTCATGCGTATAAGATTTTCAATAAGGAATACACCCCCCAGCAGGTTTCAGCGTTCCTTCTCCAGAAGATCAAGAGGGATGCAGAGGCATTCCTTGGTGAGAAGATATCAAAAGCAGTCATCACGGTACCGGCCTACTTCAACGATAACCAGCGGACCGCGACAAAGGACGCAGGGAAGATCGCCGGTCTCGATGTGGTCAGGCTCGTCAACGAACCTACGGCTGCCTCGATGGCTTACGGTCTCGACCGTGGCGGGGAATACAAGATCCTTGTCTTTGATCTCGGCGGGGGAACCCTCGACGTGACCATCATGGAGTTTGGCGGAGGGACGTTCACGGTCCTCGCCACGTCCGGTGACACCCAGCTCGGCGGCACGGATATGGACAATGCCATTTACGAATGGATTGCCGCCGAGTTTAAGAAGGCGGAGGGGATCGATCTCCGGACCGACAAGATGGCCATCAACCGGGTGAAGGAAGCAGCGGAAAAGGCAAAGATCGAACTGTCGACGGTCCTGGAGACCGAGATCAACCTGCCCTATGTGTCCGCAACACAGGCCGGGCCAAAACACCTGTCCATGAAGCTGAGCCGGGCAAAACTCGAGCAGCTGATCGAACCGATCATCAGGCGCTGTATCCAGCCGTTCGAACAGGCCCTCAAGGATGCGAACCTGACCAAGAATGATATCCAGAAAGTGATCCTTGTCGGGGGACCGACACGGATGCCGGTTGTCCAGAAGTTCATCGAGGACCATGTTGGCAGGAAAGCAGAACGCGGGATCGATCCGATGGAATGCGTTGCCATGGGGGCCGCGATCCAGGGGGCAATCCTGAGTGGCGAGGTTACGGACATGGTGCTGCTCGATGTGACCCCGCTGACCCTTGGCCTGGAAACCCTCGGGGGCGTACGGACAGCGCTCATCGACCGCAATACCACCATCCCGGCCAGGAAAAGCCAGGTATTCTCAACTGCTGCCGATATGCAGACCTCGGTTACCATCCATGTGCTCCAGGGAGAGCGCCCGATGGCTGCCGACAACGTGAGTCTTGGCCAGTTCAACCTTGTCGGGCTGCCCCCGGCGCCACGCGGCATCCCGCAGATCGAGGTCACGTTTGATATCGATGCCTCCGGGATCCTCAACGTGTCTGCAAAGGATCTCGGTACCGGAAAAGAGCAGAAGATGACCATCACCGCTTCAACAAAACTTGCAGATGCCGATGTGAAGAAGATGGTCAGTGATGCCAAACAGTACGAGGAGCAGGACAAGGCAAGAAAGGAAGAAGTGGAGATCCGCAACAGTGCAGATTCCCTCGTCTACATGGCGGAAAAGACAAAAACCGATCTGGCAGACAAACTGAACCCGGAGATGGTTGACCGCCTGAACGGGGCAATTACCGGCGTGAAGGCAGCGCTGGAAGGCAAAGATGCCGGACAAATAAAAACCGAGACGGAAAAACTCCAGAAGGTCCTTGGGGAAGCAGGTACCGCCGCTTACCAGCAGACAGCCCAGCGCCAGGCACAAGCGGCCGGACCCCAGACCGCTACCGCTGGCGGGGATTTTACCGGGAATGCCGCCGGGCCGGGCGGAGAGAATGTTGTGGACGCGGATTTCAAGGTACATGACGAGAAATAACCTTTTTTCCCGCACCTATGACAAAGGCCGACTATTATGAAACGCTTGGCGTAAAGCGGGATGCATCACCGGATGAGCTGAAAAAAGCATTCCGGCACCTGGCCCGGAAATACCACCCTGACCTGAACAAAGGCAGTAAGGAAGCGGAAGAAAAATTCAAGGATATCAACGAGGCCTACCAGATCCTGAGCGACCAGAAGAAGAAAGCCCAGTACGACCAGGTGGGACATGTGGAGTTCAGCCCCGGCGATACAGCGGATTACAGACCGCCCAGTTACGACGACCTGTTCCGGGACTTCGGCCTTGGCGATATCTTCGATGCCTTCTCCGGAAGAGGACGCAAAGTCAGGCAGCGGGCAGGTGCCGATCTCCGGTACGATATCACGATTACCCTGACCGATGCGTTCTATGGCACAAAAAATACCGTGGCCATCCCGCATTATTACGAATGCAGTACCTGCCACGGCACCGGTGCGGAACCAGGATCCCTCCGGAACTGCCCGGGATGTAAAGGAACCGGGGAGATCCGTCGCACCCAGAAGATGGGTGGCCGCCAGGTGATGAACATCGCCCAGTGTCCGGAATGTGGCGGGACCGGGAAACAGATCCAAAAACCCTGCGGGAGCTGCCAGGGTCAGGGAAGCCGGCAGAAGACGCGGAGGATAGAAGTCACGATCCCCCGGGGCGTTGCCGACGGCCAGTTCCTCCGGATTGCCGGAGAGGGCGAGCCCGGCGAAAACCATGGCCCGCCCGGGGACCTGTATGTGGTTGTTCACGTGAGCCCGCACGAGCGTTTTGAACGGCAGGGATCAGACCTCTCCACGAATGCCATTGTCGGCCTTGCAACTGCCTTGTTCGGGGGAGAGATCACGATCCCGACACTCACCGGCAGTGCCCTCTTAACGATCCCCCGCGGCACCCAGAGCCCGACCCTCTTCCGGCTCCGGGGGCAGGGGATGCCCTTCCTGAACTCCGATACCCGGGGCGATCTCCTGGTTAAAGTAACGGTGCGGATCCCCACGGCCCGGACAAAAAAGCAGGAAAACCTGATGAAAGAAGCGCTGGTGGGGTGACGACCCTGCCAACCGCAGTGGTGACGTAACGAAAAAC
>NZ_JAQTQD010000038.1 GCF_028712425.1 Methanoregula sp.
GGAGAAAGGGGCAAAAGGCCTGATCCTGATGCGGTTTGCCAACAATACCGATCAGGGACTCATTCTCGGTAACGGACCGGTCATGGGGAAGCAGAAAACCCAGAGCGTGGAATCGTTCCGGGACATGATAACGGATCTCCGGAAAAAGTTCACGATGAAAATATCCGGCACGCCTCTCTGGGACCCGGAGATCGGCTCGCCATTTGCGATCCGCTACGAGCAGGGTCTGCTGGCAAAACTCCCGCGGGTCACGAAACGGGCGAGCGTTGTCAGCGGGAGTATCGCGACTCCGTTCATCGATACCATCCTCTCCGCATGCGGATCGGATGTCCCGGTTGTACCGGTGCCAAAAGAGATTGCGTGTCTCATTACTGCCGAGGACCTGAAGCAGCTCGATCTCCGGTCCCTTGAACCGGTTGTCATCCTTCCCGGCCGTGCGTTTGTCCACGATGCCGAAGCGGAAGAGATCCTGTCTCGGGATGGGATTTCCCGCACGGTACTCCGTGGTCCCGAGATGCTGACAGCCGATGCCGAGACCAGCATGGGCATGACCCGGGAACAGGTGCTGGAGATGGAGATGAACGGGTTTACGGAGTTGATCTGGTTGATCGACCAATATGGCATCTGAACAAGAGGTTCTTATTGGGAGCAATCTCCCCTTAAAACAATCCGGATCTGTCGATCCCTGAGATTTTGAGCTAAAAAAACAGAAAAATGCTGCGAGAGGGTTACGATCCCCCGATCTCCAGATCTCTCAAAGCCTGAACAGTGAAAGAGTTCAACAAACCCTATGAGTCTGGCGCCCTAACCAGCTAGGCCACCGCAGCACAAAAGTGCATAATAAAAACGCCGTAAAAATAGTTAAAGGTTCTCATAACGTGACAGTTTTTTTGTCACGATTTTTTCTGCTGGATGTATGTGTTGACCGCTGCAGTGATCGCAGCAACTTTTTTGCCCTGGTCAAAGGATCCGGCAAGCGTCTGCATGCGGGTTTCTTCGTCCCGCTTGTACCGCTCAAGTGTTTTTAAGATGTGCTCTTCCTGCAGGAAGTGCGTGTGGGTGTTCCCTTCGATGAACTGCTGGTTGTTCATGATCGCGTAATGGAGCGGGAGGGTTGTTTTGATACCAAGCACGATATATTCGGTGATTGCGCGGCGCATCCGTCGGATGGCATCGAGGCGTGTGCTGTCCCATGCACATAGTTTTGCGATCATGGAGTCGTAGTTTGGCGGGATGGTGTATCCCATGTGGATGCCGGAATCAACCCGGATGCCCGGGCCGCCCGGGGAGCGGTATCGCAGGATCTTTCCCGGATCCGCTGCAAAATTGTTGAGCGGGTCTTCAGCATTGATACGGCACTCAATTGCATGGCCCCGGATTGAAAGGTCTTTCTGTTCAAAGGAGAGCGATTCGCCTGCGGCAATCGCGATCTGCTGCTTGACGAGATCAACGCCCGTGATGAACTCCGTTATGGTGTGCTCGACCTGGAGCCGGGTGTTCATCTCCATGAAATAGTAATTGCCCTGGCTGTAAAGGAATTCAACCGAACCGGCATTGGTGTAGTTCGATACCTCGGAGACCTTGAGCGCTGATTCAGCCATCCGTTCCCGGAGTTCATCGGTCATGATGGGGGAGGGAGCCTCTTCGATCAGTTTCTGGTGCCGGCGCTGGATGGAACATTCGCGGTCGTACAGGTGGACGGCATTGCCATGCTCATCTGCCAGGATCTGGAACTCGATGTGACGGGGTTTGATGAGGTATTTCTCGATAAAGACCGTTGCATCCCCAAACGCAGACTTTGCGATCCGCTGGCTGCCGGTGACAGCTTCCTCCAGCGACTTCTCGTCGTTCACGATCTGCATCCCGATACCGCCCCCGCCGGCACTGGCTTTGACAATAACCGGGTACCCGATCTCCGCGGCAACCTTCTTTGCCTCATCGATATCCGTGATACCGCTGTCGGTACCGGGAAGCACCGGGACCCCGGCACTCCGCATCATCTGTTTGCTGCCGATCTTGGATCCCATTGCCTTAATGGTCTTCCATTGCGGGCCGACAAACGTGACGCCTTCATCAAGACAGAACTTGGCAAAACGGTAGTTCTCGGCAAGAAACCCGTATCCCGGGTGGATGGCCTCGGCACCGCACTTCTTGGCAATGTCGATGATCCGCTCCATATTGAGGTAACTTTTGGAAGGGTGAGCTTCGCCGACATGGAACGCTTCATCGGCATACCTGACATGGAGCGCGTTCTTGTCGGCATCCGAGAAGATCGCTACCGTGTCAATATCCAGCTCGCGGCAAGCACGCATCACGCGGATGGCGATCTCGCCACGGTTGGCAATTAAGAGTTTCTCAAAAAATTTCATTGGACCACCAGCAGGACATCGCCATTCTGGACGACATCGCCGGTATCAACAAAGATCTCGGTGACCTTGCCGTCAACCGGGCTGTGGATTGGATTCTCCATCTTCATTGCTTCAAGGATTATGAGGGTGTCCCCTTTCTTAACAGCCGAGCCCCTGCTGACGGGAACCTTGAGGACCATGCCCTGCATGTTGCTCTTGATCCCGCCAGCAATATCCCCGCGGGGGATCTTCTGCGGGATGGCACTGGCAACCTCAACCTTATTTCCACCCACAGAAACGATCCTGACCGTGAAAACTTCACCGTCGACCTCGACTTCCATCTGGCTCGGGATGTCACTGGAAGACGATTGGGAGGCAGATTGTTTCCGGGGGATATCCTCCATATTCCTTTCACCCTTGAGAAACGAGGGTGCTATGGCGGGATACAGGATATAGGTCAGGACATCTTCTTCCTTTTTGATGAGCCCAGCCTTGGTTGCTTCCGCCTTCATGCTTTCATAGGCCGGTTCAAGCAGGTCGGCCGGCCGGTGCGTTATGACTTTCTCATCGCCGATGATAAGGGTCCGGACCTCATCGCTTATCGGCCCGGGAGATTTGCCGTACAGGCCGCGCACGTAATCCTTGACTTCCTTTGTTACATTCCGGTAGCGCTCACCGTTAACGAGAACATTGAGGACGGCCTGGGTCCCGACGATCTGGCTTGTGGGGGTGACAAGCGGCGGGTAGCCCAGGTCTTCGCGAACACGGGGCACTTCCGTCAGCACATCATCCCACCGGTCAAGGGCGTCCTGTTCCTGGAGCTGGGAGACGATATTCGAGATCATCCCCCCCGGGAGCTGGTAGATCAGGACATCGCTGTCTACCCGCTCGGAGATCGGGTTCAGGAGCCCGTGGTATTTATCCCGGATCTGGAGGACCTGGTTCCGGACCGCCCTGAGCTTAATCAGGTCAATACCGGTGTCTCGCGGCGTGCCGGTCAGCGAAGCGACAACGCTCTCCGTGGGGGGTTGGGATGTCCCCATGGCGATCGGTGACATGGCGGTATCGAGAATGTCTACACCCGCAGAAATTGCTGCCTGGTAACTCATCGGGGCAATGCCACTGGTGCAGTGGCTGTGGAGGCAGACTTTGACATCCACGGCTTTTTTGATTCCTTTGATGAGCTCCTGCGCCTGGTCCGGCATAATGAGCCCCGCCATGTCTTTGATGCAGATTGAATCGCATTCAAGGGCATAGAGCTCTTTTGCCATTTCGATGAATGACCGGGTACTGTGGACCGGGCTTGTCGTGTAGGATATGGTGCTTTGCAGGTGGGCACCATTATCCTTGACGCGTTTCATCGAGCGCGTCATGTTCCGGATATCGTTGAGCGCGTCAAAAATTCGGAAGATATCAACCCCGTTCTTGTTCGCTGCATCAACAAACTTATCGACGACGTCGTCAGGATAGTGGCGGTACCCGACCAGGTTTTGCCCCCGGAGGAGCATCTGAATCGGTGTGTGTTTGAGCTCAGTTTTTAATGCCCTCAACCGGTCCCAGGGGTCGTCGTTAAGAAACCGGATGCAGGTATCGAACGTGGCACCGCCCCAGGCTTCAACGGAGAAGAATCCGCAACTGTCGATCTCCCGTGCAAGCGGGAGCATATCTTCGGTCCTGAGCCGCGTGGCAATGAGCGACTGGTGTGCATCACGGAGTGTTGTATCAGTGATCAGGACTTTCTTGGGAGAGCCAGGGTGCATGTATGAGTCCTCAGTCGGGCATCAGGATGATATTCAGCCTCTCAAAAATTCATCGGTAAAGTATAAAAAATTCACTAACGGGAATTGCCGTTATGATGAGGATGCATAATGCAACCAGGCAACGCACAATATCGCCGCGTGTGGTGAAAAACCGCGGACAGAGTGAACCACCGTCCCGGTATCCCCGTACCGCCATGAGCTCTGCGGTGTGATCAGCCCGTGACAGCGCACTGGTGACCAGGACAAGTCCGGCTGGTACCAGTGTTTTTTTGGCAGGGCCGGCCTTTTTCAGGTTCTGGGCAACACGGATAGTATCGAAGTCACGGACCATGAGGTGAAGTGTCTGCATTGCCATGTCGGCCAGCATTCCCAGCTCGAACCCGGTCCGTTTCCCAAGCAACCAGACACCGAGATGGAGGAACTCCCCACTCCTCTGTTCGGCATAGACCCATGAACCGATAAGGACGATGACCATCATCCGGAGGAAATACGATACCCCGTCGCCCCCGGTAAGAGAGAGGACGGCACTGAAGAACGCCAGCATGCCCGCAACGGGAAGGATCATGCGCATCCGCATGATTTCTGAAACCTTCCCGGAACAGGTGATCCACCAGAGAAATACGAACGCTGCCCCCGCCAGGCTGAAAAATGCGGAAAGGGTGAGCAGCAGCGCCGTGACAATGCGGAGCCTTATGTCCTGCATGCAGCCTCCCGGATGTCTTCTCTTGAGAGGTTTGCCGGTATTTTCCCGTTCCTGATGAGTGTCCTGATGATCTCCGGGGCGTGCTCCCAGGTGCGGAGAGCACCAGGGAGGCTTCCCCTGCAGTGAAGCGAACCGCCAGCGATCTCCCAGAGCATGTCCACCCGGGGGAATTGCGCCTGCTCGTGCGTGAAGATGATCGTGATCCCCCGTGTGCGGCCGGAGATTGCGGTGCAGGCCCGCTCTTTCTCTCTACAGTCCAGGGAGCTGAAGGGTTCATCCAGGACGAGAAGGTCGTAATCCTGCGAGAGGACACAGGCCAGGTGCAGGCGTTTCAGTTCCCCCCGGCTCAGGCATAGGGGAGAGAGTGCTGCCTTCTCGCTCAGCGATACCTGTTTAAGCATCATCGTTGGATCAACCCTCCACGAGGAGCACTCCTCGCTGACGGTTGAGCCCGTGACATGGTGCTCCGGGAACTGGAACGAGATCATCGGATGACTGATGCCATCCCGCCGGATCCTACCCGATGTGGGCAGCGAGAGCCCCGCGATTACCCGCGCAAGTGTGGTCTTTCCACTGCCGGTATCGCCGCTGATCAGGTGAATGCCCTCAGTGAATGTTCCGGAAGCAGAAAGAGACCACGAATCACGAGCGATCTGTACCGCATCAAGTGTTATCTTCATATCCCGCACTCCAGGGAAAGGGGGTAAAAAGGGGTACCTTGGAGCTGCGCGAATACTTCCCCCGGCAAGCCTTCGAAGGCAACCCGGCCATTCTCCAGGAAGATGAGATGATCGCTGCGGATTGCGGATTCGACCTGCTGGGTACAACGTATTACGTACGGGATCCGGCGTTCCCGCACAATCCGTTCAACCTGCCTGGCCCTGATATTATCGAGGTGGGAGTCACATTCATCAAGTACAAGGACCCGGGGGGAGTGTCCAAGCGCTGCCGCGAGTGCGACAAGGACCTTCTCCCCCCCGGAGAGATCGCACACCGGCCGGTCTCTTAACGAGGAAATCCCCATCGAGTCCAGGAGTTCATCAACCGTTCTTTCCACCTCCCTGCAGGGCATGTGGCGGAACCGCAGCGATGATGCGACTTCATCAATCACCGTGCTAAAAAGGATGTTGCGATCCGGGAACTCATTGACCCAGCCGGTTTCAGCCATTCGGGGGGTAACTCCATCAATAGATACAGTCCCGGACTGTGGCAGGAAGATCCCGGCCAGGAGTTTTAAGAGCATTGTTTTCCCGCTGCCGTTTGGTCCGATTACCGATGTGATGCCAGGAGGGATCCGGAGAGCGCGGATGTCAAGTATCGTGTGGCGGATTCCGGAGAGTTCGATCATGGCAACCGCTCAGCAATGATGTAGACAGCACCCGCTTTCAGGATGCCCCCCGGGATAAAGGGAATAACTCCTGCGATGAACGCGGGAATGATTTCCATGCCGGCAGAGATCATCACCCAGGTCATGCCAAAGAGGAGTGTGACTGCTGTCGCCAGTGCAAGACCGGCAATGCGTACCGGGCGCGACGGGCTTTCGTACGCCAGTCCGACTATGAGCGCGGAAACAAGGAACCCGGCGAGATAGCCCCCGGTTGGGCCGAGAAGCACGCCCGGGCCGGACAGCCCGTTGTGGAATACCGGAAGGCCGAGTGTACCAAGAACAATGTACGCTGCTACCGGAAGTATCGCCTTCCGTTTCATAACGGCGCCGGCAAGCAGGACAAAGAGAGTCTGGAGCGTGAACGGGACCGGGATGCAGGGGATCGAAATCCAGCTTCCCAGTGCAATAAGCCCGATAAAAACCGCGGAATAGGCTAATACCCGTGAACGTTCAATATCGCCAAACATTGTCAACCTCTTAGAAAAATGATGGTTGACGATAAAAAAGTACCGGGATTACTGGTGATAACAGTCGCCGGCAATAACCCGTTCGAGTTTGCCGTTGTCCTTCTTGATGATCAGGGCCCCGAACTCGTCAATATCTACGGCTTCTCCCTCGAAACTGTTCTTGAGGGTCCGGATCTGGACACGGTTCTCAAGAGTGCAGGAGATGCTCTTCCATTCCTGGATGATTGCATCGTACTCCCCGCTTTCAATCAGGAGGAGGTGGCTTTCAAACTCTTTTAACATGCGGGCGAGGAATGATGCGCGGTCTACCGTGTGTCCAACTTCGGCACAGATGGATGTGATCTGATCGCGGAGGTCCGGTGAGAAGTGGGTGACCGGGACATTGACATCAATGCCGATAGAGAGGAGGCAGTGGTGCACGACATCGGATTCTGCCGAGAGTTCCAAAAGCAGCCCGGCTACTTTCTTGTTCCCGATGAAGATGTCGTTGGGCCACTTGATGAGTGCACCAAGATTGAACTCTTTTCGTATTGCACGGGCAACGGCAATGGACCCGGCCATGGTGACCATAAAGATATGATCGACGGGTATGCGGGGTTTTAAGACAATGGTGATCCAGATTCCGCCGCTTGGGGAAACCCAGGCCCTGCCCAACCTGCCAACCCCCCCGGTCTGTTCCTCTGCGATGATGACCATGCCGTTCATCTTCTCGACATCCCCCTCCGAGCAGAGTTGTTTTCCGACCCAGATGGTGGAGGGCGTGTTCTCAAAGTACCGCATCTTCTTCCCGATAAACTGTGTCCGGAGTTTCTTGTGAATCTCGTACGGGAGCAGTTTCGTGCTTGCCCTGGATAACTGGTATCCCTTCTTTTGTGATGAGGAAATGTCATATCCCATCATCCGGAGTTCATTGATGTGTTTCCAGACTGCTGAACGGGTTATCCCCAGTTCGTTGCTGATCGTCTCCCCGGAGAGGGGCCCTTGTGCCCGTTCAAGGATCTCCAGTACTTTGAATGCGGATTCTGACAACTCATCACCTTCGTGAACTGATCTTCTCCGAGTCAAGCGGGCAGGGATCTTTTCCACAGACCTGCTTGAGGATTGCGGACTGGTGCTCCATGAGCGTGGCGAGGTCGAAGATACCGGTAATATCAACTATGCCAATTGCCCCGATTGCATTTCCCTCCCTGTCCCGGATGGGTGTCACCGTCACCGGGACACCCTTATAGGCACCGCTTGTGGGTGTTGTTTTGATCGTCTGGTTGCGGGCAATGGCATCAAGAAGAACCGGGCCGTTGTACACCCGGTTGATAATCCTGCCGTCTTCAACCCGGATGCCATCGCGATCTGCCGATTTTGCCGTAACGGGGAGCCGGTGGATAAGTTCATGGACGGCAAGGACAACGGGTTCCAGATCTTCCGATGCCGCATTGCAGGACAAGACGTAGCGGTGCATAACGAATGCCTCATTACTCTGGTCAATCGTTCAGGTTGATGAAGGTTGTGGAATGTGAGAGTGTGGGGTGAGAGACCGATACCCCAAAATCACCGTCACGTACCCCCGCTACAGCGGACTCGTGATACCTTCGCAGCAGAACTTCTTTAAAAATTCACGGGACGGAAACTCGTGAACGCTGGTCACAACAATTCTTCCTTTTCCCTGCCGGTACTCGATGATGACATCGGATGATCCTGCTGATCCAACACAGGTCCCCTCATGTTCCGGAAACGATCCATCGCATTCGATGTTCTCCGGGTCATATTCTTCAACAAGGGAAGCAGCAAGTGAATCTCCGGAACACGAGATCGTCCGCGGGTGGAACTCATGGGAATATTTCAGCCGGAACGGGAGCCAGTCATAGGCATCAGTTTTGTTGTCCGCAGCGCCGAACACAAGGAGATTCCCGCCATTCTCAACAAACCTCCTGATGCGGGATGAGGATGCACGGAGTGCAGGAAGGAGGCTGGAATATTTTGCATTGCCAAAACCGGTCGGGATGATGAGGCAGTTGAACGAGCCACGGAAAAACGGGGCAGCAAGCATATGCGGGGTTACGATCTCGCAGGAGATGCCGCAGTCCTCGATAAGCCGGCTGAAATGCTGCGGGGAGTCCCAGAGAAAGCCGGCCCGGCAACTCATCCCTTGATCACCCCGATCGGGGTGAGACGGGCGACAAGGCGCGAGATGCCGGCATCGTGCACAACCCTGACAACTTCGTCGCTCGGCTTGTACACATCCGGGGCTTCATCGGCAATAGCGTTCTCGTGAGGTGCCCTGACGATAATCCCCTCTTTCGCAAGGTTCGCGGCCACTTCCTTGCCACTCAGCCGTTTCTTTGCCTGTGAACGGCTCATGATACGCCCGGCACCATGGCAGGTGCTGCCAAAAGTCTTCTCCATGGCTGTCGCAGTCCCACAGAGCCCGTAAGAAGATGTGCCCA
>NZ_JAQTQD010000039.1 GCF_028712425.1 Methanoregula sp.
ACCGCCCTCATCATATTATTATTTATACAATTTCTAGAAAATCAGTGAATAATCACAAGTACCGCACGAAGTCTGCATACTGACAATAGCCGGTATGGCGGGAGGGGACTCTTCCCTCCGCGTCATGGTGTTTGGATGTGGCATTGACTTTTTGTCCGTGTTATGCTTCTCCGGGCTTTGTGGGAACCGATGCCATGTGGTTTGGGATTCCGGACGGACTCATCCTGATGAGTCCTGTATGGTAAGGGTGAACCGCATCTCGCATCAATGAAGGGCAGCCCGTATCGCCCGGGAGTCCGGCAGGGGAATACCCCTGCGGGAACCTGACGATCCGGGTACGCCCGGGGCCGCTGACAGCCCGGCCCTGACCGATGAAGAACACCGATGAAAATCATAAAAGGAGGATACCAATCATGAGGTCAGGAATCACTACACCCATTGACGGAAACGAAGTCCCGGGCGATGTCCCGGACCGTGCAGGACATGGCGTTCGGGCAAAACGCGGGAAATCAAAGAAAGCCGGCGCTTCCGTGACAGCACGAAAGTGCCGGAAGGGAATACAATCAGCTGCCCGGAGAGCGAAGAAGATCAGGAAACCCGCCGGGAGAAATATCTCATGCGGAGTGAGCGAGGCGGCCCGCATCCTGAAGGAGTGGGGGTATATTGTTGGGAGGATTGACGATCCTGACCGGCCGTTCGACCTGATCGCCCGGCGGGGGAGAGAAAACCTTTCCATCCGCATAGTACGTCCCCGCGAGCCGGTACGAAATGCATCAGACGTACGGTACTATTATTCACGGGAAGTTCTGGAGATGCAACCGTACTGGGAATCTGACGCTGACAACATCCAGTTCTGGCTCTTCTCAAGGGTGGCAGGTCTCCTGCGGTACCGGGTCTTCCGGGGCGGTATCTGGAATATCGAGACCATGCAGGAAGGGTGGCAGGAGAAGCGAAAAGAGAAGGCGGATTGCACAACCGGGGTTACAGGACTTGCGGTACAGAAATCGCGTACCGCTCCTCTCCCCATTCATGCAACCGGGCTTGATTAATGCTCAGATTGGTGTTCCGCGGGGAGTCGGTTATATCCCCCTGTCCAATACTGTTTGTCAAAGGGGCCCCCGAGACGCAGAAAATCGAGAGTTCACAATCCAAGGAGGGTCGAAGGTCGGCTAATGCCTCCCTTCTCCTCCTTCGGGATTGGAGGGATCTAAGATCCCGACAACCTGAATGGTGACGGTCTCACTCTTCAGGTTCTGATGAACCCTCAGGAAAACCAAATGGCAGATTTCGTACAGAACACCAATGTGAAAAGCGCGGTCCGCAGACTTGCCGCACCGATCGCTGATGTGGACGCATTCAACACGATCGTCCAGAATGTAATCTCGAACAATCCGTTCGGGTGTGTATCGTATATGAACGCGGGCGTCAACCACCAGCCCGTTGAGAAGGCAAAAGAGTCCTACACGGCACGGTTCGTGTACGTGAACGAGGATGCAAAGTCTGTGGGGAAAGGCTCGGAGAGCTACAACACGATGGCCGGCTACAATGCCGGGATCGCTGCTGTGCTCGCAAACACCGCCAACAACACGGCGCATGCCGGGACACCGGTCCATGACTCGCCTTCGGACAGCTTCTCGGCAACCCTGAGGTGCCATGATCCCAACGGGGAGCTTTACCAGGTCAACTTCTCCCGCCAGCAGGTCACCATCTCCAGTTACGAGGACGACGCCATCCGCACGAAGATCGAGACCTGGGCCGACGGGGTAACGGCCCTGGCCTGAACGCCGGGTGCAGATGACCGCGGGGGAGAAGTCTTACGGCTCTCTCCCGGTTCCGGTCATCTCTTTAGAGGATGGATATGTCACCAACCCTCACTTTCCCCCTCCGCACCTTCTGCTGGGGCGTGCTCCACGCGATCGGCATGTTCGATCCCGCGGAGCAGCTGACAGATGAAGACATGCTGGCTGACCCGGCCGGTTACCGGACCTGGTTCTGCCTCGGCGAGGTCTTCATGGCATGCCTCCTTTCTGGGATCATCGCAATTCCCGCAGGGATCTGGTTTGCCGGACAGACGGAACTGTCGCTTGCGTTCATCGGCGCCGGCGTCCTGTTCCTGCCGCTCTTCGTCTTTGTGCCCCGGCTCATCCGGTACGCCTGAAGGCGGACACGGATGCGGTGCTGGATGCGTTCGGCAGGAACGAACAGACAAAGCGAGTCTTCTGGGCCCTGTTCCTCGCCACTGCCGGCCTCGTGCTGGCGCAGGTGGTTGATCCGGTAACGGCGCAGAAGATGGCGGAGATCCTCGCGGGTCTTGTACCGTAAAATCTCGAAGGTCGTCAGACCTGAGAGAAGAGAAGAACTCTTCAGCGTTCTTCGAAATCTCGAAGGTCGTCAGACCTGAGAGAAGAGAAGAACTCTTCAGCGTTCTTCGAAATCTCAAAGGTCATCAGACCTGAGAGAAGAGAAGAACTCTTCAGCGTTCTTCGAAATCTCAAAGCTCATCAGACCTGAGAGAAGAGAAGAAGGCAGGTGAGCAGGGAGAAACACCCTGTTCCTCTCCAGTTTTTTTTATCGTGTGATCCTCGCCAATCCCCTGCCATCTCCTGGATTACCACCATCCTGCTTTTCGTACGGATGTGGAAAAACCCGCACCCGCGATCTCGTAAAGATGGAGGAAAATGATCCTCTCATCCTTATGATAATCCCGCATAACAGAAGGACTGAGTGATATGTGCCACTAAAACCATCACACGGAATTTTACATTCCTTAACATCAAGCATACCAAAAGATCATATGATCATGCATTAATAACACCTGATCTTATTATTCTTAAGATTCGTATGAAGAAATCGTGTGCATTTATTTTGATTGCCGCTATCCTGATCGGGGCGTGCATCGCCTTTGCCGGTTGTACGGGAACTGCATCTCCGTCAGCCAGTACCACAACGCCCGCTGCGGGATCCCCGGCAGCTTCCGGAACAACCACCATCACGGACGGGTTCGGGAGGACTGTAACGGTCCCGGCACATCCCACGAAGATCGTCTGCTCGGGTTCCGGCTGCCTCCGGTATGTCGTTTACCTGGGGGCGCAGGACACGGTTGTCGGTGTGGACAGCCAGGAGAAGAAGACGCAGGTCCTGGAAGGCCGGGCCTATGCGCTGGCAAATCCGCAGTTCAGGAGCCTGCCCCTGAGCGGGGAGATGAGGGGGAAGGACGATCCCGAGAAGATCATTGGTATCGGCCCCCAGCTCGTCTTCAAGACAGGCGCGACTGGCACCACCTATGGCACGAGCGGCCCCGAGGCAGACACGCTCCAGGACAAGACCGGTATACCGGTAATAGCCTTCCCGTACGGGTCCCTGCGGACCGATGCAGAGAAAGCCGAGTTCTACGCTGCCCTTCGGCTGATGGGAAAGATCCTTGGGAAAGATGCCCGTGCCGAGGAACTGATCGCCTATGTCGAAGAAGTGACAGCAGACCTTGAGAAGCGGACAAAGGATATCCCAGTGGATCAGCAGAAGAGCGTGTACATCGGCGGTGTCAGCTCCGCAGGGGCGCATGGAATTATCTCGACCGAGCCGGCATACCCGCCCTTCATCTGGGTGCATGCAAAGAACATTGCCGCCGGGTCCGACACGCAGCATGCGGATATCTCAAAAGAGATCATTGTCAGCGGCGACCCGGAGTTCCTGTTCATTGACGCGGGGACGATCCAGATCGACAACGAAGGTGCCATCGGCGAACTGAAGACCAACCCGGCCTATGCCGGCCTTTCTGCGGTGAAGAGCGGGAACGTGTATGGTGTCCTGCCCTACAACTTCTACAGCGTCAACTACGAGACCGTGCTTGCGGATGCCTATTTCATCGGGAAGACCCTGTACCCCGACCGGTTCTCGGATATCGACCCGAAGGTAAAAGCAGACGAGATCTACACGAAGTTTGTCGGGAAACCTGTATTTTCTTCCCTCAACGGGCAGTACCGGGACCTCGGGTTCACGAAGATAAACCTTACGTCGTGAGCGGGCAGCCATGCACCTGAACCAGGGAACTGTTCCGGAGGATTACCGCGCCTACCTGAACCGCAAGGTCCGGTGGATCCTCCTCGGGCTCATCCTTGCGTTCGTCTTTTTTGTCCTTGCCATATCCGTAGGAGCGGTAGCGATCCCCCCTCTCGACGTTGTCCAGTCGCTGCTGCGACTCTCGTCTTCCGATACGTGGGACAGGATTGTCTGGAACGTCAGGCTGCCCCAGGCAATCGCGGCCGTAGTTGCCGGGACCGGTCTTGCCATTGCCGGGGTGGCCATGCAGTCCATCCTGAGAAACCCGATTGCTTCTCCCTTCACGCTGGGCATATCGAGCGCCGGTGCGTTCGGTGCCGCCGTATCCGTGGTCGTGCTGGGCGCAGGTACCATGCAGTCAACGGTGGCAAGCCCGGTCGCGATCTCCAACCCTTACCTCACGACTGCCGTTGCCTTCATCTTCTGCATGATCGCGACCGGTATCATCCTTGCGATCTCCCACATTAAGGGGGCGTCCCCGGAAGTCATGGTCCTCACCGGGGTCGCCCTCTCCTCGCTCTTCTCGGCCGGGGTCATGTTCCTGCAGTATTTCTCCAACGATGCCCAGCTCGCGGCTGTCATCTTCTGGACGTTTGGCGATGTCGGGCGGGCAACGTGGGATATGCTGCCGCTGATGGTCATTGTCGTGGGGGCCGGGACACTCTATTTCATTGCCAACCGCTGGAACTACAATGCCATCGATGCCGGCGACGAGACGGCCCGGGGGCTTGGCGTGAACGTGACAAGGGTACGGCTTGCCGGGATGACCGTTGCCGCGGTCATATCGGCAGTGATCGTTGCCCTGCTCGGGGTTATCGGGTTTGTCGGCCTGGTCTGCCCGCACATGATGCGCCGGCTTGTTGGCGATGACCAGCGCTACCTCATCCCGGGGTCGGCGATTGCCGGGGCAGTCCTGCTCCTTGCCTCGGACACCGTGGCACGGATCATTGTTGCGCCGTATATCCTCCCGGTCGCCGTCCTGACGGCTTTCTTAGGAGCGCCCGTATTCATTTACCTGTTATTCAGGGGGTATAAACGATGACAAAGATGCTGACTGTAAATGATCTGAAATTCATGTACCGGAACCGGGATGTCCTGCAGCAGATCGGGTTTTCGATCGAGCAGGGGCAGGTCATCGCGGTGCTCGGCCCAAATGGCGTGGGAAAGACCACGCTCTTGAAATGCTTAAACCGCATCCTGAAGCCCCGTGAGGGCACCGTGATGCTTGATAACGAGAACCTGCTCGACCTTGACACGATGGATATTGCCCGCAGGGTCGGCTATGTGCCGCAGCGGGTCGAGACCGGGCGGCTGACCGCGTTTGACGCTGTCCTCCTCGGCCGCCGCCCCCACATTGGCTGGGATGTTGTTCCCCGCGATCTTGCCATTGTTGATGCGGTCTTCAGAAAACTGGGCATGGAAGCGCTCCGCCTCTCGTATATCGACGAGATGAGCGGCGGGGAGCTCCAGAAGGTAGCCATCGCCCGGGCGCTGGTGCAGGAGCCGCGTGTGCTCCTTCTCGATGAGCCCACGAGCAACCTTGACATGAAGAACCAGGTCGATATCCTGACCACCATCCGCGAGGTTGTCCGGGATCACGGGATCGCGGCCATCATGACCATGCACGACCTGAACCAGGCCCTGCGGTTTGCCGACACGTTCATCTTCATCAAGAACGGGAGAGTGCACATCCACGGCAGCCAGGATATCGTCACCCCCTCGGTCATCGAAGATGTGTACGGCCTCCCGGTCATGATCGGCGAACTGGGCGGGGTCCGGTGCGTTATCCCCGGTGCCTGTAAGACAACATAAAGAGAACCAATAAAGAGAGAATAAGACAGAACCAACGGAGAGAGATCATGCACGACCACGATCACCATCATGACAGCAAAGGCGACCACGATCACGGGCACAACCACCACAGTGCCCCACAAGCTGTAACGTTCGACGACTGCATCCGCTTCCACGGCCATTCCTGCCCGGGCCTTGCGTCCGGCTACCGTGCGGCAACCGCGGCCATGGAGGCCCTCGGCGTCTCCCGCCCCGAGGACGAGGATCTTGTCGCCATCTGCGAGACCGATGCCTGCGGTGTCGATGCACTCCAGGTCATTGCCGGGACAACGGCCGGGAAAGGCAACCTCATCATCCATGACTATGGCAAGCATGCCTTCACGTTCTATAACCGGATAGACGGCAGGGCGGTCAGGATCACGTTCCACCGGAACGAGGAGATGGAGAAGGATGGCATTGCCGGACTGCGCAAAAAGGTCTTCTCGGGAGCCGCGACCACCGATGAGCAGGACCACTTCCACGACCTTATGCACAAGGAGATGGTAAAGGTGCTCCATGCTCCTGCCGACAAAATCATGAAGATCGAAGAGATCACGATGGATGCCCCGAAGAAGGCCCGGATATTCCAGTCGGTCACCTGCGCGTGCTGCGGCGAGTCTGTCGCGGATGCAAAGACGCGGGTTGTTGACGGGAAGCGTGTCTGCATCCCGTGTGCCGAGGGGACGCACCCGTCACGGAAGCACTGACCGGCGATCATGGACATGACACTCAGGCCGATCGGGTTTGTCCGGTCGCGTTACAAAGGAAAGGGGGATGCCCCGCGGCAGGGCCGGTTGTCTGATACAATCTCGGAGATCGTGATTGCTGAAGAATACCGCGAAGGGCTGAAGGATGTCGGGAAGAAGTCCCATCTCTTCATCCTCTCGTGGTTCGACCGTGCGGACCGCAACGTGCTGCGGGCAACACCCCCGCACGAAGGTGTCGAGCACGGCGTATTTGCCACCCGGTCTCCCAACCGGCCCAATCCAATCGCCCTGTCCCTTGTCGATCTCATCCGCTGCGAAGAGGGAGTCCTCACCGTGCGCGGGCTCGATGCGCTTGACGGTACGCCGGTGGTGGACATCAAGCCGTATTCACCGGAGATTGACTCTATCACTGAATGAGTCTTACTTCAATACGCCTCATCGTGGTGAGCATATTTCACCAGAGTAATTAGCCCCTTTTTCTTATCGAACTTATAGATGAGGACATAGTGCCCGATGTGAACACGCCACCGTCCCTGCAGAGGCCGGTGGAGTGGCTTTCCGGTCTCCGGGTTCTCACCAATCTCCTGGAGTTTCTTCACCACCTGCTCAAAGCGGGCAGCATCTTTCGTCTTCATCTTCCTGAAGGTTGCCTCAACATCAGGATTGGCGACAATTCTGAACGTCATTCCGAGATGGCCCTGATAAAAGCGTCCATCGATTCGTAGGTCTTTCCTTTTCCCTTTCTGATATCTGCCTCAGCTTTTTTCACCTGTCCGATAAATTCCAGTTTAATGGCCGATTCAGGGGGATAGATGTTCTCGTCGATCTTCTCTTCAATCCGATCGAGCCGGGATATAATGTCGGCGAGCATCGTCTTGACCTCCTGATTCTCCGCTGGTGCAAATTGGGGAGCAGACTCGTACACTCCACGTATCGGAACAGCGCGAGTAGTTGCTTCAGCAAATTTTGTTTTCATGTCTTTCAAAAGCAATTTGTCTGGTGTTTTTTTTAATGATTGTATCCGGCCACTCATATCTTTTCAGATTTATGCTCTTTGGCTTCAATATTCTTTTGTCATGTTCACCGGAATGTGTGATGACCGTCACAAAATCAGCAGTTCTCAATCTCTCTCAAGCACAACCACTATCAGGAAAATCCTGTGCCTCGCTTCCCGAAGGGTACGTTACGTCCAGGATGAATCTCGTAGAAACGCTCCGGTCGCTTGGATACATTTTACGGGCGGTGCAGGAAAACGAGATCTTCGACCGTTCGCTCATCGATGCCGTGCACCCCGGCCCGCACCACTACAATGACGGGATAGCGGAATAAGAGAAAAGGGAAATTCAGCTCTCGATCGCGATCGTCGTGAGCTTGACCGACTCAACACCCTTGTGGGACATCAGCTTCTCGGCCAGCGCCTTGAGCTGGCTCCCGTCGCCATGCACCAGGATGACCTCGAGGCACCGCTCGTGGGTCACGTGGGAGTGGAGCGAGGCCTTGATGATGCCGTGGTACTCGTGCTCGATCTCCGTGATGGCCGAGAGGAGGTTCCGCTGCTCGTGGTCGTACACCATCGTGATGACGCCCTCCCGCTCGCCTTTCACATCCGACATCCACTTGTAGTAGGTGATATAGGTGCGGATGGCGTCGCGGATGCCTTCCGAGCGCGAGGAGTACCCGCGATAGTTCAGGATCTCATCGAAACGGTCGAGCAGGTTCTTCGGCAGCGAGATGCCGATACGGGAGAGGTCGTCTTCTATGGGCATAGCGGATCACTCATGAGTGTATGATTGCTGAATGTTTTTTAACGTTTTGAAAAAAAACCGGAAAAAGTGTTACTTGGTATTAACTGAGGGACTCCAACCGGTGGCAGGCTTCCAGAAGCGTCTCATCCTTCTTGGAAAACGTGAACCTGAGCTTCGTCTCCCCCCCGTTTGCATAGAACGAGCTCCCCGGCACAGCGGCTACCCCTGTCTTCTCCACCAGGTGACGGGCAAAGTCTGTGTCGCTCATGCCAAAGGAGCTGATGTCGGTGTACAGGTAGTATGCACCCCCGGGGAGTTCGCAGGCGAACCCGGCCTTCTTCAGGCCCTTGTAGAGGATCTGCCGCTTGCGGTCGTACTCGATGGCAAGTCCCTTGTAGTACGACTCCGGCATTTCGAGGGCGGCAACGCAGGCCCGCTGGAGGGGAGCGGGGGCGCCGACGGTCAGGAAATCGTGGATCTTCCGGATCCGGTCCGTGAGCGCGGCATCGGCAAGGGCATAACCGACCCGCCAGCCGGTCACGCTGTAGGTCTTCGAGAAACTGC
>NZ_JAQTQD010000004.1:0-34824 GCF_028712425.1 Methanoregula sp.
CGCCGACAGTGCCAGCTGCTGCTTGTTCTCATCGAAGTTTTTCGAAAAGTATTCCCGCTGTTTGTTCACCAGAGATGTTCCGATATTTTTGATATATGACGGCTTGATTCCCATGAATATTCCCTCCAAACGCTGTTCTCTCAAGGCGGTGTGAGGTGATAAGGGTATGGGAAATGGTGGTGACCCGGCCGCCAGGTGCTGCCGGGTGTCCGGAGCAGCAGTGCCCCGGTCATCACAAAGAAAAAAACTATCAAATTACTATCGGTGCGAAAAAAGACGAAGTTCAACTGCGTCCCTGTGCGCGATCCAGGTTCCCGGCCTGAACAAACATCGTATTTCGTGGACATTCATGCGGGTTTGTGCCCTTATCCGGACTCCATTTCTCCTGCCCCGGGTTGAACTGCGCCGGACAGGACACTTCTCTCACTTCCTTTCCCTGATGGCCCGCAAACTTCCTGGTTTTGATGAATTCACAACCACTACAAAAATGGGAGGCTCTCATGGAAAAACACCGGGTCCCGGACGTTTATCAGACCCCAATGGCCGCGCCACTTCAGGCAAGGCCTCGCGCCCCGTCGATGAGTTCCACGGTGTAGTGGTGGGGGTAATCACATTTCGAGAGCGGGAGAGTCCCATGGACAAAGAACCCGAAACGGGCTTCCCGGATATGGTTGGTGTACAGGAAATTCAGCATGTGGCCGATCGACTGCGAGGACCTTCGCGACAGGTTATGGAACCGGGCGATCTGCGACGAGGTCACCATGGCCGTGTTCAGGTTCTGGGACAGCATATAGGCACAGACCAGGTGGGCGCACTCGTATCTCCGCGTTGAATCTGTACGAATCCCTGTCATTTCTCCCCCGTTTTTGTATATCTCGTGGTATATTGGGCCGTGTGGTGATATACCTGCGTATTGCCGGTATTTTTTAAAAAGAGGAGATTTCCTGTCTCCTCGTTTATCCGGTCAGCGGGCCTTTGAACCATTCACGCTGCGGTTATGCCCCGACCAGCCGTGACCGGAATTTTGGCCGGATCTTCTCGGAGAAATATTTCCCGGCCTCCGGCGATTGCATGAGACCTTTCCAGGTCTTCTCCGGGACTGACGAGAACCGGTACACCTGTCCGGAGGTGAATTCGATCTCCAGGACTTTTTGCACCACATCATATCCTGCTGATCGCAGGATAACGGATTTCAAGGACTGTCGCTCCATGGATATCGCCACGTTCTAACAGGTGTCGTGTGGTGTTAATGGTTGGGGTATGAGTGCAACTTCTCTCGTTTCCTGAAATGGGGTATGCAGGTCGGATATCCCTGCGGGATCTACTCCTCCTGCTAACTGGAAATCGAAGAACCCTAGTGAGTTTTTCTCCTGTCTTGGATCATCGAACCCTCATCATTTACACTACAATATCCTCTTTCGGAAACCTCACTTTTGGCATCGGCTTATCTGCTGCGAACCCGATTGGGCAGAGCATGGTCGGCACGAGGGGTGCCGGGATCTTCAGGATCCGTGAGAATTCCGCGGGGTTGAATCCGCCCATCGGGCAGGAATCGAACCCGAGCGCCTTTGCTCCGTTCAGGGCATTGCCCAGCGCAAGGTAGACCTGTGCCTGCGACCATGCCAGCTTCTGCTCCGGCGACATCGGGCCCGCAAAACCGGCTGCCATGTCGGTGATCATCTTCTGTGTCTCTGCCGGCACGCCGTTCTTCTTTAACAAAGCGCCCAGCCGTTTGATGAGGCTGTCGTAGTCAGGGTCTGCGCAGAACACGAGCAGGTGCGAGCAGGTAGTGATCTGTTCCTGGTTGAAAGCCGCAGGTTTCAGCAGCTCCTTTGTCTTCTGGTCGGTGACAACCTTGATCTTCCAGGGCTGGAGGTTCAATGCTGACGGGGCGAACCGCACCAGCTCAATAAGCTCGTTCACTTTTGCTTCCGGCAGCTTCCTGCCGTCAAACTTCTTGGTCGCATACCGCGACATCACGATCTTCCCAAACTCCATAGGGTATCCCTCTCTTGGATAATCGATCCTTTCGGCAGTCCCCGTATATATGGGTCTGCACTGTGCCAACGAGGCCGTCGCCCGGACGAACCCTGCAGGAGAATAACTCTTTAATGCCGGTGGATCAAGGTATTCTTTCGGTGCACAATCGTGCAAAAATACTCCCTGCCCCTGATCGCAACCGCAATCGTCCTGATTGCCTGCCTTGTTTCCGCGGGATGCCTGCAGATGCAGCAGACCGCCCCGGCAGATGCAGGCGCCCGGCACAACCCCCCTCCGGCCTATGTCCGTGCCCAGATACATAACCTCAGCCAGACGGCCGTTCATTCTGCCGGTATCCCCGGCATGCAGATTGCGGTGTCGACACCGCAGTGGACCTGGAATTCCGCTGTCGGGAATGCATCTCCCGTAACCGGCGAACCGGCGCAGCCCGGCATGCGCTTCCTGATAGCGAGTGTCTCCAAGACCTTCACAAGCGTGGCGGTGCTGAAACTTGCCGAAGAGGGAAAACTTTCGCTTGACGATCCCATTGACCGCTGGCTGGAGCCCGGCCTCGTATCCCGCATTCCGAACTGCCACGCCATCACCATCCGCCAGCTCCTCGACCACACGAGCGGCATTGCCGATTACAATGAGACAGAGATCAACCTCCGGGAGGTAAGCGACCCCGACACCCCGGTCCCGTACCAGGCCGGCCTGGAAATGGGGATCAGGGACAGCCCGCTGTATCCCCCGGGGACGAACTACATGTACTCGAACGTGAACTACATCCTCTTAACGCTCATCGTGGACAAGGCAGCCGGCGTCCCGTACGAGGACTATGCGACCCGGACCATCCTTGTCCCGGCCGGTCTCAACGAGACCTTTTTCCAGCACACCAACCATATCCCCGGCCCCCACATGCGGGCAACGATGCCCTCCGGTGACGGCACGTTCCTGGACTTCACGGACTGTTATGTCCAGTTCGACCGGGGGGCTGGTGACATCGTCAGCACAGCAGCCGACTTAAACCGATTCCACCGGGCGCTCCGCGAGGGGAAGCTGATCAGTAAGAACTCACTCGCGCTCATGGAGACGGCAACACAGCAATCCGGAAAGGCCGGTTATGGTCTCGGTTACACCACCGAGCATATCGGCCCTTCGAATGTCACCGTGATGGGGCACACCGGTGGTTACCCCGGGTCGTTCACGTTCTGGTATTACCTGCCGGAACAGGACACGTACGTGACGTGGAACCTGAACGGTATAGGGATATCACGGCAGGATATTGCCGATATCCGCAGTACGATCATTGAGTACCTGAAGTGAGGTAAACGAACCAGAATACCCCTTTTTCCGGCACAATAAAGAAATGCTTATTCCCGACACCTCCCACTTCTCAATCTGCTATGGTGCAGAAGAAACGCATCGCGATCACGACTGCTGTCGGCATCCTGACCGGCGCATGGTGTGCCGGGAGCCTGCTTTTTATGGCGCCACCAGGGATCACCCCCGAGCCGTGGTTCATGCTGATGATCTTCTCCGCCCGCGTCCTCCAGGGCATCGTGATCGGTTTTTCCGACGGAATTTCCCTGCACCCAATCATCAGGGGAGCTGGGCTTGGTGCACTCTTCAGCCTCCTGCTCTGCATTGTCCCGTTCTTCGCCCACAATTATTTCGGGGCTGCGATGCTCCTCCTCTTCGGGATCATCTACGGAATTCTCGCGGATTGGATTGGGAGCAGGGTGGCGGGAAGAGAGGACACAGCCTGAAAGGGAACCGGTGTATGGTGTCATGAGGTGATGATGGCTCAAGGCCGGATACTCCCTCATCACACCCTTCGGCTTCTTCTATGCCATCTGTCTTATCATTTTCCTGACCTGGCTGTGGCACTCCGGGCGCTGGTCGGCAGCACGAGTTTTCCCGCCAGAAGCGGTACACAGGCGATGATCCAGAACGTAACGAGCATCATAGAGAGGAACATGGCAAGCGGGGGGACTGCTGCCGCCAGGCCGGAGACCTTCCATACAAGGGGAAGACAGGCATTGGCAATAAGTGCAGAGATGATACCGGCAGCAGTAACAACAGCCCGCTGTATCAGATCCTGAGGGGGAGACCAGCCTCCCCTGGCCTGGAGAAACTCGTAACCAAAGAGCCCCCCCAGAATGATTCCCGATGCTCCGTACGAGAACTGGAGCCGTACCGGGCTGATAGCTGATCCGGTCTGCTGGAGCGCGAGAGCGGCCCAGGTACCGGGCAACTGCCAGCCGGCAAGCGAGAGGTACGCCGGGATGGAGATAAGGAGCGGGACAGCTGCAATGCAGAGGAAGAGGATGATACGGGATGGCCGGGAAAGCCGGAACGCGAATTCCTCGGCTTTCGGCATGACAAGCAGGAAGAGTGCGAGGAGGAGAAAACCGATGGCCCAGCCCCCGACTATGTCGAGCGCGAAGTGGATGCCTGAGAAGAGCCGCACGGCGCTGGTTGCAAGAAGGAGGACAACGCAGGCAAGTACCACCCACCAGCGACGGACGATTGTGATGATGTATCCGTAGATCACTGCGCCGGTCATGGCCGCTCCCGAGGGAAAGCCGAATGACGAGTGCGCTGAAAAGCCCCTGACCGTATCCGCTATCCAGTAGGGCCGGGGGAGATGGCAGGCCAGCTTGACGGCTTCGTTGAGGCCGGCATTCAGCCCGAAGAGCGTGGTGAGCCGGGCCCCGTACCGGGGATGCAGCCAGAATGTCACGAGGCAGATGAGGAGAAAGTACCAGGGCATCGAGTCCAGGAACTCCCCCTGCGTCATGATGGCGGTAAGGGATGGTGAGAAGTTCTGTATCCCGGCATTGATACCCGGATCCATCAGGAAACCGATAATGTCCATGGAACCGGATGGGATACGACACCTCATGAAGATTGTTTTTTATGATAACGGTCTTTTTTCCACGGAGTTCCCCGGGTCAGGCCAAATCTGCAGCACCCTCGTCCCGCAGCTATCGCCCCTGATGTCTACCTTTCCCGGCAGCAACGTTCCGCTTAACGAAAAAGAAAGATCCTCTTACGCTCTCGCAACCGAGACGGCCCAGTATTTCTCCGGGATCATGATGGAAGGATTCTCCGTGCAGGTGTCGCACACGGCAACCGGGATCTGGAGGATACTTCTGTCGATCACGACCTCATCCGCACCCGGCTCCGGGGAGAGCGGGATGTCGACGTCCTTCTGGATGACATATCGGTACGGGTCCAGATTCCGCGAGAAGAAGTCCCGGTACTGCTCCCGCTCAGCAGTCGTTGCATTGTACGACCAGTCAGCTCCTTCCGCAACCGTTACGTCCGCGGGGATCCACCCGTAGCCTTCCACGTAATACTCTGCCCAGACGTGCGTGCCGGCCGGCCCGAGGATCATCTGGTACCCGGCCGGGACCCGGGCCGGGATGCCGACAGCACGGCAGAGTGCCGCGAAGTACTGGCTCTGGGCCCCGCAGTCCCCGATCCCGGTCTCAAGGACATATTCGGACCGGGGCTTGCCGGTTGCTTCGAGTTGCATGTGCGGGGCGTGGCTATACGGGAGCGTGTCCGAGACATACCGGTAAATCTTCTGTACCTGCAGGTACGGGTTGGTCTCATTCCTCACGATCTCCAACGCCTTCTTTTTCATTGCCGGCGTAATGGCGATGTTTGCGGACGGTGCCGTGTACTTCCGGTACTCCGGATCGCTCGTATTGTAGCGCAGCACCTTTGCGGGATCTACTGTGAACCGTTGTGTGTATTCGGTGAAGAGGAAGCGGGCGGTGATGTTCACGAACGGGTCACGGACTTCAGCAAGCGGGATCTCGAAGTACGCGAGCCCGATATCTGTGCCGGTGACGGTCGAGGTCTGGAGGTACTGCGCCGGCTCAAGGGTCGTGATGGTCACGTCCTGCTGCGGACCGTACTCGACCGGCAGCGGGACCCAGAGTTTCAGCGTACCGTTCCCGGGGAGCCGGTCGCGGGGGATCGCGATCTCTTCGGTCCCTTCCCACGTTACCGGGTTGCTGTACCGGGCGGTGTTCTCGCGTTGCGGGGCAAATGCCAGCGGGGCAAGCTCGTCATAGAACGGGGTGTACTGCTTGCCCGCGTTCGCCTTCTGCATGATGGTCATGTTATGGTACACGATGTTCGAGACGGTGTCCTCGAAGTACCACGTCTCCCCGTCCGACTTCAGGGTCACGGCCCCGGGGTCGTCCAGCAGGGCAACCTGCTGTGCTGCTGAAAGGTCCGGGAAGGTTTCAGTGAGTTGTCGGTCCATGGCGCTCCGGTTGTAGGGGTAATGGAACGTCATCATCTGTATCTTCATAACCTGGTCGCGTGCGGCCTTCGCGGACGCGGTGTTGCCGGCGGTTGTATAATTCTGCTGTGCGAGACGGAAGAGCGATTCTGCGGCATGCAGGTTACTGTTCTGAAATTCCTTCTCTGCCTGTGTAATGAGGGTATCGGCCGACGATTTCTGATCCGGTGCTGATGGCGATGAGATACAGCCTGCGACACAGATCGCAAAGGCAAGAAGGACGAGAATGGTTACGGGCAGGATACGTTTCATGAGACACCCCGGGTGCGATAGTAACCGGACGGGTGCGATGAGTGATTAAGGTTGGGGAGCGGGGGACGGCAGGCCGGCCACCTTTTTTTCGATAAGGAACCCTACTACCTTTTTTTTATGAAACCTCATACCGGTGATATACCATTATCCTTGGTGATGCCGAATGCTTCATCGCACCGGAACACCGCGGGGAGTTCATCCGCGAAGTCAGAAAGATCGTCCCGGTAGTAAGGAAAGAGAACGGGTGCACCCGTTACGAACTGCTTGTCGGCATCTCCGGCGATTCCTATCATTTTCTCGAAGAGTGGGCGAGCAGGAACCAGCTCGACGAACATATCGCACAGCCCCACATGCAGGAGTATTTCAAAAAGACAAAGCCGTGGCAGGCATCCCCGACACAGCTGAAGGTCTACGAGGTCTCGTTCGCTGAGTCGGTCACGATAGGCGACTGACCTGCCGGGCCGGTGTCCCATGATGATCATCCCGTAAATTTTTTACCCGGGCTCATCCCAGATATACAGGATGCACGAGCTTGCAGCCGTCTGGACCGACCGGAACGGGCGGATATGGATTGGCGCAACCGCACTCTTCTATGTGCTCGTTCTCATCCCGTTCAATTACCCCGGCATAGAAATATTCGGCATTTCGCTGCGCCCTGCCGCGTTCATGCTCGTCACCCTCGGGATCCTCTTTGGCCCTGCCGGGGCATGGGGCCTCGGGATAGGAAACATTGCCGGGGATTTCTTTGGCGGCTCGTGGTCAGCGATGAGCATCTTCGGATTTCTCATCAACCTCCTCATCCCGTATCTCTCCTACCGGCTCTTTTTCCACCTGATGAAGGGCCGGGCGATCCGCAGGGATTATCGTACAATCATCTGTTTCCTTGCCACAAGCCTCATCGTGGTCAGCACCTGTATGGTGCTCCTTGCCGCGTGCGGCAGCGTCTTCTTTGACCGGCCGTTTATCAGTAAGCTCACCAGTTACCTTGGCAACAACCTCTTCTGGGCAATGGTTGTCGGGCCGGGGTTTTTCTGGCTGGTGGTTGATCCGGTGCTCCGCAATAACCTGGTGTACGGGCGGGAATGGGCGGTGCGGGAGGGGGAGAGCCGGTCCTGAACTCTTTTTTCCTCTGAAACGATCGTTGTGACAGCTGCGGGATTCGTTTTTTTTCAGGCTCTCATTCCTGTTGTTCTTTCCTCAAAGGGCCCGTGAAAATTTGAGGTATGGCCAAAAAAGCGGAATCATTATTCCGGTAACGCATGAAAGCAGGATCTGTATTTTCGGAAAGGGTTATACCTTTGGCTGGGCGGCGGATCGCGGGTGGGATCGTACTATAAGCTGGGGGATGTGGGGAAACCCACTTTTTTAAGGAAACGGTCTACGACGGCGAAATCTCATTCTCCGACGGTGTGCCCCGGATCCATATCCCCTCCCGGACTCGAAGATTTCTACAAAATCTTCTCGACCTCCAGGTCTGATGACCTGTCGGTTTCATTCACGTGCCCATGCCCAGAAAAAACAGAGATCAGCCAACCGGGAGGTCCTATTTTGACATTTTTTCGGGGCAAATGTGCGTCCTGATGGGGGAAATACTCGCAATGAGGGCGTATTTTCAAAACAGTGTACTGTAATTCGTGAAAAAGTGCGATCCTCCAAAAGCCTGTTTTTCAAAATGGGCTCCGATTCGAAAAAGGAGCGATTTACAGGGAGATAGGTTTTTGGGAGTTGACGGTCGGAAAAGGTGCTCGAAAAAGAGGATCTTCGAGGAGGATACTGACTGGAACGATTCAAACGCGGGATGTTGACAACCATGGAAGAAAGGCGAAGTATTTTCACAACGGTATCCCACTAAAGAGTATGGCAGAGCTGGATCCATTTTTTCATAAAATAAATTCCTGGTCCTTTACAAAACACCGGGTCTGGAACCGCTGCCAGCGCCAGTATTATTTTGAATACATTGCCCCGTACGTGAAGACGAGTCCGGTTGTTCCTCCGGAAAAAATCCGGTGGCTCAAGAATTTCACGTCAAAGTTTGTTGTCCAGGGCCAGCTCATCCACGATATAATCGACCAGCAGATCCAGCTCCATTGCGAAGAGCGGCCGATGAAACCGGAAGAGGCGATGAACGTGTTTGTGAAAAAAGTTGCAGCGTTCAAAACTATCTGTGGCGAGACCTTCACCGAGTACCACAACGGGGAAATAATTCCGGCTTCGTTCTTCGCTTCCATGGAAACAAATGGAATCACCTGCCTGCATACATTCTTTGGCAAATGGCCGGAGTACGCGAAACGGGAATGCCTGCGTCACGAGGAGTTCGATCATTTCACCACCGGCACTGTAAGCGTAACGGTCAAGGTGGACTTTGTCGGGAAGATGCCGGACGGCACGCTCATCCTTACTGACTGGAAGACCGGGCGGGACGATGACGAGTACGAGTCGGAACTCCAGATGGCTGCGTACGTCCTCTGGGCACGCAATCATTATCTGAAAAGTACCGATGAGATCGCGACCGAGCTGGTCTTCCTGAAGACCGGGAATGTGAAGCCATGCTCGTTTTATCCGGAGGAATTGCTGGACAAAGAAGTATTGATCCAGGGGGAGTTTGCGGCGATGAATGCGTCGTACGAGTATGGGGATTTCCCGGCAAAGCCTTCGGCCCGGGAATGTTTGAGTTGTAAGTTTGCTGAGGTTTGTCCGGAATCTCTAACCGGGAGAGCATAAGATCAATACCGTGAGCCCTCTCTCACTTTCACGCCCCTCTCCTTTTCTTTATCTGCATTATAAAATACAGGAATATATTGAATCCGGCATACCACTGTCGGATTACTGGTGGTTTAAACGATGGCAACGATTACTGTACTGGACCGGGACGTTGCGGTAATCTCCCGGAATAATGAGGACTATATCTGTATTACCGATATTGCATGATATAAGAACCCGGACGCTATGGATGATTTAATTCGCAGCTGGATCCGGAACCGCAATACGATCGAGTTTCTCGGCATCTGGGAGCAACTGAATAATCCGGATTTTAAACCCGTCGAATTCGACGGGTTTAGAAAACTGGCCGGCCTCAACAGTTTTACCCTCACGCCCCGTCAGTGGATCGAGAAGACCCGTGCCCGGGGGATCGTCTCGAAACCTGGAAGATACGGCGGAACGTTCGCCCACAAGGATATTGCGTTCGAATTTGCATCATGGATCTCCGTTGAATTCAAACTGTATCTCATCAAGGAATTCCAGCGCCTCAAGGAGGATGAACGAAAACAACTCGGCTGGGACATCCGGCGCAACCTTGCGAAGATCAATTACCGGATCCACACAGATGCTGTGCGCGAAAACCTTATCCCGCCCGAACTGACCAAACCGCAGATCAATGCCATTTATGCATCGGAAGCCGATGTCCTCAACATGGCCCTGTTCGGCATGAGCGCCAAGGAATGGCGGGAGAAAAACTCAAAGAAGAACGGCAATATCCGGGATTATGCAGATATTTCACAGCTGGTCTGCCTCTCAAACCTTGAGAACCTCAACGCCCATTTCATAGGCGATAATCTTACGCAACCGGACCGGCTGGAAAAACTCAATCGTATTGCCATCCACCAGATGACGCTGCTTTCGCAGGATTCCACGATCCGTATGATCAGCGGGGACAGGGAGATCTAGGTTGGGTGGCTGGTGAGTCCTGTCAAGGGCCGCTGCAAATGCAGCTTATTTAAGGTCGGGTACTTGTACCCGTATCCCTTATTTTTGGAAATTTTACAACTTCAAAGCGGTTTATTGAAATCAAAAAATTGAATAAATATGTATTTTAATACAATGAATAAATCAATATGAAATGACACTGCCTTTAAATTCGCTATGGCGGGTAACAATTTACTTTTGTTTTCTCATTATTTTTTTGGCTCTAGCAGTATCTCCGGCTTCTGCTGCGTGTTCACCTGGTTATCATGCCTGTCAGGGATGGTGCTATTCATGTTCATCGGGTATGATCCTTGGCTCGGACTGTAAATGTCATCAACCCTGTGGAAGCTCAAATCATTACTGTACAAGTGGGACGTGTTGTCATGGTAATTGCATAAATTGCCCATCCGGATATATTCTCGGCACTGATTGTAAGTGCCATGAACCTTGTGGAGGGTCAGGAGACTATTGTACGTCCGGCTCCTGTTGTAATGATAGATGTTTGTCGTGCGATTCCGGGTATCCTGGGACGGATTGTAAATGCCACACCCAAATTTCAAATTCAGAATACCGCACTCACAACATAACGAATGAAACCTCCTCAAATTTTGACGATGCAACTACGTATGGAAAAATAGGTGTTTTTCTCGCAAAAATTGTAAGAATTATTGTAAAAATTATCTGATTTTGATAAATGCCATTAAGGTGACACGTTGCCAGCCATCCCAAATACAAACGCCGCGAGAACTGCAGCAAAAATAAAGAGTACTGCAAGAGCTATTAGAGCAACAGGTAACCAGAACCACCCGCTTTTTCCAGAAAACGTCTCTTCTTTTTTGTTAATTTTATCGGCTGTTTGATATGCCTCATACATCCCATAAATCCAGATTCCGAGAAGTATAAGGAACATAATAATTACCAAAATGGCCGCAAAAGGCTGAGTTGGAACCATTACCGAAAAAAGTGCTAATACAATATAAGACGCAAAAAAAGCTCCTAACAATTTCCATCCGTCAATGGTTTTTCCATTATACCATTGGCCCCACCCAGTAAAGAAAAAACTTAGCACGATTGCCAGGAATGGGGATCTGATTTCCGTTGGAATCGGGGGTGGTTGAATTCTCACACCACACGCGGGACAAATCTCAGCGTTTTCAAATTGAAGCTGTTTCCCACAAGTCGGGCAAAAATTTGGCATAAATAATTCAGAGCTATGAATCGAAATAAATTCATTGGTTTTGTTTTTATAAAGAGACAGGGGGACTGATCAGTTTGGTCTCCGGTCGGGTTGACTACCTGTAACACATTGTGGGGATCTCCGGCGCTGGTTCTGTGCAACGATCGAGTGTGCGTTATTCCGCGAGGAGGCCCCGCTGTGCGTTCACCTGGTACGGGAAGGGACCGGGCAGATGATGAGGAACCCCCAAAGCACCCCTGCCTACCCCCCATCATGGTGGGGGGGAGGGTGCCGGGGATCCGGAGTGTAAAGGTTTCCGTGTTCCTGACAGAGAAACCTAATGTGCAGTAACATCATAGAATGATCTATCCGCAAGGAGGTCTCCCTCTGAAAGTCCGCGATATCATCAAATCGATCGAGGCTGGCGGATGGGATCTCGTTGCAACAAAGGGGAGTCATCGCCAGTTCAAACACCCGGAAAAACCCGGAAGAATTACTATTGCCGGACACCTGAACGACGATGTAGCTCCCGGAACTTTGAACAGTATCTTTAAGCAGGCCGGGTTCAAGGAATGATCATACCATGCACAGATTCCTCATCGTAATAGAAAAAGCCGGAAAGAATTATTCAGCATATTCTCCGGATCTTCCGGGCTGCGTTGCTACAGGAAAAACCCGCGAAGAGACGGAAGAGCGGATGCATGAAGCCATCGAGATGCACATCCGCGGTCTTATTGAAGACGGGATGCCGGTACCGAAATCCCATTCGTCTGCAACATTTGTGGCAGTACAAGCGGAATAACGTTTTAACAAAAATTTTGTATACCTTTTTTCATTCTGAGTTTCTGCGATGTGATTGCTTCCCAAAGGACCCCCATCCCCCTCCCGATCATGGTGGGGGGAGGGTGCCGGCCCTTTGGAGCCGAGAGAAGGGGAGGGGTAGCTACCCCTGCCTGAGTACGAGGGGTGGGGACCCTCCTGTCCGGGCGGGCATGTGGAGATGGTCGAATCCGGGCTCTAACAGGGCTCCGTTTCCTCTCAAAATCAGGAAATTTGTGACAGTTTCACCAAAAAGTGTGAGTGTTTCGTGAATTTCTCTGTGGTCCCTGTCTATTTTACGACGGTGAAATGGTTCCGGAACACGAGACAATATGGGACAATTATGGCGAAGGATTGGGAAGGGGGGCAGGGGAACCAAGGGGGGGTGTTTGGGAACATGTCCCTACGATTATATGGAATCAGAACTGTGGTCAGCAATTCCCGGTTGCATAATGTCACTCTTTGAGATCAGGTACTTTTCCAGGTAATTTCGTACTTCCGGGGATATTTCATATCTGGCTTTTTTTCCAACCTTTTCAAGAGATATTAGGCCTGCGTCATTGAGCCGTTTCGTATACCATGTGATCATTAATCCGGAGATTCCAAGTTTGTTTCCCAATTCTTTCCGGTTCAATTCAGGAGTTTTCATAAGCTGTGTCAGGATCTGACAGTCTTTTTTATTCTGAATGAATTTCAGGATATTTTTTTCTGCATCAGAAAAATGATCGGAGTTTTCAAAATACCGGGCATGTCCTTCAGAAGCAAGGATGGAGACTTTGTTTTCGGTATGTAACATAATGAGATGATACCGGAGTGTGCCGGGCCTGATTCCGGTTTTCCGGGTTATGGCGTTGAAAAAAATGCCGGGATTTTCCCTGATACACTGATATATCTTCTCCCGCGTATCGTTTTGCAGGATATTTTTTCTCGCAATTTTCCGGTAGCCAAGATACAGATAGAATTTCGTGAACAGAAATAACTGGGTCATGAGCTCAAGGAGAGGCGAAACAGAAAGAGCAAGGGACAGGATAATGACCTGAAGGGGCAGTTCCCAGAAACTAACCTCCTTTGTTTCAAATGATATTCCGGGATTCATCCCGGGAGGGACCGGTGAAACGGTGTAGCCCCCTGTATTATCTGCATGAGATGGGACAACCAGTACGGCAATTAGGATAATTCCAATAAGAATTGATAAAATTCCTCGTGTATACATCAATAATAATTATTCCTGTTCTTATCAAAAAAAGGGTTGTGGTTAATACCCTGATGCTGAATACGAATACGTTTGTGTTCCGGCGATTGAACTGCCATACACTTTCGATGACCAGGTTCCGGAGGAAAGTCCTGTTGACCGATACACCATCAGGTGTATACGCCCGTCAATCACTCCATCAGCAGCATCATAATAGGGTCCAAGAATGGATATATCCGGGGTATAAAAGGTCAATGAGAGTGAGTTCGAAGGCTGCCCCCAGTTCAGATCAGAGATGAACGTTGTCGATCCGGATGGAACATATGTTGTATGCCAACGTGTCTGCCCCTGGGTCAGCGAATACGAAGTCAGCGACGAAAATGTCGCGAAGCGTTGAGTCGTATCAACCGTTGTGACGACATATCCGTCTTTTTCTTCAACAACCTTTGCCGATACTGCCGGTATGGCCAGTGCCAGACCAACGATAACCAATAACGGTAACCAGTGAACCTTCATGGTATCACGGGTGAGCGTTACATGGCAGATATAATCCCTTTTGTCGGTCAAAACTTAACACGTTATTTGAAAGGTTAAGTTTTGTACGACAAATCGTTAATAAAAAGATGAAAAATGTGGAAAGGCGGCCATCGTCCAGATGCCCGCCAATCCGGAGAGATCATGGTATCACATCCCTTCCTTCTCCGGATTGAATTTTTCAGATTCTTTCATTGCAGCGGATAAGAAACCGGGTTTCCTGTTTGCATGCGTATGGATATGTTAACTTTTGACCGACAAATCGTATTTAAGAGCAAATATATCTCCTGTTGTGGACGACCGGAGGTCGTTCCGATAAAAGAGAACGGGCCCCCCCCAAATCGAAGCGCGGCTGGACCCGGATCTGCCCGACGGTACGTGAAGAGTGGCTTCTGATTTTCCGAAGATAATCTTCAGTGTCGGTGAGCGGAGCTTAAAAAATGGAGTTGAAGAAAAATGAACACATCTAAAACATGGGTCGCCCTGCTTGCACTTTTGCTGGCGGCGATGGCGATGGTACCTCTAGTGAGTGCAGCGGACACATCGGATTCCCAAATGTCCTCCGATTCCGCCCGATTTATGAATTGGGCATATCAAAATGAAGGAAAAGTTGTTACTGCTGCACAATGTCTTGAAATAAGTGCCCCGGGATATTGGGCGAATCTTTCTGTGGAAAAGAAAAAAGCCTATTCTGAAATAACGGTAGAGATTCCCAATTTCCATTCACAAAAACTGAGTGATGGCCCGGTTTCTGCAACAGCACAGCCCGTGAGCAGAACCTCAGGAATCCGGAGTATGATCGTGTACATAGCAACTGCGAACAGTGCTACATCAGCAGTTCCCGGGGCAATTAACTACTGGGCCAGTACATCAAACACGCCCACCGCATTCCCGGTTACTAATATTATTGCGCAGCTGTGCAGGTGGGATGGATCTCAATGGGTTATTGCAGATCAGGGAACAGTAACCGATTATTACACAACATTTTCTGAAGTCTGGAAAAACAAGCTGTTGCCCTCTTCTGGACAATACAAAACGTACTCTCAGCACTATGGTGATTTTCCGCCAAACGCAGAACCATCCGTATACTACATTACCCGGTGGTCGAATCAGGTAACATACTAACTTTTTCCAGAGACATTATAGCGGAAAGACCAAACCATTTTTTTAGCATTTTCAAAACACACTTCCGATTCGTTATCCATATGATTGTTTTTAAGCGCTACTCCTTTTGAATACCATGCATATCCATTGGTAGGATCCAGTTCCAGTGCGCGATCATAATTTATCAGGGCTTTTTCATACTGGTTGTTGAAATCATTATAGTAATTTCCTCTCAAGACCCACGTAGTTGAGTTTGTCGGATCCGATTGGACAAGATTGTCATAATAACTCTGTCTTGTTGTAAGATCATCGATTGTTTTTGTTGCATTTGTTTCTGGTATCGCAGGATAAGGCGCCAGGCAACCGGCAGGGAAAAGAAGGAAACATATCAGCAGAGAAAATACTAGGAAATGTTTCATACATTATTTTCGTGTTTTGTGAATAAAATGTTCATTCAAAATATGGTGTCTTACCTTGTTGTAAATACCTAATGCCGTGGAGGTGTCAGTATGGAGGAGGGGCATTCCTCAACTCCGGGCGGGCATGTGGAGATGGGGGAATTCGGGCCCGTACAGGGCTCCGTTCCCCATCAAAATCAGAAAATTTGTGATAGTTTCGCCAAAAAGCGGGACTGTTTCGTGAATTTCCCTGAAATTTCTGTCTATTTTACGACGGTGAAATGGTTCCGGAACACGGGACAATATGAGACAATTAGGGCGAAGGATTGCGAAGGGGGGCAGGGTAACCCAGGGGGGGGTCCAGGACAAGGTCGTCCGGTGGGTTCTATGTGGGGGGTATCCGATCCGGGCACGTATGGGGCCCGGATTCGCCACTTTTCCGGATCTGGGGGGACAAATTCGCCAAAATGGGGTACTAATTCCCCATTTTTCAGCAATTTCACGTCGGAGAAATGGGGACGCTATTGAGCGCTTTTGGGCGGGCGATTTTTTTTCAGATGGGTTCCGGCACGGGAAACGAGGGGATCGGCTGCTGGAAGGGCGAAATGAAGGAAAGCCGGGACGGGGTGCTGTACGGGGCCGGATTGGGGAATGGAAGGGGCAAATGAAAAGAAGCCCTCAGCATCATGCGGATTGAGAAATGTTGTCGGCCATTCCTGTTTGCATAATGTCACTCTTTTGGATCAGGTATTTTTCCAGATAATTCCGTACCTCCGGCGGTATTTCATACCTGGCATTTTTTCCAGACTTTTCAAGAGATATTATACCGGCGTCACTGAGTCGTTTCGTATACCATGTAACCATTAATCCGGAAATCCCCAGTCTGTTTCCCAGCTCCTTCCGGTTTATCTCAGGATCATTCATGAGCAACAGCAGGATCCGCCGGTCTGTTGTATTCTGGATGAATTTTAAAACGATCATTTCCCGGCCGGAATATTTTTTGGATTTTTCAAAATATCGTGCGTTTCCTTCAGACTCAAGGATGGAAATTTTTTTGTTTGTGTGCAATAGTATCAGATGGTAGCGGAGTGTTCCTCGTTTCACACCGGTTTTCCGGACGATCTCATTGAAAAAGATACCGGGATTTTCCTGGATGCACTGATAAACCTGTACCCGGGTATCGTTAAAAAAAAGGTTTTTTCTGGCAACTTTCCGATAGCCCAGATACAGGTAGAATTTTGTGAACAGGACCACTTGAGTTACTAGTTCAAGAAGCGGCGAAACGGACAGGGCGAGGGACAGAAGAATAACCTGGAGGGGTAGTTCCCAGAAACTGACCTCTTTTGTCGCAAATGGGGTTCCCGGATCCATTCCTGAAGGAACCGGCGAGACGATATATCCGCCAAAATTCTCTGCGGTGGCATGGCCAACCATGAGTGGGCAGATGGATAAAAGAATGAAAAATACCAGGAATCGTGAAGTATTCATCGACAATACTTTTTCTCCCCGTTATGAAAAAAGGGTTGTGGTCAATATCCGGATGCAGAGTATGAATAGGTCTGTGTTCCGGTTACCGAGCTTCCGTACACCTTCGATGACCAGGTTCCTGAGGGAAGGCCACCGGAACGGGTTACCATCAGGTAGATACGACCATCGATGACTCCATCGGCAGGATCGTAATACGGTCCGAGTACCGATGCATCCGGTGTATAGAGGGTTAACGCCAGTGAGTTTGCGGAAGTCCCCCAGTTCAGGTCGGAAAAGAACCTTGTCGCACCCGATGGAACGGATGTCGTGTGCCAGCGGGTCTGGCTCTGGGTAATGGTATACGATGTTAATGCAAAAACATCGGCGAACCGTGACGGTGCATTTTCAACAGTAGTGACAGTATACCCGTCCTTTTCTTCGATTACCTTTGCCGATACCGATGGAATGGACAGTGCCAATCCAACAATGAACAACAGTGCTAGCCAGTGAACCTTCATGGTATCACAGGGTAGCATGAAGCGGGATGGATAATCCCTTTTGTCGGCCAAAACTTAACACGTTTTTTCCAAAGATTAAGTTTTGACCGACAAATCGTTTATAAAAAAACAGGTTATGTGGAATGGCGGTTGTTGTTTTATTCCGCCAATCCGGGGAGAAACCATGGTATCACATCCTTTCTCTCTCCGGGTTGTATTTTTTCAGTTTTTTCATTGCAGTGGATAAGAAGCCGGAGTTCCCGTTTGCGGGAGACCGGACATGTTAAGTTTTGGCCGACAAATCGTTTATTATTCCCTGACAAAACGTCCGGTGTGGACAGCCGGAGGTTGTTCCTATGCAGGAGATAGGTAACATCACATCCCAATGACCTTCCCCCTCTTGCATCTCTGCAGGTATTTCCTGCCCTGCCACGAGGCAGTTCTGATCTGGATTGCCAAGCGGTAGCTATCGAAAAAAGAAAGATGAAACGAGGTAATGAAAACATGAGTAACATGAAACTAAGCGTCGTTCTGCTGGCACTGTTGCTGGCAGCGATGGCGATGGTACCGATCGTGAGTGCCGGAGATATTAGTTCTGAACGGATTGCCATTATTCAGAATAATTATATCACAGAAAAGGAAGCATATGGCTCTGCCCAATATGAACTTGCACAGTTTGTCTCCGACAGACTTCTCGGGGAAGAGTTCAGCGGAGCATCTGTTAGTCCGGATCCTGTTTCAGTTTACGATATCAATGGCCTGAAACTCTATTATTCGTTTCCACTGCTGAACGGAAAGAAAAAGGTTGGTGAAGTAAAAATCGCCGCCAGCAAGGTTTTTGGCGCGCCCCTAATTTCTATCGGGAATGGGCCGCAGCCAATTGCCATGGATGAGCTGAATAAAAAAGCAGAGCAGGCCCTGAAAAATGCCGGATATTCTCCTGATAAAGCATCCACCCGGCTGGTTTGTTATGCTTACCCGAAGGTCGGGCTTGGAGTGACCGTACCCGCAAAATCCGGTGCAGGAACGACCCTGATTATCGATGCCTACGATTATTCAGTTATACCGGCATCCGGCCAAGGATCGATGTATGAATCCATTTCTCTCGATTCAATGAAATCCGGTGTAGTTTCATGGGAGGCACAAGAGCAGAAGGCCACCAGGCAGTCCCTGACGGTTTCACCGCGTGGAACCGTAAGCAAGACTCTGAGCGGGTTCACGCTGTATGGTCAGGAAGGGACGAACTGGTGCGCCTTTGCCACAGCAAAAATGATCTCAGCATGGTACGGGGTATCTAAATCCCAGGTACAGATTGCCCAGACCGCAGGAGTCAATCCGGACAATGGCGCAACCGAAACTGAGATAACGAATGGTTACTATAAAAAATCCACGGCACAGGGCGGTCTTGGCAAGTCCGGATCTTCCATCCTTATCGGATCCCCATCTAACTTATATGACCTGATCAAATCCGAGATCGATGGTAACCGGCCCGTCGTGATCAACATTGGGATCAATCCGGGGCAGTCAACCAACTACCATGCCCGGGCCTGTGCGGGATATTCACGTGACACCTCCTCCGGGAATATTTATTTCTACCTTTACGATCCATGGCCGGTTAACTCGGGAGCCCTCAGCTGGGAGAGGTGGTATGGTGGCTCAAGTCCTTATGTGTCGTCAATCTTTGTCAAGAGTTGACCCCACCCCTCTCATTTTTCCATGGAGTGCATCTGAATGAAAGGATCCAAAAGGGTTCGGCTCTCCTGCTGTTCCGGAATGGTCCGGTGCCGGGCCGGCACAGGCATCTCTCTTCTCGCGATCCTTTTACTTGCATGCCTGACAACCCCTGTCCTTGCTATTCTGCCCGAGTGTGGGGGGAGGATAGACACAGGAGAGAGTGATGTGTCTGCGGATTCGCTCCTTGCAATGTCCGCCAATAGCTCGCACCTTGCCAGCATATCCGGTAACCGGATATTCCTCGTGACAGAGGACGGCCGGGTAGCGTGGAATTCCACCCCGGGCGGGGATCTGCGACAGATCAAAATCACCTCCGGTGGTGAACGGATCGCTGCTGCATCCTGGGACCGTGAATTGGTGCTCCTTGACGGGAACGGGACACTCCTCTGGAAAAAGGATCTCCCCGATCATGTTCTGGATCTGGCTGTAGCCGGGAACGGGAGTTCGATCCTGACTGCCGGAATGGCTGTATGGCCGGGAACCGGGGGCAATGTTACTCTGACTGATGGTAATGGGACCATGGTATGGAATTACCGGACCCCGGTTCCTGTGGTGAGTATCGCCCAGTCCGATGATGGAAAATATATTGTGGCGGGTGCCAGCGGATATTCTCCGGCCGAGGTATTGCCGGAAGCAGACCTCTTCTTCCTTGACAATACCGGTCATCTTCTCTGGAGCGCGACGACCCATGGAGGGAATGTCGTTGCCATGGATCGTTCCGGCTCATCAGTTGCTGTTGTGACCTCCAATAAAAACATACTGGCATTCTACACCCGGGACGGAAACCGCCTCTTTACCCGCCGGTTACCTGTAGGGACCAGAGGTGTTGTCCTGTCACCTGATGGGAACTCAGTATATATCGCGGTTACCGAAGGAGAATGGCCTTCTGACAATACTCGTGCACTTCCCACAGTTATCTGTCTGGACCGGAAAGGGCAACCTGTATGGAATTACTCTCCTGATGTCAGGAGAAAGAACACGTATTATTCCTCCCTGCATGCCGCAGGAAACGGGCATGTCCTTGTAGCCGGATCATCGGGAGGAATTGTCAGTATCCTTGATGAAAATGGTGTCAGGCTGTCTGAATGCAGCGCAGATGGGCCGGTACAGGATGTTGCCCTATCAGACAACGGGAAAACTATTGGTGTACGGACCGGGGATTCCCTGTACCGGATCACTTGGGAAAAACCAGCGGAAGTCAACCTGTCAGAATCCGGCCCTGAACAATCCTTTGGCGTAACGGCACCTCCCGGGCAGCCAGCCCAGCCAACACCGACCCGTCAAAGCTCTCTGATGATAACCGTTGTTGTGGTGGCCACAGGGATCTCTCTGGCGGTATGCAGGCCCTCTCGAAAACAGGGGTAATGAGTGACGCAGGATTACACGAGAGGATTGCTTAACAGAAAAGTACAGGAGGAGGGGACGAGGTGTCGGCGTCTCAAATCAAACCAACAACCTGGGCTGTCCGGATTGGATGTAAATATCTTATCGGGGACGGACAGGATGCTACTTCATGTGACTGAAGACCCGGTTGTTTTCAGCAGACCTTAATGAAACAATTTTGAGCAAGGTCTGGTTGATCGGTTCGCGGGAGGGATCGGACGGGAGGTGGGTGTAATGGAAACCCAGTATTTCCGGCGAGAATTTATGACAGATATTTACCGGCATGTGTCCGGACGTGTTAAGTTTTGACCGACAAATCGTATTTAAGAAAAAGTATATTTTCCTATTATGGACGACCGGAGGTCGTTCCGATAAATGAGAACGAGCCTGCCTCATATTGAAATGCGGCCAGGCCCTGCCCCTGCCCGAAGGCATGTGAAGATTGTCTTCTGATTCTCTGAAGATTTTTCTGTGCCGGTGAGCGGAGCCTCTAGAAAAAATGGAGTTGAAGAAAAATGAACATACCTAAAACATGGGTCGTCCTGCTGGCACTATTGCTGGCGGCGATGGCGATGGTACCGATGGTGAGTGCGGAAGATAATTCTCAAATAGCAACGGAGATCACTGATAAAGACATCCAGGCGATTTTTGATTCTGCATATGGATCTTTACCGGCATTCCATGATGAAAAAACGAAAACCGTCTATCTTGAAGAGTATGTAAGTCCAGCGCAGAAAGCAATCGATCTTATGGAGTCGAAACAGTACTCCAAAGCACAAATCACTGCAATACTTGAAAAGAATGGATACGGCTGGAATCCGGATACCGGAGCCTGCTGGAAAGGTACTGCACCGACAGATGCAGAACAATCACTTATCAATAAAATCCGTGGTGAGGATTATTCCCCATTTGACCGTGAAGAAGAGAGTCAGAAATTACTACGACATATTGATGACTGGCGTCAGGAATACCGACAGTTGAAGACAGTATCAGGCTCAACATTTTATGGTGTGAATGATTACATGAAACCTGGTCAGATGGTCACCAGTTCATCGGGAACCACTCAGCATGTTGTAACAACCCATGTTGGCCGAAGACCAAATCCCTCGACAGAATGCTGGACAGAAGCCGGTGTAGCTGATTCTATTGCAGACCCCCAAAGACGCTACTTCACGTACGACAATGATGAGGGCGGCTGGAGCTGGCACGGGAATGCCGGTGCAACCACAACAAAAAATTATGAAATCTATGTGACCAGTACGCTAGAAAGTGCAGGATATACGTATCATATCTGGATCGATGGTGCATGGGTACGGACAGGTCACCTAGCATACCGGGAGAATTTTGTTGATCAAGCCAATGAAATCTGGGCTGATGGAAGTAATGCATTCTCCTCAGATCCCAGTATTTCGGAATTCAGGGACAGTACCCTATACCGTAGTTCAGGTAATGTGAAGTGGGCGACAAATGTTGCGACAGAATTTAATCATGTTGGAACTGCAATCTCAGAAAGCAGGGTTGTATCAGGAAATGCATATGACTGGCAGATGTGGATTCCCTAAACTACTATTCATTCTCTCTCTTTTTTTTGTTTTTACATTTTGTATTGGCGCTGGATGTTTGCATGAATCACTATCAGAAAGCAGACAGATAAATTCAAGATATGATTCGGTGGAGAAAAACCAGAGTAAAGAGGCGATCGCTATTGCGCTGGCTGACGAGGAAGTCCGGGCTCTCCTTAAGAATGGCTATTCGTTGAAAAATGTCGGGCCGCTTTGTTATGAAAAAGCACCTGGGGATGGAAATATCTACCAGGCGTGTTTCACTGGTGTTGAATTTGAAACAAAAACCGTGTACCTGGTAGCTTATGTTGATCTGGACAAACACGTGGTAAATTCAACATCCACAATCTATATCCGTAATCCGGTTGTTCCGCCGGCAGGAACGACGTCTCCGGGTACCTCAACTCCCCAAGCTGATAACAGTCTGGCATTTACTCCGGAAAATACCGTTGCGCAGGCAGCGGTGTCCGATGATCTCTATGGGGATTTCTACGATGATAATGCCCGGAGAATCAATGAAGTAAAAGCGAGTGTTACGAGTTATAAATAAGAGAGATATCGATGAAAATTCCATCCAGAATAATATTGTATGCAATTTTTCTCATAATCGGAATTGCATTATCGATCCTGATAATTTCCTATCCCTTTTTCCATTCCGCCCAAAAATTCTCTTCTTGTGTCCCATCGTCCCCCAACCCGCTTTTCAGTATACAGAATATGGATGAGAACTCGTCACACAGCATCAGGATAACCATATCCTCCCTGGCAAGTCAGATTGTTGCCGAAGAATCGGCCGTTCTTGCCCCGATGATGATACACCAGCAGTATATACCCGGAAATCGGGGAACGGATAGGTATCTTACTACATTTGTTGTTGACGGAAAAACAGTAACTCGGGGTGCCGTAAATGCCTCACAAAATTGCAGTATTCGATTTTCCCTTAATCCGGTTGAAGGCATAAACACATCGGATATGGATATTGCATGTCCTGACCGGCCTTGTTGAGTTCCCTGAACGCAATCGGCAACATAATTCTCTTGGATGGAAACGATGACCTCACACAAACAATACCTTCTTCTTTTTTTCGCAATCATCGTTGTCAGTATAATACTCGCTGTGGGACTATTCGAAGGTCTCAAGACCGATCCGACACCCCCCATGATTCGAACGGGGTGGTACCTCCCTCACAATACTATTGTATGGGCCATTGCGGAACCCGGAATGAACCAGGCCCAATCGGAGCGTTTCGTCCTTTCCGGCGAATATGATGGACCAGCACAACAGTTTCCCCCCTCTCACCATATGCCCGGTACGAGAACTATACCCGGGAAAAAACCGGTGACCGATATATGATTGCGGTCTGGTATTTCACGAAAGAGAGTGCCTTTCTGTCATCGAAAAAAAAGCTTAATGAGTATCTCACTACTTCAGGAACGGTTACACGTGTCTCTCTGAATTATTCCGGATTTGTTTCAACAGATCAATACAACCTTACTCCCATCGGCCCCTCAGCCATACCGTTGTTACCAGAACACCTTGTAACAACCGGGTATGAGAGCAGCAATACTTCGGGCTTGTTTTATACGATAGAAATCCCCGGGACCAGGGAACAAAACGGCGGGGTGCAAACCAGCGCAGGCAACGAGTACTATATTGTATATTACGGGATTGAAGAACCGTTTGGGCTATCATCCCGGTTGGATCTTATCAGAGACCTCATCGGGCATACTTTTACCTTCGATGGGACACATTCTGCAGGTCCGCTCCTGATGTGATAATGACGGGTAAAGTGTCAGACGGGGGTTAAGGTGAGGTTGAACTTGCAGGGGAGTTACTGTATCTCTCATGAGATCTTGGTACTGTTGAGGAAATATCTCTGCCATCGCTACCATTCGCAGGAACGTGTTAAGTTTTGACCGACAAATCGTATTTATAATAAACTATAATTTGAACCCGTGGACAGCCGGAGATTGTCCCAGAACCAGAGAACGGGCCCGCCCCGGATCGAAATGCGGCTGGACCCGGATCCTGCCCGAATGCACGTGAAGATAGTCTTCTGATTCACTGAAGGTTTCTTTGTGCAAGCGAGCGGAGCCAATGGAAAAAATCTAAGGACGTGATAAAAAATGCTACTTGGAAAATTCAACATCCTGCTGCTGGCGCTGCTGGTAGCGGCGATGGCGATGGTGCCGTTTGTAAGTGCCACAAATGGAGACGACGTATATTACAAAAATATTCTCATCTCATCTTTCGGAAATTTGTCTGGTGATATGCAAAAGAATATCGCTGTAACAAATTCGGTTCCGGATACGTGGGTCGATCAGCTCCAAAAAGTAACTGCTGATGCTGATAAGGATCTTGATAAATATTATTATCCAAATGGGCCGGTAATCGGCCATGGATATGATATGTACGGGACAATGGATGTCCAGATCAATAAAGACATGAAAGTGGATCCCACCTTGATAAAAGAAATTTATGAAGTAATTAAGAAAGATGGGGAGAGAAATGGGGTTAAAGACATTCCTTGTAAATTTCTGTCTATCGGTCTGATGAAAGTTGAGTCAAGGTTCGACAAGATCAGGCCTGTCGTTGGAGGAATTGAATTATCCTCTACTAATGGATGGGGCACAACGGGTTTCCGTGGAAGGAATAGTGCGGGAACTCTTGGTATTGTTACTGCCGGACATATTGGAACGCTGAATGCAGCTGCTTACCAGCCGGACTCAAGTGTCAGTGGTTCCTATGTCGGTACGATATCGACTCTTGGAACTACGCTCTCCGATTCAGCATTTATTCCATACAGCAATACTGCCGGCACTTTTTACCAATCGGATGGAATATATGTCACTTATCTCGGCTATGGAGATCCGATTACCGGTCAGACAGTGTATAAAAATGGCGCTGCAACAGGTCTGACATCTGGATCGGTCCTGTTCTTCAATTCCGCATATAACCCGTATCTCGGTAAAAGACTTCCGAACCAGGCATTTGCCTCGTATTCTTCAGCCTCAGGGGACAGCGGAGCTCCAATTTATTATAAACCGAGTACGTTTGTGAACATACTCACGGGAATCCATATGGGAAGTGTCGATCCGGGTTACGGTGTGTTCAGCACGATACCCGCAGTTGACAGTGACCTTGGAATCACCCCCTCCCTTTAATTTTTCAAGGTTTTCTGATTTCCTGAAGCGTCTCAATACCCAGGACAATCTCTCACACCGTAAATAGTCTGAATATTTCCCTGATATACCAATTTGTTCACGGAATTAACAATTTAACGGGGTTCATTTTTCAAAGATTTGGCAATCCTATCCTTTAAGTAAGTCCATTTTTAATTATTTGATGATAATGCATGGATAAAAAATTCCTTATATTTAGTGCAACCATCTGCATTGCTCTATTCATCTTACTGATCTTCATGGTGTCTCCTATACAACCGGAAATAAACGTCAAAAATCCTGCTGTTTATCCAGAGAATATTGTTATTTTTTCCATGGGGAAAGCACCCCTGACTTCAGAAAATATGACTATGGAAAATTATGACGAGTGGTTTTTGAAATTGCGTCAGGTGACCGTTGATTCCGATAAAGATCTTGATACGTATTATTATCCAAATGGACCCGTTATCGGTCATGGTTATGACATGTATGGGACAATGGTTGTCCAGATCAATAAAGACATGAAAGTGGATCCCATCTTGATAAAAGAAATTTATGAAGTAATTAAGAAAGATGGGGAGAGAAATGGGATTAAAGACATTCCTTGTAAATTTCTGTCTATCGGTCTGATGAAAGTTGAGTCAAGGTTCGACAAGATCAGGCCTGTCGTTGGAGGAATTGAATTATCCTCTACTAATGGATGGGGTACAACGGATTTCCGTGGAAGGAATAGTGCAAACATTTTCATGCGTCGCGAAGCATAAATTTCTGTGGATTGATGGCATGAGATTGGACCCACGGTCAGCCATGAGGATATTGTTCCTGATGGGACTCATTTTTCTCACGATTCCAGCCTGTTGCGAGGCGGTCGATCCTCTCTGGACCATGGACTTTCCTGATGCCGGACTGCATCCGGGAATCGTGGGACGAATCGCAATATCTCCGGATAACCGGTTTCTGGTATCCAGCAATCCCGATAAGACTGAACTTTTTGTCGTTTCAACAAACGGGTCCCTGATGTGGTCATACGTTCCCGAAAGGAGTGCGGGAGGGTGGTCACCATGGATATCCGGGATCACGATATCCCCGGATAGTTCGCGTATCGGAATTTCCGTGATGGTCCCCGGGTGTTGCCGGGGAGTTGTGACGAACACTACATCGAACCGGGTGATCCTGTTCGACCAGCAGGGAAACCTGCTCTGGAATTATTCGACCAATGAACCCCCGGGCACTATTGCGATATCCGGTAACGGTGAGGATACTTTCGTTGGTTATCATACCCGGTCACTGATATGCCTTGATCGTTCCGGGGCACTCCGCTGGAAATACAAGTCAGATTCCCCCATTACTGATATTGCGGTATCTCCTGACGGAAATTATCTGCTGGCAACCGGGGGAAATGTGGATGGGCAGTATACAAATGATGCGAATTATCTCGCAAAAGATGGCCGGTTGATCTGGAAGCGTCAGGTGCGGGGTATCAATAATCCCGGCATCTCTCCGGACGGACAGGACCTGATTGTATCCGGCTATCCCGCCCAAAATACGTTCTCTTTCAGTACCGATGGCAGGGTCCGGTGGGAGCATTCGTTATTTTCCGATATCGGGAGGGTATTGTCGCTCACCACCAATGGGAGGTATGTCCTGGCCGGTAGTGAGGATAAGATCCAGCTGCTTGACCATCATGGTGAACAACTCTGGAACTATTCGGTGTCCGCCCCTGTCTACAGTGTTTCCCTCTCGGAGAACGGGGAGACGATCACTGCAGGGACCGCGACCGGAATCGTTGTTTTCGATGGAAGCGGAAATCTCCTGAAAGAGTACCGGCTCAATCAGACCGTTTGCCCGGTCATGGTATCCCGTGATGGAACCTCTGTTGCCGCACTCTCCGATCGGTTGTTATTTTTCCCGGTTCGGGAAGACATGGCTGATCGGATTTTATTTGAAAACAATGTATCGGCCCGCAACAACACAGCAGCTTTATCACTCAGGCCCACAACCCCCACCCTGCCCGGTTTTACCGGCGTTTTCTGTATTACTGTCCTGATGGGGATTGTCACATTCATGGTCTCTGGAAAACGGAAGGGCAGGACATGATGAAACAGAAGAAATTGTGTCTCATGTTCGGTTTTGTTTTGCTGATTCTGCTCTGGATTCGCTGGGAGCGGTTGCGGAGTATTCCCGGCCCACATAATTCTCTCGGAGGGAAACGATGACCTCACACAAACAGAACTTTCTTCTTTTTTTCGCAATCATCGTTGTCAGTATAATAATCGCTGTGGGACTATTCGAAGGTCTCAAGACCGATCCGACACCCCCCATGATTCGAACGGGGTGGTACCTCCCTCACAATACTATTGTATGGGCCATTGCGGAACCCGGAATGAACCAGGCCCAATCGGAGCGTTTCGTCCTTTCCGGCGAATATGATGGACCAGCACAACAGTTTCCCCCCTCTCACCATATGCCCGGTACGAGAACTATACCCGGGAAAAAACCGGTGACCGATATATGATTGCGGTCTGGTATTTCACGAAAGAGAGTGCCTTTCTGTCATCGAAAAAAAAGCTTAATGAGTATCTCACTACTTCAGGAACGGTTACACGTGTCTCTCTGAATTATTCCGGATTTGTTTCAACAGATCAATACAACCTTACTCCCATCGGCCCCTCAGCCATACCGTTGTTACCAGAACACCTTGTAACAACCGGGTATGAGAGCAGCAATACTTCGGGCTTGTTTTATACGATAGAAATCCCCGGGACCAGGGAACAAAACGGCGGGGTGCAAACCAGCGCAGGCAACGAGTACTATATTGTATATTACGGGATTGAAGAACCGTTTGGGCTATCATCCCGGTTGGATCTTATCAGAGACCTCATCGGGCATACTTTTACCTTCGATGGGACACATTCTGCAGGTCCGCTCCTGATGTGATAATGACGGGTAAAGTGTCAGACGGGGGTTAAGGTGAGGTTGAACTTGCAGGGGAGTTACTGTATCTCTCATGAGATCTTGGTACTGTTGAGGAAATATCTCTGCCATCGCTACCATTCGCAGGAACGTGTTAAGTTTTGACCGACAAATCGTATTTATAATAAACTATAATTTGAACCCGTGGACAGCCGGAGGTTGTCCCAGAACCAGAGAACGGGCCCGCCCCGGATCGAAATGCGGCTGGACCTGAACTCTGCTTTATGGTACGTGAAGATGGTCTTCTGATTTTCTGAAGATTTTCTCATGCCGGCGAGCGGAGGCTCTGGAAAAAATCTAAGGACGTGATCAAAAAATGCAACTTGGAAAATTAAACATCCTGCTGCTGGCGCTGCTGGTGGCGGCGATGGTGATGATACCGTGCGTGAGTGCGGTGGAAGAACAACAAGAGCAGGAGAAAATGATTCAGGCAGATCCAAAAACGGATTTGGCTGGATATGTCCCGGTAGATATCCTCAGCATCGATCCATCGGTAAAAGCAGCTACTCCCTATTATTATCTTCTCGTTCTGAGTGATGAGGGGAAAAAGCATTTACTGGACAGTATTGATGCCGCTGAAATAATTGGCGATTCAGGAATCACGGCAACACCGGATGAGAAAGTCTCCTTCAAAAAGAGTCTTAAAACCCTCTGGATGAACTATCCTGTTGTTTCCAAAACAGTCAAGGGTTCTTTGGGATATCCCTCGTATGGAGGAACTGTGACAACCCTGACATTCTCCCCGTCTCTGAAAAAAGAAGTTCACCTGTCGGATGCTGAAAACAGCCTTCTTGCAAAAGTCCAATCCCGAAAACAAGTATCATCCGACAAGATCGCTTCCGGGGGAGTCTCTCCCAAATGGGCAGGATCACCAACACATGAACGGATCAGTTACTGGGCAGCATCCAAGGAATCGTTCCCCCAGCCATCAACTGTTTCTGCAAATGCGCCCGTTCCAGATACCTGGCCGGCAGTCTTACCCGAACCATTCTGTACATTATACCGGTCACTCAACCATTATTACAGCCCAAACACCGGAACTGGAAACGCTCCTTCTCAAACAGCTACGTATATCAGCGCCGCAAATTCGCAATATAAAGCAGGATCGTCATATTACACTCAGGCCGCAACCAGCCTGGGCTATGCATCACATTTCCTTGAGGATGTCGGGAATCCCATGCACACCGGAAAAGAAACTGAACAGTACAGCAATCCATGGGTCCATTTTAACTATGAAGCATATGTAGGCGACCGCTGGTATTCCAGTAATTTTGACACTGTAGTCTCCAACAACAATAACTACTATTGGTATACTGACTGGGCTGCGGGCAACCGGGCACTGGCTGGATACTCGAACGGGTATCTGGATACCATTTACACGAAGGTATACAATAAAGGCCAGAATTGGAACCTGAGCCAAGACACCAGTATCGATGCCATTACTCAGAACCTGGTACTGGCAACGGCAAAATATACCAATGGCCTGGCGTTGTATGCACGGATTGGCTAAAAAATACTATTACAAATTATTTTTTTATGATGCATGATAATAGTGAAATGGATATGAAAAGCAGTCCGTTTTTTGTTCTGGCGGTTTTCAGTTCTGTCATTTTTCTGGTGTGTTTTTCCGGTTGCATCGGGGGTTCCTTTGCCAAAACAGAAACCGTCATTGCGAAACTGGACCCTGCCGGAAATCCCCAGTGGACTACCGTTTTTGAAAATTCCGGTTATGCCAGTGCACGATCGCTTGCCCCAAGCACGGTCAAAGGGATCCAGACCCCCGATGGATATTTCCTTGCCGGTTTTTTCACAAACACAACCGGGCAGGGCTTTCTCCGGGTCCTGTTGACCGATACCTCCGGGCATCTCATCCGTGAAACGCTCGTGCCAGGCATTCAGGACCATATACTCATGATAACTCCCCGGCATGATGGCGGGTATCTTATTGTCAGCGAGCCCGGTTTTCTGTTTATGTTCAGCCGGCAGGGAGAATTTGAGAATGTGGTAAAATTTTCCGATTACCTTTACCAACAGTCCGGCAACGATCCTGATGTTGTTAAAGTCCCACTGGTCACGCTTCTCACAATCAGCTTCTCTGATACGGGCGATCTTACGGCTCTCGTACAGGATCATGCCGACATCTATCATCCTTTCAGGACCATCCGGTTATTTTCCAACGGCACGATCCGGAACGTTCCACTACTTGATCCGGCCGGCATAGATTGGAAAGTGAATATCCGGCCCGTCAAGGATGGTGGTAATATCATCATAAAACCTGTTTACCGGAATGAACCAGGCGGTGGAAAACAGATCCTGCTCGAAAGGACAAATGACGGGGGAATGGTACTATGGAACGCAACACTTGGGACCTGTGCATACACGTTCTGTAATAATGATCTCATCGATATCTCTGAAGAGGAACCACAGAAGTTTACCGTTATCTATCAGTCGCATGAGCAGAGCAATGCAACCTCGTCAACTCCGGTAACGACAATTCGTGTTTTGGTGGACGACAATGGTCATGTTGTGGATCAGGATACACTCCATACTGTGACGGACATGCCGTTGTGGGTCTTCCGGACCGGCAGTATCTCTGACTTCCGGGATATGCTCAGTCAGCGTGACTATGACGTGCTCACCTCAGCAGAGGAATCCGGGAGATACGGGATCCATTCCGTATCCGTTCTCGGGACGGATGATGGGGGATATGCTCTCATTGGAACACGGTATGCGGAGTAAAATGCCGGCAGAAAAAACGCGCCGGAAGAACATTTCATCAGTCTTTATTATTTATCGCTCTCGGGTGTCACTAGTCAGGAGTAAGACGATATGAAAACGATCAGGATACTCATCATACTCTTCCTTATCATCGGAGCCAGTGCCGCGATCCTTTTTTTTTCATCCCCCCTTGTTACCCACCCATCAGAACGTGTTCGACCACCCCTCTTTATTGTCCGTAACATGGACCCGAACCAGACCCATTCTGTCCAAATACAGATTGTAAATGCGTCAGGCACGAATTTGTTTGGAAGGATATATAACCTGGATCCCGGTAACAGCACGATGGCCGATATTCCTGCACCCGACCATAATCTGGATGCATTCTTCAATGTCCTTATTGACGGGCACTACGAATCTGAAATGCTGGTAAACATGAGTCCCACGCACGTAGCGGTAATCGAAATTGGTTCACCGGACGATCCCTATCCGGTATCGTTTTCCGTTATTGATGTTACGCCTAAAAAAGGATAGGCAGAATATTACTATGACAACACAGATGTTTCCGGGGATACCACATTCAGCAGCATGCAGTTCCTTTCAAATCCCATGTCAGTGAAATTACATACTGCCAACTAAAATACCGGTGAATGCCCCTATGAAACACACAACACCTCTCCTTTTTTTCCTGCTGGTCGGGATTGTCCTTGTTTTCTCCGGTTGTATTCAGAGTGATGTTTCTGACCAGTCTCGTATTGTGAAGCCGGAAAATGGGACATACGTCATACCGGGCCATACTTTGACGGTTTCAGGAAATGAATCACCGGATTCACGTGTGACTCGCGTGATTGTTAATGCCCCGAGCCTGTCGACTACAGGAACACCCGTTCTTCTCGTGAATTACTCGGAGATTGCATACATCGGTCAGCAGGATCCTTCCGATCCGGTCGATGAAAACCGGAAGAATGTCGTTGCACGAGCGGCTATTGCCGATGAACGAGTCCGTACCCTTCTTGTTGACGGAGGAAGGATAGAAGGCGTGCTTTTTCAGTGTCATCCAACCCCGAAAGACAGTGGCGGATCGGCCTGTGCCCTGGCACTCCGGGTTCTTCATGAGGGGAGTAACTGGGATTTCCTCGTGGATGAAAAGAGCAGGGAAGTCATATTCGTTCAACGGGAAGTTCTTCCCGGACGGATCTGATTCCCGGCTAGTACCCATGCCGGAACTCCCGCTACCGCCGTATTTCTATCCCCACTTCGTTTCTCCGCAGGAAGCCGGGCGTCCACGGGGAATCGTACCGCATCAGGAACGGCTGGCCTATTGTAACAACTCCATTGTTCTGTAATCCCTCAAGCAACCGGGATGTTTCTGCTTCCACGTCTTCAGGTGGAGCATATCCCGAAAACCGGAGAACAGCGATGTCCCGTTCTGGTATGGCGACGATCCGCACCCTGTTGTCCACGGGGTCGGGGGTCTCCTCCAGCGTTGTTCCCGCGGGCATCACAAACGACATTGTTTTTTCATCGGAGATTACCGGGTCAGTCATGGGAATCTTCTGCGAGCTGATGACCGGAGCAGTCATCGGGATCTTCTCCTTTTGCCGGTTGCTGCCGGAGATATAGGTAAAGAGGAGGTTAAAACCCGCATCGTCACTCGCGGAATCGACAGTTGCAAGTACCAGCGCAGGGTAGTGCCGGAACTCGATCTCGTCACTCTTCCCCGTCACCGTGTACGGGATCGTGCCGGCTGATGACATCATGACAAGCAGGGCAATGATCAGGATTGCCGCAATTGCACCGCTCACGAGCAGTATTGTGTGTATACTGCCTCATGGGACGGTACAGCTCAAAAAGGGCGTTTCCTGCCAACGGCAAAAAGAAAAAGATGTTACCCGTTTTTCAGGGCAACGATATCCTGTACCCCGACCAGTTTCCAGACAAGCGAACGCTCTTCGTTGACGAGCACATCGGGGCGGTCACCTGGCTTGTGGCCAAGGGCGGTGAGTACACGGTGCGAGAGTTTTTTTGCTGTCACCATCTCCACGAATTGCTGGCGGATCTTCTTTTTTGCGGCCGGGTCCTTCACTTCTTCAAGGGATCCCTGCAGGCTGACAAAGGAGAAGCGGGACATGTCCGGGGCGTACTCCTCGATCTCGACCGACACCTTTGGGTTTTTGGCAAAGTACTCCATCTTCCTGCCGTACTTTGTGGAAAGGAAATACAGGTATTTTTTGTCGAACACGTACATGAAGGGCGCAATATAGGAATGCTCGCAGGCCCCAAACGAGATCCGTGAGGCATACTGCCGTTCGATCAGCGCATCGTACTCGGATTTTGTCATTCTGGGGATCTTTTCCGGTTTCATCGTCATTCCCTCACGAAAGATGCTATTGGCGGGGAGGTTCATAAGGCTGGCGGATTTTTTAATGGATACTCAATGGATCCCCTGCCCGGCCCTCCTTTAGAGAGAGGGGGGAAGGGGGGCACCATCTTTTCCAAGAGGTAGGTTTTTGGCAGTCGCGAACACGGATGAAATATTTTCCTTTCAGATAGAAACCATTTAGAAAGTAAAAAATTAAATAAAATTCATGCAATGGGTAAAAGGTGGATTTTTTTGCGTATTTATTGGAATTTTTTGCACTTTTTTTGCCTATTTTATGTATAACGTTCCCCTTGGAAGGTTGAAAGCAGTTTTTTTCCTGGGTCTTATCATAGGACTAATTCTCGAATATATTATGAATAGATTCGATATTGGGAGAACTTTTTTCCCAATGGTTTTTAGTTGTTTTTTTGTTCTGGGTATCGGTTTTTTTATAATTTTTCCCGCAATGTTTGGATCCGAAAATGAAATGATGGAACTTCCCCATGAGGTAAGTTCAGCAATTATTGGCGGAACCAGCACTGCAGTACCGCAGACAGTCTCAACAATACCAATTGTACCTGCGACTGCTTCAACACAAATCAAACGAGTCACCACGGCAACCCCCGTTCAATATTATACACGCAATTATCAGTGGACATTCGATAATTATCGATACACATACACCCTGAAAATCCCAACTTCACTTTACGCATATTACAAAGAACAACCTCACAATAGAAATTATGTGAAATATGCAATTTCTGAACAGGATAGGAAAGCACTCGATCGGATAACAACGACTTTTCAAAACAAGGCAGATTCCAAAACAGAAGCGGCATACAATCTTATCGCATTTATTCAGTCCCTTCCCTATTCCAAAGATTATATTTCGACCGGATATGATGAATATCCCCGGTATCCGATAGAGACACTTGTCGATGGAACGGGGGATTGCGAGGATACTGCAATTTTAACGGCAGCTCTTTTGAAAGAAATGGGGTATGATGTTGTACTGGTTTCCCCGCCACGACATATGGCAGTCGGGATAACCTGTGATGGTTGCAAGGGATCTCCGTTCGTTTACAATCATAAAAATTATTATTATCTCGAAACCACGGGAAATAACTGGAAAGTTGGACAAATTCCGGAAAAATATCAAAATACGAAAGTGAAAATCTATCCAATCTAATCTTTTGTTATTGCTTCTGCTGTCATGGATTGGACAGTTGTCCCTTCGGGCGAGGGCCGGGGGTTTAGTCAAAGAATCCTTTGGACCGTTCAAAGTTCGGTGTCCCACCTCACTTCTCATCGTGGGGATTGGAAAGAATCTCCACGATTCTCCCTCCTGCTCTTCTGCTGAACGACAAGCTCCTCCAATCCGGCCCCTCCAAGGCCCCGGATTCCCCACTTTCCATTCCCGGCAACCAGGACTCGAAGACTTCGTCTTCTCCGTCTCGAGGTTTGATAACCTCTCGAATCTCGAAGACTTCGTCTTCTCCGTCT
>NZ_JAQTQD010000004.1:34924-164890 GCF_028712425.1 Methanoregula sp.
CGAGGTTTGATAACCTCTTGAATCTCGAAGACTTCGTCTTCTCCGTCTCGAGGTTTGATAACCTCTTGAATCTCGAAGACTTCGTCTTCTCCGTCTCGAGGTTTGATAACCTCTTGAATCTCGAAGACTTCGTCTTCTCCGTCTCGAGGTTTGATAACCTCTTGAATCTCGAAGATTTCGTCTTCTCGTGTCTCACGTTTGAAAACGCTCGACATTTCGCGAAAAAACAGCCATTAATTCCCTCATTTTCACTCACTTTCCTGTCGAAGATTCCCTTGGAATCTTCTTCTCCTCCAGGTCTTAAGACCTGTCGGACACCGGAGAAAAACAGGCAGGTATGGCACAGTTACAGCAGCGGATCGCGGAAGGGATCGGGCAAGAGGTGGGGGGATGTGGGAAATCTACCTTTTCCCGATCGAGTTTATCAATAGAGAACGAGCGTGTATCGACCGAGATTTGCATCCAGGGGTCGACCAAAACCCCCCATGGTTTGCTCCGGACTTCCCCCGGTTCGACAAAATAGGCGATCATCCAACAGAAAGGCAATATTTTAACGTTTTTAAGGGCAAAAATGGGGCCGGATTGTCTGAATATCCGCGTATGGAACGTATTTTCAAATCTGTGTACTGTAATCCGTGAAAAAATGCGAGTATCGGAATGACGGTTATTGTTTCAATATCCACAGATCCGGGGAGAAACCATGGTATCACATCCTTTCTCTCTCCGGGTTGTATTTTTCAGATTCTTTCATTGCAGCGGATAAGAAACCGGGTTTCCTATTTGCGGGAGACCGGACGTGTTAAGTTTTGACCGACAAATCGTATTTATAATAAACTATAATTTGAACCCGTGGACAGCCGGAGGTTGTCCCAGAACCAGAGAACGGGCCCGCCCCGGATCGAAGTGCGGCTGGACCCGGATCCTGCCCGAATGCACGTGAAGATAGTCTTCTGATTCACTGAAGGTTTCTTTGTGCAAGCGAGCGGAGCCAATGGAAAAAATCTAAGGACGTGATCAAAAATGAAACTTGGAAAAATAAACCTCCTGCTGCTGGCGCTGCTGGTAGCGGCGATGGCGATGATACCGTGCGTGAGTGCGAATGCTTTGAGTGCTACCGATAGTGAAAAAATATCAGAACTGAACGCTGCTTCCCTCAACCAGAGTAATACTCAATTACCTCGGTTACAATACGTCCAGACCCAGAAGAAAGCAATAATCAATGGAGAATTCAGGATGAGCGATAGTACGCAGAGCTCGCAGGTTGCCATGAGGGTAGCTGAATCGGCAGTCCCCATTGTGACAAATCTTCCATTTGGTGCGATTGTCGAGCATTCCAACAACGGGGTAACAACGGTATTTGATTCTGACGGGATCCAGCTCTTTGCTGTTGACGATGCAACTGCACCCCTGACCAATACTGTTGGCGGAGCATTGCCGGCAACATTCGTATTCGAAGTCCCGGATCAATCCCTGATCGTTGACGAAGGCGATATTACCCATGTGTTCTTCAATAATAACCGGATAGTATCGATAGTTGGAAAATCCGGCGGGGTACACGAATTCGTTTCGTCATCATTGCAGACCTACAGCCCCCAGACACTGTCACCGCAATGGATTGAATACGGTGAAACAGCGCGAATTTCAACGGTTGGACAATTCTCTGCCCGGTGGAATGTCCCAAAAGAACCTGTCCTTGTCTCCCCCTACTCACCCGGAATTTCTCTTGATGGATCGCAAAGCACTGTCTGGAATGGTCTAGAAGACACCAATGGGACCTACCTCCTTCAGCCGGTTCTTGAATGGTATGTACGAAGCAAAGCAAGTGATCCTTATCCCACTGAAGCGAACTGGAGCATCGCATCATGGTGGATTTCTCCCAAAGAGAATAACGGGAATGGAATTCACTCAACCCGGAGATACGGAATCCCTTCGACCGGAGAACTGGTTGAATCGGGAGATCTCATCCAGGGAAATCTTTACCACTCGGGAGCAATCTGGAGTGGCGCGATTACTGACCTGACATTGGGAATCAGTTCGACACTCTTCCTGAATTCATCTCAGTCTTCAGATCTGACCTATCGCAATCTTCAGGCATATACTGTACTCGAGGGATGGAATACCGTTGCCTTAAACCCGCAATCCTACAACTCCAGTTACCTGCCGGGAAACACAACATTTACTAATATTCTTATCAATGATATATATGGGAATTCTGTGATACCGGCATCTATGCCCGGATATGTTAATACGGCGAACTGGAGTCCGACTGCTTACGGTTTATCGGTAACGAATTCATCATGGCCTGCATCGATTTCACTGAATACCGGCAACAATTAATCCCCTTCTTTTTTTGGGAGGAATACCAGTGAACGCCCGCCATATTCTGATTATTTCGTTGCTCATTTTTAGTACCGGGATTGTCGGTGCAGAAGAACCTCATACGGGAAACTGGAGTAATGTCGTCATATCCCCTGAATTCGGGCCACGATATGATTTCGGTACCGCAGTATTCCACGACCGCATCTGGGTGATTGGCGGTCATACCCGCAATGGATACTTCTGGGGTTGTTCCGGCAATTCGACCTGCGATATGAATGACATCTGGTCATCTCCCGATGGGCAATCATGGGAAAAGGTGACCGATCATGCAGCTTTCAGCCCACGTTCCGGTCATGGTGTACTGGTATTTCATGACCGTCTCTGGGTCATAGGAGGATCCGGAACGAATGATGTCTGGTCATCTCCCGATGGGGTAACATGGACGCTGGAAACCGGGCATGCCGGGTTCAGTCCGCGCAGCGATATGGGGGTAGCAGATTTTGACAACCGGCTCTGGGTTATCGGCGGAGGCACATTTGACAATCTGAAAAACGACGTCTGGTCGTCTCCTGATGGGATAACATGGACTGAGATCACGAACAGCACGTCATTCAGCCCAAGGTATGGAAAGGGAATTGTGGTATTTAATGACCGGCTCTATTTGGTCGGAGGTACCGGAGACAGTACATACACGGATCCCGTCACGGATTATACGTATATCAGCGAAGGTGGATCGAAAGATGTGTGGTCTTCCAAAAACGGATTAAACTGGACATTGGTCACAGCAGATGCTCCGTTCAAATACCAGGAATTTACTCCGGTAGTTTCCGCGAACCGGAAGATCTGGGTTATCGGCGGGGGAAACTGGGAAACCCTGGCAAAACATACAAAATATGCTTCCCCCCACGCATTCAGCGAAGTCTGGTCTTCGCCCGATGGTTATAACTGGACGCTCGAGAATGAAGATCCCGGGTTCAGCCCACGCTTTTTGCAGGGAGTTGTCGTGTTCAGGAACGGGATATGGGTTCTCGGTGGTACGGATAATTACCGGATAGCTGGCGACATCTGGAGTATGCCACTGCCGGGATTGGCTCGGGATATGGAAACCACGCTACCCGTTTCCGGGAATATTTCCCCCATGCAGCCGGTAGCGCTGGCAACAACTGTTCAGAGCGGAATTGATCCGATCTCCTGGGATCTTCTGCTTCTTACCGGGGCTGCCGGAGGATATTGCCTTAAAAAGCGGAATCATTATTCGGGTAATGCATGAAAGCAGGAGCTGTATTTTCGAAAAGGGTTATACCTTTGGCTGGGCGGCCATCATCCAGATGTCCGCCAATCCGGAGAGACCATGGTATCACATCCTTTCTCTCTCCGGGTTGTATTTTTCAGATTCTTTCATTGCAGCGGATAAGAAACCTCATTTCCTGTATGCATGTGTCCGAACGTGTTAAGTTTTGACCGACAAATCGTATTTATAATAAAATATAATTTGAACCCGTGGACAGCCGGAGGTTGTCCCAGAACCTGAGGACGGGCCCGCCCCGGATCGAAGTGCGGCTGGACCCGAATCTCTCCGACGGTACGTGAAGAGTGGCTTCTGATTCTCTGAAGACAATCTTCAGTGCCGGCGAGTGGAGCATAAGAAAATGGAGTTGACGAAAAATGAACATTCCTAAAACATGGGTCGTCCTGCTTGCACTTTTACTGGCGGCGATGGCGATGGTACCGATGGTGAGTGCGGGAGGTGGTAATCCTGACGCTGCAGGAAATACATATCTGGATCTAATCAATCCTGTTTCAAATGGTGATATCAACCTGTTTGATAAAATGGGATTACAAAGACCGGAAATCGAGAAAAATTCGATTCCACTGAAGCGGTATGATGAATCGAAGGAGATTGTCGAGAGAATAATGGCAATCGGAAAAGTTACGAATGAAGCAAAATCGGTGATAGGATTATACGATTTTGGATCATCTCAGGTTCTTCTCATTGATAGCGGAGATTCTGTTCTTGCCCTTTCTTACGATGGAAATAAGGTAAAAACAACGAAAATTGTTCCCAAATTGTTAGGAGAAATGAAAGAATCCGGGCCTGCAAAACCGGCATCACTCCAGCAAAAAACACTTGGGGACTCAGTTACTACAAATATTCTTACACAACTGTATTCTATCTCAATCGAGTCTCCTGAATCTTCATCGGCGGTCAAGACAATTTATCAGGTTACTAAAACACGAACTGATGAGTATAAAAATTATTTGGGGGAAATCAGGGCCAGTCTCACAGTAACGGGAAAATTCTATGTGGATTATGGTATCAGCATTTCTTCAATCATTGATCAATCATCGTATTATGTGAGTTTCCCCTACACGATGTGTTCGTTTACTCATGCTGGTTCAGGCACGGGGTCAACTGCCGGACAGGTAAATGCTCATCTTAAAACAGGAGCGGCATTTGCAAGGGCTCAGATGGATAATTGGGTTGGCGAAAATGCATGGATGAATCTAAATCCATGGCAGGGTGGAAGCCAAAGTACCTGGATGTCTGGAAACGGTGATGGATGCACAGGATAATCCAAATATTTTTTTATAATAATTTTGCAAATACTCTTCAGGAGAATGTATTATGGATAGACAGGCTAAAAAGTATCTCTCGCTTCTGGCATTTGTGCTAATCACATTCTATAGTATGATGACCAACTACTGGATCTTGTGGGCGGTGATCACACTCATGATATTTACCGATAATACTCTTGACTCTGTAAAGGAGTGGCTTGATATTCGGCAGGACCGGTATCTTGAAGCGATGAAGAATCTGCAAGCCCCCTCAGTAAAAGATTAGGTCAACCTTGAGTCCATCCGGCAATCGATTCTGAAAATCAGGATTCGATTGAATTCACTGGATGTTGAGAAGAATAGATTGCAAAACGGGATCTAACGCTATGAAGAAAAATCACTTGATCATTTTCACGATCGTCTGCGGAATCCTCGTAATCTACGGGGCAATCTCATTTCAGTGGGTGATGACCTGTAGCATTATTGCATTTTTTATCCTGTTCCTGATCGCCGATTATCTGATCGAGACTTTGTCATCGATCCGCCTGAATCTCGAAAAAATCGAGCAACATCTCAATAAAAAAACATGAATGTGATTATTCCCTGACCGGGATACTATCAATGAGGTACCTCGTTCCTAATAGGTGTTCCTACAGGGTACGACGGAGGGAGGAATCCGGGCCCGAAACGGGCTCCGAATCCTCTCAAAATCAGAAAATTTGTGATAGTTTCGCTAAAAAGCGTGACTGTTTCGCGAATTTCTCTGGGATCCCTGTCAATTTTACGACGGTGGAATGACTCCGGAGCACGGGACAATATGGGACAATTAGCGCGAAGGATTGCGAAGGGGGGCAGGGTAATCTAGGGGGGGTCCGGGACAAGGTCGCCCGGTGGGTTTTTCGTGGGGGTGTTTAATCCGGGCGCGTATAGGGCCCGGATTCTTCCATCCGGCAGGTTTTACATGTCTCATTCGCGATTTTGCATGTCCTTATTTTTCAGACCGGGTAAGAATGCGCTCTGTTTGCCGAATTAATACAAATTCTCGTTCTAAAACATGTCTCTTTATGTCTCTTTAGGCAGGCTCTTGGACGGGATGTAGGGCTCTGGCATAGAAAAGCGGGGAAGTCGTTGGAGGAAGTGCGATGTGAGGATTATCCGGAAAAACAGGGAATCGGAGTCCGTATCATCGATTTTTGGGAGTATTCCAGAATATGGGGATCCCGACGAAGAACCCCTTGCGTTCTTCTGTTGCTCCAGGTCGAAGGATCCTTCGGCTCCTTCTCCTCCTCAAGGTTCGAAGATTTCTGCAGAAATCTTCTCTTCATCGAGGTCCTGATGAACCTCTCTGATTCTATCGAACCTTTCGGATTCTGAAGAACTGTCGCATGACGAACTGGATCCCCGATGTCGGTGTCTGGTATAGTCCTCACGGAGTGACCTTGTCCCTATTCAGACAAGATTTTTCAGCCGGGGGAGCCACTCCGGGGCGTACACACGTCCCTGTTGATTCGGTGTATGTTCGCCAGGCACCGGGGGAGTATTGGACGGGGAAGGGGATTATGATATTTTTTTGTGAGTGTATTTGCAACGTCGATACCACGCACTTGCTACCAATATTCATCTTGTATTTTCCCCATTTTTATAATATGTTTGAGCTGGTGAGTTTTGTCGGCAGGGGGCGAAACAGGAGACAGGTTCTCAAAGCCCTCTATAAACCAAGCTCGCCAACAGATCTCTCCCGGCAGACCGGTATTGATCGTTCAACGATCAGCCGCGTGGTCCTGGAACTTACCGGGAAAGGGCTCGTCGAGTGCCTGACCCCGGATGAACGGATGGGCCGGTATTACCGGATAACCGAGGCCGGGAAAAAAAGTTCTTGCGGTGGTTGAGGGGAAAGGGGAGTGAGGTCTGGATCCTGCCGACCTGATAGTGAGAATCCCTCAAGAGGGCTGTGAGAATCCGGCCACGCTACGGCCCCGGATTTCCCTCTTTTCCGGTTCCAGAGGGAATAATTCGAAGACTCCGTCTTCTCATGTCTCATGTTTTCAGCATTCGACATCCCGGGAAATGAGGGAATAATTCACGTTTCATTGACCATTTTTACGTCTGAAAACCAGCGGTAAATTTTAGCCACATTCTTTTGGCCGATCTCCTGCCGGATGGGGCTCTGGGTGGGGGGATGGAGGGAAATCCACATTTTCAGGGAACGGTCTACGACGGAGATATCTCATTTCCCGACGGTGTGCCCCGGATCCATACCCCCTCCCGGTTCATTTCACGTGCCCATGCCCAGAAAAAACAGAGATCGGCCAACCGGGAGGTCCTATATTGACATTTTTTCGGGGAAAATGTGCGTCCGGATGGGGGAAATACTCGCGCTACGGGCGTATTTTCAAAACAGTGTACTGTAATTCGCAAAAAAGTGCGATCCTCCAAAAGTCAGTTTTTCAAAATGGGCTCTGATTTGAAAAAGGAGCGATTTACGGGGAGAAAATTTTTACGAGGGTGTGTCGGGGAACTCGTGATCGGACGGGCTGTAGGGGGATGTGGATAGGGAGAACCGGGAAAATATCGTTATAGGGTGGAAAACAAATCTGGATCACATGCCCTTGAAAGCGATTATTGACGGGGAAACAATAATCGGTCCTGATCTCTCAAAAGACGAATGGGCAGAGCTGAAGATCCGGCATAAAAAAGGGCTCCCGGTCAGGATGTGCTGCTGTGGTGCCCCGGGGCATTTGCGGACAATAAAAGGAACTCAGCATTTTTACCATGCGGCTGATACCGGATGTCCCCATGACAACGAATCAAAAGAACACCTGGAGATCAAATATCTCATCTACAGGATTTGTCAGGCCGAACAATGGGAGACCTCGGTAGAATTCCCTTCAGCAGATCGTACATGGATCTCCGATGTTTTTGCACAGAAGGATGGAAGGAAGATCGTTTTTGAAATCCAGTTGAGTCCTATCCCATCATCAGACCTGCTGACCCGCGATAAGAAATACCGGGATGAAGGGATTGAGTCGTACTGGCTTTTAAACAACTACCTTGACCGGGCAAAAGAATTCAAGTCATGGTATGACAGCCTTGTTTACCCTGATGATGACCGGAGGAAGGAACGAATCCCGTATATCGATCGCTCATTCTTTTTCACCGGGACCGAGAACCACCTTTTCATTGCCAAGAATATCCGGACGGTCGGGCTCCGTGCGAAAAAGCAGACGCTCTACACCACCAATAATCCGGAAATTCCGCTTGCAGTCTGGGTGCGGGAAGTCCTGAAAGGAAACTACCAGAAGTATCTCCAGGAAAGCGCCGCGATCTTTCAACGAAAACATGAATTGAGATCCCAAGCCTCTCCTGCGTTGCTCCGGTTAAGGGATTTTTATCAGAAGATTATCCGTGATGAAATCTATCAGGAAAAGGTCAGGAAGTATTACCGGAAAATAGCTGGAACGGAATGGTTGAGGGACGATAGTGTAGTGCAACAAAAATTCCGGGAAATTTCTGATGAAACCGACTGGCTCAAGCGGGAATATGAAACGATTATGTCTGAAAGTTATGGTTTGTTCTCCTGGAAAAAACTCCCGGGGTACAGTACATCATACCCGGTTTTCCGGCTTGAATCGGAAGCGAAGATCAAAAAACTGGATGAGTGTGTCCGGATATTCTCGCAATGGGAGCATGCGTTCGATGATGCCCTTAGAAAGCTTGACCGGGAGATAACGGCACGGGGGGAGTGAGGGGCGGGGGTGCCGGGGACAAGGTCGTCCGGTGGGTTCTCCGAGAATTTTTGTCGTAAATAGCACAAATTGGCTGGACGATCACGAGGCTGCACGAGGCCTTGGCAGGGGCGTTTGAACTAGGAGGCGGTTTTTCGCTGGGCCACAACCGGGGGAGTTTGAAAAACGATGATTGGAGAATTATTTTCTTTTGCCACCTGATTTTGTTGGGGCATGATTTGGGTTCATCTGGTTTGATCGATTATCCGCGGCAGATTTGTGACTCGCGTTGTTCGGGTTCTTTACATTAGCTCGCTGATTTGCTGCCATTGTATTCCACCGGAATGAGTATAGGAAAAAAATGTTTAATACCTTTGTGCAAAAAATTACCGTCCGATTCGGGGGGATTTGGAACGGTCTTTCTTCTTTGTTTTTTCTGGATTATTTGGTGATGCAATAAACCGGATCATCGTTGCAGGACTATTCCTGATAGACCAGTTCTGGTCCCTTTGGATGAAATAGGTATAATCAGAAATGGGTGTCAGCCCCCCGGCCGAATGATGGTCAACAATCAGGGAAAAGACTCTGGCTTCCTGGTCTTCTTTTACTTTTTTCCACTCATTAATGAGAGCCTGATCTGAAATTGCTGAATCACCATCGGTGATGAAAAGTAAATCAGCACCTTTGAAGGCCGGTTGCTTTAATGATTCCAGACCGGATTTCAATGCGGTATTGAAGTCAGTTCCTCCGCCAAAGGTTCCCTGCAAGAACTTCAGGAATTCTGTTGCCATTTTCTTCTTTGATGTCAGTTCGATTTCATCGGTAGTGTTCCGTCCGGAAAACAGGATTACCTTGACATCCCGTTCCTGTTTGATCATCTTTTTCGTTAGTGCAAGGATGACAGATTTTGCCACGACTTCCGGAGTTCCCTGCATCGAGCCCGATGTATCAACAAGTGCGACAACCGGCCCCTGCTCTTTTTTCTTTGGGGGACCATCTGTCCAGTTTTTTCCCCGCAGGTTGTAGGTGAGAAGTTTACCTTCCGTAAAATCAGCATACAGTTTTTTCCTGAGGAGCGGGTGATGAAATTTCACCGCTTCCATAGGCAACATGCGGGAGATATCGTTCGAGCGTGTGATCGAATGGACTTCCGATCGACCCATCGGGGAGATTGATTGCTTTTTTATTCCATATTCCAGTTCTATCCGCCCGATAAGCCAAAGGATCTCTTTGAGTTCAGCGTTCTTTTCAACAATTTTTGCATATTTTTCCAGGTTGGCGATATATTCCTGTTTCAATGAGGTTGAATCCAATCCCCATTGATTTGCCGGGAAAAGCTGAGCAAGGAAGTCAATCGTTTCAAGATGCGGGCGAAGTGTCTGAAGCATTTGATTAACCGGATCAAAAACTGATTTTTGCATAAGTGCCTGGAGCATCTTTTCGGTGTTCGGCATCTTTGAAAAACTTGAGATATTTTCAGTCCTCGGTGAAGTTGACTTGGTTTGATCACCGTCTTGATTTTGTTTTTTCTCCTGAATCTGTCGGAGCATTTGTTGAATCATCTCATTCAGTTCGGAGGGACTCATCCGCTGCTCATTACCCCCCTCCTCTCCTTGTGACCCCTGCCCCTCTGCGGGTTCACCTCCGGAATCCGATCCATTTTCTATCTCCGAATCTTCCGACCCGGCTTCTTGATTGTGAGATTCAGGATCCAGTGATTCCGGATTTTCTGAGATCTCTGTATCTTCGGCATCAGATGAATCAGTCAACTGATTACTGTCATCACCTTCAGGAATCTGAGTTTCTTCCTGACCAGCAGAGGCCAATTCGTTCTCGGCATCATCAACCGCTTTTTTTAATGCATCAATGAGATCATCGATCGCATCAGGATCAATTTCTGCATCTGTGTTTTCGACTGAATCTATAAGTTCCTGAAGTGAAGACAGGGGTTCTGATACTGAGTTACAAATTTGTTCAATAGATTCAGGAGGGATATCTCCGTCATGGGACATCCGGTTAATCAGTTCAGATAATTTTTGGAGCAGGTCGATGATCTCCTCATTCATTGAACCTGGGGGATTCTCAATTTCCTTGTTCCATTGCTCCTCCGTTTCTTCAAGGAGTTTGGCAAATTGCGCGAGAAGATTCTGCATCTCCTCATCGAGATCGTTGTAGATCCCCTCCCGTATTTTCGGGAAATTGTCGATGAGATCGAAGATTTTTGTAATAAACAATTCCGTGATTGGGGCGGCTGCTTCCGGAGATTCTGCAGCCAGTCCTTTAAGGGATTTCCAAAGATCCGAATGGCGGAGATGGATGAGCAGTGGGTAAAAAACTCCGTATCGCTGGATGAATTTCTTGGAGTCTTTGATCTCGATTGATTCTCCCTCAATCAGTTCTGCAACGAGGATTGATGCCAGATCCTCACGGACAGTTTGGGGAATATGGCGGGGTTGCGCTATTATTCCGTCGATAAGAATCTTGTTTTTTCGGGAATACTCCATTTTCCTTTACCGACCCCGTATTGACAATGTCTTGGACCTTTCGTCAGTAGTCGTTTCCACATCCTTCTGTTGGGTTGATGAAAAATTATTAAAAGATCCGCGAACTAAATCCAGACTTTTCTCAAGATTGTATATTTGGTTCAGTTTTTGTTGTTGGACATGTGAGATTTCATCTTTGTCATGAGGAGTGATCCAAATATTTGCCTCAAGATTTTTTTTCACCTGATCAAATTTGTCTTTAACCGATCTTCTCTGCCGAATATACTTCTCTTCAAGGGACTGGAATTCTTTTTGATAGAGAATTCTTTTATCCGCGTTGATGCCCTCGATTGGGGAATAAGCATGTTCTTTTTTTAACTTTTCAATTATTTTTTCAAAATCTTCACCATCCTGGTAATAATTACGATCGAGGGTAAATTTTGTTTTTTTATTGCGGTTATGATAATCTCGGAGTTCGGGGTAATTCTTGAAGTTCCCATTGGGATATCCACTACGATCTACATAATAGACAGTTACTGGGAAATTCTCATCGCTGAGTATCTCAGTCTCCGAATCAACGAGGTTTTTAAAAGATTTTACATCATTTTCCAATTTCTCGGAATCGATACCTCCGGTAACGAGTCTCTGAATGATTAACGTTCTCAGGGCTGCCTTTTGATCCGGCACATCCCAGAGCATATGCTGCAGGAGAATCAGCATAGTCCGATCGACTTTCTTCCTCCCGTTCGCTGCTGCGGCAACTTTCAGCACATTGACAATCTTCTTCCAGCGTCGGTCAGAAATTCTGATGCTTTCAGTATCATCAGACTCCTTTCGTTCCAGATCTCTTTTTAGTGAGAGGATGATATCCTGCACTTCTTCAGATAATTCAACGGATTGGGCATGAGCCCGGATTTTTTTGATCTCTTCAACATTGAGTTTGACCTTTGGAGAGAATTCCCCATTATTACTAAACAGCAGGGATTTGACATTGTCCTCGTTCTGAATATACCGGACATCATACCGGAACAGGAACCGGTCATAGAGTGCTTCCAGGTTCTCATCTTCTTCCGGCAACTCGTTCGATGCACCAAAGACCGTCAGAAGAGGTGTATCGATAACCTCTGTTCCATTGTGGAACCGACGCTCATTGAGAATGGTGAGAAGGCTGTTGAGGATCGAACTGTTTGCCTTGAAAATCTCATCAAGGAGTGCGATATGCGATGTCGGAAGACAACCATCGGTTTTGCGTTTGAACTCATCCTTCTCAAGGGATTTGATTGAGAGCGGCCCGAAGATCTCTTCCGGGGTTGTAAACCGGGTCAGGAGATAATAGAAGAACTGGGCTCCATCGATCGATTTACAGATATTCTGAGCCAGGTATGTTTTTGCCGTCCCTGGAGGCCCAAGATAGAGGACATTTTCATTGGCAAGAATCGCGAGGATTGCGCCAAGGATCTCTTCATCACGTTCGATAAAATGCTCTTTGAATTCTGTATGTAATGCCTGAATTTCTTCTTTCATTAGCTCACTTCCAAAAAAATTTAAAAACGGATTACTTTTTGGATTTCTTTGCCTTTTCACGGATGTAAATTATTTTTCCTGGTTGGTCTTTGGATTGTTTTTCATCAATTTCAAATAAATCAAGCGTTTTGATCAGATCATATAATTTCTTAAACCCGTAATTCCGCGCATCAAACTCAGGCATCGTCTTCTGGAGATTATTGCCGACAAGACCGAGTTCCGCCCATCCTTCATTATCCGATGAATCTTCAACACTGTTCTTTAACTTTGTCAGGAATTTTTTGTCATTTTTGGCCGGGTTAATTCCGGTGTTCTCGTTCTGGATGGCTGCCGGTGATTCTATTGATTCAGTCGAACGCAGGATTTCCGTGTACGTGAATTTATCACATGCATCAACGAAGGGTTTCGGGGTTTTCTTTTCACCGAACCCGTACACGATCAGACCGGACTCACGGATCCGTGATGCGAGACGGGTGAAATCGCTGTCACTGGAAACGATACAGAAACCATCCAGGTTATTGGCATGAAGCAGATCCATTGCATCGATGATCAATGCGCTATCCGTTGCATTTTTTCCCGAGGAATAATTGAACTGCTGGATGGGGACGATTGAATGTGCCAGTAGTACATCCTTCCACGGCTGAAGCTGCGGCGTGGTCCAGTTTCCGTAAATCCTTTTTACCGATGCTATCCCGTACTTGGCAACTTCTTCAAGAAGATTTTTGATGATACTTGCCTGGGCATTGTCAGCATCGATAAGCACGGCCAGTTTTTTCTGGCGCTCGATAGGCAGAGAAATGTAATCCATTACTTCAACATTTATTTGAAACATTATATTCCTGATTATTTGATTGCCGGGGTCACAGTGTTGGGAGGGTTCAGGGGCAATCCAATCCGGCCCCGCTACAGCCCCGGATTCCCCACTTTTCCATTCCCGGCAACTAGGACTCGAAGACTATCGTCTTCTCGTGTCTCACGTCAGATGACGTTCGACATTTCGCGAAAAAGCAGCCATTAACCCCCCATTTTCTCTCACTTTACCGTCGGAGAAAAACAGGCAGGTATGGCACAGTTTGGGCGGCGGATCGCGGATGGGATCGGGCTATGAGCTGGGGGATGTGGGGAAACCCACTTTTTCAGGGAAGGGTCTACGACGGAGATATCTCATTCTCCGACGGAGCACCCCGGATCAATACCCTCTCCCGGTTCATTTCACGTGCTCATGCCCAGAAAAAAAGGCGATCGTTGAAATAAAAGGCACCAATTAGGACGTTTTTCGAGGTTGATATGGCCTTGAATGGGGATACTATCAACGCAATGAGCGTATTTTCAAAACAGTGTGCTGTAATTCGCGAAAAAAAGCGACTTCCAGAAAGTCGGTTTTTCAAAATGGGCTCTGATTTGAAAAAGGAGCGATTTACGGGGAGATAGGTTTTTGGGAGTTGACGGTCGGAAAAGATCCTCAAAAATGAGGATCTTCGACGAAGATACTGACTGGAACTATTCAAACGCGGGATGTTGACAACCCTGGAAGAAAGGCGAAGTATTTTCACAACGGTATCCCACTAAAGAGTATGGCAGAGCTGGATCCATTTTTTCATAAAATCAATTCCTGGTCCTTCACCAAACACCGGGTCTGGAACCGTTGCCAGCGCCAATATTATTTTGAATACATTGCCCCGTACGTGAAGACGAGTCCGGTTGTTCCTCCGGAAAAAATCCGGTGGCTCAAGAATTTCACGTCAAAGTTTGTTATCCAGGGCCAGCTCATTCACGATATCATCGACCAGCAGATCCAGTTCCATTGCGAAGAGCGGCCGATGAAACCGGAAGAGGCGATGAAGGCGTTTGTGAAAAAAGTTGCAGCGTTCAAAACTATCTGTGGCGAGACTTTCACGGAATATCACAATGGCGAGAAGATCTCGGTCTCGTTCTTTTCAGCAATGGAGGAGAACGGGAAAACCTGCCTGCATACGTTCTTTGGCAAGTGGCCGGAGTACGCGAAACAGGAATGCCTGCGCCACGAGGAGTTCGATCATTTCACCACCGGTAATGTAAGCGTGACAGTCAAGGTGGACTTTGTCGGGAAGATGCCGGACGGCACACTTATCCTTACGGACTGGAAGACCGGGCGGGACGATGACGAGTACGAGTCGGAACTCCAGATGGCTGCGTATGTTCTCTGGGCACGCAATCATTACCTGAAGAGTGCCGATGAGATCGCGACCGAACTCGTATTCCTGAAGACCGGGAGGGTGAAACCGTACTCGTTTTACCCGGAGGAATTGCAGGACAAAGAAGAATTGATTCAGGGAGAGTTTGCGGCGATGAATGCATCGTATGAGTACGAGAATTTTCCGGCAAGTCCTTCTGCCCGGGAATGCATGAGTTGTAAGTTTGCGGAAGTTTGTCCGGATCGCACCCTAAAAAAAGAAGCGAAGTAATCACTCTTCGAATCTGATTATTGGATTATTCCCTGTTTCTTCAATGCGAAATAACACCGTGCACATGCCTCGACATCAGCCCCGGCATTGTGGCTGTCAGTAAATCCCTCGCCGAACAATTGCATGTGCAGCTCGTTTAAGGTTGGCCACTTGTATCCCCGGCCCGACTTTGCCGGCAGTTTACAGAACTCCACAATCTCCCGGGGTTTCATCGTGCAGCACGGTTCCTTTTTCAACAGCCCCGTCTCTATTTTGCACCGCGAAAACTCGGTATCAACGATCGGCAGGTCATAATCCAGGTTATGGGCGATGATCCTTGTCGCTTTCATGACATCGGCATTGAACTGTGGAAGCACTTTATAGAGCGACGTGCCCTCGGCCCGGGCCCGCTCGGTCGTGATGCCATGGATCCGGGCAGCGTCCATGGGGATGGAAAAGTCCGTCGGGTAAATGATGAAACTGTTCTGACTTTGTCGGGTGCCTTCTTTGTCATATAACGACCAGGCCAGCTGGACGACCCGTGGCCATTTCTTTACCGGATCGATCTCGAAGTTTTTCGGGAGGCCGGTGGTTTCAGTGTCGAAGAAAAGGAACATAATGTCACTTTGTAATAATCATATTTATTTTACTCGACCAATTGACACTTTTTTTTGAAATCAGATGTACGAGAAAATCTCATTTCTCGGGGGAATTCTCATCCTGCAATTTTTTTCAAATCAATTTTATAGATTCAATACAAAAGGAGAATTTGTTATGGCTGGATTTATTGATTCTGTCCTGAGTTTATTCGGGAAGCGGCCTAATTCGTCATTACAACCCAAAGATTCCGGAAGTCTGGAAAAGACATCCACAGGAATCATTTCTGAAGAGGATCAGAGCGATATTGAACAAATTGATCTCATCTCGGTTTCTCCAAATATTACTCAATTCGATCATCCTGATGATAATTATCATTCAATTACAGTTCATGGGCGCTCAATCTTCGATCCTCCCGTATCGCATAAAAATTATGCAATGCTAGGGATGACGTGGGTGGGAAATGGTGAGTCGATCCAAATTCAGGAATTTACTATTCACAATCCATTAACATACTGGTCCAATAATAAACATCCAGATGCGTCCTGTATTTCTACCTCTTTGAAAGTTGAAAAACCGAAAAATGGGTCCTTATCATCCTTACCCTATTGGCCACAATATCATGTTATCACTCCAATTCAGAGATGGAAATATCTCTCATGGCTCTCTCAAGGACGAAATACTGATCTTGACGAAATCGGATATGCATTCATCTTTTTTTATGGACTTGAGAGGAGAGCGATTATTGAGAGAAAAGACATTGGATTAATCTTAGATGAGGTCAATCGTCTTTTGTCGAGATATCCTTCTTCGAATTCATTCAACTCATACCTGAATCAATTCAAAGCATATTTAATTGGTTCGCAACTCAACGAATTGAATGATGAGGAAATAAGGAGATTTTTTCCCTCTCTTGATAATCTGGACGAAAGATCAACAAAAATTCTCATCTCATGGTTTTACTCAAATAATCGATCTCTTCAATGGAAAATATGCTACTCACTCTCAAAAAATTCCCCCGAATTCCAGAGAACTAATATTGCAAAAAAAACTCCCGATTTATTGACGCTGTTATTCCGGAAAAAATTCCAACAAAGCTTCCCTGAAGGCATATCACGTATTTGCGAATTTGAACAATTCGTATTAAATTATCGACCCGCAAGTCCATCGCTTTTAGAAAAAGTTGGTTACACTTCCGGTTCGAATTTTATTGAACCATTATCTTTGTCCATCCCAAATCTCAATTCACAACCTTTTCAAACACTGAAGAAAATCTGGAACAATTGCATTGATGAACTAAAACCTGTTGTAAATAAGTTGAATAAAACAGAGGGATCGATCACAAGAGATGTCTTTTGTCTTCTTCCGAATACGTTAAAAGAAGATATTCCACATCCGGATTTAATAGCATGGCAAAATTTTCTCGCAACCAAACAATTGGTTGATGGATCGGTTCTCCTTCCTGTTTCAGATATCGCACACTTGATTGGGATTGAGAAACGGAATGTCCTCACAACAAGTCAAAGCAATACGATAACATCTTTGGTCAAGGATTTGGGAGGGATTATCACACCGGATCAGACAATCTCCGGTACTCCATATAAGTGGGACGATACTGTCGCAATAATTCCAATCAGGGACAATGAATGGACGATAACGGAGAACTTTCAAAGTGCAGCATTAGTTTTTGGAATAGCATATGGAATTGCAGCATCGGATGAAGATGTGTCGGAGATTGAGGAAAACTATCTAAATAAATTTGTTTCAGAAAATTTTTCATTAAATGTTTTTGAGATCAAATGCCTCAATGCCCTTCAAAGAGTCCTCGAAACACAACCCCCCGTTCTGTCCAAGATTGGTAAGCGACTGAGTAAACATCTTGATCCGGAGAAAAAAATTGCACTCGCCAATTTCCTTGGAGATATTGTATTGCTTGATAGTAAATTCGTGAAAGGTGAGCAAAAAGCAATAAAAAGTGTTTTCAAAGCATTAGAGATAGAACCGGCAATTTCCGATGAACTCTTCAAAAAATTCCTTGCAAAACACATTCCTGATGAACCTATCACTGTCCAAAAGGCCGGTCGTGTCCGCAAGGGTGAGACAATCCCGGCACGAGTTCCAAAACCGGAGTTTACTATTGACCGTGAAAAATTAAAGCAAACTATGGAGGATACTCGGGCAGTCCAAAATATTTTATCGGCAGTATTCCAGCAGGAACAGGAAGAGAGCCTAATCGAAATTGAACCGGAAGTAAAAATTCCAGAAAAAACTGATATCAAGAAACCGGATATCGATTTGCCATTCCCTCCGGAAACCATACCCTTGCTTGATGTTAAGTATCTCTTTATGCTGCACGATATCATGCAGATCAATGAATTAAGCCAAGATGAATTTACCAGTCTTGCTCGAAAACATAACCTGATGCCAAGGGCTGCATTTGATGATATCAATACATGGGCTGATGAGGAATTGGGCGATTTCCTTCTGGAAGAAAACGAAAGCCGTATCGTGATCAATTACAAGAAATGATTGTTCGGCGGAGTGTGAGATGATATGGGGAAACTTAAACCAAGAGAGCGAGATGCAATAATCCAGTCCCTGAGTACCGGTGTTGTTCCAAGAATCGGGCTTGAGCATATTCAAGTTGGCAGGAAAAACGAAGTCAGTGCAATATTATCAGATTTAGAAAAGATTCAGGATGATGGTGCCAGGGTCCGGTTTATTATCGGGCGATATGGATCGGGTAAGAGTTTTTTCCTGAATCTCTGCCGGATAGTCGCTCTTGAGAAGAAATTTGTCGTGGCTCAGGCAGACATCAGTCTTGAAAGACGTTTATATTCCTCAGACAACCATGCTCGGGCATTATACACGGAGCTTGTACATAATTTTGCTGTGAGGGCCAAACCGGAAGGTGGCGCACTTCGTGGTCTGGTTGAGCGATGGATTTCCGATCTTGAACTGCGCTTGAAAAAAGATGGAAAGAGTAATACAGAAATTCTTCAACAGATTCCCATTGAGTTGAAAGAACTTCAGGATTATGTCAGCGGTTACGATTTCGCAACAGTTCTTGGAAAATACTTCGAGGGCTATCAGCAAGGTAACGATGCCCTCATGGCGTCCGCCCTTCGTTGGCTTTCAGGAGAATATTCAACGAAGACGGAGGCCCGACAGGATCTCGGAGTCAGGACAATCATTGAGGATAATAACATCTACGATTACCTGAAATTATGGGGACGCTTTGTCAGGATGGCGGGTTATTCCGGGCTTCTAGTCAATCTTGACGAGCTGGCTGTTTTGTCACATCGCCTGAATAATGCACAGGCCCGCAATTCAAATTATGAGACAATTCTCCATATCGTAAATGACTGCAATCAGGGAAATGTCTCCGGTATAGGATTCATTTTTGCAGGAACTGATGAATGCCTGAAAGATCCCCGCCGTGGACTCGTTAGTTATGGAGCACTTGAAAGCCGTCTTTCCCAGAAAAGCGATTTCAATGTTGCTGACCTGAAAGATTTCAGCAATCCCGTCATTGAACTTGAAAACCTATCAAAGGAGGATACATACGTCCTTCTTCATAATATCCGGAATGTGTTCGCATTCGAGGATCCTGCAAAGTATCTTATTCCTGATAAGGGAATTGAGGGGTTCCTTGCACATTGCCAGAATACACTTGGCGCAGATTTTTATCTTACACCACGGGACATCATCAGAAGTTACGTCCGGATGCTCTCAATTCTTGAACAGAATCCAGGTACATCTTGGGAAAGCCTGTTGAACACAACTCCCATCCAAAAAACGCAGGAGCCAGATGAAACCTGTGAAAAACCGGATGTGAATATCCCCAAAAAACCTGTTGAATCAAAACCCGATGATGAACTGGTTTCCTTTAAATTGTAATTTTTTGGAACACTACGATGCAAAAAACCGCATTCTCTTACCTCCATCCAACAATTCAAGAAAAACTCTACAAGATGTGCTGGACGGAACTGAGGCCAATCCAACAGGATGCTATCCGCTTTCTATTTACAACGGATAAAAACCTGATAATCTCTGCAAGAACTGCTTCCGGAAAAACTGAAGCTGCATTTCTTCCAATCTTGTCGCAGATTGTAGAGAAGAAAGGGATTGGTATTTCTGCGATCTATGTCGGTCCTCTCAAGGCCCTCATCAACGATCAGTTCCAGCGGCTGGAAAGACTCTGTGAATTATCAGATATACCCGTCTTTATGTGGCATGGGGATGTGGGTAGCAGCAGAAAGGCAAAGTTTCTGAAAAAACCTTCCGGGATTCTTCTTATCACCCCGGAATCCATTGAATCACTTTTCATAAACCATCCCAATGAACTCTCCCGTCTTTTCGGTTCGTTGTCGTTCATTGTTATCGATGAAATGCATTCATTCATCGGCTCCGAGCGAGGATCGCACCTTAAAAGCCTGCTCTCAAGGATCATTCAAAAAAGTCCCAAAGGAGTCCGGTTTATTGGCCTCTCGGCAACCTTTGGTGATCCAGAGCGAGTCAAACAGTGGCTCATCCCGAGAAACCCGGATTCAATCGAGATTATTTCCGATCCCGAGATACATAAAGAGATCAAGTATCTTGTCCGGGGATACGTTTTTGAAAAACCCTCCAAAGAACAGCCTGCACTTGGAGAACCGGAAACATCACCTATCATCGAAGATATCCTGAAATTTTTCTATGGAAAAACCGCCTTGATTTTCGTGAACAGTCGGGAACTTCTTGAATTTTATACCGATAGTACACGTAGACATCTCGAACGAAAAAACCTCCCGGATTATTTCAGGATTCATCATGGATCGCTCTCGAAAAGTGAACGGGAGGAGACAGAGGCGGCCCTGAAATCGGACCAGCCAACAGCAACATTCTGTTCGAGCACATTGGAGATGGGAATAGATGTCGGGAATGTCTCACGCATCGGACAGATCGGCGCCCCCTGGTCGGTGAATTCGCTGGCCCAGCGTATCGGCAGGAGCGGGCGCAAGGAGAGTGAGGCACAAATTCTGATTATGTTTATCATCGAGAGGGACACAAAGGAAGATTCGCTCATCGAACGGATGCATCCCGAACTTATCAGGGCGGTAGCGATGTCGGAACTCATGCTCTTTGAAAAATGGTGCGAACCGCCCCAGATCGGTTTTTTTCATTTCTCTACTTTGATCCAGCAGATCTTGAGTGTTATCAGGGAACATGGCGGATCAACTGCAAAGGATCTTTTCAATACTCTTGTCAAAGAAGGATCTTTCGAGAACGTCCGACAGGAGGATTTCATTCAGATCTTGCGAAACATGGGATCCGCAGACCTTATTGAACAAGATGATCGGGGGATACTGATACTCGGTCTTGAAGGAGAGAGGATTGCGAACAATTTTGAATTCTATTCGGCATTCGCAACACCGAAGGAATTCAGTGTTGTCCACAAGGGAGGAAAGATCGGTAGTATCCCGTCTGCTCCAGATCTCGAAACCCGCGAGTTCCTGATTCTTGCCGGCCGCCGGTGGGAGATCCTCTCGATTGATTTCAAGCGATGCGAGATCCTTGTCGAGCCATCTAAAGGTGGGAAAGTGCCGAAATATTTTGGAGGGGGCGGGGCCGAGATCCACGAGAGAATCCGTGAAAAAATGAAGGAGATTGTCATATCGGATTCAATTCCTTCTTATCTCAATTCAGGAGCACAGGAGATGCTTAAGGAAGCCCAACAGGTAGCTAAATCAGTAAATCTCTCAGAGACTTCATTCGTGGTTGACGGTCCTTTCACGTACTGGTTCACTTGGACCAGTTCGGCAAAACACCGGACGCTTTTCACGCTGGGAAAGGAGTTTGCCGGCTTCCATGTCGAGGATGAGGAGATTGCCCTTAAGTTTAAAGGAGTCTCGCCATCGCAGATCCTCGAAAAATACAAAGAGATACTTGAATCGTGTCCGACTCCGGATGAGATTGCGGCGAAGTTCCAAGGTCGTACGAACGAGAAGTATGATCAGTTTGTTCCGGAGGATCTGCAAATTGCGGAGTATGCGAGGAGGTTTATTGATAATAATATCCTGCTTTCCGTTGAGAAAGGTTAATCGCAAATCTCTGTTGAGTCTTATAGAAATTTGATTATTATAACAATTATCCAACTTGCATTCGATTTTTGTGCTAATGCAAAGACTCAATTTTATAATCGTTGACTCAAACCAGAATTAATATCGCTAAATAAAACAACGTAAGATTATCTAAAATATATTTATGGGGAAAAAGGATGAGAATTCAAAAAGTAAAAATCCGCAATTATCGCAGCATCTGTTCTTTGGAGGTTCTATGCGAACCGGAGGTGATTCTTCTTGGACCAAATAACCATGGAAAATCGAACATCCTTTCTGCTATTGAATTTGCACTTACTCCATCAGCGAAACCTCAAGATGAAGATCTAAATGCTTTTTGCGGAGAAGACTACGAAATTTGGGTTGAACTCACTTTTCATGAACTATCGGAACAGGAAAAAAATACATTTAAAAAATATCTCCGAAATGATGGCACGTTCCTCATACGGAAAACTGCAAAGAAATCACAGGAAGGTAAAATCGAGACCGAATACCGGGGATCAATGTTAGAACCGGAACAATCCTGGCTAAAAGAATCAGAAATAAGGAATTTGGCTTCCCGAGATGCAATTAATCCAATCCCGCTTCGGGAATATGTCCCTGCAGCTGGACGAATAACTCAGGATATGGTCAAAACAGCACAATCCCAATATATTGAAGAACATCGAGCAGAGCTTATTTTTCATGAAAATCTCACAACAACCAATTTTTTAGGACCTAAAAATATTGGAGGAGGCAGCCTTCCAGATTTCTATATCATCCCAGCGGTTCGCGATTTATCTGACGAGACAAGAATAAAAAATACCACAATGTTTGGAAAATTACTTGGGCGAACAATTCAAGAGATGGCCGAACGGGATCCCCAATATCAACAATTATGCAATGGAATTGAGCAACTTGTAAAAAGACTTAATCGTTCTGATGCAGATCCTCAGAATAGACCTACGCAAATGGTGGATCTCGAAACACGCTTATCTGAAGAATTGCGTGATTGGGGTGTTAGTGTGGAAATTGAAGTAATCCCCCCAGAAATTGAAAAAATTTTTGAACTTGGGACAAATTTGAGTTTGGATGATGGTGTTAAGACCCTTGCAGAACAAAAAGGCCATGGTCTGCAGAGAGCAGTAATTTTTGCTATCTTTCGAGCATGGGCAAAAACCTTAAGAAGCAACACTCAACCTGATGCGGCCGTCCCTCGCGCATCATCAGATTCACTGATTTTTGCCATCGAAGAACCTGAATTATTTCTTCATCCTCAAGCACAACGAAAAATGGCACAAGCATTACAGGAAATTGCAGTTACTCCTCAACATCAAGTTCTGATATGCAGTCATTCAAGTCATTTTGTAGACCTTGAAAAATACCGGAGTATTTGTATCATTTCAAAAGAAAATCCAAGGGATGGAACATCTGTTCGACAGTGTTCGAAAGATCTTTTTGAAGGGACAACACATCAAGATCGAAAAAAGAAATTTCACGCGGCTCATTGGATAAATCCAGACCGTGGTGAAATGTTCTTTGCAAAGAAAGTCGTTTTTGTTGAGGGTGAGACGGAAAAAGTAATTTTCCCATTTTTAGCCGATAAAATGGGCTGTTTTAAACACGACGTCTCAATAATCGACTGCGGGTCAAAACATAACCTACCGATGTATATTGCAATCGCGAATGCATTTAATCTAAAACATGTTGTCGTTCATGATGAAGATCCCCTTCCTTCAACCATTCCACCCGATTGGAATCCTGATAAAATTCGTGAAAAGACAAAAACATTCGAACTGAACCATGAGATTGCTACCCAAATTAATCCTGATTTTGGAATTGCGCTTGTAATTACTAAAGATTTTGAACAAGCTGCGGGCATTTCGTTAAATCAGGTAGATAAGAAAGGTAAAGCACTCGCAGCAGTAGATTTTTTTGGCACTAAAGGGGTAGATGAAATACCAATTGAACTCAAAAGCATCGTGACGGAAATATACTCCTAAAAAATTGTTTTTTGAAGGTATTAGATAATCAAAAAAAGCGGGAGCCGATCATTTCAACTCGCCACAAAATCGCCACTATCAATAAAGTATAATCTCCCAGTGACCCTCATATCACAAAGCATCTGTTTTGCCACTTTAATGTAAACATCCATTGATACTGAATAAAAATTTATATTCTTTGAGTGACCCGAAGCCAAACGTATAGTCTCTGACTTATAATCCACTACCACCCAACTCCCATCCTCCATCTCACACAACCGGTCAATCCTCCCCACCACCGGCTTCCCTTCAATCGTAACAACAAACGGCACCTCGCAATACGACCGCTTCACCTTCTTCATCAAATCAGAATTGAGAAAAGCAGAACGGATCTCCTCGCATTGCCGGACATGCTCCTCCGAATATTCGCCATACTCGCGCAAAACCGTCGCAACATCCCGGCCCCGGAGCACTTCGTGGATGATCGTTCCCTTCGTTGCGCCCTCGACCTCCGACAGGTATTTTGATTCTACCGTTTTATGGGATTTTTGCAAATGATTCTTTTCTTTCTCTTCGATAGCTGAAACCGATTCTGGTCGAATTCTCTCTCTCCCTTTCTTCGGTTTTGGTTGTTGCCACGTCCCGGTCTTTCCCGCACATTCCTCCGGCACGACAATCAGTTCCGGCTCCACCCGCCCGGTCTCGGCCGGGATCGATCCGGGATCGGAGACGATCGACAACCGGATCGTTCCGGCCCCATCCGGCAGTGCGAGATCAAGCCCACCAGAGGTAATAGCATTCCCGGTCACGCCAAACGCTGTGAAGATCCATTCGATCCGGGACCGGGCAAGATCGTACGACAACCCGGAATCCTCCGGCATGGTCCCGCTCATGATGAGATGGTCCCGGGCCCGGGTGAGGGCAACGTAGAGCAGCCGCTTCCGTTCAGCCCGCTCCTTCTGCTTCTGCTGCTCTCGCAATGCAAGGAAGACCGGGCTCTCGGTCATCTCGAAATTCTCCCGGGGGTTCGGGACCTTTACGCCAACCATCAGCGGGTTGTCTCCGATCAGGATCGGTGAAGTAGTGTTCGGGAAATTCATGCCCATGTCCGGCACAAAAACAATCGGGAACTCCAGCCCCTTTGCTGCATGCACGGTCATAATGTTGACGGCATTCTCGGCAAGGGCATCGAGATGGGCCTCGCCCTCCCGTTCATCATCCTCCATCGCGAGCCGGAGATCCGCGGTGAAATCGGCAAGCGAATAATTCCCGGCCTCCTCTCTGGCCCGGGCCATGGCAACCAGCTTCTCGATGTTGGCAAGGATCTGTTCGCCGGCCGGGAGCGCTGCATAGATTGGGTATACACCGGACTCCGATAAAATCCGGCGCAGCAGGGACACCAGGCCGGTCCGGCCGGCATATGTTTGCCAGGAAGCGAGAAGATCGCGGGAACGGGTTGCCGGCCCGGGACCGGTCCGCTCTGCGTATTTCCCGAGCTTGTCCCAGAGCGTCCGGCCGTTCTCCTGTGCAATATGGAAGAGCTCCGTATCCGGCAGGCCGAAGTACGGGGACCGGAGAATGCCGGCAAGGCTGATATTGTCATGCCGGTATTCAAGGAACGAGAGGATGTTCGTAAGATCGTACACTTCCTGACGGTGGTAAAACCCGGTCCCCCCGTGGACATAGAAGGGGATGCCGTACTCGCCCAGCGCAGAAATATACTGCGGGAGGTTGGTCCGCTGTTCGAGCAGGATCGCGACATCGCCGTACCGGGCCGGGCGCTGGGCAAACGAATGATCCGGTTGTTCCTCGTACACCGTAAGGGGCTGCGAATGGATAGCGCAGTGGATCCGCCGGGCAACCATCGCAGCTTCGTTCCGTTTGGTTCCGGCAGCATCGCTTCCTTTCGGGGGCAGAAGGAGTTCAACGGAACCGGTATGATCCGCACGGCTTCCGGATATCCTGACCGGTTCGTACCCGAACTCCCATGGTTTTTCTGCGGATGCAAGGAGCCGGGAGAAGAGGAAATTCGCAAGGCCGATCACCTCTTTCGTGCTCCGGAAACTGGTATCGAGATCGATCTTCCTTCCCGTGCATGCCGTTGTGATGATCTCCTGTGCTTCCTTGAACCGGGTCACATCTGCATCGCGGAAGAGATAGATCGACTGTTTGGGATCCCCGACAATGAAGAGACAATCCGTGGATGGGGACGGCGTCCCGATAATGGAGAGGATGATATCGAACTGCGTCAGGTCCGTGTCCTGGAACTCGTCAACAAGGATGTACCGGAACCGGGGCATGAAGTGCGTGGTGACAAGATCGCGCTGCTCAAGGAAAAGCCGGCGGGCATGGAGGATCAGGTCCGAAAAGTCCAGGCCCCCAAGAGAACCCTTGCCGGTCCCGACCAGCTCCAGGTACCGGAAGAAAACCAGGGACAGGTCGTGCAGGAACCGGATCGACCCGGTGATCACCGGGTCGGAGGGATCCATCGTCATCCGGAAGAGGGAAATTTTCTGTTCGAGAATGTCGTTCAGGCACTTGCGTGCACTCCTGAACTCAGCAAGATCATTGCCCCTCCAGTTCTTTTTGCTCCCGATATTCCCGGGTCTCTTCCGCTCCAGCTCAAGAGCAGCCGAACAGAATTTTTCCGTATCTTCAGGATCAGAAAGCCGGGAAAGGAGGGGCTGGATCTCCCCTAAAAACTGTGCAGCCTTGTCATCAACACCTGCATACGCGGATGCTAACCCCAGCAGGGTTCGGACGCTGGAAGAGAACGAGGGATTGTTCCGGAGTGCGGCAATCTCATCGTCACGGAATTCGCTGACTTCTCTCGTCCAGGTTTTCAGCACATGCGTCTCATCAGTATCAAGAGCCGCAAAGAACTGTGCATAGCGCTCCCGCCGTTCGTACATTGTAGAGAGGATCTTCCGGAGGTTGGTCTGGTCCGTGATGGAGAGAACGTGCACGAGTGCCTCATTGACCGGCCCATCCTGCGGGGAATGAATGAGTTCGTCGAATGCATGGTTGCGGATACGGGTGGCCTGCTGTTCGTCCAGCACAATAAATCCCGGCTCAAGGCCGGCTTCGATCGGGAATTCCCGGAGCACCTGCGCACAGAACGAGTGGAACGTCTGGACCGGTGCAATCATGAAATCCTCGGCAGCCTTCTCCCACCGCTGACCTTCGTACCGGAGAATCTCGGCCCGGATCCGCTCTTTCATCTCGGCTGCGGCCTTATCCGTGAACGTCAGCGCAAGGATCTGGGGTACCGTGACGGGCCGGGTTTTGAGCAGATCGATATATTTCTGCACAAGCACGTAGGTCTTACCCGTCCCGGCTCCGGCCGTGACTACCATGCTCCGGTCGTGGGTGGTGATCGCTTCGCCCTGTCGTGGTGTTGCTGCCATATCAGGTCTCCTCCCCCGACTGGAATACCCGGTACGGATCGAAGCGGCAGATCTGTCTGAATTCACAATACGTATTCGGGCATTCCTCTTCAGCCGGCAGCGGGAAGCGGCCGTTCCGGATCCCTTCGATGTAGGCAAAGGCACAGTCACGGGAGTGCTGGATCGTGCCGGAAAAATCTGCAGATGGACGAACACGGGAGATCATCAGGTCCTTTGCAGACGGATCCGCGAGCACGAGACTCCGGGTAATCTCGCGCCGTATTTTATAATATCCCCCGCCAACACCGTGATTGCCGGATATCGTTTCGAATGCTGAAAGATAGAGCGGCAACTGCAGGGCAGTTCCGGCCTCGATCTCTTTTGCTTTGGGATGCTGCAGGCCGGACTTGTAATCATAGATCACGAACTGCCCATCAGGTGTAAGATCGACCCGATCGATCCGGCCCCGGATGAACATCTTCTGTCCGCCATCCTGCGAAACAAGTTCAACCGGTTCCGGAACAGATGACGGATCATCTGATTCACCCGCCTCCATGCCAAAGGAGAATTCAAATCGCGAGGGAATGAGCGGTGAATTTTCTTCACCCGCTTCATTGATTAAAAATCTCTCAAAGTATCCGGGCCCGGTATATTTGTCCCCAAGCATCAGGATCCGGGTCGCGTCCCAGAGCGGGCTCTGGAAGGAATACTGTGCCAGTTCTTCCGATGCGATCTTCAGGATCATTTCCGTGGCATCGTTCAATGAAGCGAGACTGACCTTGTTGTGACCGGCAGAACGCCACTGCCGGTAAAAGGCACTCAGGATATCGTGGATGGCAGTTCCGCGATCGCTGGCTGAGAGATTCGGCTCTACTTCCGGTAATTCTTTGAGATTGATCACCCGGCCTAGGAAGTAGGCAAATGGGCAGTTGGCATAGGTCTCAAGGCTTGTCGGGGAATACACGTGATCCGGCCCATAGTGACCAGCAAGTGCTTCCTGAATTGTCTCATCGCCGGACAGGATGCCATCATACGATGAATCACACACGCCGGTCCGGTGATACCGTTCCATGTTGACGCGTTCTGCGAGATTGTCAATCCCGAGAGCATCCGGAATCATTTCAAGTGCTTCGCAAACCTTTGCGTCACGGATCAGGGAACCCGCTTCGATAGCAGCGGTATGACGGGATGCCGATCGTGCGGTGGCGTCTGCATCGGGCCAGGGAGAATTTCCAATTCTCATCTTTACGCGTTCAAAGAATGCGGAGGTGAGCAGGGGCTTTTCCCCGTCGGCAAGCGGGGCACTGAGGTAAACGGTCTTCTGCGCAGAGAGAATCGCCGCAAGGAAAAAATACTGTTCCTCCCGGAGGATCTCGGAAAGGGAACGGGTTCCCATGCGGGCATTTTCGAGCGTGTTGGTGAACGGGAGCCGGGTTGTCAGTCGGGGAAACGTACCTTCAACCAGTCCCCCGATAAAGACAACCGGGAACCTTAGGTGCTGAGATTCGCGAAGGCCAAGCACCGTAACTCCATCAGAATCTTCAAGCCCGCTCTCATCCGGCTCTTCGGTAATGGAAGTGATATAGCGGGAGAATGCACCGGCAGTGATTACCTCATCATCAGGGAGCCATGCAGCCTTTTCAAGTGCCTCAAGCCGGGAACAGAACTTCTGATAACTCTGGATCTCCCGGTCCTTTGTCGGTTCATCGGGTGCAGAATACAGGTGCGGGATATTCCACAATGCCAGGAACGAGCGGAATCCCCGGATATGATCCCGGAGATTTTTCTTTCCTGCCAGAATTTCCAGGTCCGAACGGAAAACCTTCAATCCTTCCGCAACACGTTCAACGGTCTGAACCGAGATACCCGGGTAGTTCCTGGCTTTTTTCGGATCTCTCAATTCCCGGTGGAGCCATTCCAGCTGCCGGTCCCACGAAGGGTGGGGCCCGTCAATCCCGGCGTACCGGGATACAAGATCAACTTCAGCGGCATCAAGATGTGCGGTCCCTCCCGGGACAGCAGAGCGGAAATAAGGGCTGCCCACAACCCGGACAACATCCTCCCGGGAAAATCCTCTTTCGCCGATACCGGCAATCGCTATGAGAAACTGGATGACCGGCGCCTGGGAAAGCCGGGGGCCGATCCCTGCATTCCAGGGAATCCCAAAATCCGAGAAAACCTCTTCAATAATTCCATAATTCTCCCGGAGATCCGGAAATGCCACGGCAATAGAAGAAAGAGGAGTCCCGCTGGCATTCAGCCGGTGGATTTCAGCCGCGATTCCATATACTTCGGCATAGCGCGAGGGGAAGGTACGGAGCCGGAAAAATTCTCTCGCATCCAGGTGTGTGCTGCTGGAAAAGAGACCGGTGATCTGAGATCGTACTGAAGAAGGATCGCATGACGGCGGTTGTCCGGAATTGTGTCCATCTGGGAGATGACTCCGGAAAATATTCCGATCAAGACCATCGGGAATACTCTGAAAAACCGTTCCGGCATGGTCCCGGATTGCCTCAAAAAGATCCTGTTCAATCGGCAAAGGTTCATGGAATCCGTAGATGAAAATCGTTCCGAGCAAGGATAGTTCGCAACGGTTTACCTGATTGATTGTCCATTGAACGATCGTATCGCTGTCAACCAGATCGAGATCTCTCAAGCTATCCCGGTAAAGGGTTATGATCGCATCGAGCTGATCGCTCTTCTCGCTCTGTAAACCGACGAGACATTCAGGAAAGGCAACTTTCCTTGTGAAGGTGACGTTCATAAACATCAGGAGATCATCCACAGTTCCTGGGGAAGGATGATTGCGATTTACAAAGAATCGGACGTTTTCTCTGTTCTCTTCCAGTAACCGGGAAAGTAATAGTTTGGATTCGCTTTTTGACAGGAGACGTTCGGTTGTCCGGTTCTCTTCAAACAGGATCCTGCAGAATCCCTTGAGGGTACAGATACGGGAAGGAATGAACGGAATATTGTTTCTGATCAGGTGATCGGTAACCTCAAGGACAAGTCTCTCCGTGGGCAGAAGGAGCCATGTTGTGAAGGAATCTTCCTTTGCAGTTGCAACAAAACGATCGATAACCGAATCCAGCTTTTCCCCGGGAAGTCCGTAATCGAACGTGACTGCCCGATTCTCGGATTCCGGAGAAAATCTTGCTGGCATGATATGTAATTTTCAACCTGCCGGAAGAAAAAAGATGGGGGATTTTTATTATAAGAATTAAGATGTGTGGACGTCTCGATCATCTTAATGATAACAAATTTTATCTCAAAATTTTTTGAATGTTATGACAATTTACCATCAGATGGAACACTAATTACATGTCCCTTAATTCCAGTATATGGCGTATCATTACAAGTTGCCACAATTATCTGGCACGAGTTATTTGACACTTCTTGTAGAATTAAACTTAACCGTTTCATTCGCATGGGATCGGCATTTACCAAACGATCATCGATTACAACGAGGTTACGTTCATTTTTACTCAAGATGACACCTAACGCCAATCTTAAAAGCACGACAATTTGTTCATGCGTCCCATAACTCAAACTGTCCAATGGTAATTGTGTACCATATCTGTTACTTTGAATTGCAATTGGTAATAATTCCTCATTAAGCTCCAAGCCCGCATATGAATCATCGGTCAACATGACAAGGTACCGATTCACTAACTCACTGATCGGTCCAGCAAGCATGGTTGATTGTTCTTTTCTGAGAGCAATTACCATATCATGCAATAATTTTATTGAATTTGCTTCGAGTTGGACACTCGCCAGTCTGCGTTTTTTTGTTTCAAGGAGCCCCTCAAGATCTGATATTTGAGAATACAAACCCTGTGCAGCTGACTCTTCAATTCGAGCATTACGATCAATAATTTGGTTTTCATTAGTCCTAATTTGCTCTTCGAGAGCTGTGACTTTATGTTCTCCTTCAGCATACAGTTTTCGAGGAAGAACAACCATTTTTTCATAATCCATTAAAATATGATTAAGATCGCCAGTAGCTGTCGATAAGAGGTTACGGTTTTTCTCAATAAGAGTGACCAAATTATCACGAGAACCATAATTTTTAAGCGATTCTACATTTTCATTATTTAAACTGTTAATTTCTGAATTGCTGCGCTCAAATTTACTCCGTTCATCGATTGCATTCTGAATTAATGCTCGGGATTTATCTCTTGATGATTTTTCCATTAATTGTTCTTTTTCTATATCCTCGACCAGCTGTTTTTTTGTTTTTTCTGTCTGGATAATTTTTTCACGAAGGCCTTTGCCAGACAATTTTTTCCAAGTCGCTGGTGCACTTTCTATAGATTGCGATTCTTCAGCAATTTCCTGCTCTAAACGTCTGAACTCGTCATCAGAATTCTTACCTTTATTTTCATCGAGAAGGGTATCCAAGTTTTTCTTAAGTTGTTTTACTTCTCTTTCTAAGTCGATCCTATTCTGATAACGATCAGAAAGATCCTGTTTATTTCTGACATTAAACCGAGAGAAGGTATTTTGGATACTTTTTTGGAATGATTGTGATTTCTCGATGATCTCTTCAAGAGACGATCCGCCACCTCTAACATGAATCTTACCTATTTTTTTAATGTCAAATATTGTCGGGGTTAGGACCGAATATTCGTGTTTAACATCGGTATGGGATGCTGTTGGTGTAGATCTAATATCCGAATCCTCGATGTTCAGGTCAAATTTTATACGAATTGCACTCGCTTTTGCTTCTGCTTCCACTCTCTGAAATTGATCCCAACTTTCTTCAAATTCGTGCCATTCATGTTTTGAGGGCGCAATTAATTCAGTAAGTTTTTTCTTTTTTATTTTGTATTCTTCATCGGCTTTAGATAATTTTGAAAGGTATTCATGTAAAATTTCTTTTGAGTTTTCCAATCGCGAAAGATTTTCTATTTTATGTAACAACGACAACTCATCTTCAATCTTTTTTAACTGGGGTTCAAGATCATTTTTCCACTTTTGATGATATTTTTCTTCGGTATTTTGTTCAATCCTGGAATCAGCTTCGCATCGTTCTGCAACTTCTTTTGCTTCAGATAATTTCTGATTTAATTCATAAATTATTTTGATACGCCGATCGATCGTTTTTAATTCTTTCTCAAGGCCACTTATTTTATTGTTTAATTCCGTTATTTCAGAGTCTTTCACGCGTTTTTGATCTTCAATTCTGTCGGCATTCTCTAATTGTTGTTTTTGACTGGTCAACTCATGTTGTGCAGTTATCAAGGAATTCTGTTTTTCTTTTTTTATCTCGTAGAATCCCTCAAGTTCTAAACGAAGGTTCTCTACATTGGAAGCCTTTATCCGAAGATCTTCAAACTCATTTTCTTTCTGACTAATTTCTTCTCTAAGGCTGGCAAGCTCACAACCAGATTTTATTTTCCCACTTTGAGATGTCCAATATCGATCATAAAGATCATCAATTGAAGTGCATATCGCATCTTCTTCAGGACGTTTTATAACAAATTCGATTATTCCAGCAAGATCTTGTTTGATCCCATCAGCCCACACTTTTTTTGGGAGGGGATCTTCATTCTGCAAATACCACAATGCTTGTGCCAATCCCCGGTGTTCAGGTTGAGATGCTCTGCTGGATGAATTTCCCTTAAGGATCTTTTGAAGTTCAATATCTGCTTTATCACCCTCGTGATCCAATTCCCAACGACCATTTCGTTCTGAGCTAAGTTCACTGATTGGGGCATGAAGGAATCGCTTTTTAATTTTTAATCGCTTACCATTATCAATAAAAATTATCTCAGCTTCGGGACCTAGTGAACTATTCAAAGGTTGAATTTTTCTAATTTCTTCCGCTTTTGATGAAAAACGATCAAACATTACCCTCGCAAGTGCTTCGAATAATGTTGATTTCCCGGCCTCGTTTCTTCCAACAACAAGGTTAAACCCCTTATCAAAAGAGAAGGTATGGGGTTCCCTGTATCCTCTCCAATTTTTTAGGGAGATTTGTTCAATGATCATTTCATCCCCCCCCTCCGAAATGAACGAAGCATACTTTTAGCTTTTTGAACTACGGCACGATCTTCTCCCGCAAAGACATTGCAGGGGGGTTGTGGAATCTTCCCCAATAAAATATCAGTTAGTGCTTCATTCACTCCTTGAACAAGACCTTCAGGCAATTGCGCCTCTAAATCCGGATTAACAGAGATCTCCACTTGTTCCCACTGCAAAAAAAATGCCATCTCATCCAATTCATCGCGAAGTGTTTTCAGCTGTTGAAAAACGCGATCATCGTGCTGAATATGAATACGGAGATTGATTCGTATTACTAATGTTGAATATGATCCGAGTGCCTTTAATTTCTCTTCAAATTTTTCTAAATCTGTAATGTCTTGAATATCCAATGAAAATTTTGCCCAAGTTAATGTGGAACATCTTAATTTTTCGAAATTTGGGGAAACCTGTGGTGCAGGAATATCCACAATCACAATATTTCCGGAATCGGGTTCATCATAACTTGTCGGTTCGAATGTACCTGGATAGATACTGCGACCATATTGAGAAAAGCTATGCCAGTCCCCAAGAGCGAGATAATCCAGACCTTTGTCATCAGCACATTTTATTGATATTGGAAAATTTATTTCCCCGGGTAAACTGTCCAATGATCCATGAGCTATCCCGATACGAATTTTCTCATCAGTGATGGCTCTTTTCGGTATCCATGATGTTGGGTCAAGACTGCTACGCTTTTGTTTTACAGGACATGGAAAGATAGCCACATTACTTCCCAAGTCGATCTCCTCCTCAACAGTGAGTAAATGGATATGCGAACCTACTCTCTGCCAGCTAGTACGATCCCAGATTCCACCGGGAATATATGGATCATGGTTCCCAGGAAGTATGAATACTGGAATTGGAGCAAATTGATTTAGAATGTCAACAGTTTTTTTTACGACAACTTCATCGACGTCTGGGTGTTCAAAAAGATCTCCTGCAATAAGCACAAAACCTACTTTTTTTTGTTGAGCAATATTTACGATTTTTTGAGCGGTTACATATCGTTTTAACCTGATTTCTTTTGATTTATTTCCTGTATGTACCGCACGCATTCCCATCTGCCAATCTGCGGTATGAAGAAATCTGACCATCCTTTTTGCCCCCAGTAATGACGGTATTATTTTTATTGAATCTTCAATACTTCGATATTCCCTCCAATTCGAAATTTACTATTGGCTTCAATGACCTATCGAGAATTTTTGCGAATGTGATCTTCAACCTCCTTGTGCGGGACATTGACAACGATTACCCCATCGAGCGTTTCAGCGGGGGCGAACAGGACGACATCGCAGTCGCCTTAAGAATCGCCCTCTCGCGGTACCTTGCCGAGCTCCACCAGGTCCACGAGTCAACGTTCCTCATCTTTGATGAGATCTTCGGGAGCCAGGACGAGGAGCGGAGAGCGAACCTCTTAACTGCACTTCGCACGCAGGAGTCCCGGTTCCCGCAGATTCTCTTGATCTCGCACATCGCCGAGATCCAGGGTGAATTCGCCAACACGCTTGTTGTCGAGATGGGCACGGACAGCGCGAGCCGGGTGCGGGAAGCGGAATGATGCCGGCTGGATCCGGATCTCTGCGGTAACCGCCGGACGTTTTTCCCGCAGAGCCCCGGTCCCACCCCGCCAATAACGGACACCTCCCCGCGAACAGATCGCAAGCGTTTGGGCAAAAAAGAGTGCCTGTTCTATCGGGTCGTCCTGCATTCCTGTGCGGCGACCGGGCAGGATTACCTTAATGCGCGATGCCATATGACATCTCTATGTTGACCCCGTCACCATCATTCCCTCCCCGCATTACGGCTGCTCTCGGCATAGCGTACGGTCTCCTCCCGGTGTTCATCATCGCCTGCATTGCCTGGGAGATCGGCGTATTCATCCCCATCCTCGGCGGGCCTGTTGCCGCCATCCTCATCGGCCTTGCTGTTGGCCAGATCTTTGGCCAGCGGAAGGAATGGGCAGGCGGAAAGACGTTTGCACAAAAGACAATCCTCCAGGCATCTATTGTTCTGCTCGGCGCCGGCATGTCCCTCTGGCAGGTTGCAACAATCGGTCTTGCCGGCCTGCCGGTCATGATCGGGACGCTCGTCATCTGCGTTGCTGCCGGTATCGTTGTCGGCCGGGCCCTCGGAGTCGAGCGTGACACCCGGATCCTTGTCACGTACGGCACGGCCATCTGCGGGGCCTCGGCAATTGCCACCATGAGCGCCGTCATCGGGGCGGCCGGCCCGGCCATTGCGATCTCGGTCACGGTCATCGTTGTCTACAATGTCCTGGCAGCGGTCCTCTTCCCCATGCTCGGCCACCTGCTCGGCCTCTCGGAGCCGGCCTTCGGGCTCTGGGCCGGCACCGCAATCAACGACACCTCCTCGGTTGTCGCGGCCGCCACGGTCTATGGGGTCGTTGCTGCTTCCTACGCCGTTGTGGTGAAACTGACCCGGACACTTGCCATCGTCCCGCTGGCCCTCTTCCAGACCTGGTTCCAGAACCGCGGGCTGCCCGAAGATGAGCGGAAGAGCACGGCATGGTACCGGCTCATCCCCCTCTTTCTGGTCCTCTTCCTTGTCGCCGTCCTCATCCAGACGGCCGGGCTCATCCCCCCGGCATGGAACGACACCATACGGTTCCTTGCATTCTTCGGCATCACTGTAGCCATGGCTGCCGTGGGGATGAGCAGTTCGTTTGCTGCCATCCGGAATGCCGGCTGGCGGCCGGTAGCGCTCGGTGGGATCCTCTGGGTCCTTGTTGCGGTCAGCAGCCTTCTTTTGCAGGCACTCTTTGGCCTGCTCTGAACCGCGTTTTTCGTAGGGGCGCTGATACTCTGATGTTCCCCGTGTGCCACTATCCGCGTGATCGGCGGTAATATTCATGAACGTTACAATCGACCGGGTGACCTGCGTGAGCTGCGGGTCCTGCCGGGGCGCATGCCCGGGATTGTTTGAAGAGAACCCGGATGACTCATTCAGCCAGATTACCGGGAAATTCCGCAGCAACGGCAACATCGCGGAAGGCACTCCCTCAGGTGAGCTCGAAGAATGTGCCCGGGATGCTGCGGAGCTCTGCCCGGTGCAGATCATCAGCATCAGCGATTGATTCGCGACATGGTTTCCGGCTTTGCGGCCCGGTAACCGAAAGATGTGTCCCGGTTTTCTTTCACCAGATTTTTTCAAACGAACGGGAAAAAGGGAAGAAGAGTGTTCAGATCTTCTTGTAGCACAAATACCAGTCTTTGTACTCGTACCCCTCGGTCTCCCGCTTCTCCATCTCTGCGGCAGTCTTTGGGGCCGGGACAACGACCTTGTCGCCCGGCTGCCAGTTAGCCGGTGTCGATACCTTGTGTTTGTCGGTTGTCTGGAGTGCTTTTACCAGGCGGATGACCTCCGGCATGAACCGGCCGTTCTGGAGCGGGTAGTAGATCATGGCCCGCATGATCCCCTTGTCATCGATAAAGAAGACACACCGGACTGCGGCGGTCGATGACTGCCCGGGATGGACCATGCCGTATTTTTGCGACACCTTCGTGTTCAGGTCCGCAATGACCGGGAAGGGGATCGAGACGCCCATCTTCTCCCTGATCGCCCGGATCCAGGCAAGGTGGGCCGAGATGCTGTCGATGGAAAGGCCGAGCAGCTGGACATTGAGGCTTTTTAGTTCATCGTGAATTTCGGCAAAGGCAATGAACTCGGTGGTACAGACCGGTGTAAAGTCTGCCGGGTGCGAGAAGAGTACCACCCATTTTCCCTTCAGGTCAGAAAGCCTGATCGGGCCCTGGGTTGTTTCCGCTTCAAAGTCCGGCGCGGGCTCTCCCAAAATGGGGAATGCAACACATGCTTCGTCTGACATTGGTGTTCACCAACTGGTTATTCACAACGGGATGCCTTAAAACCGCTCATTAGTGCAGGTTTTTTTTGGGAAGGTGGACCATGTGTTGTCGTGCCCGGCCAGGTCCTCCAGTATCCCTGTCGCGTTTTTCGCTGTTGTTCCGCCATGCCTGTGGGGGTTGGTTTCCTGTGATGTTACGCCGTGTCCCGGGCCGGCCCCGTGTACACGCCCGACCCCAGCCACCAGGTATCGTCCACCTTCTTCACGTATCCCAGTTTTTCCTCGATCGTCTTGTTGCGGGCCGGATTGCTGTACGCGAACCGCACGAAGCCGGAGCCGTTCTTTGCGGCGTTGATGAACTTATACGAATACAGGTTGCCATATGCATCGCGTTCATTGGTACGGTTCGTTCCGATACGTTCCGGGCTGAACGGGTGGGCAAGGACAACGTCGTCGAAGTCGTACGCATAGATGTAGAGTTCGCCCCGCACAAAGGAACCGTCCGGGTTGGAGAACTCCAAAAGCGCATCTTCTTTCCCGTGGGCCTGTGCATACCGGACCGCTTCATCGACAAATGCGACAAGGGTCTCGTTAAAAATGATGGCAGGCTCCGGGCCGGGGACTGCGGCAGGGATTCCGGCGGGATGGTCCTTGCGTACAGCCGGCAGAAAGGAGCAGGAGAGCAACAAGGACAGAAAGGACGAGGGCAGGTGACCAGCGGGACATAATGAAAGGTGTGTTTCCCTTGTAAAAAAAGCGTACGGAAATGCCTGCCGCCTGGGGCTTTGCATGACGGGCCGGGGATGCCTGCATGCAACCGCAGCGTATCCCGCGCAACCCTGCCGGCTGTCTGCGATGATGGAACAGCTGCCCCACTTCCGCAGGTCCCGGTAGTTTAATGTATTGAAGTGTCGAAGGATTATTTAGAGCGGGAAATCAGATAATTTCCTGAAGATGAGGTTGCTCTTCTCGTATGACCAAACCCGCGCAGCGATCCGGTGACAATATGCGGAAGGAACAGGGCAGGCCCGCCCCGGTAGTATATACAGCGGAGGATGTAGAGCGGATCCGGAAAGAGTACGATGCGAAATTCTCGGAACTGGAGAACAGGATCTTAAAAACCATCAAGAATGCAGTCGGTCCAACAAAACCCACCGAAGGATTACCCCTCCGCATGGCAATGCCGCACTCCAGCCTTTCCTGGATCGAGAAGGCTTCGCCCCGGCAACTGATCGATCTGTTAGGATTATCCCTTGCCGAAGGCCAGAAAAGACCCGATGATGAGAGCCTGTTTATGGCATGGGGCACCCTGTTCTCCAACCTTTTTTTGTCGAGCTCGGATCTCCAGGACGACATCGATACGATCAGCCGGGAAGACCGCGAGCTGCTGAGCCGGGTGGTCCACGAGGACTGTGCCCGCCGGGGGGGAAAATTTGTCTTCTCTATCCTCCAGAAAGGGGCAGACCTTGACCGGGCAGCGCTTGTCGTCATCGCCAACCTCAATGACCTCGCCCTGGTCACGCAGGACGGGGAACCGGCTCTCACCCTGCTCATCAGGATCTGCGACAAGAACACCCGTCCGCTCCTTATCGAGAAAGCCGGGAAGCGGCTGCTCGCCGGTGTCTGTGACCGGGACGGGATACCGGTCCTCTTTTCCGTCTTTGGCCTTGGCGACCTGAGCGTGTACGATATCGAGGCGGTCGAGCGGATATTCACAAAGGAAGAACTCAAAAAAGTGTTCCCGAAGAGTGGCCTTGGGAGGAGCGCTTTCGACGCCTACAATGAGGTCGCGACACGGATCCGGGAGAGTCTCGCGTTCCAGAGGAAGTCGTTCATGAACGCCCGGGCCGGTGCAGCGGCTGAGACGGGCAACGGGAAGGGCGGTGAAGATGCGTCTGCTTCCATGAATGGGGATGTGCAGGAAACGGGTGAATCCCAAAAACCGGGCGATACGTCCATCCTTATTCTTATCGTGGATGACAGCCGCATCCTCCGAAGCCTCTTAATTCAGAACCTGAAGAACCTCGGGTATGAAAACATCATCGAAGCCGGGACCGGTGACGAGGCTGTGGTCGTGGCCGCGGAAAAACAACCCTATCTTGTCTTCATGGACATCAACATGCCGGGGAAACGGGACGGGATCGCCGCTGCAGCCGAGATCCGGAAGACAACGGATGCGCGGGTCATCTTCCTCACCAGCTGTTGTAACAAGGAGACCATTGACCGGGCCCGTGAAATCGATCCGGAAGGGTATATCTTAAAGCCGTTCAGCGAACGGAATATCCGTGTTGCCCTGCGATTGCTGAACTGAAAACGGCTCCCCGCGTGCGGCCGGTTTCCTGCGGCTGGTGCTGGCGGCTGTGTTTTATTTTTGTGACGCCGTCATGCCGGGAGCGGCAGTGGCACCTCAAAACCAAAAACAGGAGATCCAATTCTGACGGACGCGTTCATGCAACAGCCCTCTCATTCATGGCACTTCCCGCAGGTTTATGGTGCAGTCGTCCCAAAAAGCACCGTATGAACAGGACCAGAAGGATTGCAGGAACCTCGGTTTCCCGCCCGACACGTGAGGGGGCCGGCGTCCGGCTCCACCGTGCATTCGGGTACAGCGAGATCCCCGCGTATGACCCGTTCCTGATGCTCGACGATTTCCGGGCAGACCGCCCGGACGAGTACCTTGCAGGGTTTCCCTGGCACCCGCACCGGGGCATCGAGACGGTGACGTACATGCTTGAGGGACGTGTCGAGCACGGCGACAGCATGGGTCATAAAGGGGACGTGCCGGCCGGGGGCGTCCAGTGGATGACGGCCGGCTCGGGGATCATCCACCAGGAGATGCCAAAACCGGTGGACGGGAAGATGGGTGGTTTCCAGCTCTGGGTGAACCTGCCCCGGGAGAGCAAGATGATGGACCCGCGGTACCAGGAACTGCGCGCCGACGAGATCCCGCGTGTCACGCTGCCGGAAGGAGCAGAGGTCCGGGTTATCTGCGGGTCTGTTGGCGGGGTGACCGGCCCGGTCCGGGACCTGATGGCAGATCCAGAATATCTCGATGTAACGCTGGGGCCGGCGATGCGGTTTTCCCACCCGGTGAAACCGGGGTACCTGGCGGCAGCGTACGTGTTTTCCGGCTCGGGTTTATTTGCGCCCGATATGACAGAACCGCTCAGAAACCGAACGATGATACGGTATGATCATGACGGGGACACCATCGATGTCCGTGCCGGGGAAGAAGGCGTGAGGTTTTTGTTCTTTGCCGGAAAGCCCCTCCGCGAACCGGTTGCCTGGGGCGGCCCGATCGTGATGAACACGCAGGAGGAACTCCGGCAGGCTTTCGATGAATACGAGCGCGGGACGTTCATAAAAAAAGGGTCCTGAGAACCGCATCGTATCGTACCACGCACTCCGGTCTTTCAGTTTCACCCCCTCCCCCACCTCCTTATATCCCATTACATGCCAAACTAGGATTCAACGGATGAAGGACGAGTACGCGGGTGCAGTGAACGAGGCGGCAGGCCGGATCCGGGCAAAGGTCCCTGGCGATCTCATCGGAAAGTTCCGGCAGACCTGCGGTATCCGGAACAGTGATTTTGTCTCCTGTACGCTCCGGGCCTGCGGTGAGGTCTGCGCTGTCGACGGTTCCAATGTCACGCTCCTTGAATCCGGCAGCATGGCGCTCGCGGTCGTACGGGCTGCGCAGGCAACGTTTGTTGGCATGGAGCGAACGAAGCGTTCCGTCACGCCATTGCATTTCTCCCTCATCGGCCCGCAAGAGGAGAACCAGGACTTTCCCGTGCTCTACGCAGACTGTTTCGGTCACCCGCCGGGAAAGTCGCTGAACAATGAGGACATTGCCCGGGCAGCAGAAGTCCTCCGGGACACGGTTGAGTTCTGGGTCACGGAGACGATGGCCCGCGGGCTCGGGGAGGGCGCTCTCCTGCTGCGGGACGGGCCCCTGCGGGTATCGCACGAGAGCCACAATCCGGTGCTCACGAGGATCGTGCTCGCCTGCCGCGACCGGGAGATCAGCCTTGCGGGGATCTCGAAACGGTCGGCAGCGACCTGGGGTGGCGGCCACCCGCTCCTTCCCGCGGTGGCGGGCCTCGCAAAGGAGTGCGGAGTCCGGGCACCCTGGTGGATCGCAATCGATCCCGCTATCCTCGACCACCAGCCCCATGCCCAGTGGCAGCATGGCGCAATGTACGTGGCCTGCCTGCACGGGCACGCGGCAGGGCCGCTCAAGATCGAACTTCCCCGGGACACACGGAACGCAGCGTCGGTCATGGACCGGCTCGCCGCGTGTTCCGGAGACGGCCGGATCCCGGGGTACCCGTATCCCCTTCTTGACGCCCACCGCACTGTTGTGCTGACAAAGGAGATTACCGACCAGATCAAAGGCGACCTTCTTTTGAGCCTCACGAACGCCGGTATCGATCGGCAGACCTATGAGATCCTGTTCGGAGATTACCATGATGCATTTGCGCGATACTGAAACAACCGACCTCTCCAAGTACCGGCTCATCGGCAGGAGCGTGCTCTCCTACCGCTTCATCGCCCCTCATGACGAGACGCTCTATATCGGTGACATTAAGAAGATCGTGGACCGGACCAAGGGTGCCACCTTCTTTGCCAAGGTCACTGATCTCTCGCACGACTCCAACTTCACCGACCCGAAATGGGACACGCGGGTGTATGCCGAGCAGTTCTACGGGCTTGGGGAGGATGTCTTCATCACCGTCGACGCGGTGCCGCTCGGGTTCGTGGATCGTGACGGGAAGTTCCACAAGCCCCGTACCATCCCCTCCAAGTTTTCTGTGGTTGAGGACCCGACGGCAGAGGATTTCCGGTTCCTCACCGAACAGATGGGCGAGATCGAGGTGGGCCTGATGCGGAGCGGGCAGGGCGTGATCCGTGATGTAGCCGTTCGCATCCCGGCAAAAGTGCTCCCGCAGCACATGGGCGTCTTTGCCACTACTGGCATGGGCAAGTCCAATTTCATGAAGACCTTCTGTGCCTCCTGCATGAAAGAGCAGAAGTTCGGGCTCCTGATCGTGGACCCGCATGGCGAGTATGTCAGCGGTGGCAAGTCTTCCACGGGAGATCCGACAAAAGGGCTTGTCCATTACACAAACGGGAAAGACGGGCTTGCCATCTTCACAATCCGGGGCGAGGCGGACCGGAAAAAGTACGCCATGAACAGGCTCTGGCTGGAGTATGACGATTTCCGGATCAGCGACCTCTCCATCCTGTACGACCTCACCTCCGCCCAGTACGATATCATCGAGGCTTTCTCCCGGGTCAGCGGGAACGAGGCGATCCGGTTCTTCGAGCAGGTTGATCCGGAGATCTTCCCCATCAAGGACCCTCTTGCGGCCGGCGTACAGGAAGGGAGCCTCGCGTGGCTGATCCGGAACTCCATGGCAGGCCCGGTCCGGGTCATCCAGCGCCATATCGAGAACATCACCAAGTCCAACAGCGCATTCTTCCGGCAGAGCGGGTCGTCCATCGGCGAGATCATCAAAAATCTCCACAACAACCGGGTGGTTTTGATCGATATCCCGGACATGGGCGAGCGGAGCGAACTCTTTGTCCTCTCCATCATCACCCGGATGATCATGGAAAAGCACCGCAGCGAGGCCCGGGGCTTTGGTATTGATGAGAAACAGGAGGCAAGCCACCAGGTGCTCATCACTATCGAGGAGGCGCAGCGGGTGCTTGCCGCGGGCGGTGCTTCCACCCAGATGTTCCGCGAGTGTGCCATGGAAGGCCGGAAGTTCGGCGTGGGGCTTTGTGTCATCACCCAGCAGCCAAAGAATGTGGACGCAAAAGTGCTCGCCCAGATCAACACGTTCGTTGTTATGGGTCTTGGAGACCGGGGCGACCGCGAGATCATCATGGGAAGTGCCAAGCAGGACTTAAGCAAGATGGAGATCGAGATCCAGACTCTCGACCGGGGCGAGGCGATCATCTCCACTATTGGCATCCCGTTCCCGGTCAGCACCCGGATCCACCGGTACGAGGACTACATCGCGACACTCAATGCAGTAAAGAAGAAGGATGCCCGCGAGGGGCTCACGACCGGTTTCTCGTAAGGTTACCTGCTCCGTGTAAAAGCCGGGTTACCCGGCGGGCAGTTTGATTTAGACTTCGCGGTCAAAGCCGATCTTTCTCCCTGAACCCGTGGTGGAAAAAACACCTGCGGAGAATGCGTACCGGAAGGTTCCGGGAGGCTCCCGTCCGCAGTCCTCATCGGGGACTGGCAGATAATGTCCCGTTGTTCTTTTGTTAAATGCGAAAAAATGATTGGACCGGCCTCAGGGAGCCGACACATCCAGGTCCGGGCACCGATGGTTCAGGAGACCCGGCTCAGCGCACCGGTGCCAAGGTCATAGTAGAGGCCGTGGACTGCCACCCGGTTCTCTGCAACTGCCTTTTTTAAGAGCGGGTACGTGAACAGGTGCTCGATCTGGAGCCGTATATTCTCCTGCTCGATCATCCGGTACCGTTTCTCCTGCTCGGCGGGGGTGTGCGGCATTTCGATCTTCGAGTCAACCCGGTCTTTTGCCTCGCGGGCATTGTTCAGCCAGAGCGGGATATACGCATCCGTGCTCTCTTTGTCGAGCGCCCGGATTGCCCCGCAGTTCGAGTGCCCGCAGATCACGACGTCTTTTACCTTCAGGTGCATGACCGCGTATTCGAGCACGGTTGCAAAGTTCCAGTCATGGACCGGCACAATGTTGCCGATGTTCCGCTGGATGAAGAGTTCGCCGGCCCGGGCCTGCGTGATGTGCCCGGTCTGGAGCCGGGAGTCCGAGCATCCGATCCAGAGAGTCTCCGGGTGCTGGCTGCCAACCAGTTCCTTGTAGTAATCGATATTCGGGGTGAAATCCGATTCCCGAAACCTGAGGTTCCCTAGTAATAATTTATCAATCGCCATACACACACCTCTGACAGTGTACATAGACCGGCGCACGCACCGGCGTATGATGTATTGATACTTGTCCGGAGCAGAAAAGAAGGTTACGGTCCGATGAGATCCGAAGGGGTGAATCACGAGAACGCAGGGACAGATGGACCATCAATCCCGCGCGTTTTAATCGATAGCTGGAGGGGTGAAGAGTCCTGTGGCGTTTGAACTGCTGAGATCCGAAGGGGCTGGCAATCATTTTCCTGAACCGGGTTTCCGGATCTCATGGATCCTGCGAACATCACCATTATTGTGGATGACTGGCAACATGTAAAGAACAACCGGCAGCCAAGGATGCCCAAAAAGAGTCCCAGACCATGCCAACGATCACCGCACCGGGAAAGTCCGATCGCTACAACGAAGACTTAACTCTCCTCACGCTCTATTCGCTTGCCGGCGAGGAGAGCAGCGGCTTTCATGCCATCCACCCGCATTTCATCCGTCACCTCGGGCAGGTCATCTTCTCGGAGAAGACAACGCCCTCTGCGGGACGGATGGTCGAGGCTGTCACGGTCCGGGAACTCACGCCGGCAGAGATGGTCCGGGCCGAACGGGAGCTCTGGATCCACTATCACCAGCAGAAGGCTGACCCGTCGCACGACCGGCTCTTCGCGGTCTTCTCGGGCCAGCGGATTATCGGTGTGGCCCGGTGCTCGCGGCACGAGGACGGCCTTGAGGTGGATGCGGTCTATGTCCTGGAGGAGTACCGGCTGCGGGGGTTTGCCCGCTCGGTCATGATCCTCCTCATCGAGGAATGCGGGAGGAACGAGACGCTGTACATGCATTCCAAGACAGAACTGGTCAACTTCTATGGCAGTCTCGGGTTCCGGCTCATCCCGGAAGTGGAACTCCCGACAAGCATCCGCGACCGGTTCGATTTCGTTTTCGGGGACCTTGACAGCATCCAGGTCACACCCATGCGGAGGGAGCCGGGAAAGCCTGATGCGGTATCCGGGACACCCTGAAAATTATCGTTCGTTTAATCAAGTCTTGTTTTCAGGGGAACGGCTTGCCTTTTCTGTCACGCCTTCTGGATGATGAACTGGCCTTTCCTCAGGTGGGTGACATCCTCAACGGTCTCCATCGCGCCGGTTACCGTTCCCGTGGTATCCCGGATCAGCGACGCTGTAACGCGGAGCCATCTCCCCCCGCCATGCATATCCGGGAAGAAGTCCGTGCACTCTACTCTGCCGTCCGTCCCGTCACCTGGCGCACCCATGCCGCTGAACTGGCGGGCGATCATTTCCACATTGCCATCAACCACCAGGTCAATCAGGCACACCCGGGGCAGGGAGTAGAACGCTTTCCAGTGGTCGCTTGTCCCCACGACATCCTCAGCCTTGATCCCGGTGAGGATCTCCAGGGCCCGGTCCCAGTATACGACCTTGTGGTTCTTGTCGATGAAGAACCGGGGAGTTGTCGGGATCTGGAAGAGCGTACGGAGGAGCCGGTCGCGCTCCTCGGATGCGCGGCGGGCGATCGTGCGTTCGGTGGTGTCCTCCAGGATAAGAGTTATTCCAAAGGACCCGTTCTCCAGGGTTGTCGGGATGAACCTTCCCTCAAAATACACCTCTCTGCCGTTATGGGAGACGGTGATCTCCTTTTTCCACAGGGGCCCGCCGGCAAGGAGAGCGACTATCTCGCGCTCGTCCTCGGGAGAGAGCAGGGGAAACGGGAGGGCGCTGAGCCGGGTATTGAGGACTGCTTCTCTTGTCACACCGGCAAACATACAGAATGAACTGCTGGCCTGGATGATCCGGAGATCGTTGTCAAGGACGATGATGAGTTCCTTTGCATGGTTTAAGAGGTCCGAGACCGGGACGCGGTGTGAGAGGGTATAGAGTTTGGCATTTCCAACATGGCGGACGTCAAGCTGCCCGGCAGTTGTCATGACCTCGGCATACTTTGCCACGGAATTACGGCTCATGTTCACGGCAGCGGAGATCTCCTTGATACTCATGCCAAGGGGATGATCTTTCAACACGGCGCGGATCCGTGCGGCTTCATCTGTACTCTGAATGTCTCCCATCAAATCTGTCCCCTGCACAGATCGGCTGCTATTGTGAAAGATATGTAATAACGCTTATTTAGTGGCTGTGATATACATAGATATCGTGCATAGTGTTTGTGCACTAGCGCACAGCATACCGGTCAGATGGGCAGTACCTGCCTTTTTCATGGATGATATACACACCTCTGAACCATATCACCAGGTACCAGGACTGATCCCATCACTCTTTCTCACCATTTCATTTTCCCTGAAATAATCCGGATGCGGAATTATCCGTCTGCCTCTCACTCCCCGACAAGGCGTCGCGCAAAGAGGCAGAGCCTGTCAAGGCTCACCTGAATCTCGGTTTCTGTGCAGCGAAGAGCGACTACGTAGAGCAGGACCAGGGCGTTATCCAGCTGGAGACTGTACGCCCTTTCCTTGTCCGTAGAGTCAGGAAGGGGGAAGAAAAGCAGGTGCTGTTCTTCTGCGGAAAAGACCGGGTACTCACCGGGAACGGATTCTTTTTCACCCATGCGGCCTGCCTGGAAGGAGATGATCGCAAAAGCCTGTGCCAACAGGTGGGGAGCAGTCCCGGCTGCAACCTCCGGCACCGTTGAAGCGAGCCTGCCGGACTCATCATATTCCCCCTCTGAAAACCGGATAAAGATCCTGGCAGCCGCAAGCGCGAGCGCGGGAGAGACCGCGGGCATTTCCGCAAGAATGCGGGCCTGGTACTTTCCCAGCGGCTCATCGGAAGATAATGCCGCAGGTCTGCCCATCCCGGCACTGAAACGACGTTTCAGCCTGAAAAGGAGGACCGTCAGTCCTGCAGCATAGAGAAGCTGGAGTACAGCCCCAGCCGCAGCCTCGATGGGGGTGGCCAGAAAAACGATGCCGTAAATCGGGGTCGAGAGCGCAACGATATCCTTCCGCGGCCGGATCCAGGCAAGGTATGCAAGGATGAACGAACTGATCGTGCAGCCGATCGAGACGTACTGGAAATCAACTGGGTATCCCGCGCTCCAGAAGAGTATCCCGACACCCGTCACGCCAAATGCGATGATCGGCACGGCCGCTTCGAAATATCGTCCTGCACCCTGGGAGGGAGCCCCTTCAGAATCTGTCGTAGACATGGAAAATTCCCCTGGCTGCCTGACAATCCCGGATTTTTCTAATTCCCCGGTTTCTTTCCCGTCTTCCTGATGGAGACACAATTAATGATGGGATCACCGGTGACGATATACCGCCGGATGACCTGGCCGAGGACCTCGACGATATCATTGACCTTGATATCTTCTTCAGGATTCGTGAACATCTTGACCGGAATTGCACCGGTCCGGTCGGCAACAGAATACTGCGGACGGTTCAGGAACTGGAAGCGGGCGTGTTCAACAACACCTTCGATCCGGACGATCTTGCCGATCATGCTCTCGTTGATCAGTCTCACGCGGACGGTTTTTGCCTGCCGTTCATACTCCGGCCTCAGATCAGCATATTGCCGCTGGCTCATGTAGTTGAGAGCAACGGGAAGGATGATCAGCATAAAAAGGACCGGAACAAGCCAGATCAGGTGTGACCTGACTGCCGGACTGTATATTGAGGCGATTATTACGAGTATAGTAAAGATTACAAAGACCGCAATTGCGAGAATTGAGACCTTTACATCAACATTTCCGATCTTCATCGAAAAATGTTATGATTAAGGATCTACTTCAGCGCTGCGATCTCTTTCCGGAATGCGACCCAGTAGATCACACCAACGAAGAGCAGGCCTCCGACGATGTTACCGAGCGTAACCGGTATGACGTTCGCAGTCCACATCGTGACCCAGTTGACACTTGCAACGATCTTGGTGGGATCTGTAACAAAACCCTGCGCGAAGATACCCGCGGGGATAAAGTACATGTTCGCGACCGAGTGTTCGAATCCGCTGGAAACGAAGGCCATGATCGGGAACCAGATACCGAAGAACTTGCCGACCGCGTCATCTGCACAGATACCGAGCAGGATGGCGAGGTTGACGAGCCAGTTGCACGCAATGCCCTTGAGGAACGCAGACCAGAAGCCCATAAGGCCGACATATGCGGTCTTGGCCTTGGCAATCGCAATGGCGCGTGTACCAAAGGCTGTCAGGGTACCGACACCTGCTGCATCGAAGCTGACGAACGGCCCGTTTGCCATGATGTAGGCAAAGACAACCGATCCGATGAAGTTCCCGATGTATACCCAGAGCCACAGGTTCAGGACCTGGGTCCAGGTGACCTTGTGGACGAACGCGGCCATCGGGGCGAGCATTGCGTCGCCCGTGAAGAGCTCAGCACCGGTAAGCACGGTGATAATAAGCCCAACAGGGAACACAGCACCCAGGATTAACTGGGCAAAACCGGCACTTGCCGTGCCGAATGCAAGCGCTGGATCGCTTGCCTGAATACCGGTTGAACAGACCGTCGCAAGAGCAGCACCCATGGCGATGTATGCACCGGACATGAATCCACGGAGGACCATGTTCCAGGCCGGCAGGCCAACTTTGTACTTCCCGGCATCTCCGGCCTTGGCCGTGATAGCTACCGGTGGATGAAACACCATTTTTTTACACACCTCTGAATCAATCACCTATACCAGCAACTGACATTACGGGTCTCGTATAGGTTAAACAGAATCTCGGGTATGTTGTTATTAATAATTTTCGAATCGTTCGCCGTCCGGACAGGGCTCAGGCAACAGTAATAGTCCTGCAATGTCCGCCGTGGATAGAGAAGAAAAAGGTTTTTCTCGGTATTTTCGTTCAGTAATTCACTTTTGATGGTCTTTTCTCGGTTATAACGGGAACATGTGGAGGCTTAATCTGGATAGTTTTTTGTTTGCGCGCCCAGAAGCCGGAAAGACATAAACTGGGACGAGCAAACAGGTACAGCGCCAAGCATTGCTGCTTTTCACTGCATCCGTGCAGTCACTTTTCGTTGGGACCGGGTGTTACAGTAATAAGGTTCAAACAGGAAAAAGGAGAAGACTACTGCAATACAGGGCTCCATACGGTACCATGAAGTGCTCAGCGATAACCGGGGATATCTTTGCCAACCATGACTGCAAAGGGCACAAGGAATGCCATGACCGGCTGGTCAGCATCCTTGAACGCCTGCCAAAAGGTCTCTTTATCTACCCCCCGGTTCCCGCTACCTTTGAGGAACTTCAGCGGGTGCATGTTCCCGGGTACCTCACCTGGCTTGAGCGGCAGTGCGTGAAACACGTTGACTTCTGTACGCTCGACGAGTACATCTACACCGGCGGGTATTTCGAGAACAACCAGATCAAGCAGGGATACCTTGACCAGAACACGTACATCAATCCCTGTTCCTATGAAGTGGCCACCTACGCGGTCGGGTCCGCCATTGCTGCCGTGGACCGGTCGTTTGACGGGGAGTGCTGTTTTGCTCTCGTACGCCCCCCGGGCCATCACGCAGAGGCGGACCGGGCAATGGGGTTCTGCCTCCTGAATAACGCCGCGGTGGCTGCCGCCCATGCGCTGCAGCAGGTCGACCGCGTTGCGATCATCGACTGGGATGCCCACCACGGCAACGGAACACAGAATATTTTTTACTCCAGCAACAGGGTGCTCTACTGTTCAACCCACGAGATGGACAATTTTCCTCATACCGGGACCTTACAGGAGATCGGCAGTAACGAAGGCATGGGCTTCAATGTCAATGCCCCCCTTGTCCACAAGTCCGGTATCGCCGATTATTACGCGGTCTTCACGGAAGTGATCCTCCCGGCTGTGGAGCGCTTCCGTCCCGACCTTGTCATCGTGTCCGCGGGACAGGACACCCTGTCCGATGATCCGCAGGAGTGCATGCTCCTTAAGCCCGCAGATATCGGGACGCTCGCAGCGCTGGTCCGTGACGGGAGGGATTGTCCCCTGGCGTTCGTGCTCGAAGGGGGTTACGGCCCGTCCCAGCCTGAAGCGATCCGCTCGGTATTCGACACACTGGGATCGACAAATCCGGCCCGGGTCCCGGAGGAGCCGGTCAAAAAAGCCAACCGGAAGACCATCGATCTCTTAAAAAAGCTCCATAACCTCCCGTGAACGAGTTGGGACGGGCAGATCGTGGATGCAACTGTCACATGAGGAACACGAAAAGCAAATCCCGGCAAAAAACCGTTAAACAGATGAAGGGAACGGGACAATGAAAACTATGGACCGGAAAATCCTGATCCTGGCCGGTGCCGGGATAATCCTCACGATTGTCGCATCCTACATCAGTATCTACGCTGGCGGCGTTGTCCTTGTCCTTGTTGCAGTTATTGCCATGTCTCTCTTCATCATGCAGGATACAAAGAACCTGCCCGACATTGTCGTTGAACTGAAGGATGATGCAAAGGGGATCATCATCCGGAATTCCGGCAATGCCGATGCCGTAAACGTCCACGTCTCGCTTGTCCCGGTCAATATTGAGTATTGCATCCAGGCACTTGCCGCCGACCAGGTCAACGAGTACCCGCTGGAGGCGATGCTTCCGGAGGCAAAGGCTGTTGCAAGCTTCGAGAACGTGATGGGGGGCGCCTTCTTACGGACCTATGATCTCTCGGCACGGGGTTCGTACGATCCCCTTAAACCAATGATCCCTCTCTTCCGTCACAAGTAACAGGGACGTCCCGCATTCATTTTTTTTAATTATGCTCCTCTGTAGAATCTCTCCTTCCAGATGATTGACCCCCCTTGCGCCTCCGACAGGTCATCAGACCTGGAGGATGAGAAGATTTCCCTTTGGGAAATCTTCGAACTTCCCCTGACTCGAAGAACCTTGCAGGTTCTTCTCGTGTCTCATCTCTGATGAGATTCAACACCCCCCAAAGGGGGCGGGGGGGCAGGCGATGCCTCTGTATTACCTGAAATGGATACTTTTACAAAGCGTTGTCTCGTATAAGAAATTGATGCCGCCGCGGGGTGCCCTTCGGGAAGGTAATCGTCGCATCAGCGAGGATTAGCTGGAGAAGGCATCAGCCTTCGACTTTGGCAGCGGCCGTTCATCTCAACCGGGGGTATGGGGGCATCAGCGAGGATTACCTGGAGAAGGCATCAGCCTTCGACTTTGGCGGCGGCCGTTCATCTCAACCTGGGGTATGGGGGCATCAGCGAGGATTACCTGGAGAAGGCATCAGCCTTCGACTATGGCGGCGGCCGTTCATCTCAACCGGGGGTATAGGGGCATCAGCGAGGATTACCTGGAGAAGGCATCAGCCTTCGACTTTGGCAGCGGCCGTTCATCTCAACCTGGGGTATGGGGGCATCAGCCCCCATCATTACTTCAAAGATTTTCCACAGAGCAAAAAAAACTGGGGAATCAAGGAGGCTTGTCCTCTTAGGCTGGCTCTTGGTCTGAGGAGAGTGGGTGTCACACTCGTACTTCAGTCGAGTATGTTGAGGGAAGGATTTTTTCAGAGCTTTTAATTATATTTCTCTGCGGTCAGAGCCCGGCCTTCCGCCGCATGGGGAGAACCTCGGCCCCCTCCAGATTGCCGGCAGCCCACGTGTATCGTTCGCGGATCGCCGGGGGAAGCAGGGTTTCCGGTATGGGCTCAAAGCCGTAATGGTGGTAGAATCCTTCAAGATGGCGGACTGCGTACATGAAGAGGTCGTCATTATGGCAGGCCTCCACCAGCGCGCCAACGACAATGCGGGAGTATCCCTTCTTCCGGAATGAGGCCGGTGTAAAGACGCCGTCCACCTCAAGCCCGTCCGGGTGCCGCCGGCAGCGGGCAATGGAGACCAGTTCACCGGACTGGTATACGCCGAAAATACGGTCCACCGCGGGATCGCCGCTGGTGTCATGGTACTCCTTCCAGATTTCATCGGCAAGAGAGAATTCGCCTGCGAGCAATTCCCGTCCCACCGGGCCCCCCTTCTCATCGGGAGATGTGTACCGCTGGGGCACCGCAATCCTGGTGACAGCGTTTTCTATCCGGTACCCTTCGGGGGGGACCAGGATCTCAAACCGTGCACCTTTGCGGTACTCCCCCGTCTCGCGAAGGGTCATGCCGGTCAGGGATACAATCTCTGCGGCGAGGAAAAGCCCCCTGCCGTAACTGTCCTCCCGCTGCACGAACAGGGCGTCTTTCTGATGCTCCGGAATGCCCGTCCCATCGTCCTCGATGATGATGGCGCAGCCCTCAGGCCGGACCTGGTACGTGATGACGATCTTTGTTGCATGCGTTGACTCCTGGAGCGAGTTGTGGAGAATGTGGTAGAAGACCGTGGGCAGGTGCGGGTCCGAGAAGGCACAGAGCCGGTCGGTCCATGCATGGAATGTCACGTTCCTGAACTCAAGGCGATCGGCGGCTGTGGCAATTGCATTCTGCACAGCGATCCATGATGGGGGAGTACCACCGATATCGCGGAACTCGCGGGAGATATCGATCTGCCGTGTTATCCCGTCAGCAGCAACCTTCAGGTCTCCAATGTACGCGATGATCTCGGGATCCGAGAACTTCATGACGCCAAACCGGAGCTGGCCGTAGAGGACAGCAAGTTTCCGGGAGATATCGTGCCTCAGGATGCCGGCAAGCGTGTTGAGGCGGTGGCTGGTCTTCTCCAGCGCGGATGCGGTCATGACCCGGTCGGTAATATCCCGGATGGATTCGATGGCACCGGCAATGTTCCCGTTTGCATCCAGGAGCGGTGAGGCGGAGAAGCGGAGGTGCATGCCCCGGTCGCCCTGCATCTGCGGGAGAAATATCTCTGAGATCAGTGTCCCGGATTCGTTTCTTACCTGGGGATATTTTTTCGGGATGTCGCTTCCGTCACCGATGATCAGACCAGCAAGCATCGGGCGGCGATCGCCATAAAACGCAAGCGCGTACTCGTGATTGCCGCGGTTGAGCATCGAGGCTTTCAGCCGCCCTGTCATAAGCTCCAGTGCACGGTTCCAGGCAATGATCTTCCCCTCCTTGTCGATGGCAAAGGTAGCATCGGGCAAAAACTCGATGATGTCCTGGAGCTGCTTTTCAGACTGTGCCAGGTTCCACGACAGGAGCGAGACAACACACCCGACAAGCACGAGGATCGCGCATCGCGTGATGGTGGCGAGGCCGAGCACGAGATCGAGCGGGGCAAAGAGAATTACCTGCAGGGCAAAGAGAGCTGCGACCAGGAGGGAGAAAGAAAGGCCCCGACGGGGATACCAGTAGGAGGCAAGGATGATGGGGAAGTAGAGCAGGTGGGAGAGGACTGCCGTGAGCCCGGCAAGGATACCAAAGAGGTTTACGGCAAGGGTGCATGCAGTGACTGTCGAGAGCAGGAGGATACGGTTTTTCTGGGTGGGATGGGAGATAACGGACAGGTAGGGGATGTTCATGGCAGGGCGTCCTTGACACTCAACTCAGATGCTGGTTCAGATGCAAACGGGCAGACAGGTTTTTTTCTTGCGGATGCAGCCCCCGTGGGAGGGATTACGCGGATGCGGGATCATGGTTGCGGATGGCTTGTTCCGGGCAGCGGATCTCGAAGCGGGCCCCGGAGCCGCTGGTCCCGGTCTCGTGCAGGGTGATCCCGGTGATGGCCAGGATCTCCCGGGCCAGAAAGAGACCAAGACCCATGGTCATACCGTGTTCGTAGGTGAATATCGACTCCTTTCTCCCGTCAGGGATCCCGATGCCATCGTCCTCGCAGACTATTGTTGACCCGGCAGGGGTGTTTTCCAGGCTGACACGGAGCATCGTCACATTCTCACCATATTTCACCGAATTCTCCATCAGGTTGGAGAATACCTTGCCGATGAGTGGATCGGCATAAATCTTGGTTCCGGCGGGAATTTCGTTTCTGACCTTCAGGTTACCGGGGACTTTCTCTTCGGCTGCGGCATCGACAAGGGAACGGACATCCTGCCACTGGGGTGACTTGACCCCGACTTTCTGGTAGTCCCCGGTGAATTTTATGGAGTTGAGGGTACGGGTCCCGATCTGGGCTGCGGCGGAGACATATTCCCATGCCTTTGGTGCGTCGGTATCTTTCAGCCTGAGTGCATATTCGAGGGATTCGTTCTGGGTTGTGAGCTGGTTTACCACGTCATGCCGGGTGATGCTTGCCATCAGGTTCAGTTTCTTGTTGGCCTCATCGAGCGCTTTTTCCACCCTCCTCCGCTCGCTGTTCTCCGATTCAAGCCGGGCATTTGACTGCCTCATGTCATCGACGGCACCATGGAGTTGTTCGTTCATGGCATTGAGCTGCTCCCGTGCCTCCTCGAGTTCGGTGTTCCTTCGGACCGCGACTTCGTACGTTGAGAGCAGGATCCGGATGATCCGGAGCCTGCTTGCCGTGATCCGGTGGGTCTTTCCTGCAAGGGAGATGTCGAGGGGGGACGGGACTCCTTCCGGATCCGGCTGGTCGATCGCTTCAAGGATGCCGGTAATTCGGGCCCGGATATAGTCCGGGTCATAGGGTTTGACAATGAAATCATCAGCCCCACATTCGAGGCCGCGGATCACGTCAGCAGGATCGAAGAGCTGGGAGACAAGGATGACCGGGATATCGCGGGTCTTGTCATCCTGCCTGATTCTTGTGCAGAGTTCATACCCGTCCATCTCGGGCATAACGATATCCGAGAGGATCATGGTGGGGAGGAAGCTTGTGACACTCTCAAGTGCGTCCCTGCCATTCTCGGCCAGCAGGACGCGATAGCCCTCAGTTTCAAGGATGTGGCGGAGGTATTCCGCCTGGGTGCGGCTGTCTTCCACGATCAGGATCTTTACGATTTTTTTGGCAATCTGTTCCATGATTCAGCGTCCTGCTCCTCAACGACCCTGCGGCCTTTTTGTCCTGATCAGGTTCCTGACAACGGCAAGCAGGGCGCTTCTCTCAAAACTGCTTTTGACAATATATGCATCCGCTCCGACAGCCATCCCGTGGTTCTGGTCTTCTGCCGAGTCCAGCGAGGTTACGAGAACGACCGGAAGGGAGTGGAGTTTTGGATCGCTCCGTATCTTCTCGGTAAGTACAAATCCGTTCATGCGGGGCATGTCAACATCCGATACGACAATATCGACCTGATGCTCTTTAAGAATTGCGAAAGCCACCATTCCGTCAGTGGCTGTCATCACCCGGTACCCCTCGCGCTCCAGGAGCATCTGGAGGAACGCCCGCGAGGTCACGGAGTCTTCGACAACAAGGACAACTGGTGCGGGAGCGCCTTTTTGCACCGGCGCTGCCCCGCGGGTGCTGATCCTGAGCGATTCCTGGATCAGTTCAGGAGGATCGAGCACAAGCGCAAGCGTCCCGTCGCCAAGGATCGCCGCTCCGGCAATCCGGCGTATCCTCCTGAGCTGGCTCCCGAGCGGCCGGACAACAATCTCCTGGACATGCACGATCTCGTCCACCTGGCACGCGACCTGGCCGGCACCGTATGCGATAACGATAAGGGAGACCGGGGCATCTTTCCCATGTGGCAGGCTGGATGGCGGTACATCAAGGATATCGGATAGTTTGACAATGCCGATAGTCTGGTCGTCAACCCTGATGTACTGGCGTCTGCCCCGGGTGAAGATGGTATCGGGCTTTATCCGTAAGACCTGCCGAACCTGCTGCATGGGGATGACATAGACCTGGCTTCCGGACCGGACCACAACGCCGCGGAAGGTCACAAGGCGGACCGGGACACGCAGGGTGGTGGTTGTACCCTTCCCGTGCTCGGACGCGATGGTTACATACCCGCCAAGACGGGTGATGGTATCTTCCACAATGGCAAGACCAAGACCCCTTCCGGAGACTTCCGTAATAATGGGGCTGGTCGAGAAGCCGGACCGGAAGATCAGCCAGATCGCTTCGGCATCGGTAAGCCGTGCATCTTCCTGTTCCGTGATAAGACCGATCCTGACTGCTGCTTTTCTGATCTCGCTCCCGTCGATACCCTTTCCGTCATCGGATACCTCGATGTCAACTTTCCCCCCGGAGACAAGTACAACGCGGATACGGACCGTTCCCCGTATGGATTTATTGTGCGGGGCCCGTAAATCCGGGTATTCGATCCCGTGGTCGATACTGTTGTAGATCAGGTGCATCAGGGGATCCTTGAGGCTGTCAAGGATACGACGGTCTACCTCAATCTCCCCGCCTTCGATCACCAGCTCAACCTGCTTTCCGGTAGTGCGGGAATACTCCCTCACTAGGCCATGGAACGGAGCAAGAACGCTTGAAACCGGCAGGAGGACGGCATCATGGATGAGTTCGGAGATCTCCGATGTGCTGGCTTCGAGTGCAGCCCGATCCCGGTCTGTTGCGCGAATAAATTCCGCAAGATCATGCTGGAGGTAGGTGACGAACTCGCGGTCATAGTCCAAAAACTCCACCAGCCGCTGGAGCGGCAGGACGAGATCTGCCGGAAGGTCCGCCTTTCCGGACCCATATGATCGCTCGCGGATACGATGGATATCCGAGGATATGGCGGCCTGGTTCCATCGCCAGATGGTGAAGCGTGCCAGCCATTCCTCGAGTTCCCGCATGCGGTGCGTTATAAAAAGGCGCGTTGTGAGAAGATCGTCAGAACCCGCGATGAGCCGGTCAAGTTTGTGTGCTGCAATGCGCACCGTTGCACCGTCCCTCTCTGGTCTGCCTGTGGTCGAGAGGAGCGCAGGAGGTTTCCGGATATCACCACGATCCCTCTCCAGTAAGGAGGATTTTGCTCCCGGCTTACCCTCAGGGGATTTTGCAGTGATAATCTCCTGAGGTTTTCCCCGTTCCTGTTTCCCATGAGTCCCGGAACTATCAGGAGATGATTCTTTCCGGGAAAGGGACCTGAGTGAAGAAACAATATCCGTTACCGGGGTAACGGGTTGCCCACCTCCATCCAGGAGGCACTGGATCACCCTCACTGCCTGGTGGAAGATATCGAAATCATCTGCATCAGGGACATAGGTCCCTTTTTTCATGCGGGAGAAGATGTTCTCCAGGTTCTGGCAGACGGATTCGATCTCCTTCTGCCCCACAGCCCGTGCCGCACCCTTGAGGCTGTGGGTTGTCCGGTAAATCCGCTCGACCGTTGCACTATCCGGTACGGGGAGTGTTTTCTCCAGCTCGAGGAGTATTGCGACGATGACGTCCAGGTGTTCCCGTGCTTCCTCGCGGAACGTGGCAAGGAGTTTTTTCGTGAATTCAGCATCCGTTCCTTTCATGGAAGGTGCACTTCAGACATGGTACTGGACGGTGAGTTTCTTTAACCGGAGACCCAGCTCGTGGAGGTCTTCTGCCGTTTTCTCTGCTTTCCGGGTGATCTCGAGGTTCTTCTGGGCTGCGTCCCGGATCTTCTCCATGGCAAGGGATATCTGATCCATGCCGGTTGCCTGTTCATGGATGGATGAGGCGATATCAATGGCCTGCCGTGACGATTCGGCGGTCGATCGCGTGAGGACCTCGATTGCCTCCCGGGCATCGCTTGTGAGCCGGACTGCATCGGCTACGGATTTTGTGCCCCGTTCGGTTGATATCACCGTCGACGAAACGCCCCGCTGGATATCTGTTAAGATGGTACGGATATTTGATGTCGCCTGCTTCGATTGCTCTGCAAGATTATGGATTTCGTGGGCAACCACGGCAAAACCTTTCCCGAGTTCTCCGGCCTTGGCCGCTTCAATCGATGCGTTGACGGCAAGCAGGTTGGACTGCTCCGAGATGTCCGTCACGGTTGCGATGATCTCACCGATTGCCTGGCTCTGCTCGGAGAGCTTGATGACGTTCATTCCAACCATATCCATCTGGCGCTGGATCTGGTTCATACCGTCAAGAATCTCCTGTACCGATTTCTGGCCGTCACCGGAAACCTTCAGGGCGTTCATTGCCTTCTCGGAGACCTCCTTTGTCTTCTGGTTCATCAGGTCGGTCTTGGTCCGCACGCTCTCGACCGTATCGGAGGTCTCGTTCACCGTAGATGCAGTCTGTGAACTGGTCGAGGAGAGCTGGGTCGTCACGGTCAGCAGTTCACTCGAAGCCGAGGAGAGAACGGAGATACCCTCGTACAGCTCTTCGTTGATCAGTTTCATGAGCCGCTGGAGTTCAATACCGATGGTATTGAGGGCATCGCGGTATGCAACGAATTCACCGGCAACCGGGATCTTCTCATCAAACCGGGCCGTGAAGTCACCGGATGCATAGAAGCGGGCAAGGCGCATGGCTTCGTTGACCGGCTCCGTGATCGTCTCAAGCGTCTTGTTGAAACCGGCAATGATCATCCGGTACCCCCCGCGGAATGCCTTCTCGTCACCGCGGACAGAGAGGTCGCCCGCCCGGGCTGCATCGGTCAGCTTGATCGTCTCCTTGTGCAGGTGGTCCAGGGAATCGACCATCATCCTGAGGGCCGGCCGGATCTCATCGCGGTCATCCACCGGTTCAGAGAACTGTTCGATATATTCCCCGTTTGCGATTTTCTTGATGTCGCCGACAACGTTTGTCTGGAGATCATCGGCAAACTCATCCATGGTTGCAGACATCATGCCGATCTCGTCCTTGCGTCTCAGGTTCAGCCGGGCCGAGAGGTGGCCGTTCCTGAGCTCCCGGATCATCAGGACAACCTGCTGGAGGGGTTCGGAGATGGATTTCCCAAAGAGGACCGCGACAGCCGCACCGCTGCCCATGGATGCGAGGACCAGGGCGAAGATGGTGTTCCGGATGGTGTCGATCGGGCCGCTGAAGTCAGCAAGTTCCGCCCGGGAGACAATGTACCAGTCCAGGGGTTCATAATACGTGTAAGCATCGATGACCTGCGTCCCGTCCACATCGTGAGGAATAGCCCCTTCTTTTTTTACCAGCATCTCCTGGACATACGCCCTGTCCGCCCAGTTCTGGGCTTCGGCATTCGGGTGAACGAGAACGGTTCCGGTACTGTCGATCACGTACATGTATCCGTGCTCCCCGACAACCGTGTCACGGATACTTTTCTTGACCACATCAAGTGTCTGACCGGCTTCGGTTCCTACGAAAAGGACACCGATGATCTTTCCACCCGGGTCCTTGATCGGCTCATATGCAGTAACGTAGTCCTTGCCAAACAGGTCCCTCCTGCCATAGTAGGTCTCGCCCTTTTCTACCGCAACCTCATAGACATTATCAGTCAGGTGAGTCCCTACGGCACGCTGGCCATTGTAGTCCAGCACATTGGTCGAGATGCGCGCTGCATAACTGTTATTATACACCTGGAAGACAGTCGCGGCACCGCCCACCATCGACTGGACCTTGTCAACGATCTCGAAGTTGTCATTCACGACATATTGCGTGCCGTCATTGCTGACAAGCGTCATCTGGTCGTTGATGATCTGCGGGGTGCCTTTCGCGTAAAAATTCTGCTTTGCAACATTCAGGTCGCTGTTGACCTTGTTGCGCGTGAGCTTGTACACATCGTTAGTCCAGCCTTTCATGTCCTGGACCTGTGTCTCCAGGAGCGACTGCGTCTGTTCGCTGATGACACTGCTCGATGTCGTGTAGGCAACAACACCCAGGAGCAGCGTCGGTATGATGGCGAGGAACAGGCAGATGACCAGGATCTTTGTCCCGACTTTCATGTTTGAGAAGAATTCAAGCATAAATTTGTCTCCGGAACGTTCCAGGAATTCCCTGATTGTATATCCTGACCGCATGTTGCATAAACGTAGTGATTCTCACTTACCTGATGTGACCGGATAATCCAGCGATTAGCCGCAGCGGTCTTTTAAGGAAATGATGTCATGCTTCGTCTATGATCATTGACGGATCGGAAAAGAGCGCGCGGGTGTCAATAACAACAAGGGGACCCTCGGTCACTCCCTTTACATACCTGTCCGCAGAGATGGGGACGTCGGGATGTTCCGTTGAGATGTGGTCCAGTTCGATGGTGCCGATACCGGTGATGTGGTCTGCCAGGATCCCGAACGTCAGCGTCCTGTCGGTCAGGACGATCACGCGGTTCAGGTCGGTGAGCCCTGTCTCTGGAATGGCAAGCAGGACGCGGAGGTCGACAAGGGAGATGATCTCGCCCCGCACAACGCAGATGCCGGAGATGAAAGCCGGTGTTCCGGGGACCATCGTGATCTCTCCTGTCAGGATAACCTCCCGGATATTCTGCATCTCAATTGCATACTCGCGGTACGCGAGACGGAACTTGAGGACTTCAACGGTGTTCGTTTCGGTCAAAGGTTCTTCCGGGCGGGCTATCTTTGCTGCACGTTCGGCCAGCACCGCATTGATGCGCTCACCCTCTTCATCAGGTCCTGCCAGGGTCTTCCTGCCGTTGCCCTGTCCGGTTATGTCGCGGGACGGGACCTGATTGTCATCGGCGCTGTCGGCCACAATCCCCCCGGATGCGATCAGCCCGGGAAGATCATAAATGACCAGGAGCCCTTCAGCGGTTTTTAAAACACCGGAACCTTCAGGAAACGCCTGCCTTGGCATCCCCTTTGCGTCCCGGGGAAGCGGGATCTCGTGGACGCCGGATGTTGTATCGACCCAGAGTGCCAGATCCTGGCTTCCTGCCCGGGCAATGATGAGCATATCCGTCAGCCCGGGACCCGCATCATTCAGCCCGAACAGGCTCCTCATTGAGACTACGGGGAGAGTCCTTCCATGGAGATTGAAGGTTCCCGCATTCCAGGGCGGGCTGTTCGCCTTTCTCTTCTTCGGCCTGACCATCCGGATGACCCGGACGATCTCCTCCAGGGGGATAGCACCGCTGACAGGTCCGACAGAAAACAGGAGGAGCTGGGCCATGGTCATCACGCAATGATCCAGCATTGGCACTGCTGGCTAAAAAGAATGATGGATTATCCGCGTCAGGGAGAGGGTGTAATAAGAGATTAGTAGAGGGGTTGTATCCGTGAGAGTGCTCCGGGAATCCTCTTTGAGAAGGATGAGACAGCCCCCACGGCAGGCTGCAGGTTGAAGGTAATCCTCTGGTTGATGCGGGCTGTCGAGGGCATCCCGATGGTGAGGATCCAGATCTCGTTTGGTTCGATCAGGTTATTGGTTGTTCCCACGTCATTGATTTTCTGGGAAACACACCACTGGATATCGTTGTCTGTTGCAGCATTGGTTTCCAGGATGGTGCCGCAGCCGGAGGGAGTCAGGTTGATACTTGCATTCCGACCGCTCCCGGTGTCAGAGTAGGAGATGACCATCTGGTTGAGGTCCATCGGTGTTCCCCCGGCCATGAGCATGATGCTTGCGTTGATGTAGGTGAGGCGCTCGGGCCTTTCTCCCAGTGCAACTCCCATGACATTACCGCTAATGTCTACGCTTGAGCTGGCCTGGGCGACACCGGTATGTACCGTTGCCTGTGCGGTCTGGGTTGTATAGAAACCTGCCCCGAGAACAACATAGGAGAAGACGGCCGCAACGACGACGAAGGCAATGAGGACAATTGCAGCCTCAAGGCCGGTAAATGCATTTTCAAGGTACCGGGGCAGTTTCATCAATTCACCTTAATTCCCCGCGTTTGTTGATGGGGTGTGGTAGGCACCGTCAACTTTGATATGATTATATATAATACTCATCATCCGATCTCTGCTTTTTTCCGGTGGTGCATTGTGGTGCAGTTATTCGAAAAAACCGCGTAAAAACGGGCTAATGAAAAAATGAATTTATCGCAAAAAGATAATGCGAACGTAATGAAACGTGCACCACTTCGTATCAGGATGCCCCGCGCATACTGAAAACTATTGCCCATATGAATGCAATGCATTGACGAAAAGATCCGATAAAAAAATTGAAAGAGTATCCGGGGCTGATGGGGCGCCTGGATCTTGTTTAATCCAGCGGTGATAGTGAAACAACAACTGCCCTGGTGGTCATCCTGTCTCCCACCATGCAGCACGGGAAGCTGCTTTCAACTGCTCCTTTTACCCTGTTCCCCTGTTTCAAGGGGAGTGGCATCATACGGGCAGTATCGTTCATTACCGGAAGTCTCCCAGCCACAGGCAGGACAGCGCCGGATGGATTTTTTCCTGCCAAGGAACGGGAGAAGCGGGACAAAGAGGAAGAGGAAGAAGAAAGGAAGTCCCCAGTACCACATCAGGAACGTGACTGCAAGCGATCCGATCAGGAGAATGAGACTTGCCTTCCATGCATTCATGCTCTGCCGGCCTCTCAATTACTTGGTGTTTTGTCCCTGAGTGCTCTCTCCCGTACCGCGAATGCCGGCAGTGCATCAGCCACTGCCCCCAGTTCGCGGTTCAGGTCCCGTCCCCCAAGTTCCCGGGAAAAGAGCTTTGCGCCGATACCGGCAACGAGAATCACCTGTGAACCATGGCTTCCTGCACAGGCCCGGACAGCATCGCAGACAGCCGTTTTCTGCCGCTCATGTGCCTGACGCGCAATCTCCAGTGCGCCCTCATCACCAATCTCGTCAAGATCTGCGCAGACTGCGCGTGCCAGTCTCCTGAGACAAGCGGTCCGGGTTTTCTCCTTATGGTCTGGTGTGTCACAGGTATATTCATCAGGAGTAATATGCCCCAGCACGAGATGGGCATCGGCGCTTGATGCAAAATACTCTGAACTGATCGGCGTATGAATCCCTTTGAGGTCCACGGATTGCAGGATGGCTGCAATGTTGGTTCGCAGCATTCCGGTATAGAGCAGGAAACCCTTCTGGAGCCGGTTCAGGTCAGTGAGCCCGAGCAGCCCTTCGAAGTCCCCGAGCGGGATGATGTCCGCTGTTGTGCTGCCGATGTCCAGAAGAATCGCACCAGGATACCGTTCCCTGAGATAATCAGCCGATGCAAGCCAGTTCGCCGCCGCAAGCTGCGGGACCGGCCCTTCGTGGAATCTTGCATCTGTACCATAGAACCGGGCGCCCGGGAATGCTTTCTGCACTTCTCCGGCAATAAAGGAGATACCCTGCAGTTTATTCTCAAAGCAGTCTGCAAGCTCCCCGCTCATAACAACTGCCGCACTGTTTTCCCCGTGCTTCACGTAGGTTTTGAGCGTTTCAGCTATCGGCGCTTTTTCCCAGAGAGGACAGTAATGAATGTGGACGCCAGACGCATCCACCACCTTCAGGTTGGCCCCGCCAACATCGATGCCAATCATAGCCTGGTAACCTTCCCGTTGCAGTCGAACCTGGCCCGGCCGCCGAAATGCACTGCATCGGGGCCGTTTCCTTTCGATGCAGACACGAGGATTTCGGCAATTTCCTCTTTCATGCAGGCCGCAATCCCGACAATGCTCGTCGTGATCCGTGGATTGACATCAACGACCCATACCTTGTCCGCAACAATAACGTCAACGCCGCAGTATCCCTGGCAGCCGAGAACAGTCGCCGCCTTTACCGCGGTGTCAATGATCTCCTTTTCCCGGTCGGGGTGGACCGGTGTCTCCCCGCCAAGGTACTGGAATGTGCCGTCGGGACCGACTGTGATCTCCTGCCGGTTGACGGCAAGGACGACCGGCGGTTTTCCCGAATAGTATGCGCAGGCATCGCCAATCACCCGGTTGATGACCATGCTGACCGAATAGTTTTCCCCCAGGATAAACTCCTGCGAAAACTCCCCTTCCCCAGGAGATCCCGTTGAAAGCCTGACTCCCTGCGAACCGCACCCTTTGATGGGTTTGATCACGTGTTTTCCGGAACCCGGAACCGCAGGAACCGGCACGCCATTCTCTGCAAGGATCTTCCCGGTCGATTCTTTATTTGCGCAGAGCGCTGCGGCCATGAACCCGCACCCGAGGTTATGGATTGCCTGCTCCAGCAGGAACGTGTATTTCGAGAGCAGGTGATCGGGAGCAATGACAAGGCCCATGTCACAGGTTGGAGCAAGGCACGCAATCTCATCCGCGAAGGCACCCGGGCCGGGAAGGACAACCTCATGCCCGCAGCGCTCAAAACTCGACTTCAGTACCGCGACCATTGCTGCACCTTCGTTGGCGAGAGCAGGTTCGTGGGCAATTGTATATTCGGCAAGGAGGACCTTCATCCCTCAATTCTTTGCGCTGCAATGAAATTACCCTATCCAATCGGTGAGGTATTTCTGCTTTGCCGGAAAAGTGAATGAATGCGATGAAACCCTCGATCCTGCTGACCAATGATGACGGCGTGAGCTCAATCGGGCTCTGGGCCGCCTACGAAGCTCTCCGACCCATTGCGGATGTCACCGTGGTGGCACCCGCCACCCAGCAGAGTGCTGTCGGCAGGTCGATCTCGATTTTCGAGCCGCTGCGGGCAACGCAGGTCGTGATCAATGGTGAATCAGCGTGGGCTGTTGCCGGGAAACCCACGGATGCCGTGATCATCGGTCTGTACTCGCTGAAACTGAACCCTACCATCGTTGTCAGCGGGATCAACATCGGGGAGAATCTCTCGACAGAATCTATCATGACCTCCGGCACGGTCGGTGCTGCACTTGAAGCATCCAACCAGGGGACCAAGGGGATTGCATTCTCTCTCCAGGTGGAGGACCAGGGTGATAAGTTCGATGACCCCCGCACTCATGGCCAGAGTTTTGCTGAGGCTAAAAAGGTTGTGCGCGATGTTGTCTCCCGCGTGCTCGCATCCGGGTTCCCTCCCGGTGCCGATGTCATCAACGTGAACATCCCGTCAAAGGTGACGGGGGAGTACGAGGTGACGCACCTTGCCGGTAAGCTCTTCCATACCGGAGTTGAGAAACGTCTCGACCCGCGGGGAAGGCCGTACTTCTGGATCAACGGACCGCTGGTGGAGGATGCAGGGGAGGGGACCGATGTCCACGCGGTCCGGAAGGGGAATGTATCGATAACTCCCATCACCCTTGACTGCACGGCCTACGGAACGCAGGACGCGATCCGGAAGATCTTCTCTCCATAACCTCCGTTTTTTTGGGGCCTGCATGCCGCAGAATCACCAGTTTTAATTATTCTCGAACCGATACGTTTCACTGACATGGACGAAAAGGCGCGCGCTCTCATGGCGGCAAAGTCCGCTGCGGGGTTCCAGGCAGCGGATATGGTGGAAGACGGCATGGTCATCGGTCTCGGGACCGGATCTACCGTGTATTACATGATCGAACGGCTCTCTGCGCGCGTCCGCGAGGGCCTGCACGTGACCGGCGTCCCGACATCGTTCCAGACTGCCATGAGGGCGCGTGAATATGCTATCCCTCTCACGACACTTGACGACCACCCGATCATTGATATGGCCATTGATGGAGCGGACGAGGTTGACCCGCACCTTAATCTCATCAAGGGCCGGGGGGCTGCCATGACGCGGGAGAAATGCGTTGCAGCAGCAGCATTCCAGTTCATCGTTGTCGTGGACGAGGCAAAGGTCGTTTCCCGCTTCGCCGCCCCGGTTCCCGTGGAAATCCTGCCGTTTGCGGTAACTCCGGTCGTGGCCCAGCTCCGCGGGCTCGGGTGCCGCCCGGTGATCCGCGAGGGAGTGAAAAAGGACGGCCCGGTCATCACGGACAACGGAAACTTTATCGTTGACTGTACGTTTCCGTCCATAGCCGATCCAGCAGGGCTCGAAAAGGCGATGGCAGAGATCCCCGGCGTAGTCGAGAGCGGCCTTTTCTGCGGTTACGCAAATAAGATCACCGTGATCGTGGGAAATGAAAAAGGGATTAAAAAGATAACTTCAGCGGATATAGTGCCGTAATTTCTGGACAAGTGCCAGCTGGTTGTTGGCTTCCTTCTTCTTCTCTTTCTCGATGCTGTCCATGATCTCCTGAATGGGTTTTGACAGCTCGTAGATCTTTACCGGGCGGCCTTTGCTCTCGGCCTTGCTCTCGCGGCTGGTGATCCAGTCCTGCTCCATCAGGTAGCGCATCGCAATGCTGACCTCGGGCTGCCGCAGGTCGGTCCCGCGCTCGATAGCCCGGGAGGTTGCTTCAGGAGTGTTGGCAAGGAATACAAGGACCTTGGCAACATTTCTCTTCGTTCCAATCTCGATGAGGAGATTTGCAAACTCCTCCTCCTTCTCGGTAAAGTACATAACGCTCTCAGTTCTCATGCATCACATCCATCAGATTTTCATCTTACATATTACAATTATCTAAATTAGGATATATAGGCTCTGTTATTGGCAGGCAACCAGTGCCAACTTTTTATATTATGAGAAACCGGCAGTTCAGGTTTTTCAGCCTCGCTGATCCCCGATACCTGCACAGTGACAGGTGAAGAAATAACCATAAATCATTACCTTTTAGAGAAAAGTAAAAAGAATTACAGGAGCCCGAGGCTTCGTAAGTCCGAGAGGATCTTGACAACCGCCTTCTTGGCATCTTCCGGTTCCTTGCCCCCGGTGATAATAAGTTTGCCGGACCCGAAGAGGAGGACGACGACTTTCGGGTTGTCGAGACGGTACACGAGCCCGGGGAACTGCTCGGGCTCGTATTCGATGCGGTCGAGGTTGAAACCCACCGCGATCTTGTTGAGGTTGATGGCCGTGGCAAGGTCGGCGGATGTTACGATATTCTGGATCTTATACTCCAGCTTCTTGGGGATATCGATATCGAGTTTGCGCAGGAGGTTCCCGAGAATATTGAGCCCTTTACTCAGGCTGTCGATGCTCTTTGCTCCGGTAAGCACAACCTTGCCGGACCCGAAGACCAGTGCAGCTATCTTCGGGTCCTGCATCCGGAGAACTACGCCCGGGAACCGCTTCTTGTTGTATTCGGCATCCTTGATTTTGGAAGCAAGAGCGGGGAGATCAAGATAGTCCGTCACCTTTGCTGAGGCAACGATGTTCTCGATCTTGAGGGAGTCTTCTGGCCGTACCTTCATATTTATAAATGCCACAAAACAGTATTTAAAAAATTGGGTTCATATCCCGGGAAAATTATTCATCAAGAGTGGATATGTCGCCAGGGTCCATGCCCATCTCTTTTGCCTTGAGGACGCGGCGCATGATCTTGCCGCTCCGGGTCTTGGGAAGCGAGGTGACGAAATCGATCTCGGATGGCATGGCAATGGGGCCGAGCGTGATCCGGACATGGTACAGGAGTTCATTCTTCAACCGGTCGCTTGCCGTATGGCCCTGGCGAAGGATGACAAACGCCTTGATGATATTGCCCTTGACCGGGTCCGGCTTACCGATAACCGCGGATTCGGCAACGGCCTGGTGGGAGACCAGCGCGCTCTCGACTTCGGCGGTACCGATATTATGGCCGGCAACAACGATAAGGTCGTCAGACCGCCCGAGCACCATGATATACCCGTCCTTGTTCTTCACAGCAAGGTCGCCAACCGCGTAGTATCCGGGGATTGTGTGCCAGTACTTGAGATACCGCTCCTCATCATTGTAGACCGAACGCATCATCGAGGGCCACGGCTCTTTTATTGCAAGGAACCCACCGGTACCCGGGGGCACCGGCTTTCCGTCCTTATCCACGACATCTGCCACAACACCGGGAATTGGCTTGCCGGCAAACCCGGGCATCATTGGTTCGCCCACCGTTGTCGTGACCATCTGCATCCCCGTCTCGGTCTGCCACCAGGTGTCGATGAGGGGACACTTGCCCTTGCCGACAACCCGGTAGAACCACTCGAATGCCTCAGGATTGAGCGGCTCGCCAACCGAAGCAAGGATACGGAGTGAGCTGAGGTTGGACTTGTCCGGCCATTCCTCGCCCAGTTTCATGAACATCCGGATAGCCGTCGGTGCCGTGTAGAAGATCGTGACCCCGAACTCTTCGATCATGCGCCAGTACACGCCGGGGTCCGGGAAATCCGGGGGACTCTCAGTGACAACCAGGGTTGCCCCGAGCGAGAGCGGACCGTAGACAACATAGGAATGCCCCGTGATCCAGCCCGGGTCGGCAGTACACCAGTACACGTCGTTGTCTTTGATATCGAGGACATTCTTACTGGTGTAATGTGCGCCGACCATGTATCCCCCGCAGGTGTGGACAATCCCTTTTGGCGCCCCGGTGGATCCGCTCGTGTACAGGATGAAGAGCGGGTCTTCTGCGTCCATGATCTCGGGCTCGCACTCCGGGCGGACATCCTTGATCATATCATAGAAATCGATCTCCATCTCGCTGTGGATCTCCACAGGCTGGTGGAGCTCGCGACGGAGGACCACGACATACTCGACGGTGGGGGCATTGATGATCGCTTCTTCAATGATGTGCTTCAAGGGGATGGTCTTGCCCCGGCGGAAGGTTGAGTCCGCGGTGATGACGACCTTTGCACCGCAGCCGGTGATCCGGCTGTTGAGTGCGGCTGCCCCGAAACCGCCGAAGACTACACTGTGGACCGCACCGATGCGTGCGCAGGCGAGCATCGAGATGATCTGCTCCGGCACCATGGGCATGTAGATGCAGACGCGGTCGCCTTTCTTCACGCCGAGTTTTTTTAAGCCGTTTGCGACCTTCAGCATCTCACGGAAGAGCTGGCGGTAGGTATAGATCCGCTCGGTATCGTCTTCGCCCCGCCAGATGAGCGCCACCTTGTTCTTGCGGGAGCTCATGACGTGGCGGTCAAGGCAGTTGTAGGTGATATTGGTCTTCCCGCCGACGAACCAGCGGGCGAAGGGGTAGTTCCACTCCTTCACTTTCTTATACGGCGTGAACCAGTGGAGTTCCTTTGCGGCCTTGTCCCAGAATGCGTCAGGGTCCTTGAGGAACTCATTGTACGCTTTTGTGTAGTCACCTATCCAGCTGTTCTGCTTGCAGGAGTGATCGGGCGTGTACGTCTTCTCGCTCAGTATGACATCGAATTGTTCTGCCATGAAAAACCCCGATTTTACACTATTAATAATGAGTGATACAAAATAAAGGCTGTCGTTTTCGTTTGCAGAAAAAAGGCTCGGATTGGCGTTTAATGCTTATTATAATCCCCATTTCTATTTAATGCGGTGCTTCTCCAATATTTTCTGAATCCGGGCTCAATTCATCGTTTTTCCGGAACATTTTTGCGCGCGGCATATCTCCCGCTGCCAACCGCGGCATATCCGGGCCTGTTTCTCCCGTAGTTTCCCATACCTTTAAAACAGGCCTGTTCCGATTTCTATCCGTTACTGTGAACGACGGTACTGCAATGGGCACCGATTCAGGGATCCTCCTCATTCACCCGCCCGGGCAGGCGGTTCCGGTTATAGTAGATCCAGTACAGTGGAAAAGTTTGTGGTGATGTTTATGGAAAGGACCATGTTATCGGAATCCGAGGGTTATGATCTCCTCAAGGGATACGGAGTACCGGTACCCCAGTACCGGATTGTGATGACCCCCCACGATGCCGCGGATGCTGCCGAGACCATCGGCTTCCCGGTCGTGATGAAGATCATCTCCCCGCAGATCATTCACAAGAGCGATGCGGGCGGCGTTGTTGTTGGTGTCGGCAGCCGCGAGGCTGCTGTATCCGCATTCGAGAAGATCATTGCCGGTGCGAAAAAGTACAACAACGATGCCGAGATCAAGGGTGTCATTGTCGAGCAGCAGGCCGAACCCGGCCTCGAACTCATAATAGGTGGGAAGACTGATCCGGCCTTTGGCAAGGTCCTCACATTCGGCATGGGCGGTACGCTCGTCGAACTGATGAAGGACATCACCCTCCGCATTCTTCCGCTCGATGAGGAGACCGTCCGCCAGATGGTAAAGGAGATCAACGGTTACCCCCTCATCGCAGGTTACCGGGGCATGAAGCCCAGGGACGAGGAAGCGCTCGTCTCCACCCTGATGTCGGTCAACCGTTTCTTCCTCGAGAGCGAGAATGTTGTCGAGTTCGACATCAACCCGCTCCGCCTCTATGAGCAGGGCGCACTGGCCGTTGATGCCCGTGTTATTGTCACCGATGCACCCGTACGGGAAGAGGCCCGCCCCGAGCGGCCACCAGTGCCCATGGAATTCTTCAACCCCCGCTCGATCGCGGTTGTCGGTGCATCCCAGGATACATCCAAGATGGGCTATGCCGTCATGCATAACCTCCTTCACTTTCCCGGGCAGCTCTACCCGGTCAACAACAAGCGCTCCGAGATCCAGGGGCTCAAGGCATACCCGAACATCACCGCAATTCCCGCGCCAATCGATCTTGCAGTAATCACGGTCCCGGCGATCCATGTCCCCCGTGTCATCGAGGAGTGCGGGGCCAAGGGCGTCCCGATGGCTGTCATCATCACCGCCGGGTTCAAAGAGATGGGCGAGCACGGGAAAGCGCTTGAAGACCGTATCGTCTCCATTGCCCGGAACCACGGCACCCGGCTCATCGGCCCGAACTGTCTGGGCATGATCATCCCCCCGCGGGGCATCGACACCACGTACGTTCACCAGTCCCCGCGGCCCGGCAACATCGCCTTCATCTCGCAGAGCGGCGCGATCATCAATACTGTTGTCGACTGGAGCCTGTCTAAGAACATCGGTTTCTCCGCGGTCATCAGCGTCGGCAACCAGGCAGACCTCGACTTCCTCGATTATATCCGGTTTGTCGGCAAGGACGATAAGACCCGGGCCATCATCCTCTACATCGAACAGATCACTGACGGCAAGGCCTTCATGGAAGTCGCTGCCGATGTTGCAAAGTGCAAGCCCATCATCGCCATCAAGTCCGGTTCGTCCAACCGGGGACAGGCCGCGGCATCGTCGCACACCGGCTCGCTCTCCGGCTCCTATGATGTGTACATGGAAGCGTTCCGGAAGTCCGGTATCATCGCTGTCCATACTCTGACCGGTGCGTTCCTCGCCGCCCAGATGCTCGCCCACCGCAAGCGCTACCCCAAAGGCAAGCGTGCGGTCGTTGTCACAAACGCCGGCGGTTTTGCTGTCCTGTCATCGGATTACGCGGAACGCTACGGTGTCGAGATGATTGACCTCCCGCAGGAAGTCATTGACGAGATGAACGAGTTCCTCCCCGAGTTCTGGAACAAGGGCAACCCGATCGACCTTTTAGGCGATGCAAACGAGAAGCGCTTTGAGAAGACGTTCACTGTTCTCGCAAAGCACGCCGACCTCTGGGACATCGCGTTCATCGTCGGCTTCCCGAACCTTGTCCTGAACTCTGAGCAGATGGCCCGCCAGATCCTCAAGTTCTCGGCAGCAACCGAGAACCGGCTCGTGGCAACGCTCCTTGGTGGCGCATCGATGGACGTGGGCCGCGAGATGTTAAAGGAGCACGACATCCCCAGTTTCGAGGAGCTGGACTATACCTACCGCGTCATGGGACGCGTGCTCTGGCAGAAGTTCCGCGTCAAGGCGCCGGGACTCTTGTAAATACTTTTTTTTGTGCTCTTGAGAAATTATTCAGTTATTGCTGACGTTCTCGGTGCTTTGCTCGAACAATTAAAAAGAAAATACGTCTGTAAAAATCTTTTTCACAATGCACTCAGTGGAATAACGAGTGTGACCTCCTCTCTCATCGAAGAACGCCGATGCGTTCAGGAGAAGGTCAACGACCTTCTCCTGCCGCAGGTCTGACGACCTGTGGCATTCTACAACCTCCCTACAGTCGGTCCCCAGTGGGGGAGTCCGAATGGTTCATCAGGACCATGAGGAAGGAGAAGAACCCGAAGGATTCTTCGAGGGCGAGAAGATGCCGCGCATCTTCTCGTCTCGCAGTCCGATGACTGCGAAGACAGCCCAAGGCCGCAAGCCCCCTTGACCCCCCCGTTTCATTTTTTTTAGCTCGCATATGGTAAAGTTCCACGGGGCGAGGGTCGACAGACCCCGAGCGCCCGTGGCTCCATCCCAAACTAACACAATCCCACATAGGTTTTCAACAGAACCGAGAAATCTTATCGAATGTATCTCGCTATGACAAATTTTTTTCCACCAGAGATGCATCATCAGATGTAATGACAACGTATTACCCCTCTAAAATGAGGAAATATCTGGCATAGGGATGAACGGTAATTGAGGCCGCCGCGAAGCGTTCTTCGATTTCGGCTACAGTCATCCCTTCGGGGTATGGAGCATCAGCCTCTATCTTTGTGATTGAGGCTTTCAATAAACTAAAAATGAAGATATTCGAAGAAGCCCTATTTTAGATGAATATTAAAATTGTTTTCTCACCACCGGAACTTCCTTCGCCTCTTTTCTTTCTCCTCAAACGAAACGATGAAGTAACTGTGGATCTTCCTCTCGTCATCCAGCAGGATCTCAAGGTAGAGTTCCATCATACGGTGCTCGAACGCGGCCGCGATCTGGTCGGCGCCGAGCTCGACAAAACCCAGCGCATGCAGCTCCTTCTCCACTTTGCTCACCGGGTATCTCCGATTGGTTGAGACGAGTCGTTCGACATGCCGTTTCATCCGCAGCTGCCATCCTGCATTGACCATGCCAGTATGCCTCGATCCGGTAATAGATGCTGGTTCCTGATTAAGATATGGAAGCGGGCATAGGCATATGCCGTAGCCTGTTAAAAAAAGAAAAAGATTGTTGTTCTGGTTATTTCTTCTGGAATTTCTTCCCGGCCGAGAATGCCTTATCGAGCTGGGGCCCGACCCCGAAATACGTAGACTGTGCATAAACGATCGGATCTATTTTCGTCAGGTCCGGTTTTTGGTCCGTGACGCAGGACTTGTTCGCGTGGATCTCCACGATCTCACCGATATAGAGCAGGTGGCTCCCGCAGTCAACTGATTTGAACAGTTTGCATTCGATATTGACCGGGCACTCTTTTGCCATCGGGGCGGTCTGTGTCTTTCCGTAAAACGAAGTGTAGACCTTCGACTTGTCCTCTTTTTCCCCGGAAACAATGCCGCAGTAGTCTGCTGCCACAACGTCCTTTGCCGCGGGCACGTTCAGGCTGAAGGTCTTGTTCTCCTCGATCCCCTTTGCCGTGTGCCGGACATGGTTGATCGCAACGCAGACCATTGGCGGCGCCATGCAGGCAACCGTTGCCCATGCAGCGGTCATGTAGTTGGGCTTTCCGTTGACGTTTGCACCCACGAGAAGGGTGGGCATGACACTCATATACGGCATCGGGCCGAGCGTGACTTTCTCCATGGTAAATCCCGGATGTGGTTGGCAGGACTAAGGAATAAGCATATCCCTTTCCCTTCATTATGTCGGGTGCTGGAAAAAATGTAAAGTATATTTTCCAAAAAGAAATCTGTTTTATACTGATTGACATAACTCTGTTTCAGACCCCTGACACTACAGGGACATAAGAAAATGCGTGGTGCGATGATCGGATCTCCGGCGGGACCCGCCATGCGGGACCTGTCCGGCCTCCCGGTTATTCCAGAAACCATTTAACTGACTGTATAAAAACATCATGATACGGGATCTCCGCGACGTGTGTAACGTGCACGAAGGGCAAAACTCGCGGAGGGGGCTCAGGCAGGGACTGCCCGGAATACACAGAGCCCCGCTCCCGTTCATGTGGCATGAACGGGTAAAAAGACCGGCCCGGTAAAACCAGACAAACGTGATACCATGAATGCAGAGATTGCCCAGTTGACAAATGATGCAAAGGCTCATGCCGCTACGCTGGATGCGATCAGGAACGAGATGAAGACCGTCATTGTCGGGCAGAACGCGGTCATCGACCGGCTGCTGATGGCGGTCTGCGCTGACGGCCATGTCCTTCTCGAAGGCGTACCGGGCATAGCCAAGACCCTGACCATCCGCACCCTCTCGCAATGCGTTGACTGCAGCTTCACGCGGCTCCAGTTCACCCCCGACCTCCTCCCCGCCGACATCATGGGGACGAAGATCTTTAACCAGAAGGACGGGAGTTTCTCGACCGTAAAAGGTCCCGTCTTCTCCCACTTTATCCTGGCCGACGAGATCAACCGTGCACCGCCCAAGGTCCAGTCGGCGCTCCTTGAGGCCATGCAGGAGAAGCAGGTCACCATCCAGGGCGACACGCACGTGCTTGCTCGTCCCTTCTTTGTGCTCGCCACCCAGAACCCGATCGAGTCCGAGGGGACGTATCCTCTTCCCGAGGCGCAGGTCGACCGGTTCATGTTCAAGGTCCTGATGACCTATCCGGAGATGAGCGACGAGGTGACGATCCTTGACCGGTTCACTGAAGGGATCGCCCTTGACCCAAAGAAGGTGATCTCGTCAGAGGAGATCCTGAAGATCCAGGCTTTCACCCGGAAGGTATACGCTGATGCCGCCATCAAGCGATACGTCAGCGCGATCGTTGACGCCACCCGGAAACCCGCGGATTACCATCTTGACGAAGCACGCTACATCGCGCTCGGCGCGTCCCCGCGGGCATCGATCTTCCTGATCCTGGGCGGCAAGGCCCATGCCCTGCTCGCGGGCCGGGGATATGTCATCCCCGAGGACATCAAGGCCGTTGCCCACGACGTGCTCCGGCACCGGATCATCCTCAACTACGAAGGCGAGGCCGATGGGATCACCACCGACGCGATCATCGACCGCATCCTTTCCGTGGTGAAGGTCCCATGACAGCAACCGTCATTTCCATAACCGCAGGCAGCACGCCACGTCCACAAATCCATGTCCTTTTTAGAGGGGATGGCGCATGGAAGACCGCAGCGAACTGATCCGCCAGATCCGGAAGATCGAGCTCTCGACCGGTATCTTGGTCGAAGGTCTCCAGTCCGGGCTCCACCACTCGGTCTTCCGCGGGCAGGGAATAGAGTTCGCCGAGATCCGGGAGTACGTTCCTGGCGACGACATCCGCTCGATTGACTGGAAAGTGACCGCCCGCTACAACCACCCGTTTGTCAAGGAGTACATCGAGGAGCGCGACCAGACCTTCTACTTCATGGCCGACATCTCCGACTCGGGGTCGTTCGGCTCGGAGACCACCAAGCAGAAGAAGATCCTCGAGCTCGTGGCAAGTCTCGGGTTTGCTGCGCTCAAAAACAACGACCGGGTCGGCCTCCTGCTCTTCTCGGACCGGGTGGAGAAGTTCATCCCTGCCCACCGGGGCAGGAAGCACCTTGTCGGGATCCTCAACACGATGATCAACCACAAGCCGGTCTCGGACCGGACCGACCTCGGGGTTGCCGCCCGCTTCCTCGCAAAGGTTCTCTCCCGGAGGAGTTCGGTCATCATCCTCTCGGACTTCATCTCGCCTGATTTCATGCGGCCCCTCCGGATCCTGCGCCAGCGCCACGAAGTGATCGCGCTCCGGGTCCGGGACGAACGCGAGCGCGAGCTGCCGGACGTGGGACTCATCGAGCTCGAGGACCCCGAGACCGGCGAGCAGGTGCTTGTCGACACCTCGGACGAGGAGTTCCGGGAGCGGTACCGGGAACTGGTTTGTGAGGCCGAGACAACCCTGCACCACGACCTGGCGCGGCACCGCATCCACGACCTTGCGATCTCGACGGACGAGCCGTATGAAATCCCACTGAAACGGTTCTTTTCCGGTATAGCGGGAAGGAGGGACCATTATGCCGGGATTCTATGATCCGGTCTGGCTGCTGGGCCTCTTTGCGATCCCGGTCCTTGCCGCCATGTATTTCTGGATTATGCGGCAGAAAAAGACCGAGGCGATCCGGTTCTCCCGGCTCGCGTTCGTGAAATCGGCGCTGGGGGATGCGAAGAAATCGAGGCGGACCCACGTCCTCTTTGCAATCGCCATTGCTGCGATTGCCCTGCTCTTCATCGGCCTTGCCGACCCCCACATCCCGCTCGAACAGACACGGGAAGGGGTGAACGTTGTCCTTGCCATCGACGACTCCGGGAGCATGCAGGCAACGGACTACCAGCCGTCCCGTATTGAGGCAGCCAAGAGCGCCGCAGACACGCTCCTGAAAAACCTCGATTCCAAGGACTATGCGGGTGTAGTCATCTTCGAATCCGGTGCATCGACTGTCGCCTACTTAAGCCCGGACAAGGACCGGGTCCGCGAGAAACTTGCCGCGGTCTCCGCACGGTCCGGGCAGACCGCGATCGGCGACGGCCTTGCACTCGCGATCGACATGGCCAAATCCATCCCCAACCGGAAGAGCGTTGTCATCCTCCTCTCGGACGGGGTGAACAATGCTGGCGTCATCTCGCCCGATGAGGCCGTGACATTCGCAAAGTCTGCCGGCATCCCGGTATACACGGTCGGCATGGGCTCCTCGGAGCCCGTGGTGCTCGGCTACGACTGGTTCGGCAATCCCCAGTATGCCCAGCTGGATGAGACAACGCTCCAGTCCATTGCCACGCAGACCGGCGGGAAGTACTTCAAGTCCGTCGACGGCCAGACCTTAAAGGAAATCTATGGCAGCATGAACCAGCAGATCATCCGCGAGAAAGAGGAGACAAGTATCAAGAATGTCTTCATCTTCGGCGCTCTCATCCTCCTCGTCCTCGAACTCTGGCTGCGCTATGGAAGGGGGCGGGTCATCCAATGAAGTATCCCGTCCTTGTCCTCCTGCTCGCGGTTGCGGCGGCCCTCATCCTCCCGGTCGTAGCCGCGGAGATCACCTTCTCGGCAGACAGCAGCGAATATTTCTTCCCTCTCGGCGCAACGGCAACCGTACCCATCACGGTGACGAGCACCTACGACCATGACATTGACGGGACCATCCAGTTCACGACAACCGAGCAGCTCCAGAACAGCGGCACCGTGATGTACAGCACCAAGAACCGCGTGTATTCCGACACGATCTCGCCGGGCACCGCCCAGATCGGGCTCGATGGGGGAACGTCAAATGTTGAGAAGAGCCTCAAGGTGCAGATCGTGTACGATTACACGGATACCTCACCGGTCCAGGTAACAATGCCGGAGATCGTCATTCATTTCGTTTCGCAGGTCCCGCAGCAGTCCGGCGCACAGGCCCCGGTCGCCAGCACGAGCGGCCCGGGCACCGGCAATGTTCCTTCGGGAAGCTCGGTCCAGATCGTCCAGCAGTCGGTCTCTGTCCAGCAGCAGGCCGGCCGTGACGGTACGCTCCAGCAGGCACTCTCAAACGGCCAGCAGGCAGAGAATACGAATGCCCTGAAAGAACAGCTGCAGCGGGAAGCGCAGAAAACGCAGCAGGACAAGGCCTCGTTTGAGGAAGCCCTGGGTAACGACCCCCTGCTTTCCTCGGTCAACGAGAGCCTTGCGGCTGACGGTTTCACCCGGCAGTCCCTCTCATCGAACCCGTCCTCCGGCAGTTCCGGTTCGTTCTCCATGGAATACCGGAACGCAGCCGGAGAGAGCGTCTCGGTCGGCGGTTCGATGGAGAACGGAATCGTCCCCTCCATACAGGAACGGTCAAAAGCCCCGGTCAATGTAACAGCGCCGCTTGCATCCAATGCAACGTACAAGGCTATGGCACAACAGCTCCAGGACAAGGGCTACCAGCGGAACAGCACGGCCCTGGACCTCTCATTATCCGGCGCAACAGTAAATCTCACGTTCCAGGACCGGCAGGGGAAGCCGGCGTTTATCAATGCCACGACCAGCAACGGGAACGTGACACAGATCAGCCTTGAGACGGAGAAAGAAGCACCGTTCGATTACCTGCCCATATTGGCATGTGTCGTGATCGGGGCGGTAGCCCTTGTTGCAGCCTGGGTCCTGTACCGAAAGCTCCGCAACCGGCCGTTGCCCGTCCATCTCCCTGTGGCCAACGAGAACCTGTACGAGGAGCCGTTCGATCACCGGAACGCTGCACGCAAGCTGCTGGCGCAGGCAGAGGTAGCGTATGGGGATGGCGATCCGGCAGCTGCATGCGGGTTTGCCGGCCAAGCGCTCCGGCTCCTCCTCGCGTGCGAGAACGGCGTGAGGCGCGAGCTCACGAACGCCGAGCTGGTCGCGTTGCTGCAGTCGAAGGGACGGGACGCCCGGAGCGTTGACGACGTGCTTTCGTGGTGTGCCGATGTGGAGTTCGCGCGGGGTGTGGTGGATGAGGGAGAGTTCTCCCGCATCACCGCGTTTATCCTCGATAGTATTGATCGCACGCAGGCACGTTAAGCCGCAAAAGTACCGGGGCGAACACCCGCCCCCTTTTTTGTCTTTTGCGTTATGTGTCCCGGAGTTCCTTCCAGAGGCTTAGTTCAAGGCAGCTGTCCTTCACGTTCTGCTCCATCTCCTGGTAAAGCGCAAACGGCACCGAGAACGTGAGTACATCCTTGCCGAGCGTGGGACGGACCGCCTTCCGGGCCGAGAGATCGGTGAGACCGACAACTGCCCGCGGAGAATCCGAGTCCCCTTCTGCAAAGGTACAGACACCTATTGCCTGGCAGCCCGCAGCACTGGCGGCAACAAAGACCCCGTTCATGACATTGCCGGTCGAAAAATTCGCAAGCGTTGAGAGCGCTGCGATCTGGTCGGCGTTTGCGACAAAGACGATGCTCTTGATCTTCTCGTTCTCGTCCGCCTGCGTGACCGGCTTCATGACAACATACCGATCCTTCGCATCATAGACGGGAAGGTCCCGTAACCATCTTTTCACGACAGCCGGGTTCTTTAAGAACCGTTCTCCTTCCGCAAGCATCATTTTCTGGCGGTCGTTTGGGCACTGGTCGATGACCGCCCGGTAGGCCGTTTTGTCTGCGGCCCCGGCTAAACCGTTTGAGAGGAACGAGCAGAACCCTTCTTCGCTTCCGGCCGCATGCTTATCGAGCGGCCGCCCGAATCCGAGACCCATACAACCCCCGGCGCAGGTGGTGGTCTCGCGGGAGAAGACTGCCATCTTCCCGTCCTTTGCCACCTTGGCGAAGAACCACATCACGCAGCCCCAGGTCCCTGGCTTGAATTCAAAGGCCTTCTCCGGTTTCTTATCGGTCCATACAATGGCGACCGGGTGCGTCTTTATCCCGGCCGCCCGGGCGATCTCACTTGGGGGTACCATGGCAGGGTCCTCAATGACGGGCAGAGCATCCGGGTCTAAAAAGCCGGTGATCAGCCCGTCAGGTAATCGTTGGATGGTCGCGTGTCGATAAATAATTACCGGATGATACCTGGATCGCCCGCTCACTTCCCCGAAGAATCCAGCCGTTCTTCGAGCCGGACAACCGTTGTCTTCATGGATTCAAGGGATGCGTTGATCCGGGCAATCTCCTCCCGGTTCTTTGAGTCCCCGGCCGCCATCCGGTCCACGAGTGATTCTATCCAGAGTTTCAGGTCCCGTACAAGCAGGATTACGACAACCGCGACGAGAACGGTGATGATGATAATCGGTGTGATGACTGCCCAACTGGTGAGCGCCGAAAGAACCGATATCGCACAGAGCACTACACCCAGTAGAACAAGAAAGATGATCCGTTTCAAATCCATGTTTTTCCTCAATCCTCAGGAATTAATTCGTAATCCCTGTTGCCACATGAATCAGACCTCTGCCGCTTGAGTTTCTCCACAGTCCTGCGAGGGCCACGCCGCTCATTTCCTTTCTCTGATATTCCGGACACATACAAGGGCAAGATCTTTGCCGAGATACCTGACCGGGATCGCGTACGTTTCGACGTGGATCTCGCTCCCGTCGAGCCGAATATACACCATGTCATGGGGCGGGGATAACTTCCAGTCGCGAAATAGTGTCTGTGCCCGTTGCCGAATGAATTCATGATAATCGCTGCGGACCCGGTCGAACAGGGAATCCTTATCAAGGTCGTTCTGGGATAATGCCCTAAAGAGACGGATGGCGGCAGGGTTCAGGTGGATGAACTTCCATGCCGATGCAATATAGATCGGAGCCGGGATGGCGTCGATGGTGTTCTGTAGCATCTCATCGTTTTCCACGAGAGCATTTGCCAGCCTTATCCTCTCTGTGATATTACGGGCAAAACAGAAGATGACTTCCGTATGTCCCTGCATCACGCAGACCAGGCCGATATCCATGTTGAGAAGGCGGCCATCCTTGCACCGGTGCCGCGTCTGGAAACAAAGCTGCTTGTTCTTACGCAGGCATTCCAGGGACCGTTCCCAGAGTTCCGGAGTAAATGCAGGATCCAGAGAAGAGAGTTTCATCGTGCAGAGTTCTTCCCGGGAGAAACCGGTTGTCGCACACACGGTGTTATTGACATAGTGGATGTTTGCATTGGTGTCCATCCAGAAAACTTCGTCATATGCATTATCGACAGAAAATTTCAGGAGCCGGAACCTGTCCTCTGACTCCCTGCGTTCTGAAATATCCCGGATAAAAAAGCAGCAGGTCTCGCTATCGTCAAAAAAGAAGAAATTACCCAGGACCTCCACCGGGATCGTCTTATGGTTCCTGTCCTGGATCCGTGCCTCAAAGAGGATAAAGCCGTTCTGCTTTACCGATATCCAGATTTCCTCCCAGGAAACCGGTAACGACGGATTGGTCACGGCTGGCCGTAAAAAGACCGGTACATCACCGGGCCCGACCCCAAGCACACTGAGTGCTGACTTGTTGGATGCGGTGACCGATCCGTGTTCATCAGCCCAGACAATCATCTCGCTGGTATTGTTTATACAGAACTGGGCCTTCTGCAGGTTCTTCTCGCTCTCCTTCCGCCTCTGGATCTCCGCGAGCAGGTACCGGTTGATCCTCAAGAACTCTTCGCTCTTCTCCCTCACCAGCGCCTCGGCATTCTCGTGATAATACTGGAGCTGCTTCTGGATCTCTTTAAGTTCCGTGATATCGGTGCCGTGGGAATGGATTTCTGCAATAACCCCGTCACGGAATATGGCCCGGTGTCTCCACCGGACCCAGCGGAATTCTCCAGTGGGGGCAAGGGTACGGTGTTCGATAACATGTTCAGGATTTTCAGGGCTGATGGAGCGGTACATCTCCCGCGCAGCCTGCTGGTCTTCCACCGAGGCCCGCGGCCAGTATCTTGTCCCGATCAACTGTTCGCAGGGTACCCCAACAAAGCCGGCGAATGCAGGATTTGCGGCGAGGATCGTGCAGTTGGGTAACGATCGTACGATAAATTCCGTCTGTACATTGGTAAGTGCACGATACCGTTCTTCAAGAAGGGCAATTTCATTCCCTGCGGTTTCTGCAAGGGTGATATCCTGTATATGCAGGGCGCTGCCGGTGGTGTAATCAGGGTAAACGACCGGAATGCTCCGAATGGTGTAATGCTCCTTTTTGTCCTCCTTCACGCACGTGAACTTTACCGGCTCCCCGACCGCAGAAAATCCGGTTTTTGCCAGGTCCTCGACCGCGTTCTGTTGGAAGAGGGGAACGGGAAGAGACCGGATCGGATGCCCAGCAATCTCTTCTTTTACACAACCAGCCCATGCGTAAAAACCGGCATTAGCATCAACGGCACACAGGTTCCGGTTAATGCCGATCATATACTCGGGGCACATCTCGGCCAGCAGCTCGAACGGCGCACGTTTTGAGACAACAAAGATCTTTGCCTTGCCAAGGTACCTGAGATCGAGTCTTCCCTGCTGGAAGAGGATTCTTAAGTATTGTGCCGTTGTGTTACGGTTCATACCGAGAGCAGCAGCAATGTCCTTAACCATCATTCCTTCAGGATGGGGAGAGAGTATCCGGAGTATTGATGCGAGGTTGTCCTGGAGATTGTGCATTCGTTCCAAAACCTGGATTTTTTCTGAATAAAACGTGAATGAAAGTATATTATGCAAGGCATTAATGGGATGCCATTGGGTAAGTATATTTTCACCTTTGTTCTTCAAAACTTGAGTAAAAGTGATCGGATGCCATCGACCCGATGGGGGGCAATCCGTTAGCGGACTCATAACGGTCTTACCATTCGGCGTCTTTCTGTTCGGTATCTGTATGGTGGAACGGAACGCTGCCATTGCACATGGTGAGGTCGGCATCATGACTGGTGACTGATATGACGGAACAGAGGAAGCGGGTCTGGGAAAACGAGGCGTTACCAACAGGGCAGGCAAGGCAAAATGCTGCCGAGGCCGGCAGGATCCCTGCCTGGGATCCAAAGACACCCGATGCAAAAAAAACACTGGAAAACTACAAACAGAACCTGGAGCGCCTGTCGAAAGAACTGGACGAGTATTTTTCGATGAGGCGCCTGATGCCCCGGGAGTAAGGGGGGAAAAGGTGTTCACGTACCGTCATGGGAACGGAACCGGAGATTTCCGGCATGCTCCCTGCAGGACATCCTCGTCATCAACGGGACGCCCCCCTCCGGGGCAAACCGTGCCAGTTTTGTATGCCTGGCCAAACCGGCCGACTTGGATTAGACAGATGAAATTTCAGGACAGTGTGATTCATGACATCAGCAGCAACGATTGATGAAGTATTCAAGAACGAGATACGGATATCCGACACGACCGCGAACCCGGGAGCCCTTGGCCTGCTGGCGTTCGGGCTGACAACGATCATCCTGAACCTGCACAATGCCGGGCTTTTCGGCATGGGCTCAGCAGTCTTTGCCATGGGCATATTCTATGGCGGCATCGCACAGGTTATTGCCGGTATCATGGAATGGAAGAAGAACAACACATTCGGCATGACCGCATTCATCTCGTACGGGTTCTTCTGGATCGTGCTGGTATTCATGATGCTGATGCCGGCACTGGGGTGGACCGGTGCGCTGGACAAGGTATCGCTCATCTGCTACCTTGCACTGTGGGGCCTTTTCTCCCTGGTGATGTTTGTCATCACGTTACGGCTCTCGAAAGCGCTCCAGGTTGTCTTTGGCTTGCTGGTCCTGCTTTTTGCGCTGCTGGTCACCGGGAACGCACTGGGCAGTGAGATGATCCTCCATATTGCCGGCATTGAGGGAGTTCTCTGCGGTCTCTCTGCAATGTACACCGGCCTTGGGGAAGTCATGAACGAAGTGTACAAAGACAAGATTGTCAACCTCGGGTGAATACCATGATCGAGTTAAAAGACATGATGGAGATGTTTGAGAAGAATCCTCTTTCACAGGCACTTCTCGACAATGAGTTGCGAATCGTGCTGGAAAACCCGGCATTTGAAAAACTGTCGGGATACAACAAGGACCGCCTCCGTAACATGAAGTTCACGGATTTCAAGGACAAGGGCATGATCAAATACCTTGAGAATTCTGGTGAATCTGTTGTTGAAGCGATCAGCAGGAAAGCGACCACGGTCGGCCAGAGTACCCTTGAGACTCCTGCCGGAGTCCATGTCGTGATACGGACGAACATGCCCATCTTCGATGAGAAGGGAGAGGTCAAGTTCGTTTACGTTACGTACAACGATGTCACGAAGATCGTAAAGACACAGAAATTCATGGCGGCGGATGTTGAAGTCCTGTCTGGGGCGTATGCAAAGATGGCTGCCGGGGACCTCACTGTCCGGGTTGAACTTCAAAAACCTGATGAAGATACCCTGGAGGTTCACAACACCATCATCAAGCTGCGGGATGCTGTCCGCGGCATTGTTGTTTCCCTCGAGAAGAACATCGGCGATGTCAACGGTCAGATGCAGAACCTGACTTCAACGGCAGACAATGCAACGAAGAGCGTCGAGGACGCGTCCAAGAGTGTCAACCAGATCGCAAAGAATGCCGGCATCGTCTCGGAGAACGCCCAGAAGTCGGCGGAGGGCATCGAACAGATGTCCAAGGCAATGCAGGATATGAGCGCCGCAGTCGAGGAGATCACGTCCAGCATGGAGAGCGTATCCTCCCAGGCCAACAATGCAAAGGACTCTGCCCGGACCGGTGCCGTCCTTGCCGAGAATGTCAATAAGGACATGGTGGAGATCACGACATCTACTGGAACGACCTTTGCAGTCATCAAGGACATCGAGAAACAGATGACCGATATCGGCAAGATCATCGTGCTGATCCGCGACCTTGCAAGCCAGACCAACCTTCTCGCGCTCAATGCCGCGATCGAAGCAGCCCGCGCGGGAGAGCACGGCAGGGGCTTTGCCGTTGTCGCATCGGAAGTCAAGTCGCTGGCACAGGAGTCCCGTTCGAGCGCCGAGAAGATCGAGGAGATGATCACGCAGCTCAACATTGCCACCAAGAAGGCAGCCGATGGCATGGAGGGCGCCCAGAACATGGTGAAGAAGGGCGCAGCCGAGGCGCAGCAGGCACTTGAGGCATTCAGGACAATCCAGAAAGCGGCCGAGACCGTTGCCAACAGCGCCTCTGAAGTCGCCGCCGCGACCGAGGAGCAGGCTGCAACCACCGAAGAGATCACGGCAAGCGTCCACGAGGTGGCAAACCTGATCGAACGGACAGCAAAGGAAGCGGGTGATGCTGCTGCAGCTACCGAGGAATCCGCTGCCGCCATTGACGAGATCACAAAGATGATCCAGACCGTTAATGACGTGGCCGTCCAGGCAATGGAAGCAAACAAGAAGTTCAAGGTGGACTAACGCAGGGAGACGGTTGCCCATGTCAGCAAAGGCAAGCGAACCTGTTGCGGTAAGAAAGGGTCCCGCCACGGTAGAGAAAATACCTGATACCATCCAGATCGTGGAGTTCGTGCTCGGCAACGAACACTTTGCCATCGACCTGTTCGATGTTAAGGAAGTCGTGGAGTATACTACGATCACAAAACTCCCCAACGTGGCCCCGTACGTCCGCGGGATCATCGATCTTCGCGGCGAGATCACCATGATCATCGATTTGAAACAGCGTTTAAACATCACCGACGCAAGTGTCCTGCCCGTTGAATCGTCGCGGATCATCGTCCTCGACGAAACAATCTCTTCGTTAAAGACCGGGATACTTGTGGATGACGTGACGTCGGTCTCCACGTTCGAGGGGAGCCAGGTGGATCATACCTCCGCTTCCGTGAACCGGGATGACACCTCTATCCTCGGTATCATCAAGCGGAAGGTACGTGTCCGCGACCGGGAGACCAACGAACTTATTATCTGGATCGATATCAAGCAGCTGCTTGGCGATATCGACGCTTCCCCTTGATCCGGTGTTCCAGTGTGGACCACTGGAACATCTTTTTTTTTTGCGTACCTGTTGTTCCTGCTCTGGAGCCGGTAATCCTGGGAACCGCCCCCCAGAATTCCCCCGATGAGCAAAAAAGAAAAAAATCTCTCCAATTAAGATCCTTATTTCACCAGTGCCCGGCCCAGATCCTTTGCTTTTTGCAACGTCTCCGGGAACTGTGCAATATCTTCCGGCAGGAGGCAGCGGTTCTGGCAGATGAATCCCCCGTCCGAAAAACCGAGGAAGCCGAAGACGAACTTGACGTAATCGTTAACCGGCTTCATGGCCTCGGGCTCCATTCCTCCGCACGTGAGCGCGACCGCCAGCTTCTTTCCTTTCGGGAAATCCGTGGTGAAATCCGACTTGACCAGGGCATAAAGCCGGTCGATGAACGGGTACGCCTGGGCGTTCAGCCGGCCCCAGTAGATCGGGGAGCCCAGCACAACAGCGTCTGCGCCCTCCAGTTTTTCGATAAGCGCCGTCATCTCATCTTCGATAACGCAGCCGTCCTCAGTCTTGCACTTATTGCAGCCGAGACATGGCTGGATGTTCATCATGCAGAGCCGCACGATCTCGGTCTTTGCCCCGGCTTCCTTTGCGCCGGCAAGGATATTCTCGACAAGCGTCTGGCTGTTTGCGCCCCTCCGGGGGCTTGTTACAATTCCGAGGACTTTCATGATCGCTCTAGACTGATGATTTTGCGCGAAGGGTAATAAAAGGAAGAGGGCCGGTGCCACAGGAAACCGCACAACCGGCCTTATAGCGCTGCATGGCCTTCGCGTAATCCGCCGCCGTTTCCGGCAGGTCAGTGCTGCTGCCGCAGGGCATCCATGTCGATGGGGATCTGCAGCTCGGTGAGGAGCTCGCTCTCCGCGACAACGTTCGGGTCCGTGAGGTAGATTTCCCGGCAGGCGCCGTTTCCTACAAAGCCCCTCTCCTCCGCGTATGCCTCGATACGGCTCCAGGCTGCCTGGAGACCGGAGTACGATCCTTTGTGGATGAGGGAGAGGCATTTTCCGCCCGGCAGGGTCCGGACATCCATCTCCGCATCCGTGAGCACAACCCGCCCGGTGATCGGTGCAGCGCACTCCATTGTCGCATCCTTCTCCCGGTACTCGTTGTCGAGATACAGGGTCATGAACGGCCCGGTCACTTTCAGGCCGGTCCTCTGGTTCTCTTCCGAAAAGATCTGGCCGCAGAGTGCCGGCATGAGCCGCGAGATGGTCTCGCCGTACGGGCCGGTCCCTTTCTTTGCAATGATCCGCTGGGGCGGGATTTCCTTGACAAGAGGTTCGTTCAGTGACATATAGATCAACTCTAATGAGGCGTCTTCGTCTGCGAGGATCGCCTCGATCTGTTGTAACCGGCTGACTTCGGACCGGATCTCCTGCCGTCTCCTTGCAAAGAGTGTGCGGATGGTGTCCGTGTCACGCCCCTCTTTTGCCGAAAGGAGATCGCCGATCTCGGCCGGGGAGAACCCGAGCGTGCAGAGCGTCTTGATGGAGACGCCGCGTGCGATCTGGGCGCCCGTGTAATACCGGTAGCCCGTGCAGATGTCCTTTACCTGCGGCACGAGCAGGCCCCGTTCATCGTAAAACCGGAGCGCTTTCTGGCTGAGCCGGGTGATAAGCGAGAACCGGCCGATGGGGATCTGGTCGCCTGCCATTGTTACACTAACCTGTGCGCTGCAAGAGCAAATAGGATGCCGGAGTCTCCTGTGGGGGAGAGTTCCGGAGATGGGGAATCGATCACAGATAATTTCCCGGCAACCGGATGTGTGAATCCTATCGTAATACCCGTCAGTCCGGTGTCAAGGATCGATCAAAAGGAGAGCCAAAAAATGATGAACTGTTTATTCCTGTACGATAGTAACACCGGTCTTCCGGAAGTGCCGGTCGAAGGTATAGATCTCATCGATGCCGAGGCGTTCCATGATGATAAGGGCGAGCGCATCGTTGATGCTGATGGAGTATTTCTTTGAAAGACCGATGCTCTCGCGGTAATCGTCAGCTGAAACCGGCTCGATGGATAGTGTGGATTTTATCAGGAGCGCCGACAGGAAGTCGCAGGCAAACTGTAGCGTGGCAGCATCTTCGAGTACATTGGCCACTTCGCTCAGGTGGACCGTGGTCGTTATGACCGGCTCGCCATCGTTCACCCGCAAAAAGATCTCACGTGCCGCTTTTTTCTTCTGTTGTACCGCATCCGGCAGAGAACCCTTCGGCTTCAGGACTGCGTAGATGAAGACGCTGGCGTCAATGAACCGCATCTTTCCTCAGGCCCTTGCGGAGCTTATGGTAATTGTCAAAGTGCTCCGCTTCGACTTCCACGGCATCCACAAACCGCGAAAGGTCTGCATCCGCAGGCCGGATCTCGAGATGGTCGTCCTCGTCAATGACAACAACCGAACTGGTCCGGAGCCGGGCCCGCCATGCTTTCGGGAGGATGATCCTTCCCTGGGCATCAACCGGTTTGATCTCCACTTTTGGCATAATTCACCAGAAATTAATTGTTTCACCAGATAATAAAACAATTGCCATTTTTTGAATACCCATGGCGCGAATGTATCGTATCCTTGATCATCAGCGAGGAAATATCTCCCGCCTCTCACACCGACCCGGCCCATGGCTCATGGAAGAACCGTTCCCGGTCCGCCACAACAATCCCTGCTGCAACCGCTAGCAGCAGCACCGTGACGATGCACTTGGTGAACTGTTCAGCCGGGATATAACTCATCGCGACATTTGCGGAGAGGTGAAAGAGGAAGCAGGCAACGATGCTCCGGTTGTTCCGGTAGAAGAGCCAGTTGACGATGAAGGAGATCGCAAAGACACTAAGAAAAAAATTTGCCGTGTACAGTCCACTCGACAGCAGGCTGTTGTGGTAGAACCCGGAGATGAAGAAGAGCGGGATATGCCAGACTGCCCAGAGAAGGGCAAACCAGAGGGTTGCGACAAACAGCGTGTACCGGCTCCGCAGGCTGTCCATCCCGTACCCCCGCCATCCCGCCTCTTCAAACGCCGGGGCAAGGAAGAGTCCGACAAGGCCCTGGATGGTCAGAAAAACCGCCCCGAGCCGGATGGTGAACTGGTCCGGTGATTTCCCGAAGAGAAGGGAGATGCCGATCGCGACACACATCACGGCCGGGACCAGGAAGAGAATGACCGGCAGCGTCCGGATGTCGATCCTCTTAAGGCTGAATAACCGGTCCTTGTAATCGCTCCAGAGTGCCGGGCTCTTTGCCCGCCAGAACATAACGAGCGCGGCAACGAGCGGCCCGTTGAGCCCGGCAACCACCAGCAGGCCAGTCAGTTCTCCGGATCCGCCATGGTTGCTGAAGTATGCGGCAGCGAACAGAATTGGCCAGGTGACCGCATACGCGATGAGGAAGAAGAGAGCGGAGTGGTATTTATGCGGGGTGCCGGTCATCGGGATTGCCTGCAGGGGAGTTGTGCAGGCATGGGGATAAGCGGATCGGGCAGTCCTGGTCCCGCATCCCTTATCCTTCCGGCTTTGTCAGGACAAACCCGTAGCGTGCAAAACATTTGACATCGGGGGATTTTCCGTCCGGTGCAATGGCCGGCAGGATGAACCGGAAGAACCGGCTGCAGTACTCTTCGTACCCGAACCCCCCCTCTTCGATCACGAGTTTCCATTTCTCTTCCATGGAGAGGATGCCCATGAAGGAGATCATCAGGTACATGGATGTGAGGAACGGGTCGAGATCGGCCCGGATCGATCCGTCGTCAATGCCCTGCCGGACCGCGTCCCGCAGCACCATGCGGCACGACCCATATCCTTTCCCGATCTCTGCAGTGCACGGATTCTCTTTCGAGAACCGTTCGGATCCGTAGAAGTGGATCATCCGGAGATATTCCGGGTGTTCCTGTGAGAACCGGTAATAGGCCTGGCCCATCAGGACGACTTTGACAATACCCGGTGCGTCCGTTGCCATGCACTCCGCAAATTTCTCCTTCAGGAGTGCAATGCCCCGCAGCACGATGGCAGCGTAGAGCGCCTCCTTGTTCTCGAAATAGAGATAGATTGTCGCCTTGTTCAGCTCGACTTCGCGGGCGATCCCGTCCATCGAGACCTCTTCGTAGTTCTTCGCAAAGAAGAGCCGTTCGGCTGCATCAAGGATCTCCGTCCTCCGCTGCTCCTTCTCCCGCTGCCTCCGTTCGGATATCCCCATGGTCTCCTCATGCAATGAAATATTCCGGTTCCTTTCGTTCGCTATACAAGGTGTGCAGGCGCAGCTGTGCGTCTTTCAGGAGCCCGGGTTTCATGATCCGGGCATGCGACGGGCACTGCCGGATGCAGGCACAGCAGGTGATGCAAAGCTTGGTATCGATTTTCTTTACATCTGACGGATCGACAGCCCCGGCCGGGCAGCGTTCCGCACAGGTCCCGCACTGCGTGCATGCATCGCTGACTTCAATGAAGTCCAGGGTCCAGAGTCGGGAGTCCCCGCGGTACGGGAACTCGCCCGGGATGTCTGCCTCCGCGATCTGCGTGAAGGATGGTGCGGCCTGCAGTTTTTCCCGGATTTTTTTACCGAACGCTTCTGCACGCAGGAGATCGTTTTTGTCCGGACGGCCCTGTGCGGTCGGGACCGCGGCGTCCGAGAACGAGTGCTCACCAATGAAGGCACAGCCCGCGATTGTTTTGCACCCGGATTTCGTTACGATGTTTTTGAGCTCGAGCAGAGCATCCTCGTACGTCCGGTTGCCGTACAGGACAACGCAGACCGTGGGCGTGTTACGGGCAACGATTGCGTTGAGCCAGTTACGGACAATGGCCGGCACCCGGCCCATGTACACGGGTACGCCGATGATGAGCAGGTCGTTTTCTGATGTCCGCAACGGCTGCACTCTCGCTGCCGGTGTTGTAATGTCGATCTCTTCTGTGGTGCCCGAACTTACGCCGCGGGCAATCGCCCGGACAACATTCTGTGTTGTGCCGGTGGGCGAGAAGTATACGAGTTTTGCTGAGGTGATGTTCATGTTCTCTCGTTTCCTGAATGTGCCGGACGGTGCCGGAAATTTTTTTGGATTTGGAAAATTTTTTGAAATTATTGGGCGTTCTGGAAAATTTTTGAAAAATTTTTTCACGCTGAACGTGCCAGGCCGGCTACAGGATCTTTTTCCCGGGCTCCGGGTCCGGCTTGACAAGATACACGCCCGTGATCTTCACGAGCACCGCGGACTTTGGTGAAAACTTCGGAAAACTTTCTTTCATCCAGGCAACATTCTCCCGGAAGATCTCATCGTTTGTGTGGACCGAGACCGTCCCCTTGATCTGGAACCCGCCTTTCTCCCCCCACCACGAAAGGGCGATCTCCGGGTTCTGCTTCAGGTTCGAAAGCGTCTTGTTGAAGTACTGGTCCGAGATGAGCAGCGTCGCGTCATCGCGGACTTTGAACGCCGCGATCGGGACAACATTGGGGGTGCCGGACTTCGACGCCGTTGCGAGGAACGCGAGCTTCGCGGCCTGCAGGGATTGTTTGATCTCTGGTGTCTGGGTGACTATGATGATTCACCAACATATTTTTACCCGCAGTTATATTATAACTATTGGTTAGTTAATAACTGTGGGTTGGAAATGTGGGGAATCATGACTGCAATTCATCGTTACAATAAGGTTTTATCAACGTCGAAGAGCCTTTGGCTCTTCTCCTCGTCGGGGTTTGATAACCCCTCCGATCCGAAAACGGCTATAGACGTGGTCCGGCAGCGTTTGGCAGGATGGATTGGCCTGGAACCCTTACCGGGAAAAAGAGGCTGTTAAAACGTGGCTAATATTTACCTCATCCCTCCGACGTAAAATTTGGGAAAATGAGTGAATTATTCCCTCATTTTGGAGAATTATTCCCTCTGGATTGGTAACTGAAGGGAAACGGAGCCCGTAGAGGGCCCGGATTTGCGCAGGTGTCTATGATAGGTGCAGGCCGGAGCAGAGGTCCGGGAATTCTTCGATGTGGGACTGGCTATAAAGCCAGGAGCAGAAGAAGGATCCGCAGGATCCTTTGACATGGGACTGGCTATAAAGTCAGGAGCAGAAGAAGGATCCGCAGGATCCTTTGACATGGGACTGGCTATAAAGCCAGGAGCAGAAGAAGGATCCGCAGGATCCTTTGACATGGGACTGGCTATAAAGCCAGGAGCAGAAGAAGGATCCGCAGGATCCTTTGACATGGGACTGGCTATAAAGCCAGGAGCAGAAAAAGGATCCGCAGGATCCTTTGACGGAGAAATTCATTCTTCCGTCGGTAAGGTCCTGCCCAAAACCCCCTTCCGGTTCGTTTCGCGTGCTTATGTCCAGAAAAAACAGCGATCCTTTGTACCAGAGCGACTATATTGACATTTTTCCGGGCGCATTACGACCTCTGTCAGGGAATTAGACGATAAATTTCAGCTATTTCAAAAATGGTGTACCGTAATTCGCGAAAAAGTACGATCCTCTAAAAGTCGGTTTTTCAAAATGAGCCCGGATTCGAAAACGGGGCGTTTTACAGGGAGATTGGTTTTGAGCGATTTAGCTCTCGGTTGGGAGGGGGTATTACGATGGAGTGGAGGACTCCCTGAATCAGGCCCCCTCGCGGGGCGTCGAATCCCTGGATACAGGATGGATGCTGGAACGTAATCCTGGTGTTGTATTCGCGAGTCTGGATGTGTATAGGAGTTTAAGTTTTTTCAAATCCGGTTGTGATCGCGTTTGAAAAAATTAAAACGCGATCCGGATCGCACGTGAAAAATTTTTTAACGCAGTCACGATCGCATTTGTTTTTTGAAAAATTTTTCCGGAAATCTGATTGCGTTCCGGGGTGTGCGCCGGAATTTTACCGGAGTTTTCGCGTTTAAAATTTTTACATTGCGGGGGTGATCGCGTTTGAAAAAAATTTTACGAGTGGGGCAGCGTTGAAAATTTTTTGAATGGGATCGTACGCGAATTTGTGAAAAGTTAAATGGGTTTAGTGAGTGTGGTTGATTTCTCCGGAATTGGCATCTGATATCACGAGTCTTACGCGCAAAAGGTCTGCCGACTTTTGCGCTATGCATTTACCTTGATTGTTGCGCTGCAACGAATTGCGATCTTGCCCAGCGAGGCCCCGATGAGGCGGCCGAGCGACTCCAGGCGCAGCGTGGAGGGGGTGGAATCCTCTATTTCGGAATACTTATTCCTGCACGATAGTAATCCCGGTCTTCGTAACGACCGTGTCGGACCCGGCAAACTTGGCCGCAAACGTACCAGCTTTCCGTAACCAATTCTTTATTTAGTTCCTGCCGAAATAGCAACCTGTCTTTCTCTCAGTCGTGCGCGACACAGCATTCACCTCTTCCGTGTATCGACAGGGAACCAGCAAAGGCGTGAAATGGACAAAAAGATCACAGTACCCGGGGAAGTCTCCTTTGTGGCCGGTCTCCTTCTGATCTCATTTGCCATATCTCTCATGGTGATCGCGGGATTCGGCATCTCAACTATCTCGTCGCTTCCTTATGTCCTCAGCTGCATCTTCAACCAGATCTCGTTTGGCATCTGGAACCCGATCTTCCAGATCTGCCTGCTTTGCCTGCTGCTCGCTATCACAAAGAGGTTCAAATCCGGGTACGTGATCTCGGTTGTCCTCTCGGTACTCTTCGGCCTGATCATAAACTTTTTCATGCATGCTGTTGCCGGCCTGCCAACGGAGTACTGGCAACGGCTCCTGTACTTTATTGCCGGTTACCTGTTCATGTGTGTCGCCATTGCCCTGATGGTGGGATCCAAAATTCCGCTGATGATAATCGACACGTTCCTCAATGACCTGACAATACATTTCCATGTTACCTACCGGAGGATCAAGACCCTGTTCGATATTATCTGTGTGGTCCTGTCCGTGATATTGTCCATGGTCTTCCTCGGTCATCTGGAGGGCGTAGGTATAGGCACGGTCATCATGGCATGCATCACCGGCCTTGGCGTGCATGTGGTGAACACCACCCTGAGTAAAGTGATTATCATAAAACCGTGGAGCAGGTGGTTGGGAGAGAGGGTAAAATGACCCGTCGATCCAGGAAGATAATGACGACACAGGACATGACAGAGATGGCAGATATCACGAAAATGTGCGGGGACGTTTCCGTTAAGGTCCCGTTCCCGGATGGAGTGAGCGGGAGCGGACGATCATGATACCGTACAAAAAAATATTGATCCCTACGGACGGGAGCAACGACACCAGGGCCGCCATCACGTTTGCCCTTGGCATGGGAAAGATCACCGGCGCTGAAGTCACGGCGATGTGCGTGAACGATGTCAGCAACTATGCAATATCGTGGGATGCATCCGCTCCGGACATGGATTCGCCTCACTACCAGGCATGCGAGAACGCCGTGAGAACGGTGGCGGATCGGGGTACGCAGATGGGCGTCATCATCAGAACCCTGATAGTCACCGGTATCCCCGTACGGGAAATTATCGATGCCTCCAGAAATTATGACCTTATCGTTATGGGCACCACCGGCCGTGCCGGAGTCTCCCTTATGCTTCTCGGAAGCGTGGCACAGAAGGTCATACGGTTTGCATCCTGCCCGGTACTCGTCATCCGCGGCGATCAACCGGGCGGCCCCGCGTGTCACCGGATCCTGATCCCAACAGACGGGACCTCCATAACCCGGACTGCCATCACGCACGGGCTTGAGATGGCCCGGGCCTTCAATGCCGAAGTAACTGCACTCTCTGTCAGCAGTAGCCGGAGCATACGGATCCCTCTTCGCAGAAATGCCGGACAACTTACCCCTGATGCCGCACGAAAGGCTGTAGATTCTGTGGCCAATATGGGCCGGAGGCTTGGTATTGAGGTAAAACCTACAGTCGTTTTGGGGGCTGTCGCAAACGAGATCATCAGGGCTTCAGCCAATCATGACCTTCTTGTCATGGGGACCAGCGGACGCACCGGCTTTGAGTACCTGCGCCTCGGGAGCGTGGCCGAGAAGACGGTCCGGCATGCCCGCTGTCCCGTGCTCGTTGTGCGGGCACCCGAAACAATGCCCCCGGAGATATAAATGGAGAAAATCCCGGGTGATTGTCACGTCAGGGTTTTAAACTTTTAAGAAAAACGCAATCGCCTTGACCGTCAAGGCAGTATACGCCGACAGGGACTCGAGTTCAGATTTTGGCGTTGGCAATGCCTAGTGATAACCGCATCACTATCGGCGCAGTAACCTCTTTCTGTGCCCCCTCCCCCTCCGGATACAAAAACCCCGCCGCCACCCTTGACATCCACGGCATCACAACCCACGTCAACACCACCACGAGTAACGTAACAAACACAACCTTCTGCACCAAGAACGGCTCGCCATCAAGAAAAGGACCGGTGAGAAGGGAAATAATAATCGAGACCGGCAACGCCGCACACCAGGTTACGACCCCTGCCGGGTTTTGAGGACGGTTCTTGAAAAAAAAGGCTCTCGCTCTTTTTAAAAAAATTCCAAAACCAGAGTGCGCCGACCGGGACTCGAACCCGGGTTTAGGCGTTGGCAACGCCTAGTGATAACCACTACACTATCGGCGCAGTGTGCTCTACAATGTGGGTATTCATCTGATTTAAGTATATCGAACAAAGGGCGGAAGGGATGAAAAGCTGCCCTCAGCGTACCGGGGAATAGTCCAGCTGGATCATGATAACTTCGGCCAGGTTCTTCCTTGCTTCTTCTGGAGTATGACCGCAACTCGCGATATCGAGTTCAGGGCAATATGAAGTGTACATTCCCCCCTCTTTTAAAAATCTTCGCAGTGGTGATGAGATCCTGTATGAGCCGCTTCCTATTCACCATTGTGTCGTTCCTGTTCAATATGGATGTGGTTGTCATCCTGATTTTTGCCTGTCGTGCCCGCACCGTGTTGCTGCCTTAAGTGCAGAAGCAGGATTATTTATTCAAACCGCCAGATAATATCCGGTAACGAGTCCGGCCAAGGAGCCGGGAAGACACTATGACAAAAGCCAGGCAGGCAAAAAAGAATCCCGGAAAACGAAAGACTTCCGGTATCGATGGCGATCTTGAAACAATCACCGCAGCCGTACTTCCAAGGATTGAAGGTGTCGAGGCAATCTACCTTTTCGGGAGCCTGGCCCGGGGGGATGCGGATACCGGAAGCGATTACGATATTGTAGCGGTTGTCGACAGTCTCCCGGAGGCATATACCGAATCAGTCGCCGCAGTGAGACACGCCCTGCTTGGGAAGACCAGTCGGTCGGTTGACCTCATCATTCTTGATCATGACGACCTGAAGAGCGATTCACCGATCCTGTACGAGATCTCAAAGCACCACCGGCTTATTCATGGCAGGGACGTTTTGTCCCGGGCAGTTCCGGGTGGCCGGAAGGTCCGCCCGATCGTCATGGACGGCGCCACAATCGGTTACCATGTCTGATATCCACGAAGCGCGGGCAGTCCGGTACTTTGCCGATGCGCTGTTCGACCGCGACACCATCAGCCCGGCCCTTGAGAACCGGCTCTACCCGGTTGCGGTCTTCCATGCCCAGCAGGTTTGCGAAAAAGGCGCAAAAGGATGTCTCGCCCTGGAATCTATTGTCGTCGCCCGCGATCACCATGCATCGGATCTCTTCACTGTCCATGTCATTCCTGCATCCGGTGAACTGGATAACCGGTTCCGGGAATTCCTCCCGGTCATGAGCCGGCTGGAAAGTTATTACATCCCGTCCCGTTATGGCGTTGATACGGCCGGTCGTGTCCATTACCTGAAATACAATCCGGCAAAGGTTACGGAAATGACCAAAACCGCGCTTGAGTTTCTCGAACTCTGTTTTGTATTCTTCGAGACGCAAACCGGTAGGTCACTGCCCCGTTCGCGGGAAGGACTGGAAGAGTATTTCCTGAAAACATATTCCCCCTATATCCGCGGGCTTGAGTAAGGCGCGGACGCGGAATGTATCTTCTGCCAAACGAATTCCACAGGATTTTTCTCCAAGATCGCTCAATCTTATAGCAGATGATCCCTCTCTTCGTTGACTGTTCCGACAAGCTCGTTGTCATCTTCGGAGGGGGAAATGTTGCTGCACGGAAGGCTGCGTACTTCTCGGGAAAGTCGCATCTCACCGTCGTGAGCCGGTCGTTTGTCCCACAGTTCAACAGCCTGCAGTTCACGCGGGTGGAGCTGGACCTCGACTCGATCAGCGACCTGAAGCTCTTGGACCTGATCCGGTACGCGTTCCTTGTGATCACTGCGGTCTCGGACCCGGAGATCAACAACCGGGTCGGCAGGCTCTGCAAGGCCATGGGGATCCTGTACAACAACGCGGACGGTGAGAGCGGCGACGTTGTGCTCCCCGCGATCACGGGAGGCGACCACTACACGATCGCGATCAGCACGGACGGGTCGAGCCCTGCTGTCTCGCGGTTCATCCGCGAACAGATCGAGGACGAGTACCCGGCGCTGGACGCGATGATCGCGTTGCAGAAACGGCTCCGCGAGGAACTGAAGAAGACGGAGCCGGACCAGGCAAAGCGGAACGCCATCCTCCGGAACGTGCTCGAAGACCACACGGTCTGGGAAGCGCTCTTCTCCAGCAACGATGCGGCCTGGGAAGATGTGAAGCGGAGGTACCTGCATGGCTGAATGCCAGACGGCACCGCTCGCGATCGCGGGCGTGAGCCACCACACCGCGAACGTGACCATGATCGAGGCGTTCCGCTTCCCTGACGAGCCCGCGTTTCTTGAGGCAGCCCGCAACCGGTTCCCGGGTGTGATGATCCTCCAGACCTGTAACCGCGTCGAGGTCCTGGTTGAAGGCGATGCAGACGGGCTCCGGGCGTTCCTTGCAGAACAGGGGAGAAAGGACTTCTTTGTGCACGAGGGCCCGGGAGCCCTCCGTCACCTCTTTTCCCTCGCGTCCGGCATCGACTCGATGATCGTGGGCGAGGACCAGATCATCGGGCAGCTCAAAAAATCGCTATCGGACGCACAGGAAGCCGGCACCGCAAGCGAGTTCCTCGAGACCTGCATCAACAAGGCAGTCCACGTGGGCGTGGAAGTGCGGCGGCGCACGCTCATCAACCGGGGCTCGGTCTCGATCGGCTCTGCCGCCGTACAGCTGGCAGAGGCCGAGATCGGGTCCCTTGCGGGAAAGCACATCCTTGTTGTAGGCAGCGGCGAGATGGGGCTCCTTGTAGCCCAGGCCCTCGCAGCGAAACACCTCACCGCGATGTACGTTGCGAACCGCACGTACAAGCGGGCCGAGATCCTGGCCGGCAAGATTGGCGGCAAGGCCGTGAAGTTCAATGATCTTTACCGCTACATCACGCTCTCGGATGTGGTCATCTCCTGCACGGCCGCCCCGCATGCCGTGATAAAGCGGGCCGAGCTCGCCCATGCCATGCGGGACCGGTGCTGGCCGCCCGAGGGCCATCCCCGCCCCCTCATCCTCGTTGACATCGCCCAGCCCCGCGATGTGGAAGAGGGCGCCGGCACGATCGATGGCGTCAGGCTCTACACCATCGATGACCTGCGTTCGGTAAACGAGCAGACCATGAGCACGAGAAAAGCCGAGGCCGACCGGGCGCACGGCTTTGTCGAAGCCGAGCTTTCACTCTTCCTCCGGCACCTGAACCGCAGGACTGCCGAGTGCTACCTTGCCTCGCTCCACACCTGGGCCGAAGAGGTCCGGGTCCGGGAACGCGAACGCGCCCTCTCCCGGCTCGGTGCAGCGGACGAGAAGACTGCGGCCGTCATCGATGACCTGACCCGGGTCCTGACAAAGAAACTCTTAACCGACGCCACCTACTCGATCCGCACCTGTGCGGAGGAGGGCGACGCAGTTTCCGCAGAAGCGCTCGTCAATGCTATCACGAAAGGCGACCGGATTGAGGGGAAGCCGGAGAAGGAATAGGGTGATCGCGATTTTTCTCAGTCTTTTCGGTTCCTCATTCTGTTGAAGAGATGATTCCACCCCCTCCACGCTACTCGTGGAGTCGCTCGGGGGAGTCGAAGACTTGCGTCTTCTCCAATCGAACCTCGCTGATGCGACGCTCGATTTCTGTCGACCCCTCGCTGGGCAACGGCTTATCAGCAAATCCATGTATTGGTAATTCCGAGGAATCCTCAGCGCCCCCGCCCCCATTGGGGGCTGGGCTGGCGCAAGGGGGGGTGATCACTTTTCCGATTTTTCAGATAATTGGATCAAAACAAGATCAAAAATTCATTTACTCCTCAGCCCGACAACCACGCAATGACCAGCACCGCGTGGACCACAGCAAAAATGAGTGTCGCAGCCGCCATCCGCATATGCCACGCGAACGGGATGTTGTACTTTCCTTTCAGCACCAGATACCCGAGCAGTGCGGTGATGAAAAGACAGAGAATGGTGATTATCCCAAACACAATCGCGAGCGGGAGACCAAAGACCGTCATGGAAGCGAGAAGTCCAAGCATAAACGCCTGATTACTTTTCACGATAATAACGTTTGCGGATTGATTCCTTCAAATAAAAAAAATGGGATGGACTCACGGGAGCTTGTTGTACGCTTTCTGTGCGATCGCAATCGCTTCCTTATCATCAATGACCGGTCCGGTAAACCGGATCACTTCGAGAACAGTGCCTTTGGCAAAGATGATCTCGAGATAGCCCTGACCGCAGGTCATCGTGTTCGATCCCTCTTTTGATATTGCGGTATCGGGAATGGCTCCGGAAGCGGGAGTGGGAACCGGGATTGCTACCTGCCCTTTGTCCGGCACGTAGCCGACAAACGCCCGGCTCTTATCCCCAAGACCGGTTACGGCAATATCGAAATATTCAAGGTCACCGCAGGACCGGTCTGCCCTGTTCACGTACTCGATGACATCCGGCATACTGCCTTCCTTATACCCGGCAAGGGAATGGAGGATCACGGTTGCCGGATCAGAGGATTTCGTATACTCCACGACATACCCGCCTTCCCAGCCGAGCGACCGGGCGAGCCGGCTCATATCCGCTGAACTCTTCTCCCTGCTCATCGTCATGACGTAGCCATCGGGAAGATCGGTACGGTCGAGAGCAATCGAAGGAAGGGAGATCGCGGTTGCGGTCACGGGGGGAGGATTGGCCGTACTGGATGTGCACCCTGAAGCGGCAAGAACGCCGCACAGGAGAATCGCGAGAATCAGGTAAGGGAGATTGCGCATTATCTATCATACCCCCGTGCGAATAAAAAAGATGTCGCTGCCATGCCCGCCGGCAGGACTATTTCTGCTCCTGCTCTTCCTGCGTGCCCCTGATGCAGTAGTAGGCTTTCTTCAGGCCGAGCTCCTTTGTCACCGGGCACGATGGGCAGATGCAGCCTTTCTTCTCGAACACGCAGTCGGCACTCTTTCCGGTGACACAGAATAAGAGTTCCTCTCCCGCCCGCATGCACTCGTTGTAGCTCGGGCAGGGCCCGCAGATGCATTTCTTCCGGTTTTCATCAATGAATGTCTGGTCTTTTGTGTCCATCTCCCCACCCCGTAATCAACAAGTAGATTATCCTCCTCTCCATGATAATTAAATCATGCCTGCCCCGCTTGTTGGACGAAAGTTCGGTGTCAACATCATTCCCATCCCGGACAAGGCAATCTGCAAGAAGATCCGGGTCCTCGGGATCTCCGGGTCGAGCCGGCAGCAGCCGGTGATGAGCAAGTCCGAGGCGCTTCTTGACAAAGCCCTTGCCCAGTACCGGGAGTTCGGGTGCACGACCGAGTTCATCCGGTTAAAGGACCTGAAGATATACGAGTGCGAAGGAAACTATTCCGAGAACCCCGCGTACTGCACCTACCCCTGCCAGAGCTCGATGAAGTACGAGGACGACGAGATGCAGAAAGTGTACGATGCGGTGCTTGCGTGCGACATCCTGATCCTCGCAACGCCGATCCGCTGGAACAACCATTCGGCCCTCGTCCAGAAATTTGTCGAACGTATGAACGCCATCGAGAACCAGTACTCGTGGTTCGGCAACCGGCTGATCCAGAACAAGGTTGCCGGGCTCATCGTGATCGGCCACGTGGACGGCGTCCAGCATGTGTCGGGCAACCTGATGAACTTCTTCTCCTGGCTCGGGTTCCACATCCCCGAGGTCGCGATAGCCTCGTGGGTTGGCGAGAACGACGAGGACACGACCAAGGACAAGGAGCTTATCGAGAACAACCGGTACACGCAGGAGGACTTGTCGAACCTTGTCGCAAGCGCCCTCCGGCTCGCGTGCGCCTTAAAGCAGCAATGCGAGAACGAGCAGAAATGCAGCGGGTTGTGACTCCCTGCCGGCCGGCACAGATACTGCAACCATAAATACCATGGACCAAAAAGTACTCACCAGAAGTAAAGCAGGTGGTGGCAGAAACGAGCATCTTTCCCAAACGCCGGATGCGGAGGACACGGTCCCGGAATATCCAGCCGCTCCTGCGCGAGGTCACGCTTTCAAAAAATGACCTGATCGCACCCCTTTTTGTGGACGAGAACATCACGGCAAACAAGCCCATCGATGCCATGCCCGGGCAGTTCCGGTACCCGGTTGGCGGCATTGCAGCGGAAGCCGAATCGCTCTGGAAGAAAGGGATCCGGGCTGTCCTCCTCTTTGGTATCCCAAAGGAGAAGGACGCTGAGGCAAAGTCGGCATACGACCCGCAGGGCGTTGTCCAGCAGGCAGTCCGGCTTGTCAAGGAGGCAGTGCCGGGCATGGTCGTCATCACGGACGTCTGCGCCTGCGAGTACACCGATCACGGGCACTGCGGGATCGTGGGCGAGACAAGGAGCGGGACGGATCTCTTAAACGATCCCTCGCTTGTCCTGATGGACCGGATCGCCGTCAGTCACGCGGAAGCCGGCGTGGACATCGTCGCCCCTTCCTGCATGCTGGATGGGATGGTCGGCTCGATCCGCACGGCACTGGACGAGGCCGGGTATGACGAGGTCCTGATCATGTCGTACTCCACGAAGTTCGCCTCGGCACTCTACGGCCCGTTCCGCGAGGCGGCGGACTCCGGCTTCTCCTTTGGCGACCGGTCCACGTACCAGATCAACCCCGCCAACAGCCGCGAGGCGGTCCTCGAATCGCAGATGGATGCAGATGAAGGCGCCGATATCCTGATGGTCAAACCCGCGGGGTTCTACCTGGACGTGCTCTCTGAGGTCGCAACGCTCGGCCTCCCTGTTGCAGCGTACCAGGTGAGCGGGGAGTACTCGATGATCAAAGCCGCGGCGAAGAATGGCTGGCTTAAAGAGCGGGAGACGATCATCGAGTCGCTCACCTGCATCAAGCGTGCGGGCGCCGATCTCATCATCACCTACTTTGCCGGCGAAGTTGCAGGGTGGCTTCATGAACACTGAGAAGACGATGAAAAGCAGCGAGCTCTTTGACCTTGCAAAGACCCTGATGCCCGGCGGTGTCAGCAGTCCCGTGCGGGCGATCAAGCCCTACCCGTTCTACACAACTGGTGCAAAAGGAGCGCACCTCGCAACTGCCGACAGGGCTGTGCTCATCGACTGCTGCATGGCCTATGGGCCACTGATCCTCGGTCACGCGCACCCGGAGATCGGCAGTGCCATCGAGGAGCAGCTGGCCCGCGGCTGGCTCTACGGGACGCCGTCGCCGTTCGAACCGGAGTTCGCAAAGATGATCACCGGCGACCACCCGGGCATGGACATGGTCCGGTTCGTTTCGAGCGGCTCGGAGGCCACCATGGCCGCGATCCGGCTCGCCCGCGGGTTCACCGGCAAAAAAGACATCGTGAAGATCGAGGGTGGGTTCCACGGCGCCCATGATGCAGTCCTCGTCAAGGCCGGTTCCGGCGCCACCACGATGGGCGTCCCGGACTCGGCCGGGGTGCTTTCCGACCTCGTGGCCCACACACGGCAGGTGCCGTTCAACGATCCCGAAGCACTGGAGGCTGTCCTTGCGAAGAACAAGGACATTGCAGCCCTCATCATCGAACCGGTGATGGGGAACATCGGCCCGGTCCTTCCGCACGATAACTATCTCAAAGAGATCCGGGAGATCACGAAGGCGCACGGCGTCCTCCTCATCTTCGATGAAGTGATCACGGGATACCGTGTCGGCATCGGCGGGGCGCAGAAGAAATTCGGGGTAAAACCCGATCTCACTACCCTTGGCAAGATCATCGGCGGGGGTCTGCCCATCGGGGCATTCGGAGGTCGGCGGGAGATCATGGAGCTCGTTGCACCGCAGGGACCGGTATACCAGGCAGGGACCTTCTCGGGCAATCCGCTCTCGCTCACCGCGGGCATAGCCACTCTCCGGTACCTGCACGGGAACGCGTCGCTCTACCGGAACCTCGAAGAGAAGTGTCGGGCCCTGGAAGAGGGCATCGGTGACATGAAGGGAGGGTGTTTTGTCCGCCTCGGCTCGATGTTTAAGTATTTCTTTAGGGCTTCGCCCCCGCAGAATTACCGCGAAGTGAAGGAGTGCGACACCGCTGCATTCAGGGTCTTCTGGAAGAAGATGCTCGATGCCGGGATCTTCCTGCCGCCCTCGCAGTTCGAGACCAACTTCCTCTCAGAAGCGCACACGGATCACGATCTCGCCGCACTGGCACAGGCGTACCGGAAATGCCGATAAGGATAGGGACCCGGGGCAGTAAGCTCGCCCTTGTCCAGACAGAGACGGTAATCAAGAAACTCGATGATCTCGGGATAGAGTCCGAGAAGATCATCATCAACACGCAGGGTGATACCACGACCCATGTCCCGCTCCACGAGATCGGTGGACAGGGTGTATTTGTCCGGGCACTGGACGATGCGATCCTTGCAGGCACCATCGATTGTGCCGTGCACAGCATGAAGGACATCCCGGCATTCCGCCCGAGCGGCCTTTTTACCGCAGCAATCCTGAAACGCGACTCGCCAGCGGATTACCTTGCCCACAAGGGTGAATTTGCCCACGTACGGGTCATCGGCACATCGAGCACGCGCAGGAGGGCCCAGCTCCTCCGGCACGACCGGGGGATCACGATTAAGGACCTCCGCGGCAACGTGGACACGCGGATCCGGAAGATGAGTGCCGGCGAGTACGACGGTATCATGCTTGCCGAAGCCGGCCTCCAGCGGCTTGGCATCAAGATTGACGGCCGGCGGCTCCCGCCGGAGAAGTTCGTCCCGTCACCGAACCAGGGCACGGTCGCGGTGGTCAGCAGGGCAGACCCGTCGCTCGTGGAGGTTCTCTCGGCTCTCGACCACCCGGAGACCCGTACCGATATCGCCATCGAGCGGGCTGTGATGGAGAAGCTTGGCGGCGGCTGCTTCACGCCCCTTGGGATCTTCTCCCGCGGCGGGCACCTCATCGCCGAAGTGCTGTCGCTGGACGGGACCCGGGCCGAGCGGATCGAGGTCGATGTAAAGGATATCGGCCAGGCCCGGGAAGAGGGCAGGAAGCTGAAGGCAAAGGCGCAGGGCCTCATAGATGAAGCGTACAAGCAACTGGGGATTACCGGATGAAAGGAAAAGTTTACCTCGTAGGATCGGGACCGGGAGCAGAAGGGCTTCTCACGCGGCGGGGCCGCGACGTGATTGACCGCGCTGAGGTCGTGCTCTTTGACCAGCTGCCGGGTGAGGAGATCCTCTCGACCCTTCCGGCCGGCGCAGAGAAGATCGATTGCGGGAAATACGGCGGGAAGCACAACCTTGAGCAGGACGAGATCGAGGCGCTGATGGTGGACCGGGCACAGAAAGGGAAGATTGTTGTCCGGCTCAAGGGCGGCGATCCGTTCCTGTTCGGCCGGGGCGGCGAGGAACTCGAAACAGTCCGGGCTGCGGGGATCGAGGTCGAGATGGTGCCGGGGATCTCCAGCGCCCTTGCGGTGCCTGCATCGGTCGGGATCCCGCTCACGCACCGGAAGTACGCAAGCCAGGTCACGGTGCTGACCGGGAACGAGGACCCGACCAAGGCGGAACCGGCGCTTGACTGGGAGCTGCTGGCAAAGAGCCGGGGCACGATCGTCATCCTTATGGGTGTGGCGAACCTTGCAAAGATTGCAGCAGTGCTGGTGAAGAACGGGAAAGCGAAAGAGACAAAGGTTGCCATCATCGAACGCGGCCTGAGAAAAGACCGCAGGGTCACGGCCGGCACGCTTGCCACCATCGCGGGCGAGGCAAAGAAGACCGGTGTCAAACCCCCCGCGGTCATCGTGATCGGCGATGTCGTAAACCTGTACGACCCGGCCGAGCCGGACCTTGTTCCCTGGAGGGACTGACCAATCATGAAAGTAATTTCTGGCATAGATAAGATTGAGAAGTGTATCTACGCAGCCCTGATGGTGATGCTTGTTGTCGTCCTTATCACTGCCATGGCAGATCTTGCCATACTCCTCTTTAGTGCACTCGTCACAACAAGCCCGATCCTGATGGAATCATCTGAGATGATCAATGTCCTCGGAGCGTTCCTGCTTGTCCTGATTGGCGTTGAACTCCTCGACACCATCAAGGCATATTTCCGTGAGAACACCATCCATGTCGAGATCGTGATCCTGCTTGCGGTCATTGCCGTGGCGAGGAAGGTTATCCTGATGGACCCCTCGAACATGAACGGGTTCGAGTACGGTTTCGAGATGATGAGCATTGGTGTCATCATTGTCGGTCTCACTGCCGGATACTACCTCATTAAGAAGGCCGGGATAACTATTGGACCGGGTGGCGTGAAGAAGAGCGGGGAGTAAAAGTTACTTATTTTCTCTTCAATCAACACCGATCTTTTTTTATAAGTATTTCAAAGACTTGTTCTGAAAAAATGGATAATGCCGTTTCTACAATCTGCCATCTTCATGTCTGAATGATGAATGTCATATGACAGCTGGAAATTATAAGGGCTCCCCGCCTCATGGCTCATCTCAGGGCACAGCGGGGTAGTTTTCTTTACGGGAAGAGCCGGTAATTGAAGGCCGCCGCGGGGCGCCCTTCGGGGCGGCGGCAGTCATCCCTTTGGGGTATGGGGGCATCAGCCCCCATCAGTTCGATTGAGATTATCAACAAATTTTGATTGAGAGTGTCACAAGAATAAAAAGTGTCAATTCCCGTTTCAGCTCTCACGCCTTCCCGGTCCCGCTTTTCTCCATCGCTGCATCCTGCTCGTCGAAATACTTCTCCAGCATCACCAGCGATTCGAGGTCCACGTCCGCGAATGCATCGGGCCCGAACTCGAACGGGTTGTCCATGTCGTGGATGAGGAGGAGCAGGCCGATGAGCATGGTGGTAACAATGACAAAGATCATCGTGCTCTCGAATATATTGTCCATGTGGAGGAAGAAGAGGAGCAGGACAACGCCCCCGGTAGCAAGCTCTGCGAGCGCATAGGCTGCGGGGATGAAGTCCGTGCGGATGATCACTTCGATGCGGTTGCAGATCTTATCGATGGCGCCCATCTCATTCCGGAGTTTGGCGATCAGGGGCGGTGCCACATTCAGGAACGCCAGCGTGCGGATATCGTTGTTCATCCTGTCCATAGCCTGGTTGACCGCGCTGAGCTCAAACCGGTTTTCCAGCAGGCTGTCGCGGATGGTGCGGTGGAGATCCCGGATATGGGAACGGAAGATAATCAGGGTTTTCTCGTCAGCCAGAGGAAGCACCCGGCTGTCGTTGTACAGGGCTTTTAATGCCGTGGCGAGTTCGGACCCCACTTTCTCGCTCTCCTTGAAATCCGTGAACGTGCCGGTAAAAATGATTGCGATGGTGAAGATGGCGCCCGTGATGAACGCACCGACCACCCGGTTGACTGGTATGATGTCGTACCCGGCAAGATCGATTGCCGTACGGATAACCAGCAGGCCGAGCATGATGACCACGGCCTTGAACATGATGCCCCATTTCTTCCTGAATGCCAATTCCATAGGTACCCGGTGCGCTGTCCGGGATTTTAAGGTGCCGGTTAATTTCATCCAACGGCCTGATGCTCACAGGAACCGCGTTCAGGAAGGGCTGCCCTGCCGGTTCCGAAGCGCCATCGCAGCAGCATATCCGGTCGAGAACGCGGCCTGGAGATTATAGCCCCCGGTGTTCCCGTCAATGTCCAGCACCTCTCCGGCAAAGAAGAGACCGGGGATGATCTTTGATTCCATGGTCTTCTGGTTCACGGACTCAAGTGCAATGCCGCCACGGGTGGCCATTGCAATGGAGAAGTCCCCGAGATGGTCGATGACAAACGGGAACTCCGTGCACCTTGTCACGATCTCCTTTCTCTGGCTGGCCGTTACATGAGCGCATGTGAGGTCGTCCGGAATGCCGGAGAGTTCGAGGATTGCTCTCATGAACCGGTCGGGCAGGTGAAGGCTGGTCATCGCAGTCCGGACCAGTCGTGTGCCCTGGGCCTGGAGGAGTGCTGCCAGGTCCCGGTCAAAGGCGTCGCGGGGAGCCTTCCCGGCAAACGATGCCCGGAGTGTGTCCCCGGGCGTGAAATACCGCGAGGCGTCGAGGATGCCCGGGCCGGAGAGCCCGGTGTGCGTGAAGAGGATGTCGCCGCAGAACGATCCGGTTTTCCTGCCGCCATGCCAGAGCGAGAAGGGGATCTCTTCAAACGAGATGCCGGCAAGACCGGCGAACGGGTAGTCCCGCACCGTGACCGGCGTGAGAGCCGGGAACAGATCCGTCACCGGCTGGCCGAGCCCTGCCGCAAGCCGGATGCCGTCGCCCGAAGAGCCGGTCTTCGGGTACGATGCCCCCCCGGTAGTGATGGCAACGGCCCGGACCGGAAATGAGCCTGTCGCGGTGGTAATGAGAAAACCGTCTGCGGTCTTCTCCACGTCAATCACCGGTTCCCCGCACCGGACCTCAACGCCCCGCGTCCTGCATTCTCCGAGCAGCAGGGAGAGGACATCGGCAGCCGAGCGGGTTTTCGGAAAGACCTTGCCGTTCTCTTCCGTCATCATGGCGAGCCCCCGTCCCGAGAAGAACCGGATGAGGTCCGTGTTGGAAAAGCCCATCAGCGCCGGTTTAAGGAATTTCCCGTGATCACCGTACCGGGTAAGGAAATCCCGGATCTCCCCGGCATGGGTGATATTGCATTGCCCGGTCCCCGAGAGCAGGAGCTTTTTTCCGGGTTGTTCGCTCTTCTCGAACAGCACAACGCGGCATGACGGCGATGTGGCATGGATCGCGCAGAAGAGCCCGGCCGGCCCTCCCCCGATAACAGCAACATCGTACGGATCCATGCCTTTCACCAGATCAATGCTCTTGTGGCACTTTTTAGTTTGTGCACGCGTGTAGTATCGCAGTGTGATAGCCTGCGCGGTCTTGCCCGGGCAGAAAAGAAAAAAGCCTTCCCCCTGATGAAATTTCCCTGTAACCATCATCCTTTAACGCCATCAAAGCCAAGTTCCGGTTACGCATGATCGATGCACGCGAGAAGAAGACCATCCTCTTTGTGGCCGCACTCGCAGGTTTCCTCGTCCCCTTCACCAGTTCGTCCATAACCATTGCCCTCCCGGCCATGGCGGTGCAGTTCAATGCAGACGCGGTGATGCTGGGCTGGATCACCTCCGCGTACATCATCTCCGCTGCCATCTTCATCGTGCCATTCGGCCGCTTTGCCGACATTGCCGGGAGGAAGAAGATCTTCCTCTCTGGCGTCATCCTCTACACCATTGCATCGCTCGCCTGCGCTGTTGCACCATCCGTGGAACTGCTGATTGCGCTGCGGTTCATCCAGGGGATCGGGGGCGCCATGCTCTTCGCAACATCGCTTGCCATCGTTACGCAGGTCTACGGGCCGGGCGAACGGGGATGGGCGCTTGGCATCACGATTGCCACGGTCTATGCAGGCCTCTCGCTTGGCCCGTTCCTGGGCGGGATCCTTACCGATCTCTTCGGCTGGCCGTCCATTTTCCTGGTCAATATCCCGCTCGGCCTCATCACCATCGCGTTCACGCTCAGTGGCATCCGGCACGAGTGGGCCGATGCAGCGGGCGAGACGCTCGACCGGGTTGGGGCCGCCATCTACTGCATCATGCTCTTTACGTTCATCAACGGTATGCTCATCCTGCCGGACCCTGCCGGTCTTGCATGGATCGCTGTTGCTCTCGGTGCGGGCGCAGTCTTCCTCCGGTGGGAGCGGAACATGGATCATCCGCTAATCGATTTCTCGGTCTTCTCCGGCAACCGGACATTCGTCTTCTCCAATATCGCCGCGATGATCAACTATGGCGCAACGTTCGGCGTGGGTGTCCTGCTCTCGCTCTACCTCCAGTATATCCAGGGCTTCTCGGCAGCATCTGCCGGCTTCATCCTCGTGGCACAGCCCGTCATCCAGATGATCTTCTCTCCCATCGCGGGGCGCCTCTCCGACCGGATCGAGCCGCGTTTCGTCTCCACGGCTGGGATGGCCATAACAGCGCTCGGCCTCTCGTTCTGCATTCTCCTCACCCCGTCAACACCGCTCTGGGTCATTGTCGGAAGCCTCATGGTAATGGGCCTGGGCTACGGCATCTTCTCCTCGCCCAACACCAACGCCATCATGAGCTCGGTGGAGAAGCGTCACCTTGCCATCGCGTCAGGGATGAATGCCACCATGCGGTCAACCGGCCAGCTCCTTTCCATGGCAATCGCGATGTTCTGCTTTGCGGTCTTTATCGGTTCAGAGACCATCACACCCGCGGTCTACCCGGGGCTGATGACCAGCGTTACGGTGGCTTTTGTCATCTTCACTGCCCTGTGCGTGATCGGCATTGCGGCCTCATGGGTGCGGGGAACGATCCACACCGATACAAACTAAAGGGCCGGATGGGAAAAAAGGATCAGTGCACCGGGTGCTGGTGCTCCCGCCGCTGCTTCAGGGCCGTGGTGTAATGGTGCCGGAGTTCTTCCTTCTCCTCAGGCGAAAAGTCTTTTTTCTTGTTTGCGTGGAGGTGCTTTTCCATCTGGCGGACAATGTGCTCTGCCTCATGGTGGTCCTGGACTTCGAGATACATCGGCGCCTTGCTCACCTCGTACGCGTGCCCGCAGGTGGGACAGAGTTTCCAGCGCTGGAATTTGTCCACGTACGTGAACGTCACGCACTGCGGGCAGCGTATGATGAGGTACATAATCAGATGGTGATCTACGCGACCATGATATATACATATCGGCATGGGGCGCGGGTATGGGTGTGAGGTGCTCTCCCGCGGAAAGCCTGCCCCCGGAGCGGCAGATCCGCATTTCACCATCTCATTCCGAAACCCTGATATCGGCTGTTTGTCTCATAGAGATCTGCATGACTGAACCGATCCAGGTCATCGGTGTGCAGGGCCTCCCCCTCATTAAAAAGGGCGACGATGTTGCAGCGCTCATCTGCGACCGCGTTGCGATCGCTGAGGGCGACATCCTCTGCATTGCCTCGACCATCTACTCTAAAGCGAAAGGCTTTACCCGGCCCCTGTCGGAGATCACGCCCTCAGAGCGTGCGATCCGGCTTGGCGGTCTGAACGGCGAGGACCCGCGCTTCGTGCAGGCAGTTCTCGATGCGTCCACCGATATCATCATGGAGCACCCGTTCATCCTCTCCGAGCTCTCGTTCGGGCATATCGGTGTCCGGGCAGGCGTGGACCAGAGCAACATCGAGGACGGCATGGTGATCTTCCTCCCCCCCGACCCGATGAAGGCTGCCGAAGATGTCCGCGAGCGGATCCGGAAGATCACCGGCAGGAATATTGGTGTCATCATCACCGACACCTGCGGGCGGTCGTTCAGGCGCGGCCAGACCGGGAATGCCATCGGCTGGAGCGGGATGCAGGCGATCCGCGACTTCCGGGGCGATACGGATCTTTTCGGGCACGTGCTCAAGATCACGGAAGAGGCGGTCGTGGACGAGATAGCGGGTTTCTCCAACTTCGTGATGGGCGAGAGCAATAATGGCGTCCCTGTTGTTCTCTTCCGGGGCTGCCCGCAATGGACAGGGCACGACAACCTGTACTTCTCGGGTGAAGAGGATATCACGCGGCGCGTGCTGAAAAAAGAGTGGTCGTAAAAGAGGGTTATCCGGGGAAGGCGATCTTGAGCGCCATGATGATGATGCCGATCGCGGCTGCGACAACCATCACGGTGATGGGGCTGATATGGATTGCCCGCCGGTCCTCGCTCTCGTAATAATTGACCAGTCCCGCTGAGGAGAGTAATCTGCCACCTTTCTTCTTTGCCATGCAAATATATTTCATTTTTCGCTATATAAAAGAGAGATACGCATGACTGAAAAAAGCCCGCAGATCGTGTCCGGACTGGCGCTCCTGGGAGAAGAGCTCGCACCCGAAAAGGCAGATATCATCATCGAGCACGGCACGATCACGGCAATCGAAGAGAACCCCCGGGCCCCGCAGCTCTGGATCTGCCCGGCGCTCTTCAATGCTCACACGCACCTTGGCGACACCATTGCAATGGACTGCGGGGCAACAGGCGACCTAGTTTCGCTGGTCACTCCCCCGGACGGCCTGAAGCACCGGCTCCTGCGGGCTGCTCCCCGTGCCGATCTTGTTGCCGGTATGCGGGCGAGTATGGAGGGGATGATTGCTTCCGGCACGGCCGGCTGTGCGGACTTCCGCGAGGGGGGTCCCGGAGGGGTTGCAATGCTGCGGGATGCCGGCGCGGATCTCCCGTTCCATGCCATGGCCTTTGGCCGTGACGGGGGCGAGCTCGTTGCAGACGGCCTCGGGGTCAGCAGCGCCCGGGATGTCGCGGGTGTTGAACGGATTGTTGCGGAAGCGAAAAAAGCGGGAAAGAAGGTGGCGTTCCATGCCGGGGAGCGGGATGCAGGGGATGTTGACGCTGCCCTCTCGTTTGACCCGGACTTCATTGTCCACGGAACCCACGCGACAAAGAAGCAGCTCCGGACCTGTGCGGAGAAGGGGATTCCCATAGTCATCTGCCCGCGGTCCAACTGGAGGCTGGGCGTGACGGCTTCGGCAAAGAAACCCCCCGTCATGCTGATGCAGGAACTCGGCTGTACGGTCTGGCTCGGGACAGACAATGTCATGTTTGTTCCCCCGGACCTGGGTGGCGAGATGGCGTTCGTCTCAACCCTGTACAAAACAGATCCCGCAGGAATCCTCCGTTCCGCAGTAGCCGGATCGGTGCTGACCGGCTCTCCGTTTTTCATCCGCCCCGGTGCGCGGGCACGCCTGCGGATCATCGACCCGGAGCAAAATACGCTCAAATTCAGCCATGATCCGGTTACATCCCTGGTTATCCGGGCTCCGTTTTCCTGCCGCGGCACAAGGGTTTTTAATTCGTAAATTAAATGAAAGAGGCATGTTTGTTTTGGGTGATTCCGGTGTTTGCTAATATCCTGGTTGCACTAGACGGCTCACCGGCCGGGCAGAAGGCGCTCGACCGTGCTGTCGAACTTGCCCGGGCAGGCGAAACAAAACTGCACGCGGCCTATGTTGTTGAAACCGGTCTTTTTTCGTCCCTCCCTACAGACAATACCGTCGAGATCATGTATAATGTCCTCAAAAAAGAGGGCGATGCGGTTCTTGACAAGGCAAAGACCGATGCCGCGTCACATGGCATCACCCTTGCCACGCACCTCAAGTTCGGTCATGCGGGCAGCGAGATCATCGCCCTTGCCGACAAGGTAAAGGCAGACCTCATCATTGTCGGTTCCCACGGCAAGAGCCAGACCGACCGGCTCCTCATCGGGAGTGTTTCCACGTTCATCGTGACCCACAGCACGGTTTCTACCATGGTGGTGAGATCATAACGGACATGATTGTCAAAGACTACATGACATCGGACGTTGTCAACGTCGAGATCCCGGGCAACCGGGACGATGTCTTAAAGATCCTCAAGCGTACAGGAATTTCCGGCGTCCCGGTCATCAAGAACAAGAAGCTCGTCGGGATCATCACGAGAAAGGATCTCCTCAGCAAGCCCGAAGAGACCCAGCTCGGCCTTTTGATGACGGCAAAACCCGTTACCATCGGGCCTGACATGGAGATGAAAGAGGCGGCCCGGATCCTGGTAACAAAACGCATCCGCAGGCTGCCGGTTGTCGAGGACCACCACCTTGTCGGCCTCCTCTCGGTTGCCGATGTTATCCACGCCCTTGCGCAGGTCAAGTGTCGTGAGGAGATCAAGGATAAGTACACGAGCAAGTCGTTTGCCCTCTGGGAGGAGACTCCCCTGCCGGTCGTGGGCCGGGTCATGGAGATATCCGGTGTCGATGCCATCCCGATCCTTGATGCCGAGAACCGGCTCAAGGGGATCATCTCAGAACGGGACCTGATCCGGAACTCAAGCATCGAGGACTCGGTCGGTGTCTCCGACTTCTCGAACGGGACCGATGATGACGAATGGACCTGGGAGAGCATCCGGGACAACCACACCATCAGCTTTGGGATCTCCAAGGTCCAGCTGCCCAACCGCCCGGTCAAGCTTGCCATGGTGAAGAATGTTGTTGCCGTGCCGGCAAACGCGGAAGTGAGCGAGTGTGCGCTGAAGATGCGGCGTTCCCGCGTTGACCAGCTGCCCGTCGTGAACGGAGACAAGAAACTGGTTTCCATGCTCTACGACCGTGAACTGATCCGGGCTTTTTGCCATGAAGATTCTGAATAAAAACCTTTATCTTTTCACATAGCCCCAAGTACTTTCAAGCGCTTTTACCTAATTTCAGCGTTAATATATTTTTGAGGTATCTCATATGCCTGAACAGTTACCGGAGTCCATGAAGGGGACGACCACCATCGGGATTGTCTTTGCCGAAGGAGTCATCCTTGCAACCGAGAAACGGGCGACCATGGGCCTCATGATCGCCAGCAAGAAAGCCAAGAAAGTCTACCAGGTCGCAGAACGGATCGGCATGACTACGGCGGGAGGCGTTGGCGATGCCCAGCAGCTCGCCCGCATCCTGAACGTGGAGTGCAACCTCTACCAGATCCGCCGGTCGCGCCCGATCACGGTCGGGGCAACGGCAACGCTCCTCTCGAACTACCTGAACCAGAACCGTTACTTCCCGTATTACGTCCAGCTTTTAGTCGGCGGCGTTGACGAGAAAGGCCCGAGCGTCTACTCCGTGGACGCGATGGGTGGTGCAACAAAGGAAGAGGAGATCGTTGCCACCGGTTCCGGCTCCCCGATGGCCTACGGTGTCCTCGAGGACCGTTACAAGCCGGGCATGACCGAAGAACAGGCAATCGAGATCGCGGTCCGTGGCCTGAAGTCGGCCATGAAACGCGATGCCGGGTCCGGTGAAGGGATCCACGTGGTAGCCATAACTAAAGACAAATTCCAGACTCTTTCCGAGGATGCTCTCAAGAAATACCTTGCCAAGACATCAGCATAATCTTTTTTTAGGACGTTTATTGTATGCAAATTGAAGAGCGGTTAAAAGAACTCAAAGACAAGATCAATGACAAGGTGCCCCGCGGCATCAATGTAACGCAGGTCGAGTTTGAAGGTCCGGAACTTGTCATCTACACTGACGACCCCAAGCGGTTTGCCGATGAAGCTGACCTGATCCGGATCCTGGCCCGCGACCTGCGCAAGCGGATCGTGGTAAGACCCACCATCCTCGAAGACCCTGAAAAAGCCCACGGGGAGATCAAGTCCGTTGTCCCGGAAAATGCCGGTATTACCGATATCTTTTTTGATGCCGACACCGGCGAGGTGCTGATCGAGGCCGAGAAGCCGGGCGTTGTCATCGGGAAGAACGGGGCAACGCTCCGTGAGATCACAAAGGCCATCGGCTGGACCCCCAAAGTCGTGCGGACACCCCCCATCGAGAGTTCCACGGTCAAGCAGGTCCGGCAGTACCTGCGCTCGGTCAACGAAGACAGGAAGCAGTTCCTCCGTACCATCGGCCGGCGGATCCACCGCGACCTCCCGCCACGGGGGGACGAGACTGCACGAAAGGACCAGTGGGCCCGTGTCACTACTCTCGGCTGTTGCCGCGAGGTTGGCCGGGCCGCGTTCCTGCTCTCGACGCCCCACAGCAAGGTGCTCATCGACTGTGGTGAGAAACCCGACAATGCCGGTGCTACCCCGTACCTCTATGTCCCCGAGATCTACCCGCTCTCCTCGCTCGATGCCGTTGTCCTGACACACGCCCACCTGGACCACTGCGCTCTTGTCCCGCTCCTCTACAAATACGGGTACGAGGGCCCGGTCTACTCCACGCCCCCGACCCGGGACCTCTCGGCAATGCTCCAGCTCGATTACCTTGATGTTATCAACAAGGAAGGCCGGAAGGTGCCCTACAGCTCAAACGAGGTCAAGACCTACATCAAGCATTCTGTCACGCTCAACTACGGCAGCGTGACGGACATTGCGCCGGACATCAAGCTGACGTTCCACAATGCCGGCCATATCCTTGGTTCAGCCATCGCCCACTTCCATATCGGCGACGGTATGTACAACATCGCGTTCACCGGCGACTTCAACTATGCCAAGAGCCGGCTCTTCAACCCGGCCATCAACCAGTTCCCGCGCCTTGAGGCCCTCTTCATGGAGAGCACCTACGGGGGCAGCAACGATTTCCAGCAGGCCCGGGCTGATTGCGAAGGCATGCTGTACGAGACCATTAACAGGGTGCTCCAGCGGGGCGGCAAGGTCATCATCCCGGCCTTCTCGGTCGGCCGTTCGCAGGAAGTCATGCTCGCCATCGAGGAAGGCATGCGGACAAACAAGATCCCGAAAGTGAAGATCTACCTTGACGGCATGATCCGTGAGGCAACCGCGATCCACACCACCTATCCCGAATACCTCAACACCGACCTGCGCAACCAGATCTTCCGCGAGGGCATGAATCCCTTCCTTGCTGAATGCTTCCAGCAGGTGGACAGCCAGGAACTCCGCGAGAAGGTTATCAGTGGCGATCCCTGTGTCATCATCTCGACAAGTGGCATGCTCAACGGGGGTCCGGTCATGGAGTATCTCATGAACCTTGCACAGGACGAGAAGAATGCGCTCGTCTTTGTCGGGTACCAGGCCGACGGGACGTACGGCCGCCGGATCCAGAAAGGCTGGCGCGAAGTCCCGATGGGCAGGAAGGGGACCATAACGATCAACCTCGAGATCGTTACTGTGGATGGGTTCTCCGGCCACTCCGACCGCCGGCAGCTGATGAACTACATTGGCCAGATCTCGCCCCGTCCCGAGAAGATCTTCTGCATCCACGGCGACGAGAACAACACCATCGACCTTGCCAGTTCTATCTACAAGCGTTACCACATCGAAACCCACTCCCCCCTGAACCTCGAGACCTACCGCATGGTCTGATAACAAGAGGGCGCACGTGAGAGAGACGGTCACTCTTTTCTTCGGTGTCTTCTCTGTCATGGCGTTATCCAACGCCATCGTCCCGGTCCTCCCCGCGTTTTCCGACAGCCCGTCCTGGACAGGGGCCATCTATGCTGCATATTTCCTCGGGGCGTTCATCAGCACGCTGCCGGCCGGTATCCTCTCGGACCGGTTCGGTCCCACCGCCCTCATGCGTACCGGCCTTGCCCTGACGGTCGCTGGCGGAGTAGTGCTCCTTCTCTCCGGCAGCGCTCCCGTAACCCTTGCCGGGCGTTTTGCAGAAGGCATCGGTGCCGGCCTCTTCATTGCCCCGGCCATGGCTGCGGTCAACCGGAGAACCGATCACGAGAAGATGAGCGGGTACTTCCTTGCCCTCCTCAATGCCGGTCTCGTCTTTGGCCTCATCGCTGCCGGTGTGCTCTCGACCCGGTCCGGTCTGCCGGCTGCCGGCCTCCTCCTCTTTACTGCCCTTTCTGTCATCCCCCTCATAGCCGGTCTCGTATCCCGGGAGCGCCCTCTTCCACCGTCCGGCCAGGACCTTGGCGTATCATGGAGCATTCTCCTGGAGTTCCGTTGGGTGCTGTACTCGTCAGTGGTCCTGATTGGCGCAACGGGCGTTGCAACGGCGCTGTTCCCCGATCACTCCGCCCTCCCTGCAGACACGGCCGGGTTCTGGATTGCCGGCATGAGCATCGCCACGATCGTTTCAGTTCTCCTCATTTCCCGGTTTCCGCTGAATGAGACCCGCATGATCCAGTTCTCATCGATCCTGATGGCCTGTGGTATGCTGCTCCTTGCATGGTCGCCGGCCGGGCTTCTCGTGCTCGGGGCAGTTGCCGGCCTCGTGATGATAGCCCAGATGTCTCTCCTTGCTGAAGTACGGGAACACCAGGGAATTGCCATGGGGCTCTTTTCCACATCCAGTTACCTGGGCATGGCGCTCCTCCCGTTCCTTGCCGGCATTGTTGCCGACCTTTCGGGGATTTTTGCCGCGTTTGCGGTTACCGCCGTCTTTTCCTGCACAGTTGCATTCGTGGTTGGCAGGAAATAATTCCCGGATAACCGTCCTTTGGGAAAAAGTTCAGGAGAAATCCTCATTCAAATATGGGGGCTGATGCCCCCATACCCCCGGTTGCGATGAACGGCCGCCAAATTCGAAGGCTGATGCCATCTCCAGGTAATCCTCGCTGATGCGACGATCACCCCCCGAAGGGCGAGTCGAAGGTATCACTTCTCCACAGCCTGCGACTGTCCCCGCGGCGGCATCAATTACCTCTTCGAATCGATGCAGTTTTTCCTATGCGGGTATTACCGAGGCAACTCCTGCACCCCCGCCCTGGGGGGTGTCGAACCTCTTCAGAAGTGAGACATGAGAAGAACCTGCAAGGTTCTTCGAGTCAGGGGAAGTTCGAAGATTTCCCAACGGGAAATCTTCTCATCCTCCAGGTCTGACGACCTGTCGGAGGCGCAAGGGGGGCGATAATTACCCGAAGACAGAATTCTTCAGAAAAGAAAAAACAGCCCTCCGTTCTCTTGAATCAATAGATTCATCAGGCTTCAGGGAAACATTCGTCATGAGAAAATGCGGTACACAATCCTGATCCTTTCACTCCTTGTCCTGCTCCTGTTCATGCCGGCAGTCCAGGCCGAGGACACAAATGAATGGACAGCCCTCGGGAACGCAGCGCTCGATGCAGGGAAATATTCCGATGCGCTTACGTACTTCAACAATGCCCTTGCCCAGGATGCAAAGCATGCCACCGCTTTATCGGGGAAGGCCACAGCACTCAATGGGTTGGGCAATTATTCGGCAGCGCTTGAAGCAGCCGATGCAACGCTTGCCCTGCGCTCAAAGGATGAGCGTGCCATTACCGCCCGGGCGCTCTCCCTCTTCCGGCTCCAGCGGTGGAGCGAGGCTGTCACGGCATATGACGCCATGTTTGTATTCCAGCCGAATCTCGCGGGACCCTGCTGCAACCAGGGATACGCATACATGCAGCTGAACAATTCGGCGGCTGCCATCACCTCCTACAAGAAGTGCACCACCCTTGATACCACCAACCTCATGGAATGGAACAACCTCGGGCTCGCCTACATGAACGCAGGCGATTACGCAAGCGCCATCTCCGCCTTCGACACGGCGACTGCCATCACCATCTTCAATGCCACGTCGTGGAACAACAAGGGGAAAGTCTATGTTGCACTCGGGCAGTATAACGATGCCCTCACCTGTTTCAACAAGGCGCTCGGTATTGATCCGAATTTTGCTGAAGCAAAAGCGAACAAGGAAGAGATGACCGGCAAGAGCCAGACGTTCTATTATTCCGCAACAACGGTCGCAACCCCCCCCACACTCAACCGGCTCGGGACAACCCCGGCAACACCCGCCCCGGAGGAGACAATCATGGCAACCCCTTCGGCTTCACCTGTTGTAGAGCCATCGGTGGTCACCACTACGATCCCGGTTGCAGCGAAAACGACCTTCTCCCCGCTCTCCCCGGCAACCGTAGTGCTCGCCCTTATCGGGGCAGCAATAGCGGGGGCATACCTGGTGGCACGGAAATAATCCGGCCCACCCCCTTTTTTTATTGTAGTTCAACGGGAATGATCCAGAAAAAAGGTTATGCCGGCTTCCCGGCATACTGCTGCATCACGTCCCGGTAGATCTCCACCGCTTTCTCAAGGGACACGATAGTGACGCGTTCATTGACGGCATGCAGGCTCTCGATCTCGCCGGGCCCGTACTCGATGACCCGGAACCCGGCACCCCGCAAGTGCCGGGCATCGCTTGCCGCCCACTGCACGAAGGGGAACGAGGGTTTGTTCCAGGCGCGTTGTACTGCCTCGCAGGTGACTGTTACGATCCGCGATAACGGGTCGGTGATGGTGGGGACATACGCCTCCTGGGGAGTGACGACGGCATTGTTTGCGTGAGCCTTGATCTCGGCAATGGTCTCGGGAATCGAGCAGCCCCATGGTACCCGTATCTCGAGTTCAAGGGTGCAGTGCTCTGCCACGACATTGGACTTCTCCCCCCCGTGGATCGTCCCGGGGTTGAAGGTCAGCCGCTGTAAGGCATCGCTTACGCCTTCGATCCTGAACTCTTTTCCAAGGACTCCGGCCGAGCGATCAATGATCTCCTGCAGGGAAGCATCCACCGGGTACTCGCGGTTGTACAGGATCTTTACCCATTCCAGGAAGGGCACTGCTTCCATGATGGCGCTCCGGCCCACGACAGGGTAGAGCGAACCATGCGCCGGGATACCGGAGAAGGCGATCTCCATCCGGCAGAGCCCTTTCTGCCCGATACTGGGATGGAGGGCCGGTGTGGGCTCGGCAATGATGCAGTCGCAGGGCGAAAGCACTTTTTTTGCAAGAAGGAAACGCGTCCCGTTCTCGCCCCCGGTCTCTTCATCGCAGACGAAGGTAAGGGTGGCCGGCACGTCCCCCCCTTTTTCGGCAAGGGTCTCGCACGCGGAGAGGATTGCCGCACAACCGCCTTTCATGTCGGTTGCCCCTCTCCCCCAGACACGGCCGTCTGCGATCTCACCGGAGAATGGGGGCCGGGACCAGTTGTCACCGGGTGCCGGGACAACGTCAACATGGCCGCAGAGCATCAGTTGGGCGTCTTTTTGTATGGCCACAAGGTTATCCATGCCCTGCCCGGCACCGTATATGGTTGAGCGGATGCCGATGCCATTTAGGAACTCGCGGATGTACTCGATCACTTCTGCGGTTGTCCCTGGCGGGTTCTCGCTTTTGATCTTCACGAGATCCGAACAGATACGGCTGACATGCATGACAATAATCCTGTGGTCTTACGGGTTCTGTGAACAATATGCGGAGAAGAGCGTGTCAAGCGATGCGCCGACATAGATGCTCTTCAAGAACTCGGTGTCGAAAAACTCGTCGATGACTGCGAAGAAAAAGTTCGCCGGGAGCGCGGACTTACTGTCCGGGTCGATCACGATCCGGAAACTCCGGTAACCCGCTTCGTCTTCAGTATCATAGATCATCTGCCAGAGCGAGGGGAGAGCGTTGAACTTTTCCGGGTACTTCTCTTTAAGCCAGTTCACAAAACCCGCAAACTTTGCCCGGTCGCCTTTCTTCTCCTCTTCGACACGCCAGCGCATATATTCGGCGCCGATGATGTTCTTTGGCGAGCCGTAGTTGTAGGCGTAGATCCCGGCCGTGTAATCGATGTGGGCGAGAGAGTCGATGAGGTAGAAGTAGAGGACCTTGTTGAAGCCCGATGTATCCTGCAGCATCAGTGACTTCCCGTACAGGTAATCGAGGACGGTCAGGTATTCGTTCTCTTCCGGCATATCGGTTAAGTTCGATCTTGGATTGTAAATACGTTCTCTTGATACACAGGTGAGAGAGAACGGTGAAAAAAGGAAAAGGACCGATCAGAACAGGTGACGGATCTGTTTCTTCCATTCATCCGTCATGAACCCGTAGATGGATCCTGCGGTTACCGGGAGCCAGGCCAGGATCTCCTCGCGGGTGAGCCCCGAAGCTGCGCAGTATTTTTTCAGGTATGCTTCGGCAATCTCATGGTTCCCCATGTAATAGTCCATGTAGGTCCTGCAGGCATCACCGGCAGGAGCGCCGCAGGCCACTTCTGCCCAGTCGATGATGATGTACTTCTCGCCATCAAAGAGGATGTTGCCCCCGTGGAAGTCTCCGTGGCAGATCGCAAGCCCGTCAGGGAGTCTGGCGAGCATCGCGTTCAGGCGTTCCTTTTCATCAGGGGTCAGCCCCGGGCTTACCTGGATGTTTGCGCCAAGGACATTTCTCAGGGAGCGGAATACCCCTATCTCCACCTTGTGCATCGCTACCTGCATCTCCACGACCTTGTCAAGGGTCTCTTCCATCCTGGACGGGTCCTCGATCGCGATATCCAGGAGGCTCTTTCCCTTCACCTGGTCCATGATGATGGCTGTCTGGTTAAGGAACGATTCAACGGCGTAAACCTTCGGCACGGGTATTCCCATTTCACCGACCAGCGCGATGTAAAACGCTTCCATGAAGGGCTGGTAGTGCGGCTGGTTCTCCCGGTAGACTTTCGCGGCAATATTGTTCCTTGCGTATACGGCTGCGGACTGGCCAAGCCCGACCAGGTCGCCATAACGTTTTTTAAACTCTTCGTTGTTCTTTGGTGGTGCATGGGTCGGGGTCTCGGTTTTCTCTTCTGCCATAGGATGTCACCGTCTGCCCGAAGGTTTCGCGAACCCGGGCATATAGGGAATGGAAAGATGTTGGCAGGCAATTTCCTAAAGCCTTTGCCATGAACGCAGTTGGTCCTGGTAATTCACAGACAGGGTATCGGCTCGCGTGGAGGAGAAAATTGCCCGTATATGATGATAATTCATAAATGCTAAAGGAAAAGAAGTCCATTATACGGATAGTATGGAACAGCGTTACGTTTGCCCTGCACGATCACGGTTATCCCGTTTGGGATTGATACGATCCAGGAGCGTTCCCGCATGACAGGAGACACCCGTCAGGATCCGGCGTCTGTACGGTCAAATATTTGGGAATTTAACTTCACGCTCGAAACAGTCCTCCTGCTTGTCCTGGGCATATTCATGCTCATCTTCGGCATCCTCCTTGTTTTTATCAATACAGGGGCGTTGCCCTATACTCCTGACAGTACCTACGGGCTTTTCCTTGTCCTTGTCGCGCTGCAGGTTATCACGATGGGAAAGACGCCGTTTGGCGAGGTCCGGCGCACATGGCTTGTCATCATTGCAGGGATCTGCGCCGGGATCCTTGGAATGACGGCATGCTTCATTCCCGGTGCACTCTCCGGCATCATCCATGATCTCGTGGGGGCCCTTCTCCTTGTTGGCGGTATCGCGCTTCTCCTCCAGCTGGTCTTAAACAAAGAGAAAGCTGCGTTATGGATCCGGATCCCGGGAATCCTGCGGCACCTCACGGTTGCCTGCGGCCTGGTCTACACGCTTTCGGTTCTGCTGGGCCTTATCACGCTCCTGCCCGGTCTTGTGGACAATGCCGTCACCTCGGTATTTCTCATCCTCTCCGGCCTCAGCCTGTTCTACCTTGCGTGGAGCATCCAGAAAGCCTACACACTTTATTCACCGCAGGCAACGCAGTCTGCCGGGCCTCTTCCCCAGGGCTCCGGGAATGTCCCGTTCTTTTTCCGCGATGCGCCCATCTCGTTTACGTTCGCGCTCCTCCTCTTCCTCGGGGTTCTCTTAGCCCTTCTTGCCGTGCTTCTCGTGCCGGTTAACCTCGGCCTCATCCCGTTCTCGCCGGACGGCCAGCTCGGGCTCCTGATTGTTATCATGGCAATCCAGTTCCTTGCCATGGGCGAGACCCCGGTTGGCCAGTTCCGGCGCACGTGGCTGATCCTTTTTGCCGGCCTGCTCTTCGTGACGCTTGGCTCGATAGCAAGCATTGTGCCGGGGGTTTTGACGCCCGTTCTTGTAGTTACCCTTGCCACACTCAACATCTTTGGCGGTATCATCCCGCTGACAATCCGCGTGCTCCCGGTATTCAGGGCACTGATAAACCCGCCGGCTCAAAAGGCTGTGATCCCGCCCCCGCTCAAAAAGCTGCTCATCACCCAGAGCGTGCTCAACATCGTGGGAATCCTCTTCGGCCTCTCCATGCTCCTCCCCGGTGTCATCCCCGGCCTGGTCGTGGCTGTCATCCTCTTTGCCAATGGCCTCCTCCTCTTCGTGCTGGCATACATCCTTTCAACCCTGACGGCACCGGAGTGAGACTCCTTTTTTCATTCCCTGTTTTTAAAAGAGATGCGCTGTTGGGGATATTTGGCTCATGCTCATGATCCCGCCCGGATTTTTTTAATCCGTTGATGCCCTGTCGGTCGTTGTCTCCGCCCCGGTTCGTGTTACTCCCGGGTCCGGGCGAACGCGGATTGCTGCGTGGGGGGGTCGGGCGGTGTACTTCTTGTGCATCAGGTCCATGGTTCCCGGCTCCGGAAATGTGAGCGGTAATCTTGTTTTTCCGTCGGGTGGATCAGAAAAAAAGCTCGTGTTCCCTGCGCAAAATCCGATGCTGGAGAAAGGCCCCGGGTCACTAGTACACCGCCCGACCCCCCCATCCACTCATGCAAATATCAGGAAAATTCCGACAATTTTATGAGAGTAAATGAACGCTCCAGGCAAGGGGCTGCGTGACGGGGGTCGGGCGGTGTACTAAAAAAATTGAGGATGAAAAGGGATGCTTCTATCCAGTATTGAAATCTGACCATACATTTCAGGGCATAAAATTGACAGAGTCCTCTACTTCGGGAGGCTTTACCGTTCACTTATAAAATGGCTCGCGAGATGCGACAGCCTTCACGAAAAGATCTTCAAGTTCCTTGCCGGTCTTCCCGCGGATGTCGATGTGGTTGTCGGCCCGGAGCAGGCAGGGTTTCAGCTTCCCGTCCGAAGTCACGCGGAGACGGTTGCAGAACTTGCAGAACTCGGAGTTGTGGAGGGGCCGGACAACTTCGACTTCCGCACCGTCAAGGCAGTACTTCTTGCGATGGTGCATCCGGCGCGTGATGATCGTCTTCGCGCGGGCGGCAAGGGAATCCTCAAGCCCGTTCAACTGGGAGTGGTGCTCGCAGTTGTTGAAATTCATCAGCTCGATCAGCTGGAGGACAAGGTTGCGATTGCCCCGGATATAGGCGAGGAAGTCGTCAATCTCATGGTCATTGATCCCTTCGAGGACGACCATGTTGATCTTGATGGGCGTGAGGCCGGCATCGAGCGCAGCCTGCACGCCCTCCAGGACTTTTTTGAGCGAGTCGTGGCCGGTGATCTTCTTGTATGTCTCGGGAATGATGCTGTCGATACTGACGTTCACCCGCTTCATCCCGGCCGCTTTTAACTCCTTTGCATACCGGGCAAGCAGGATCCCGTTCGTGGTCATCGACGACTCCATGTCCGGGGGTACGGACCGGACAATGTCGATAATGTCCTCCCGCAGGAGCGGTTCGCCACCAGTGAACTTGACGCTCCGGATCCCGAATTTTGCCGATACGCGGAGAATTTCCCGGATCTCCTCAAGCGAGAGTTCGGCCTCCGGTTTCACTTCTCCCTCGCGGTGACAGTAGATACACTTCAGGTTGCACCGGGGAGTGAGGCTGATCCGGATGTTGCTTACCGGGCGGTCAAAGGAGTCCTTTAAGAGCATGGCTGGTTGTCTACCCGTAAAAGTTCTTGGCGATAACGTATAGTTCTGTGCTTCCTTTCCTGCTCGATTTGGTATTCATTGTCCTCACCGAGTGAAAGTGCTGCTTTGTGTCATTGTAGAAATCCGGGAAGTCTGTCCCCTGGAAGGACTTAACGGCAAAATTCCCGCCCTGCTTGAGGACCCGGCAAGAAAAGAGCAGCGCCTGTTCGTTCAGCTCAATGATCCGGGCCTGGTCATAGCTCTTGTGCCCCGAGAGCTTGGGGGAGGCATCGCAGACAACAACACTGACGACATCGATCATTGACTGCAACTCCGCGAGCACTTCAGGATCGTTGATATCCCCGACAATGGTCTCGACCCCGTCAAGAGCTGCGATCGGATTGAGGTCGATGCCGATGACTTTTCCCTTTGTAAGAGTCCGCTCCACCTGGAGCCAGCTCCCCGGGGCTGCCCCGAGATCAACGATATTGTCGTCGTCGCGGATGATCTCGAACTTCTTCTGGATCTCCATGAGCTTATAGGCTGCACGGGAGCGGTATCCCTCCAGCTTTGCCCGCATGTACGTCTTGTCATATCCCCATTGTGAGCCCATGGCGCTGATCATTCCCCGCAATACGCGAAATCGTGGGTTTAAACCCAAAACACTATAATTATCATATGCCGATATACTGTATTAGAGTTTGTTAAGGGGTAACCGATGTTAAAAGCAACCATTGATGCAGACACGTTCAGGGAAGCAATCGAAGCAATCTCGGCCCTCATCCCTGAGTGCCGCCTGCACACGGACGAGAGCGGTTTCTCCACGCGGGCTGTTGATACAGCAAACGTGGCGATGATCTCCCTCACACTCAGGAAGGAAGCGTTCGACACCTACAAGGCGACAAAGAGCCAGCTCGGCATTGACTTAATGAAGATGAAGAACATCTTCGGCATGGCCGACAAGGGCGACCTGATCAGCATCGAGATGGCGGACAATGCCCAGAAGATGTCGGTCTCGGTCCACGGCTACCACTACTCGATCACGCTGCTTGACACGAACACGATAAGGAAGGACCCGAACCCGCCGACCATCAACCTGCCCGGTAAGATCGTGATCAAGGGCGAGGACCTCAACAACGCCATGAAGGCCGCTGCCGTGATCTCGGACAAGATTGCGCTCGGGATCAACCCGAAAGACCAGACGTTCTACCTTGTTGCGGAAGGCGACACCGATCACATCCGGCGCGAGTTCACCAAGGACGAGCTTGTCTCGCTTACCCCGGCAGAGGCCCGCTCGCTCTTCTCCCTCGATTACCTCAAGGACATGGGCAAGGTCATGAGCAAGGCCGAACAGGTCGAGATCTTCCTTGGCATCGACCACCCGGTCCGGTTCTCCTTCGATATTGCGGGCGGCAACGGCCATGTCGAGTACCTCCTCGCGCCCCGTATCGAGGCTGACTAGATGGAGTATTCCCCGTCGGCAAAGGAACTCTCCCATTTCCCTTTTTTAAAAAAAAGCCAGGACCATATCAAGGGCCGGTTTGCAACGCTTGATGCTGTACTGAAGGACAAGCGCGGCGAAGCCCTGGTTGAGCGTGCCCTTGCCCGGGTCCAGGATGCGATTACTCCCAAAAAGACATTCACCCCTGATGTGTCCGGGACACCGGAGGAGGAGATCGCGGCATACGCCCTTGCCCGGATCATCGTCTCCTGCGTAAACGACCGTCAGGTGATCGACCGGCTGACCCGGTACGAGGCCGAACGGGCATATTATTTCCTTGTCCACGAAGAGGACTGGAACCAGAGTTACAAGCAGGGAGATGGCGAGTATTCGCGGCTCTGTATCGTGCTTGCAGAAGAGTTGGGAATCCGGATCACGCAGGACAAGATGCCCTTTCTCGATTACGTCGAGATGGTGGCACCGCTCCACGATGACCGCTTCCACCTTGTCAACCGGCGGGTTGAGCGTGGGTTTGTCACGATAAAAAAAGAGGAGCGGTACGAGCTGGTGCGGGAACGCGTCCGCATGCTCCTCCGGCGCGATCTCCCGCACAAGGTCCCCGCATCGCTCTGCGAGAAGATCTCGCCCAAGGTCGCGCAGATCAAGAAAGCCTACCAGGAGCAGATGCTCGAACAGTTCGGTGCCGTGGAAGAGAGCGCATTCCCCCCCTGTATGCATGCCCTCATCAAAGCCCTCACGGAAGGCGCTAACCTGACGCATGCCGGTCGGTTCTCGCTCACCTCATTCCTTCATACCATCGGAATGGATGTAAGCGGGATTGCGGCAATGTATGCCCGGTCGCCGGACTTCGATCCTGAAAAAACAATGTACCAGGTCGAGCACATCACAGGCCGGGGCGGATCGGGCACGGAATATACAGCACCGGCCTGTGCCGCTATGCGGACCACCGGCCTCTGTCTCCACAAGGACCCGCTCTGTGAGAAAGTGAGCCACCCGCTCAGTTATTACCGGACAAAAAAACGAGACGCAAAGAACAGGCCGAAAAAAGCGGAAGAGAAGCCGGCGGATATACCGCCGTCACCGTCTACGTGATCTTATCGTTCACCAGGTATCCTGCACCGGAGAGGAATGTGATGAACCCGACAATCGCCGCAAGGTAGGCGATCGCGGCGGGCAGTGCCATAGGCAGGACTGCCAGCAGGATCACAAGGACAATAAATGCGGCAAGGCCGATGACAACATCAAGGAGTCGCGCGTCCATTCATACTCTTTTCGATCCGGGAGGATATAGGCTTATCCACCTGTTCCCGCACGGATGATAATGCGTAAATCCTGCGGGATCCACAGTTCATCTATGGACCGACATGCCTGCATCGCCCTGATCAGGGGCCATATCAAAGACGAGCATCTCATCCGCCACTGTCTTGCCACCGGCACGGTCATGAAACACGCGGCCCGGCATCTCAAAGAGGACGAGTCCTGCTGGGAGCGGATCGGGATCCTGCACGATATCGACTTCGAGGAGATCGGTGGAGATATGCAAAGGCATGGTGCGGTTGGAGCGGACATCCTTGAGACAGAGGGGATCGATCCTGCTGAAGCGGAGGTTATCCGCAGGCACAACCATTTCCTGCACCAGGGCGCCTATACACAACCAGTAGAGATAGTGCTCCAGGCTGCCGACAGCGTTTCGGGGCTTGTGATTGCGTGCGGGCTTGTCAAGGGCGGGAACCTCTCCGATGTGTCGGTGAAGACCATCACGAAGAAATCAAAGGAGAAATCGTTTGCGGCCGGCTGTGACCGGGAGCGGATCGCGCTTGTTGCGCCGGTGATCCCCTTACCGGAGTTTTATGGGATTGCGCTTGCGGGGCTTATGGAGATCAAGGAAGAGCTGGGATTGAGGTGAACGAACGATCCGCCGTGAGTTTTATAGGCCCCGTACCGATATAAGTACCTGATATATGGCCACGGAAACCGATCTTTTGGCACTCCTTATCCGGAACCGGCAGGAGATCCCCGCTCTTGCAGACCGGAGGGGTGCGAGGAATATCCGGTTATTCGGTTCTGTTGCCCGGAACGAAGCACGGGCTGACCGTGACATCGATCTCCTGATCGATCCGGACCCTGGCAGGAGTCTTCTCGATACCGGGGGCCTGGCCATGGATCTCTCTGCACCGCTTGGCCACCCGGTGGATGTTGTTACAGAAGCCGGGCTTCGCGATCGGATCCGTCCGCAGGTTTTACAGGAAGCGCGGGCATTATGAGAGACGACATGGGAAGATTGCCGGACATTATCGAGGCAATCGACCGGATTTTCCGGGTCTCTCGTAAGGGCAGGGATTATTTCTACGATGATGAAATGGCTCAGGTCTGGGTGGGCCATCATCTCCGGATCCTTGGGGATGCGGTGAGGGGGCTCTCACCGGAATTCAGGAATGCGAACCCGGGTATTCCCTGGTCCGACATCATCGGCATGAGAAACATTCCCGTGCATCACTATTTCAGCATCGACCGGGGGATGCTGTCGGGAAAGTTGTTGAACATGACCTGCCGGTATTAAAAACACAGGCAGGGAATATCCAATCCGGAGATAGGTGAATAACTTCCTGTCCCGGCTCCGGATCAGTGCGCCTTCATTCATAAAAACATTCGAAGTAAACCAGTCCGTTGTCCCGGATAAACACCTTGATGTATCCCCGGACGGCCTGGCCATTGATGCATTCCGGGTTCTCCGTACGCAGCTGCCTGACAAGTTCAACCGGATCGGCGGTTATCGTAAAGCCGGCCTTATTAGCTTCATCTGCAATCATGACGATCGCTTCGAAGAGGTTTGCACCTTCTTTTATCGTGCAGAAAAAGCGGGCATCCATGGTATAGAAAGCATCCAGGGTCTTTTTGGCTAGCCGGATATTTTTCTTCGCAGCTCTTTCAACTACGGAGATGGCCGATTCCGAAACATTGAGGAGCTGTGCAACCTGCCACTGCGCCAGCCCGTCTCTCCGGTATCGCAATACCTCTTTTTGCCGGTTTGTGAGAATGGAATTTTTCTTCAGCATTTTCCTTCCGGATATCCGGGCTGCGGGTCCCTTTGCTGGATATCAATGTATCCGATTGGTTTGTATATATAATAAAAAATAGGGCTTTCGCCCCGCTCTGGTCTTTCCTGTCCCGGCCAATTCCTCCGCCATCCCTCTCCTGCTCCCGATCAGGTACGGCTCGCTTTCCCGGCGAGCTGTGTCTCCCCTCCTGCTCCCGCGCGGCTGGCCTGCGCCAGAACCTGTGCTGCCGCCCGGCCGGATCGATAAGAAGGCGGTGCCCGGACCGGGGCCGTGCCGGTAAAACGACGAGATGGCATCGTCTTACAATCTCTTCTTCATTACGCAGCAGCCGAAGTTGTTCCAGAGGATGTACGAGTCCGGGTTCTCTTTGATGTGCCGGGTATGATAGATCGGGATAGACCGGTGTCCCTTTCGAGAGGATTATCATAGTACCCGGATAATAATCAATGAAAGGACCCGGTATTTAGTTCGTCCGTTACCATCAACAGAGTGCCTGAGGAGATAGAGCAGCTCGATCCAGATGACCGGATCTCTATTCACCGGATATTGTCCAGCCGGCTCATCGAAACAGAACGCGAGCGTATCGCAGAACGGGCACGCGATGCGGAGAAGAATTATTCTCTGGGGCATGTCCGGTCCGGTTCCGTACATGATCTCATGAGCGAGCTGAATGATTGACCTCGTTTGGGACGATAAATTCCGGAGGATTTTTAAAAAGGTTTACTTTTACTCTCATCTTTTATAAAAGCCTGGAGATCTCGCCCGTCGTGTAACAAGGGACAAGAGTCTGCCGCTTCAGATGGTTATCGTCCGATCAGATCGGGCTTTCAAGGTGGAGGGCCAGTGCCAGAAACGGCGTGTCCCTGGGATCGATTGCAGCCATCTCTTCGTATGCCCGTTGAACCTGATCCTTGTATAACTGCCGGGGAACCGTAGTAACCGAGTCGAGCAGGAACGTTATGGCATAATCAAAGGAAGGAGCAGCAGGGACTTTCCCGCGTTTCGTACTGATATACTCCCGGAATTTTTCGATCTCAATGTGTCCGTAATCAGGGAAGAAAAAATCAAAATGCCGGTCCTTTACTATCCTGGCTTTGAATGAATTGTCCTTAACGAGAGCCCCTATCAGGACGTTGGTATCGATTACAATCCGAATTCTTTCTTTGTCCCGTTCCATGCCTGCTCCCGCACCTTTTCAAACGCGGCCTGGTCCTTGTCGTCAAGTGCAATGACATCCACGCTCTTTGAGAACAACATCCATTTTAAGTGTTCTTCCTCAATGAGACGCTCCAGTCGTGCAACAAGCCCGGGAAGTGGCAGGTCGTCAGGGACGTTCAGGACAATCTCGGTCATTGATATATCATTCATATGTGTGAGGTTATGAATATTGCCCGGCCCGTTTTCCCGGTTCGCCTGTGTCTCCCTCTCCTGCTCCCGTGCGGCTGGCCTGCGCCGGGATTTGTGCAACCGCTGCCCGGTTTGCCTTCGCAGAACTCCGGGTTGATGGCAGGGGGCCCGGTTAAAAGACCGGATGGCATCGTTGTTCTTCCCGGGTTTCATCTGGAAGCAGCTGAGGTTGTTACTAAGGATGGACGAGTCCAGGTTTTCCTTGATGTACTGGGTATGATAGACCGGTGTCCCCTTCGACAGGATTATCATAGTACCCGGATAATAATCAATGAAAGGACCCGGTATGAGTTCGTCCGTTACCATTAACAGAGTGCTTGAGGAGATAGAGCAGCTCGATCCAGATGACCGAATCTATATTCACCGGATATTGTCCAGCCGGCTCATCGAGACCGAACGCGAGCGTATCGCAGAACGGGCACGCGATGCGGAGAAGAATTATTCTCTTGGCCAGGTACGATCCGGTTCCGTACACGATCTCATGAGCGAGCTGAATGATTGACCTCGTCTGGGACGATAAATTCAGGAAAATTTTTAAAAAATGGAGCGTTCAGCATCCGGATCTCATTCCTTTATTCCGTGAAAGGCTGGATTTGTTCGTCAACGATCCCTTTCACTCCACCCTCAGGGTACATTCCTTAAGCGGCGTCCTGAAGGGGTTGTGGGCAATGCGAATCAATTACGATCAGCGTCTCATCTTCAGGTTCATGGATGATGCACATACTATCGTGTTGCTCATCGACATCGGGACACACGACCGGGTTTATTGACCGGGTCCTGCCGGAAAGGGAACAACGGTAAGGATCTTGTGATCCGGAACACGCCTTCGCGGTCCCGGGCGGTTTCCGGGCTGGCTCAACCCACCTTCGCCCTATTCTCTCAAATCCTGCGCCACCGTTCCCGATCCCGGCCCCTTTTCCCGGTTCGCCTGTGTTCCGCCCTCTGCTCCTGTGCGGCTGGCCTGCGTCGGGACTGGTGCTGCCGCCCGGCCGGATCTATGGAAAGGCGGTGCCCGGACCGGGCCGGTCCCGGCCGGGGGTCTGGTATCTGGAGCGGTCCCAATCCGGAGAAAAGCATTTCGCTGCCGGGTATTCGTTCTTCGACTGGCATTTTCCAGGAAGTTATGATAAAAAAGAGACTGGCTGAAATATTCAGAGAGATTTCTGCAATTCGAGAATCTCTTTTCCAATCTGTTTTAC
>NZ_JAQTQD010000005.1:0-56054 GCF_028712425.1 Methanoregula sp.
GTGTGCTCTTTCGATCTTGGGACCTGGACTGACTGGAATGCTGCTTCCTGCAGGGCACGCTCGACTTCGCCCTTCTGCGCTGACGGGGCAACTATGACAACGAAGTTCTTCTCCTTCCCCCTGACAAACTGCATCTCATTCGGGACGGAGAGCACGACTTCTTTTGCCACGTACCCTGCGTAGACGGTGAAATCCCGGTACCCGCGGTACAAGGAAAGATCGGCCGGGATGTCAGCAAACGGGGCGATCTCGGCAATCTTCTGCTCGAACTCCTTGACCTTGTTCTCAAGTTTCCCGCGCTGGCCTGTCAGTTCCTCGACCTCGTTTGCGAGGACCGGCAGTTCCCGTTCGATTTGTGCCTTCAGTTCGGCCTTCGTGCCGGACTTCACGGGATCCATGTCGTCCGCATTGATGGAGACGGCATTTTCAACAGCCCGGATCCTGAGCAGATCAACGGACACTTCGCTGGAGCCTGAAAGTGGTGTGCCGATCTTAAAGCCCTCATAGCCTGCTTTGCCGCCTTCGACATATTCCTCGATATGGAACAGGTGGTGGCGGTAGAGCTCCGCGATAACGGGACTCATCTGGTCCCGTGATGCGGCGATGAGGAGCCGGCTCATCTGCTTAGGCTTTAACATGCAGCTGCTCCTTAAACCGCAAAACCAGCAGCTGCACTGCCTTTGAGAGGTTCTGTTCCCCTTTTGCTTTCAGTGCCGCTGCGCGCTGGTTGCCGCTTTTGATGATTTCAGCGTGCTTAAGTGCCGCCTGGTGCCGTGCTTCTTCCAGTTTCAGCTTTTTGTACTGTTCTGCATTGCTCTGCGCTTTGGTTACCAGATTGTCCGCCTCAAGCTCGGCCTGGGAATGTCGCTGTTTCTTCTCTTCCTGGGCCTTGCTGATTGTGGACAGGTAGTCATTTTCCGCTTTTTTGATGTCGTTTAGGACCTCAGTTTTCATCCAACCCTCCTCTCACGGCAAGTACAATAATAGGTAAAAAAAGCCATATATGTATTGCTATTTTACTGGAGAGGACGAAAATGGCGTTTAATTGTGTTGTTATCGGAAACAATCGCTGGGGATTTTTATTTTGCCGGTTGCCGGATAATCCGGGGGAACGATACGCCGGCGATGTTAACGGTTTGCGACTAACCGGTTAATATCCGGTAATTGACATACCGGTGCGTGGCACTTTCGGGCAGGTCCAGGACCTCGATGCCCTCAGAGTGGGCTTTGAGGGTAATCCCGGCAAGCTCATCGCTGGAGCAGACCAGGTGCTGCTCCGGGTGGGTCCCCCGCCGGATAGAGCAGCTCGTGGTGATGAGCGGCCCGACTGACACCAGGTACGAGAACCGTTTCGAGCCCGGGTGGTCCTTTGGCAGGACGATCAACGGCATCCGGTACGTCCTGACAAACTCGGCAAGCATGAACGCCGGTTCGTGAGACCCTCCCTCCGGGGCAGAGACAGCAATGAGATCTCCTGGTTCAACCGTCTGGCTGTACTCCATGTCCGGGGCCTCGATACGAAGGGCAAAAAGGGAGCCGGCCCTTGCCACCAGCAGAAAAGAGCGGGTGCCGGAGATGAGCAGGAACTCATCCCTGAGCGGCACGATCATGGTATCAGAGTTCCGTTACGTCCTCGGACTGGCAGCTTGCACAGACGGGCTTCTTGCTGATACTCTCGAACTTCTCGCCGCACTCATTGCAGCGGTACCTCTTCCCCTTGACCCGCTCATCGAAATTCAGGTCCCCGGTGGGGCCTCCGCCAACAGTACACACGTTCGTTCACCTCACTACGACATCTCCATGCAAAGACTTAAGGCTATCTTTTTCCGCCACCGGCACATCCGGCATTCCCGACATGCCCGTCACGTTACCGGGGAAACCCTAAACGAGGATGACATTGAAAGTCACGAGCGCGATGATCAGGAGAATGCAGGAGTGCTTGACTCCCGCTGCAACGGACGACTCCCCCATCTGCCCGGCGATCAGGCCGGAGAAGAGCGCCTGCATGAGGCAGGCATGATACAGGATACGGACAAATGTTGCCAGCGGGATGGACCCGAAGCTCCCGATGGAGCCTGCGGACGAGAGCCCCTGCGTATCGATGTCGGCAAGGATGGGAAGGAACTGCATGGTGAGGACGGCAACGACAAAGAGGAAGACAAAGAATGACAGGTACACGATTGCGGTGTAGATGAACATCTCCGTGAGCCGCTCTTTTTTCAAGGCCTCGCTCATCTTCGCATCGCTCGATGCTATGGAGAGGACTTCGCTGATCTGGCCGCTCATCTCGCTTGCCTTCGTTATCAGCGTCACGGTGCGGGCGATTGCCGGCGTGCTGACCCGCTGCTCGAAACGCACGAGCGCCTCGGTGAAGTTCGCCCCCCAGTCCATGTCCCGCTTGATCCGCCGGATCTCGTAGCTGAGGAGCCCGAGATTGGTGTTCACCATGATCGCGATAGCCTGGGCAATGGTGAGGCCGACCTGGTTGATACCGGACAGCCGCTCGAGGAAGTCGGGGACAAGGGACTGGATGCCGAGGACTTTTCTCGACCAGATCTCGTAAAAGATGGCATACGGGATGAGGATGATGAGCAGGGCGAGGACGATATGATCATCGATGACACCGAGATAAACATCGATATCCCGGTACAGGGGAACCCGCAGAAGCACCGAGGTGATGTACAGGACAGCAATCGGGACGGTTATGTAGAGCGTGTGGTCGACATTGGTGATGAAGCTCTCAAGGGGGTGACGGATATGGTCGGCAATGGTGCGGATGCGGTCGTACTTCTTCAGCTGCTCGAACTGGTGTGCCTCGTCGTCCTTTTTGACAATGGTGATGTCCGGGTAGGCATGCAGCCATTTTATAGTGGTGTACCGTTCCGTCTTCTCGGCCTTAATGGAGATCAGGTCGATGAGGACGATGAATATCAGGGACCCGATAGGCAGGATCGCATACGTGACGAGCGAGAGCTGGAGGACCGCGGTGCCCCCGGTCATCCCCATGACCACCATGATGATGATGAGGAAGAGCGGGCCGGCAACAAAGAGCGTAACATAGCCTTCGGCAACAAGCGAGAGGACATTTAAGAACTGCTTCTGTTCAAAGCGTGCCTCCTCCTGGTACATCCGTACTCTCATGGAGAGGAACTCCCCCATGTCCCCGCCGCCATCGATGACAGAGAGGAGGTCCTCTAAGAAGAGCTTGAGTTTCTCCGATGGCGTTGTCTCTGAAAGATGCCGGATCGCCGTGACGACATCGTACCCGAAGAAATCCGCGTCCCTCACAATCTGGCGGAACTCCAGGGCAACCTCGCCGTAGATATCCGCACGCTCCGAGAGGGACTGGAAGATAGGCATCAGCTGGGCCCCACCTTTTCGCATGGCGTACATATACGCAACCGCATTGTGGAGGGTCAGGTTGATCTTGATCGCCCGGTTCGTCTTCTCGATGCCGGGTAACCTCATCAGGAGAGCGTACCCGAGATACATGCCGATTCCAAACGAAAGGACAAGAACAGTGACAGCGATGACGACAGCAGGCAGCTGGCCGCTGAAGAGGGCCGGCAGCTGCAGCCCGAAGACATTGGTGATGCCGATGCGTCCTTCCAGGGACGGCAGGGTAAAGGAGAGGCTGGCAATAAACCCGAGTGCGGCAAAGGCGAACCCGGCAAGAAGGGAGACTTTCACCGCACGCCAGACGTACTGTTCTGGCGTCATACCGATCCGGGCGGAGATCATGTCTGCATGGAGACTCGTGAACCGGACCGGATCGCGCTTGATCCACTGGTGAATGTACTTCCGGAGAATCATCCGATTACCTTGCGGAGGTCTTCGATATTGTCCAGGACTTTGTTCTTGTTGATATGGTATGCATGGAAGAGCGAGGCAACGGAGATGTAATCCCGGATGCCCTGTTTCATCATCGCCGCAAGGATCGATTTCCTGAGGTTGATCTCGCTCTCCAGCTGCTCGCGGGTCCAGCCACGCCTCTCGGCAATGTCCATGTATATCTGCGATCTCCCGGTGTAGCTGATGGCATCATGGACGGGATCGTAGACGAAAACATTGTTGACGCGGAGGTTGCCGGTGGAGGGGTCGATCCCCGCGATCTCGACAATCTCCTGGGCACGGCGGACACGTTCGGTACCGTGGTAGATGAGCCCCTGGACGCTGACGATGTTTAAGGCCTGCATCATGTTGCGGGGCACGTTTAAGGGTTCGCTCTCCAGCCGGTGGATGGCAGCATCGACACTGCCGCCGTGCATGGTCGAAAACGTTGTGTGGCCGGTGTTCATGGCCTGGAAGAGCGTCTGGGCTTCGTGGCCGCGGACTTCCCCGACGAGGATGTACTCCGGCCGCTGCCGCATTGCAGCCCGCAAAAGGTCGAACATGCTGATGGCATTCCCGCCCTCGGTCAGGGCTTCCCGGGTGACGCTTGCGATCCAGTTGTCGTGGTAGAGCGTGATCTCGCGGGTGTCCTCGATGCTGACCACCTTTGCCACCGGAGGGATAAAGAGCGAGACCGCGTTCAAGGAGGTGGTCTTCCCGGATGCCGTTCCCCCGATGAAGATGAGGCTCTTGTTGTTCTCGATGGCGAGCCAGAAGTAGACGAGCGATTCGGGATTGAATGTCTTGTTCTCCAGCAGTTCGATGGGGGAGAACGGCTCTTCCCGGAACTTACGGATAGTAAACGATGTGCCCCGTGTCGTCACTTCCGTCCCGAATGTCAGCTGGAGACGGGACCCGTCGGGAAGGGTGGCATCGATCATCGGGGCACCGGTTGAGATATGCTTGCCGGACCGCTGCGCAAGCGTGATGGCAAGGGAGTTGAGGATGTCCGGTTCGAAGGTGATATTGGTCCTGATGTTCCGGTACCTCCGGTGGTAGAGGAAGATGGGGATCCTGATGCCGTCGCAGGAGATATCCTCCAGCTGCGGGTCCTTCATCAGCGGGTCGAGCCGCGACCACCCGATGTAGTTCCGGATCAGGAAGTACTGGATCTTGAACCGGGTGTGAGGTTCCAGAACAAGGCCGTAATCCTCGACCAGCGCGTTCATCTTCTCCAAGAGGAGGTGTTTTCTGTCTCTCCGGATCTCATCCGATGTGAGGATCAGCACGTCGCGGAGATCTTCATGAAGGCGTTCGAGCAGTTCGTATTCGAAATCAGAGAGTGTTGGCTCGAAGAGGAGGTACTCGTTCTGGTTCGTCCGCTTGTTGAGGCCGATGACAACGAGCGAGCAGCCCTGCTCGACCCAGTACTGGTCAACTGCCACGTAGGTCTCCGGCACGCTCGCTTCTACGAGTGGCCCGTCCCGCTCGAAATCATATTCCTCTACCGGTGCCTTGTCACTGCCCTTTTCGAGCGAGAGGAGCCGGCGGATCGAGAGGCCGGGTTTTTTCCCTGGCGATCCGGCTGCAGCAGCATCCCCGCCAGCCGCAGGGGCATGCTGCCCGGCTCCACTCCCGTCCGCAGCATGCCCATCGGCCGGTGATCCGGGCTGTGTTCCGGTCTCGACTCGTTTGCGGGATTTGATGAGATCTCCCAGTCCCATGGTCCGCTCTCTCCCTCCTGAAGATACTGGTGTTCCGATGTATAGTTCGTGAGATCAAATTATATAAGGGTGTGTCTGTGCGGGAATATCCGGGCAATAATGCCGGCGCGTTTCATCGTTCCTTTCTCCATTTTTCCCGGATCGGCCCCGCTCCCTCCTGCCGGCAGATATCTTTATGTGCCAGTCCATGACACTTTCTCTTGCAACGTTCCGATTGATCGTCAATTGAGAGGCAAAAATGCAGGATTCTCAGCGCAAGAAAATGCCTACCGGTATCGCTTCGCTCGACCCCGTACTTGAAGGGGGCGTCCCGCCGGGATCGGTCATCCTCCTTCTCGGGGACCTCGGTGCGGGGAGTTACGAGTTCACCTACAGCTCGATTGTCAACATCCTCGGTCTCATGAAGGGGAGCCTGCCGGAGAACCTTGCTATCCCGCAGGAGATACGGTACATCACGTTCACCCGGATCAAGGACGACGTGCGCCAGGAGATCCTGAACTCGTTCCATATCACGGGACTTGAGGGACTGGTTGACGCCATTAAATTTGACGACCTCTCGGAGCTCTATTTCGACAACAGCGTTGTCCCGAATGAATGGTACAGCCAGAGCACGGTCATAAACCGGCTGCAGAAGCGGGCGAATCAGGACAGCCTCCTTGTCCAGCTGGCAAATGCCGTCAACAACGCCACTCCCGGCGGCCTTATCATCCTTGACTCCATCACCGATATCGCGACCCAGTCCACGGTACCGCATTGCTGGACCAATCTTGCCGGTTTCTTAAGAGGCCTGCAGCGGGTAGCAAAGCAGCGTGGCACAACGGTATACCTGCTGCTGAGCAGGGGGATTTTGGAGTCTGCGCAGGAGCGGGAGCTTGCCGATATCGCAGATGCCGTGCTCCTCTTCAAGTGGGAGGAATCGACCGGCGCCCGGCGGCAGCGGATTATGTACTTCGAGAAGTTCCGCGGCGTCATGCCCCACCTGGAAGAAAAAGACCTGGTGAAGTTTGCGGTCAGGATATCGGAGGCTGGCGGGTTTGAGGTCAGCAATATCCGGGTGGTCATATGAACAACGAACGAGTCAAGATCGGGATCCCGGGCCTGGACGATATGCTGGGCGGGGGGCTGATCAAAAACAGCATCTGTTCGATCATCGGCACCTACGGTACGGGAAAGACGACCTTCTCGCTGGAGTTTGTCTGGGAGGGGCTCAAGAAAAAAGAGAACATTATTTACATCAGCCTTGAGGAGCGGGAAGCGCGTATCCTCACCTACATGGAGCAGAAAGGGTGGGATGTCAAGCCGTACCTGAACAAGGCGCTGTACGTGATCAAGCTCGATCCAACGGACTTCGACCGTGCCAATAACCGGATCAAGAACGAGCTGCCCAAGCTGATCGAGGAGGTGAAGGCAACAAGAGTCGTCATCGACCCAATCTCCCTGTTCGAGGACCTCTTCACCACGGATTCCGAGCGCCGGCAGGAGATGTTCCGGTTCATCGAGGGGCTCCGCGACAAGAACTGTACCATCATGCTTACATCGGAGACACACCGGGACAATGTCTTCTCCAGCCGCCATGGCCTCATCGAGTACCTTTCCGATACCGTCATCCTCCTTCGCTACTTGCGGCCATCCGATCTCTCCGCGGTCCACCTTGCCCTTGAAGTGGTGAAGATGCGGATGTCACAACACTCCCGCGAGATCAAGCCGTACGAGCTCCAGCAGGACCAAGTGCTGGTGTACTCGGAAGCGAATGTATTCTAACCGACTGGTTCATCAGAACCAGGAGGTAGAGAAGATTTTCCATCGGGTAAATCTTCGAATTCCGATTGGTCGAAGAGTCAATGGCTCTTCTCCTCCTCGACCTTTTTTTGAAGGTCTCGGATTCATCAGAACCAGGAGCTGGAGAATGCTGAGGGTCGCCAGACCTGAAGCAGGAGAATCGAACAAGTCATCAGACTTGTGAGATGAGAAGAACGTAGTTCTTCGAAGACAGTAGGTCTTCGACCGACTCCTTCGGGATTCTTCGACTGGAAACTGGCTCCCCAGACATAGATTCTACGACGTAAAATCCCTGCTGGCCAGGAAACCATCATAGAAGTCGTCCGGGCAGTGGATCGCCCCTGTGACATACAAAAACCTGCGTCCCCCTCTTTTCAGCCCTGAGAATGTGGCAAAAATTTACCTCCCCCATCCGGCGTAAAAGCAGGTCTTTCACCAAAATTATTCCCTCATTTTCCGGTATTATTCCCTCTGGGTCCGGAAATCAGGCCAAACGGAGCCCGTAGAAGGCCCGGATTTCCGCATCCCGATAGGGGGCGTAATTTACCAGGACCTGCAGGTTCCGGGACAACAATCCTGGCAACAGGAGATCTCCCTGTCGAATTCTGCCAGAGATCCAATTGGGGATTTTTTTCAGGATTCGGTTCCGGCCAAGACGTTGTCCAGTACCGCAGAAAAAATTTTTTTTATTATGGAAAATTTTTCCGGATTTTTTCCGGATTCCTTTGGGAGACACTTTCGATAAAAAAAATTGTCCGGATTTTTTTTTCAGATCGTGATCCCAAGAATCCCCAGCAGCATCAGGATCAGGACACCGGGGATCCCGCCGATGGCGCAGATGAGGAGGGGTGCGGCATCGTAACCGAGGTCAGGCTTTCCCATCCACTGCATCACGTGGAGGAAGTTGATCAGGAAGAGGCCGACAAGGCCGCAGATGGCATTTACGACAAGGACCGAGAGCTGCTTCACCAGGAACCAGACAATGGCGATGATGGCGATAACAAGGATGATGGCAACGAGGATATTGGTCATACAAAAAACCCTTTCCTCATTTACCAATGATATGCTGTTTCTTTATCCTTACGGACGGAAGGATCAGGGACCCGATTGCCCTTGATTCCCGGCTCAGCCCGGTAATCTGGTGCTGGAGATCAAAGACATTCCCCGAGAGCATGGCGCTCCGGATCGGTTCCTGGAACTCCCCTCCTTCACGGAAGAACGCATTGGAGAGCTCGACCGAGAACTCGCCGCTCATCGGGTTTGCCGTGTGGGCCCCGACAACATTGTGCACGAAGATCACGCGTTCGTCATCAACGGTATCCCGTTTCCCATCCACGACGAAGTTGTGGTGGCCGATGGACGGGGATCCCCCATACCCGCCCCGTACCGCGTTTGCCGTGCTCTGCTTTCCGTACCGGTATGCGGTCTTCAGGTCGTAGGCGAAAGCGCAGAGGACGCCATCGCGGATGAAGTCGGTCCGTTTTGTCGGCATCCCTTCCGCGTCCCAGCAGGAGCTTCCGTCCGCGCCGGGGAGGAGCGGGTCATCGTACATCGAGATCAACGGATCGGTAACTTTCTGCCCGAGACAGTCCGCGAGCCGCGAGCGTTTGGCGTGGACATTGCGGCCGCTCAGGGCGGGGACAAAGACCGTGCCAAGGAGTTCCGCGTAGGCAAGGGGGGAGAGGAGGATATCGTAGTCACCGGTCGGTATGTCCTTCCCTTTTGCGGATTCGCAGGCAAAGAACGTTGCCCGTTCCCCGACAGTTGTCGGGTCCACGCGGTCCAGTGCCCACGAGTGATCGAACTCGTATCCCGTGGACTGCCCATGGATGGCTTCAAGCGAGAGGGAGACCGAGGTGTGGCGGCTGGTGTACCGAATGCCATGACTGCTCGCAAGGGTCACTTCAAGGGATGAGACTCCCGCTGATCCCGAGGTCACTTCGGCCGGGTGCTCTTCAGCACCCTCCAGCATTGCCTCCAGAAGTTTTCCGGCAGTCACGGGGCCGACTTCCAGCGAACGATCGAACGAGAGGGGCGTCTGGTCGAGCGGTTCCGGCCCGGGAAGCCCTTTCCATTCCTGCGGCGTGGCAAGGTTCCCGCTTGCAATTGCCGCGTTCAGGCACTCGCGCCAGCGGCCGGGATCGCTCGTGCTGGACGATCCGATCCGTCCCTTCCGTATCGTGCGGATGCCGAGGCCACAGTCCTGCGAGGTGGTTGCGTGGCTCACCTTCTTCTTACGGAGATCGGCTGATATGCTGGTGCCCTCAACGTAAAAGACCTCGACTTCGTCAACACTTTTCTCCGCTTCCCGGATCAGCTGGTCAATCCATTCCACTGCCACCCACCACCGCATCCACTAAGAGAACATGGGGAGCCCCGTCGCTCACGGGGACGCTCTGGCCGCCCTTCCCGCAATACCCGGGGCTCATCTTCCGGTCATTCCCGCACAGCACGATCTGGTGCAGGGTCGAGAGGATCTCGCCCGTGAGGGAGACATCGCGGACCATCTTCGTGCACTCGCCGTTCTCGACAAGGTAGCCGTACTCCGCGTTGAACTGGAAAACGCCCCTGCCCGGATCGACCTGCCCCCCGCGGGACCCGGCAAGGAAGATCCCGTTTTTGCATTCAGCAAAGATCTCCTCTTTTGTGGAGTCGCCGTTCTCGATGAACGTGTTGCTCATCCGCACCAGCGGGGGCTCTCCCGGCATGGCACGGGCATGGCCGGCAATCCCGTTCCCGACCGCCACCAGAGATTCGCGGTTATGAAGGAAGGCGTTGACCACCCCGCACCGGATGATCTCGGTCCGTGAAACGGCTACCCCCTCTGCATCAACGGGATCGAACCCGAACTCGCAGAGACTTGGGTCGTCGACAATCGTGAGGGTTTCGTTCCCGATCCGTTCCCCGGTCCTCCCTTTCAGAACCGAACTCCCCTCCTGGATCAGGTCGCCCTCGCTCGCGTGGCCCACGGCTTCATGGGCAAAAACCCCGGCCAGTTCGGGATCGAGCACTGCCCGCATCTTTCCGCCTTTCGCAGCCACTGCGTCCAGCAGGGAGACTGCTGTTTGTGCCGCTTTCCTGCCCACGTCCTGCTGGTGCCGGAGATTGAACCCGTGGATGGAATGCTCCCGTTCGTATCCCATCTGGACATTGCCATTCCGCGATGCCACGGCGAGAACATTGAATCCCGACCGCCCCATCCCGTACGTGAACTCGTTGCCGGAACTGTCGGAGAAGCGGACCTCTTCGAACTTCTCGATATAGTTTGCCCGCCGGTTGACAATAAGCGGGAGCGTGGCACTCCTCTCGATCTCTGCAAGGAGCGCGGATTTCTCTTCAAGACCGATCTCCCGCGGATCTTCCTTCAGGGGCGGGACGGGCAGCTGGCGGCGCTGCACATCCCCGAGGACGACCTGCTCCTCCGTTATCACGGCAAGGCGGGCCGCCCGTTCCAGCAGCTCATCGAATTTCCTTCCGGTGCAGGTGGTGAAATTGTCGATCTGGAGCACGCCCCACCCGGACCGGACAAGGACGCGAAGGATCGCCTTGTTGAAAAAAGAGGTTCCGGCAGACTCGACCACACCGTTATCGATATCGATGTGTGTGACCTCGCCGGTCACGTGCCTCAGGTCGTAGTAGGAGATGCCGTCCATCGCATTCAGGCCGTTGTCGGGTTGATCTCCGGCGCTTCTGCGATCATTGCTGTGGACCGCATCGCCATCTTCTTGAGCTTGGTGAGGAAACTCTCCGAGTTCTCCGGGACGAGAGCGTATTTGAGAACATCATCGATCGTATCGACAGGGATAATTGTAACGAGCGGTTTGTACCGTTCCTCGATCAACACATCGCCAACATTCATCCGGGGAATGAGGACCGTCTTGATCCCTGCCTTCGCTGCTGCTTCGATCTTGTAGGTGACACCACCGATTGGGAGTACATCGCCCCGCACCGAAAGCGAACCGGTCATCGCAAGGTCCTGGCGCACCGGGATACCTTCGATGGCGCTGACAACAGCGGTCGCAACACTCACCGAAGCCGAGTCACCCTCCACACCCATGTAGGTGCCGATGAACTGGATGTGGATATCGATGTTCTTGACATCCTTGCCGGTGAATTTTTTCAGGAGCGCACTGACGTTCTTGATCGATTCCTGGGCAATCTCCTTGAGCATCCCGGTGGCAATTACTTCACCACCTTCCTTTCCTATTGCCGGAGTAACCTCTGCCATGATGGGAAGAACGGATCCGGCATCGCTGCCGGTGACGGCAAGCCCGTTCACGCGGCCGACCCGGGTGCCTTCCACCACTGTCATCTCGTATTCGCGCAGGTGGCGGGTGATCTCGTCCGAGACCTGGTCCTCGATGGACCGGGCGGTCTTCTTTGCCGTGATGACATGCGCTGCTGTCGTTATTGGGGCATTCTCCTGCCGGGCGATATCACCGGCAACCCGGATCAGGCCGCCCATGTCGCGGAGCTTTAAGGTCAGGTGGCCCTTACGGTTCGAGCGCCGGCGGGCTTCCCGTATGATCTCGTCGATGCCGCTCTGGTCGAAGTGCGGGATCTTCCCGTCGTTTTTGACCTCCTGGGCAATGAACCGGACATATTTCTGCCGGTTCTCAGGAGTGTCCTCCATGCTCTCGGCCATATAGACTTCGTACCCGTATCCCCGGATACGTGACCGGAGTGCCGGGTGCATTCCCTGGATGGCATCGATATTGCCTGCCGCAATCATCACGAACCTGCAGGGGACCGGTTCTGTGCGCACCATCGCCCCGCTCGACCGCTCGCTCTGCCCGGTGATCGGGAACTCCCCTTCCTGCAGGGCCGTGAGCAGGTTCTGCTGGGAGTGGGGGTCCAGGGTGTTGATCTCGTCGATAAAGAGGACGCCGCCGTTCGAACGGTGGATGGCCCCGGCCTCGACCCGGTCATGGGCCGGGGTCTCAAGGCCGCCGCTCTGGAAGGGGTCGTGCCGGACATCCCCCAGCAGGGCGCCGGCATGAGAGCCCGTGCCGTCAATGAAGGGGGCGATGTTCTTGGTATCGTTCGAGACAAGAAGCTTGGGCACCATCGCTTCTTCCCTGGGTGTCGAGTACCGAAGGGCCATGAAGACAAATGCGCCCGCGATCAGCCCCATCAGGAGCTGCATGGTAATGATAGCATATCCCGCTATACCGAGCATGAGGAGCATCATGAGGGTCTGCCGGAACTGGGACTTCTTCTTGGCCTCGGCCTTGTGGGCGCCCACGATCTGCTTGCCCCTTCCCCCGGCAACGGTCCGGATGACCGGGTTGTTGGAGTCATCGGAGTTCGGGTACACGAGGATGTCCTGGAGCTCCTCCTTGGGCAAAAGTTCGGCCATCGCTTTTGCAAGCATGGACTTACCCGTCCCGGGGCTGCCGATCATCATCACGTGCCGGCGCTGGATCGCCGCTTTCCGGATGACCTCGACTGCCCGCTCCTGGCCGATTACCTGGTCGATTAACGATGCAGGGACTTCAATCTGCGATGATGTCGCAACTCCGCCCTCAGGGGTTGCCCCTGGCGCGGTTGCCGGGGATGGGGAGACTTCGGGAGCCGCAGTTTCCGGTTTTGCCGGCTCTTCAAACTGATCTTTTGGGAGTGGTTGTTCTGGTGCACTTTCCATGACGATGATGCCCTCTGCGGATGGATTTTCATATACATTGTCTCATGCAAGTTTAAGTACTTTCAGCTGATAGCACGGCAGGGAGGCGTGGGATTTCGCGGTCGCATTTTTTCCACCCTGCCAGCGCCATAAACCCGGTTCATCCCCCGGTTTCTTCTGTTCCTTCCACCAGCCGGTGCCGCCAATCGGAAAACTACAATAGGGTTTATCTTCCAAGTACTTGGTTGATAAGCGCCGGGCAGGCACCGGGGCGGGGAACGATACCATGAGAGTGATTTGTACAGAACGGTCGCAGGTGCTCGGTGCCCGCGTTGCACAAGTGCTGAAAGTGCCGGTTGCAAGTGTCGCGTTTTCCCGGTTTCCCGACGGTGAGCAGTATCTTGTTGCCGGCGATCTTGATGACGAGACGCTGATTGTTGCAAGTGTTGTGGACAACGATGCGCTGGTCCAGCTGATGCTCCTTGCTGATGCCTGCGAACCTTCGAGTACCCGTCTCGTCCTCCCCTACATGGCCTATGCGCGCCAGGACAAACAGTTCAAAAAGGGAGAACCCCTCTCGGCACGTGCCGTGGCAAAGGCACTCAGCCGGGGCGTTACAGAGGTCATCACGGTCAACATCCACGACCCGGCAGTCCTGGAGCACTTTACTGTCCCGGCAAAAAACATATCCGTTGCAGCGGAGGTCGGGGCGTATGTCGGGACGCTTGGCCTCAAAAATCCCCTCATCCTGGCGCCTGATGACGGGGCCCTTGCGTTTGCCGGGCAGGTTGCGGCAACCGGCGGGTGGGAGTACGATCACCTGGACAAGACGCGGCTCTCCGGAATGGAGGTACGGATGGCTCCCAAGAACCTCTGCGCTGCCTCCCGCCCGGTCGTCATTGTCGATGATATCATCTCGACCGGCGGCACCATCGTAACGGCAGCCGGCATGCTCTACCAGCAGGGCGCAACCGATGTCTATGCCGCCTGCGTCCACGGGGTTTTGACCGGCGGCGCCTATGCGCGGCTTATCTCGGCAGGCGTCCGGGATGTCATCAGCAGCGACACGATCGAGCGCGGCTGCAGCAGGGTTTCTGCCGCTAACACCATTGCAGCGGCGGTACGAACGCCCTGAGCCATGCCAGCGTCTATGATCCCCTTCCTGTTCTGGCGGATCCCTGCCCTATGAAGGCCGTCCTTGATGCGAGCGTTTTCTTTTCTGAGATCCCGTTAGAAGGTGAACTTTTCACAACACCATCCGTCTGCGATGAACTCATCGATATCCGGGCAAAGGGGAACTTTGAGAAACTGTGTGCAAAGGGACTTACCGTTCTCTCTCCTGCCGGAGATAGTCTTCGTGCAGTGGACCGTGCAGCGGAGAAAACCCGGGACAGCAGCGTGATCTCCGGCACCGACCGGGATCTCCTCGCGCTTGCAAAGGAGCTCGGCGCCGTGCTGTACACCGATGATTTTGCCATCCAGAACGTTGCCGGGGTGCTCGGCGTTGAGACACGCCCCATCCTGCAGAGAAAAGCCCGACAGGTCCGCTGGAAGTACCGGTGCACAGGCTGCGGCCGGTATTACAGCCACGACGGCGATTGCCCGGTCTGCGGCGCAGCGATTAAAAGAAAACTTAAATAGCTGCCAGAAGAGCTTTTGTGCATGTCTTCGTTAGACGATCTGATTGGGAAGGCGAAAGTGCTCCTTTCGGAAGGGCACAGCCCGGGTCAGATTGCAGATGAACTCTCCCTTTCCATGGAAACGGTGACATGGCTCCTCACGCAGGCCAAGGGAACGTCCGCCCCAAAAGATGTCCATATCGACTGGACCGCGGTCTCCAGCCATGCCCCCATGCTCGAAGAGACTGCCCTGATGCTCCTGAACCGGTATTACCAGTCCCAGAAGGAGACTGCCGGATCTCCGGTGGCAGATGTCATCGTGGGTATTGCCCTCTCGGGTATCCCGCTTGCTACCCTGATTGCGGTCCAGGAAGCCACGCAACTCGCAATCTATCACCCGGCTAAACAGAGCCAGAGCGAGAAGCCCACGGGTTCGATCAGCGGGAACTTCGCACCCGTCACCGGCCAACGCTGCATCATCGTAGACGATGTCATCACTTCCGGCAATACCATGAAAGAAGTTGTCCGGTACCTCAAGAAGCACAATGCGACCCCTGTTGCCATCTGGGTCATCTTTGACAAGCGCGGCATCAGGGATATCGATGGCGTGCCGGTCTATTCGCTCTTCAAGGTATCTCCGGTGTAGTCCATTCCTTTTCCGGGATTACACCATATAATTTATATAGAAGTTCAATTCCACCTTTTACAACATCGGAGGATCCATTATGCTATCTGGACAGCCTATTATCATTTTAAAAGAAAATGTGGAGCGTAATACCGGGAAAGAAGCCCAGCGCTCGAATATTGCGGCCGCAAAGGCAATTGCCGGCGCCGTGAAGTCGACGCTTGGCCCCCGGGGCATGGACAAGATGCTTGTTGACTCCACGGGTGACATCGTCATTACGAATGACGGTGCAACGATCTTAAGCGAGATCGCCGTTCAGCACCCCGGCGCAAAGATGGTCATCGAGGTCGCCAACACGCAGGACGATGAAGTCGGCGACGGGACCACCACCGCAATCATCCTTGTCGGCGCGCTGATGGAACAGGCCGAGATCATGCTCGAACAGGGTATCCACCCGACTGTTATTGCCCAGGGATACCGCATGGGCATGGAGAAGGCCATTGAGATAACAACCGGCCTCTCCTACAAGGTCGATGCAACCGACCGGAAGACCCTCCTGAAGATCACCGACACGGCAATCACCGGCAAGTCGGTTGAGCAGATCAAGGACAAGCTGGACGGCATCATCGTCGATGCGGTCATGGCCGTTGCCGAGAAGGCGAACGGGAAGATCGTTGTTGACGAAGATGATGTCATGATCAAGAAGCAGAAGGGCCAGGCAATGGACGATGCAGAGCTGATCCGCGGCGTTGTGATCGACAAGGTCCGTGTCAACGACGGGATGCCAAAGAAGATCCCGAAAGCCAAAGTCGCTCTGATCGCATCCCCGCTTGAGATCACCAAGACCCAGGTCAAGGCTAAGATCAAGATCTCCACCGCCGAGCAGGTGAACGCATTCTCCGAGCAGGAGCGCGGGGCATTAAAGAAACTTGCCGACCTCGTCATTGACAGCGGCGCAAACGTTCTCCTCTGCCAGAAAGGCATCTCCGATATTGCGCAGTTCTACCTGGCAAAGGCAGGAGTCTTTGCTATCGAGGATGTTCCCGAGAAGGACATGAAGTATGCTGCCCGGGCACTCAATGCAAACATTATTGCAAAGCCTGATGCACTGACAGCAAAGGACCTCGGGACTGCCGACCTTGTCGAGGAAGACACGGAAGGAAATGTCACGAGGATCTCCGGCTGCAAGAACCCCAAGACCATCACCATCCTCCTCCGGGGGACGAGCGACTACCTTTTGGACGAGCTCGAGCGGGCGGTTGTTGACGGGACCCGCGTTGTCATGGATGCCATGGAAGACGGGACCTATGTTGTTGGCGGTGCAGCGGTCGAGACCGAGCTGCTCATGAAGATCCGCGACTATGCCCAGACCGTTGGTGGCCGTGTTCAGCTCGCCATCGAGGGCTACGCAACCGCTTACGAGTCCATCCCGCGGGCACTTGCCGAGAACTCCGGCTTCAATCCCATCGACAAGATCGTGGAACTCAAGAATGCCCATGCAAAGGGCAAGAAGAACGCCGGCCTGAACGTGTACCAGGGCAAGGTCGTTGACATGCTGGCCGAGGGCGTTATCGAGCCGCTCCGTTCCAAGCGCCAGTCCATCCAGAGCGCATCCGAGACTGCCATCATGCTCATCCGCGTCGATGACATGATGATCACCCAGCAGGGTGGCAAGGCCGGTGCCGCTCCCGGGATGTAACGGTAAAAACCCAGCTTCCCTTTTTTATCAGATAACTATTAGAGTGATTGGCAAGAAAAAATAGAGAACCGGGTGCCGAGGTAGTCTAGCCCGGAAAGGCGGTAGCCTCGAAAGCTACTGGCGCTTCGCGCCTCGGGAGTTCAACTCTCCCCCTCGGCGTCAACCACGTGTCCCGATCCTGCTTTTCCGTTTCCGTTCATAGAGTGGTGCAGTGATGTGGACCTCTTCTCCCGAAAAAGTTGAAAAATATTCCCATACTGGATGGATTTTTCCCTAAAAATCCATATAATTGATTTTTCCTGTTATCGTTCATTCACAACCAATAAATATCGCATCTTCATATTATATGATCAGTACAGGCTGCGACCCACAGGGAACCGGGCCGCGGCCGGGAACAGGTGAACAGGAATGCTCCGGATCAAACAGAACAAACCTCCCATATCCGCTGACGCAAAGTCATTCCGCGCCGTCCGCAGGCTGAACCTGAACCGCACCTATATGCCCCTGAAGATCGGGGCCATCGTCGGGTATATCCTGCTCGGGATGCTCTCGGCGTCAACCTCCATGTTCGGTATCCTCGTTGGTACCATCCTCCGCCTTGTCGGGCTCTAAGTCTCTTTTAGCCCGGACGGGTTTTTTTATATCGTCTTTTGCTGACGGTGTATTGAAGTCATACCGGAAAAACGGTTCTTTCCGCTATTTCCGTTATACCATTGTTTTGTGCAAAAAGGAGAGATTAAGGACCGCAGGACTGCCCTGTGATCGTTTTATTCCAATACCGTTACCCTTCCCTGCATAGTAGGCGAGATTTTACATCTGTAATCATAAATGCCTGGGCGGATAAACATCTGGCTCATGGATCCACTTGGTCCCAGCAGGTGCTCGGAAAAACCACCCGTGACAAAACTGACACGGTGGGGACCCTCGTCCACATTAACCCATCGCACCTGCGATCCCACTTTGACTGTGATCTCTTTTGGGGAGAAGCCTGTGTCATAGATATAGACATCGAATGTTGAGGGAGTGAGCGTTGGTGTGGGGGGGATGGTGGTTACAACAGGCAGGGGGGTTTTCTGAGTGGTTACCTGCTTGACGGTTGTTGCCGGAACCGGGGTTGAAGATGGTTCAGGGGAAGTTTCCTGGACGCACCCGGAAACCAGCATCAGAACTGCAACAAGGGCGATAAGTGCGAACCATTTCTGCATATGATCCTATTTCCGGGGTATCACAAAAAGGGATCCGTCCTCCTTCAGGAGGGGGAGGGTTACTCTGCCGTGCCAGGCTCCAGAGCTACGGGGGGAAGCGCAGTGACCGTCATCCCCGCAAGCCTTTGTTTGAACTCCGTAATATGGTAATAATCGGGGAGTACTGCCTTCCGGAAGAGAGGTTCAGAAAGGAGCCCGGCGAATTTCCATGCCTCCCGTTGGGGTGCCGGAAGGATCTCCGCAATCTCTTCCGGACTCAGTGCCCGGACTGCCTCCAGTGCTGCAATCACCCGGGGGATGCTATCCTGTTTCCCTGCACCCGACACGCGGAGACGGAAATCGCCGGAACTGACCCGGGCCTTTCCCCCGAGGGTGTGGGCAAGGAGGGGCGCAAGCACGCGGTTGAACCTGCTGCCATGGAAGGAGTACACCTCCACGATCTTTCTTCCGGCCCGCTTCCTTTCTCTCACAAAGAGACCGCTCCCGCCCACCCCTTCCGGTATTGCCTGCAGGGCTTTTTGGAGAACTTCGCGTTCGGGATCCCCAAGCGGCAGCCGGGTTGTTCCTTCCTTCCGGATAGCCCCCGCCCGCTCGCAGATGAGGCCGGAGAACCCGGCTTCGCCACTCCCTTTCCAGAAGGTGCGGGCCCCGCCGGCACCGGACGGGACAACAACCACGATGTTGTGGCCCTCGTCGCACTTCACCATCGACCAGGTCTTCCCGCCCAGCGTCACGTCGCCGTCGCTGTGGCTGCTGACAAACCGGGCATCGAGCTTCCCCACGGATTCGCCGTCCGGCGTCATGGCCCGGTACTCCCCGCCGCCGGGAATGACCGAGTACAGGTCTTTCCAGTTCGATCTCCCCAGCACCCGCTCCGCTTCGGTGCCGGGCATCAGCATCTCGCCATCGGTTGTTATGTACCCCTCATCGATGAGATACCGGAGAAGCCGTTCCAGCTCCGCTTTCCGGATCCCGGAAAATACCGGCCGGGAAAGGAGCATTTTCATAAGGGTACCCCTGCCTGCCCTCCCGCTCCGGAGGGTGAGGAAGAGCTGCTGGAGGAGGACATTCCAGGGCTGCTCCGGCGGTTGCAGGTCCTCGACCCTGCGGTCGATGGCACATTCGATGATGGCACAGCTGCAGAGCAGCTGGCAGGGGGTTTCCAGCACAAAGACAACGAACGCCGGTCGTCCCCGCCTCCCGCTCCGGCCCATCCGCTGGAGAAAGGACGATACCGTATCCGGCGGGCCCACCTGCACCACAACATCAAGGTCGCCGATATCGATCCCGAGTTCGAGCGTGCTCGTGCAGATGATGCAGGCCCCTCCCTCCGACAGGAACGCATCCTCGGCCTTTCTCCGCATCTCCGGCGAGAGTGACGAGTGGTGGATGTGAAGGTTAAGCACCCGCCCGGAGAGGGCTTTCACGAGGTGCTCGGCACCGCTCCGGCTGTTGACAAAGACCAGCGCCTTTCTCCCGGTAACGACCCCCGCCAGCGCACTCGTCCGCCGGTCCTCGTCCGGCTCGATGATGAACGAAAAGTGCTTCTCTCTGGGTGCCGGGGCAACCTCAACCAGTTTCCGGCCCTGCCTCCCATCGGAGAGCCACGAGAGGATCTCATGAGGGTTCCCGGCGGTGGCAGAGAGGCCGATCCGCTGGATCTTGTGCCCGGTAAGCACGTCCAGCCGGTCCAGCAGCACCCTGAGATGGATGCCGCGGTCGGTCTCCACGAATGCGTGGAGCTCGTCGATGATGACAAAACGCACCTCCCGGAGGTCCTGGGAGAGCGTTCGCTCCTGCAGGAGGACCTCGAGCGACTCGGGGGTGATCATCAGGAAATGGGGCGGCTCCCCTTTCCATGACCGCCCCCCTTTTTTGACATCGCCATGCCATTTCATCACCGACAGCGATGCCGGCAGGCAGAATGCCGAGAACCGTTCTTCCTGGTCATTGATCAGCGCTTTTGTGGGTGCGATATACAGGCAGGCCACCCCGGGCAGCCCATTTTTCAGAACCGCGTCCATCACCGGGATCAGGGCGGCCTCGGACTTTCCCCCGGCCGTAGGCGCGATCACCAGCGTGTCGTTCCCTTCCGAGATGGCGACACAGGCCCGCTCCTGCACCTCGCGGAGTTCAAACCAGCCAAGCCGCTGGGTGAGCACCTGCCGGAGGGACTCGTGCAGGGTGGAGAAGACGGATGTCACGGTTGTACCTGAATGAGGATTGTGCCGCTACCGATATGGTCTTTTGCGCGGGCATGGGATTCCGTGCTACAACATAGCATTGTACAGGGATGTGCACCAGCGTATAATTGAAAACCGTTATATAGAGTGGTCTTCAGATTAAGATCCGGTAAACAATGAGGTCGCAAAGGGCTTGTTCCACTGTTTCTCTATTAAGCCCGTGCTACGCATTCTTCTTTAGATAGGGGACCGTCGTTCTGTTTGGTCCCCGTGTATTGTCGCTATGAAGAGTTTACCAGAGGTTTTTCTATGCTCTTTGGAATTCCTGATTTACAGATAGTGCTCGGCTATGGGCTGTCCATCGGCTTAGCCCTGGCGTGTATCGTGTACGGCTGGCTGTACTGGAACGAGGGGGACGGCGGTAATGGCAGTTAATACCCTGACGATGACGGCGCTGGTGCTCCTCTACCTTGCAGCCACCCTCGTCATCGGTTATCTCGGGTACAGGAAGACAAAAAGTACCGAGGACTACCTGGTTGCCGGACGGTGCAGCCACCCGGTGATCATTGCCCTTTCGTACGGTGCAACGTTCATCTCCACGTCCGCCATCATCGGGTTCGGGGGACAGGCAGCAAACCTCGGGATGAGCCTGATCTGGCTGACGGTCCTCAACATCGGGGTCGGCATCCTTCTCGCCTTCGTCCTCTTCGGCAAGAAGACGCGGGAGATCGGCCACCGCCTCTCGGCTGTCACCTTCCCGGACCTGATGTGCAAGATCTACAAGTCCCCGGTCCTCCAGTACATTGCCGGTTTCATCATAGTTATCTCGATGCCCCTGTATACTGCTGCTATCCTCATCGGCGGAGCACGGTTCATTGAGCCAACGCTCGGGATCGATTACACGACCTCGCTGATCCTCTTTGCCGTTATCACGGCCGTCTACGTGGTCTTCGGGGGCCTCATCGCGGTCATGTACACCGATGCTTTCCAGGGTACCATCATGCTGATCGGCATGACCGTGCTGCTCGCCCTCACGCTGGTTGTCGTTGGGGGATGGACCGCCGGGGCAACTGCCCTCACGAATATGGCTGATCTTGTCCCCACGGCACTTGCAGGCCAGGGCATGACCGGCTGGACAACCATGCCGGAACTCGGCTCACCGATCTGGTTCACGGTCATCACCACCCTCGTCCTCGGTGTGGGTATCGGGGTGCTCGCCCAGCCGCAGCTCGTTGTCCGGTTCATGACGGCAAAGGACAACAAGTCCCTGAACCGGGCAATCCTCGTGGGCGGGCCGTTCATTCTGATGATGACCGGTGTCGCCTTCACGGTCGGAGCGCTCTCCAACGTGTACTTCTACCAGACCTCGGGGAAGATTGCTATTGACGCTGCAGGCGGGAATGTTGATGCCATCATGCCGCTCTTCATCAACCAGGCCATGCCCGAGATCTTTGTCGTCATCTTCATGCTGACGCTCCTCTCGGCTGCGATGTCCACGCTCTCTGCCCTGTACCATGCCATGGGCACGGCCCTGATCTGCGATCTCTGGGGCCGCGGAAGGGAGTGCGCCCTGTCGTTGAAGGCGCACCAGGCAGGAATCGTCATCATGATGGTCCTCTCAACGATCCTCGCCCTGCTCATGCCCATCAGCATCATTGCCCGGGCTACCGTCATGTTCATGGGGCTCTGCGCCTGCGCCTTCCTGCCGGCTTTCGCCGTAGGCGTCTATGCAAAGGCGCCATCGACAAAAGCAGCGCTGTGGAGCATGGTTACCGGTGCTGTCGTCTGGTTTGTCTGGACTGCGTTCGTCCACGCGGCAGAGGCAAAACCTCTGGGCCTCTGCCAGGCACTCTTCGGGAAAGTCACCCTCCTTGGCGCTCCGTGGACAGCGGTTGACCCGATCGTGATCGCCCTCCCGATCTCCCTCATCGTCATGGTGGTCATGCAGGTGCAGGCAGGAAAAACACAGCCAGCTCCTGCCATCGCATAACCGAAAAAACCCGTACCGTGGGAGCCCGGCGTACCGGCTCCCTTGGAGAAACTTTTTTTGCCGGCACACAGAAGTGATAACCATGGAACTCGCACACCAGAAGTGCACAACTTATAAAGCCGGATCCCCGCCCCTCACGAGAAAGGATACCCTCGAATACCTTGCGCAGGTGCCGGGCTGGAGCTTAAAAAACGGCCATATCTCCAGGACTTTTACCCTGACTGATGCATCGGCCTGCATTGCATTCTTTGGCGAGATCGCAGCCCTTGCCACAGAAGAGGGACATTTCCCGGATATCTGCATGCGGGAGTCCCGGTACGTTGATGTCTCCCTGTATACGTATCCTGCCGGCGGGCTCACCCTCAACGATTTCATCATCGCCGCCCGGCTCAATGCAAAAGACACCGCACAATAAGACACTTCTTTTTTGACCGGATTTTTTTGCCGGATTGATTGCGCAGGAACAACCAGATCCGGCTCAGTTTTTTCAAACAATTTCCGGTTTGAAAATTTTTTCGCGCGAAAAAAAATCCGGAATGAAATTCCTCCCCTGCCCGACCCCCCCTGGCTTCCTGTGGAAGGTTTTTAGGGGATTTTTCCTTCGGAGATTCCACACGAAATTATGGTGTTTTTTGCATACCTGAAAAGGGGGGTCGGGCAGGGTAAAATTGGAAAAAAACGATCGCGTTTGAAATTTTTGCAGCGATTTCGTTGGGAACATTCTGTAACAAGAGAGGGTAACCTAACCCAATTAATAAGAGGCCCCCACCATTTCAAACTATTAGGGAAGATCCCCGCTCCACCCCACTCATGCCATAGGATGTATCTACACCACCTCTTAGTGGAGCGGTTCTCTGGCACTGGATCCGGGGCAGAACCAAAGTGGGGACTACCGCCTCGGATTAATGCATGCAGGAATTGTCCCAGCTCCATCCTAATGGTATGAGAATTTCATATGTAAAAAAAGATTTTTCTATTTAACAGAACAATACAAAATTGTTTAAATATTATTATATTCACAAATTAGTAGTTAATTACAAATAGGAGATTTATTCATGAGCGATGAATTGGCGGAGACAAAAATTGAAAGGCTCCGTTATTTTTTCGAATTCGAAACATTAATGGCATTGAAAGTCACTCATGAAATTACATTTTCTAATGAATCGAAAAGTCCCATTAGCACAATAAAATTCGATTTGGGCGAATATAAACCATATTTAAGGATATTCGACACCAACAATGAAATTCTAGAATTTTCCAAATCTCGGGAAGCAGGTTCTGGTGATTTTTCACAATATTTAATCGATATCAAATTGCCACATGATCGAGAATTAAAACCAAACGAACGGCGAACGCTTATCATAAAATACGTTTCACCTTCGGGATATAACGATGATGCTCCCCAGTTCGAAAACGCACCATACAGTCGATTAGTGTTTGATTTAAAAGAAGAGATAAATCTCTATATTGCAATCAAATCATCAGATAATTTTCAATTTGTCGACTACCCATATATTCTCGATAATGACGGCAATCCAATCAGAGGGGAAGTCGAGAAATTATCAAAGAAAGATAAGTTCATGCAAGATGAAAGCGGCCAAAATTCTTATTTTTCCATCAAAAGTGAGAGTAACGACAAAACATTAGTAATATACCACAGACAGGCAATTAATCAGAGTATCTCCAATTGGATCGTTGCTGGAAAATGGCTTGGAATAATTTCGGCGATTGTAATTTCATTGTTCATTGTGTCGATGTTACTCTCAAAAAATAATTTAATTGAAAGTAATTTTTTAATTTCCTATCCGGTTTTTGTAATGACAAGCTTAGTCGTGATTAAAGGCTGGTTATTCTCTAAAGATTTAGATTCAAAACTCGAGCGATATGACAAACAGTACCTCATATTAATTGGCACATTGTTTGCAGAACTATTGTTGATCCTGCTGTTTCAATTATCTAGTCCGCAGAATCCAACCATACAGGCATGCAATATAACAGATTGCAATCAAGTGTTGAATTTTACCTTTGATGACATTCCAACGAAATGTTCGACCATGATATCGAATAACTATAACTCAACAATAACCATTAACACGTAGCAGAAATAATAGAGTAAGACCACAACATATTAGTATTTTAATCGATTAAACGTAGATAACGGATAAATATGACACAAGCATCAAAAGCTACACTTCTTCCAATCAAGGCATCACATGTTAGCATGATCCGCAGTAAAAAGGAAGCGAAAGAGCTTGAGCGTAAGATTGAAGAAGATTTTCCCAAAAAGAAACGTATTGCATTGTAGAGATTAAAATGGATTACATGCCAGACGACATTGAAATGAATTGCGTCTGGCTTGATCTTAAAATCGAAAAAACCTCCCATTCTTTTATCAGTGATCAAATCGATAAAATTGCCTTTTTCGAACAAATCAATTCAGATAATGGCAAATTATTTGAAGACATGAAGGAATGGCAAAATCGGGTTGTTCCTTATTCTCTTCCCCTTGATTAAGATGACTCCGGAATCTAATGTCATCGATACCAATTCTCATGATATTGAACTTCTTATTGATAGAATAAGTTCTATCGCATATGATGATAACTTAAAAACCACCTTAGTTGTTAAATCAATAAACTGTCGAGAATGGGAGAAAGAGAAAAGCATTTTTGAGCGATATAAGTTTCCTGATGAGTATTTATCAAATAGCGATATAAAAAAATTGGCTTCCAGATATTATGTAGAAATTCGATCACAAAAAACTACATACAACGAACATATACATTTTGGACATTTTGATTTCAGACCAACATCCGCAACAATTTGTGATGCATTTCTTCCAATTCCTGAAAAAAACGGTTTTTTTGTTACATGTAAAAAAGCATACAAGTCTGATGATTTTGAAAATCCTACAATTTCCACAGTACCTTACACAATGCCCGATATAAAATTAGGCGCGTGTGCACCCTCAAGTCTATGGATTATCTTGACTACATTGGCAAATGAATTAGGGCTGCAATATTATTCACTTTCAGACATTGCATTGAATTTACCTAAAAACTCTCTCTCGAAAAATGGTATACGAGATTTTGAAGCCGTTATTAAAAAAATGAATTTTGAATACTATTATCATTACGGTATACCTCAAAGAGATGAGTACCAAGAAATTGAAAAAAAAATACAAACGAAATCAGAATGTAAAGGGGATTGCAAATTATCGAAACTTTTCGCTCATATCCATACAGATTCTAAAAACATGAGTTTGATGGATTCTGATACATTATACGCCTATATTGAATCAGAAATTCCTGTGTATTTAGTTTTTGATTTTGAGAGTTTATTACTACTACCCACTTATTCTAAATGGAAAAAATCTGAAGAGTGTTCACCCACAGAAAAGGACAAGGAAAAATATCATGCTATCGTTGCTGTTGGCCATACATTAAATAAAAATGGCGAACATCCAGATTTCATCGTTCATGATGTCGATCTAGCACCATTCATCGTGATACCTCAAGAATTTATTAATAAACATTTATTGGAGGCGTTGGTCTTACTTCCTGAAAACACAGTCCATTATACGTTTATTAAAAAAATATTTGAAGAAAAAATTTTACCAAATTTTTTAAAAATTGATAAACATCTCGATTCACTTTCACCAATTGATGAATTAAAAATCAGACCATTCTTAATGCGCTCGCAACGTATCAAATTCTGGTTTTCTAATAAATTAAAATATCCAGAAGAAATTACCCAAATTTTTTCAGTAGCAGAATTTCCAAAATATGTATGGGTATTCGAATTTAGTAATAGTAAAACTAGAGAGAAAAATCAGTCCTTGGGTCATATAATTTTTAATGCAAGCGTATCAGCAAAACAATCCAGCCCTGTGTTAATAACATCTCCAAATTATTTATTGTGGTATGAAAATGGAGAGCTTCGAGATTCATCAAAGGACAACCCGGATTCTTTTTACTTTGGGCTATCTCTTTTTCGATGCAAAGGATAATTCTTCATTTTACAGCATTTTCAATAATTTACTTAATGGAATATAATGTAAAAATATTGAAAATAAGAAGTCTATGCGAGAAGCAGGAGTTGAACCTGCGAACCCCTTCGGGAACAGATCTTGAGTCTGCCTCTGTTGGCCACTTAGATATTCTCGCGCAGAATAGTATGGGGGAGAGGAGAGTAAAAGGCTTTCACAGGACACAAAATCCCGTCAGGAATTCCCGGTTCCCACATCCTTAATTACCTGAATATTCTCATTAGATGAGCATGATTGAGCGCTTGTGGCAGGGCCGTTACCGCGATCTCCTCATCGCAGTCCCGGTAATCGTGTTCTTCCTCATCGTGCTGGCGCTTTCAGGTTCTGAGGTCCTCGGCGGGGACCTTGGGGAGTTCGTGCTTGCCGGCGGGATGGTAGCACCCTTTGTCATCCTCGCCTTCCTCGCCTATACAGGGGAGACGTCCCGCTGGGCCCGGTATACCGCGGTCCTCTGGCTCCTTGGTATCCTCTTCTGTATCTGGGCCATGACCCTTATGATCACTCTTGCACCGGTGATCAGTCTCACCGGTGACGAAGCCGCCCTCGACGCGTATCTTGAGACGCAGCCTCCGGAATCGATGGGCATTGTACTCCTCGTCTCGCTCGGGGCGGTCTTTGCCAGTCTCCTCGGCTTCTCCCACCGGTTCCGGGGGCACCTGTCCCGCGTCCTGCCGTTCAACCCGGATTCGTTTGCCCACACCATCGGTCTTGTCTGTGTTATCGCGCTCATCGTTCTTCCATTGGTCCCGCTGGCTGTCAACGGCAATGCTCCGTTCCTGGATGCCGGGCTGCAGGAAGCCCTTGGTATCGGGAGCGAGGAGCCCGGTTCCAGCGTCAAGCTCGACATCTTCACCCTCATCTGGACAACCATTGCCTCGTTCTTCTTTGTCGGGCTCTGGGTCAGAAAAGACCTTCCGGCAACGCTCTCACGTCTTGGCCTGGTCCGGCCTTCCGCCCGGCAGGTTGCCCTCGGGGTAGCAGCTGGCATCCTGCTCGTTGGAGCCTTTACCGTTATCGATGATCTCCTGGTGCAGCTCTTCGTTGCCTGTGGTATCACGGTGACAGACGAGGTATTGGTGAACAACCTGTTCATCGCTTCCTTCACGCCACTTGCGGCACTCGTGGCATCGGTTGCCGCAGGATTCGGGGAAGAACTCTCGGTCCGCGGCGTGATCCAGCCCCGGTTCGGTATCCTCCTTGCAGCCCTTGTCTTTGCATCCCTGCATGCGTACCAGTACGCGTGGGACGGTGTGATCGAAGTCTTCCTTATCGGGCTCTGCTTCGGTGTGCTCCGGCAGTACACCAACACCTCAACGAGCGCCATTGCGCACGGGATCTACGATCTCGTGCTCTTCTCCCTCATTATGGCGGGGATCACGACGATTTATGAGAGGGGATTGGATCCGGAAGGTTGAGGGGGCTTCGTATTTGATGAATACGAGACCTTCGTAAGATGGTCGAGGAGGAGGAGAACCATTGGCTGTTCAATCCTCAACTTGGTCGAAGAATCCTTCAGGTTCCTCGAAGAACTACGTTCTTCTCATCTCACAAGTCTGATGACTTGTTCGATTCTCCAACTTCGGGTCTTCGACCCTCGACAACTCGATGAGCCCTGCAGGATCCTCTTGAACGTCGGGTCCGATGACCCTCCGCTAGTCGAAGAATCCTTCGGGTTCTTCTCCAGCCTGCCCTTCCCTTGCGGGAACGGCAGTCTACATGAAGTCCGCCAACCCAAGCTGCTGCTGTTTCTCCTCACCGAACGTAGACTCGATCGCGAGGTCGATCACTTCCACCCGCTGCTTGGTGTACTCTGAAATATGGTATTTCCGGCAGATTTCGCGGGACATCTCAAGGTACTTCTTCACAGAGCCCTCGTGAACGGTGGGGATGATATTGCCATTGCAGATGCCCTTGCCCTTGAACTTCGTGCACTTGCCGGCAAGCGGCATGCGGCGGTAGCTCGTGTTACATTTCGTGCACCGGAACTTCTGCTTGGAGAAGGCAGAGAGGTTTCCCATCAGGTCGCGGATGAAATGCGTGTTTAAGACCCGCTCCGCCACATCGTCGGCATCCACGGCCCGGATCTTCTCCGCGAGTTCGAGTTCAGCGCCGAGCTTGTCGGTCATCGTCTTCATCTGGGTATACATGGATTCGATGGGGCCGGCCGAAATATCCGAGGTGTCGTGGGTGAACTGGAACCCTTCGAGCTGGGCCGGCGTGCCGAGCCGGTTCTCGACGCGGTCGATGAGCTTGACGATGGTTTTTGGCTCCGCGTACGTGAGGGCACTCGTGTAGACCTCGATCGGGTACCGCTCGCAGACATCGACATTGAGCGCCTCCTTGTCGATCTCAGCCGGGTCGATACGGCTGGTCAGCACCAGGGGAGCGTCCATGGAACCCCCGCGGTTCTGCGGCAGGAACGAGCGGGAGAAGTTGATCAGGCCGTCGAGAAGGAGCATGATGCAGTCCTCATCGCCATCGCACTGGCCGGTGAAGATGCCATTTGCCACCAGCGTGTGGTCGTCGGCAACCGTCAGGCAGTAGACCCGCTCTTCAGGAGCCGGGACCTGTTCCGCGAGCTTGATGGTATCGGAGATGACGCAACTGCCTTCAAAAACCGGCACCGAATCACCGGGCTTGAGCTCCATTGCCCTGAGCTTGCGAAGATAGCCGGTGTCCCAGACAAGCATCGCGTGGTCGGGGGTGACGACCAGCTCCTTTCCGCGGGAGGTGGTGAACCGGATCAGCGCCGCCGGTGAACGGTGGACCGAGACCGAGGTCACCTTCCGGAGGTGTATCTGGCCGGAGGTGTCCACGGCACGGGTCCAGAACGGCCGGGCCGGGTCCGAATAATACGTGCCGAGCCGGTCAAGGCCGGGCCGGGTGAGGTCGAAGTTCTCCAGCACGAACTTCCGGATCGGGAGCTTCTCCCACCTGCTGCCGTCGTTGACCTCGATCTCCGTCTCGCCCCAGAAGCAGTTCCGGCGTTTTGCGGCATGGAAGAACGGGTGGGCATATCCCACGTTGGCCCTTGTGAACCCGACGATCCTTGCAAGGACGCCGGCGCTCGTGTGCGGGGCAAGACCGATGACGAGATGCCCGATGAGGTCATCGGGTTTGCTGACCTTGTAGAACGGTTCAAGGCCATAGCATTTGACGAGCAGTTCATCCATGAACTTTGTCACGCTGACCAGCCATTCGGCGCAGGAGTCGGAGACAAGGATATCCTGCGGGTGAAGCTCGACCACCTGCGATCCATTCTGGAGATCGTAGCCGTGCGTGTCTTTCGTGTACCCGAGCGAACGCATCTTCTCCACAGGGACGCGGACCTCGTCCGGGCGGATGTGGGTGAGGGGCAGGTCGATCATATCGAACCGTGTCGTGCCATCCTTGAAGACAAAGACGTTCTGCTGCGCCCGGAGAATCCCCTTCTCCATTGCCTCCACTGTCTTCTCCCTTGAGATGACTCCCTTGACCCCCTTGACGAGTGCGATGCTGTCGGTCCTAAGGCCCATCCGCTCCATCGCCTTTGCGTACTCTGCCTTCACGTTCAGGCTGATCCGCTGGCTGCACATGGCGGGGGCATCGCAGCTCGGGCACCGGTCCTGCGTGAGCTCGTGGCCGCACTTTGAGCAGGTGAAGAGGGCGATCGTGTGCCCCCCGCACTTGTCGCACCGGTTCATGTAGGTTATCTCGCCGCACTGGCTGCACCGGCGCCGCCCTACTTCGATCTCGATGATCCCGCCTTCCTTCTGGAAGTCGAGGTCAACGTTGTCTGCGTCGACCTCTGCAGTGTGCGTGGAGGCGGACTGGAACGAGCGCCGGGCCCCGCCTGAGTCCCCGAGCGGGAAGAGGACATGGGGCGGCGGGTTCATCTTCCGGGGTTTCGATTTCCCCGGCCGGCCCATGCGGCCACCGATCCGGGTACCGGAGCGGGACCGCATCTTCAGGCCGGAGAGGTGCATCACCATATCGAGAGGGGCTGCTCCTTCGGGGAGAGTCTGCCAGGTATCGCGCTTCTTCAGGCTGCCATCCAATCCGAGGCCGGCAAGGAACGTACGGTACGTGCGGATGACGATAGTATCCTCGCGGAGATCATGGGAGAGGAGGATCTCTTCGAGAGCAGCCTTGATGGCAGGATCGGTGGGAAGATGGAGGCCGTCCTCGTGAATCGATCCTTTTGCGGATACATACTCAGCCACTGCCCGGATCTGGTCTGTGGTGATGTCGTCCCAGAACCATGTCCACGCCGGGTGGAGATACCCCCCATTCTGTGCATACTCCAGGGCTTCTGCCTCATCCTTTGGGGGCTTCACCCCATCCCCCGCGTCAAGCAGCCACCATTCCTCGCAATACCCTGCGGGAACCAGCGGATGGTTGTTCTCCAAAAATTCCCCGAACGAGATGAGGATCTCACCGACATCGAGGATCTTCTCGATCCCCGGGCCAAGCCGTTTTGCGGTTGCTTCATCGTCGATCCGGAGCACGCTGCCCTCCCGGAGCCGAACCGTCGGACCCTCAAGTGTATCCACCGGCACCACCCCGCAGGCCTTGCCGGGTCGCTCGGTCTTCATCTGGGTGCCCGTGGCAAGGAACTCGCCGAGGATATAGAGCGTGGCCGGGTGCATCCCGGCAGCGGCAAACCCGGTGTTCCGTGACCTCCCGTACCGGAGCCGGAATCCCCCTTTGCGCATCGGGTAGGAGAATACCGGCCGGCCGCCGATGAGATCCCGGAGGTACTTGTCGAGCGGCTTGATCCCCGTGCTCTTGCCGCCATCCCCGCTCTTGGCCGCACCGGCGATCAGCTTGTCGAGCCAGTCCCAGCCCTCCATCTTCATCTTCTCGACCCGGCCTTTGAGCTTCCGGGCCTTCCCGGCAATCCCTTCACCGATGACGAGCGCCATGCCCCCCCGCACAACGTTCGTCTCCACCCGCTCCAGGTTCCGGTGGCCCGAGACCTCTTCCTGCTCGGTTGCTTCACCGTCAATGCAGACCGGGCAGTTCTCGATGATGAGCCGGATCTCGGCTTCGCTCGGGAGGTACTGGAGGTTCATGATCGAGTTGTACTGCCGGATCTCCTCCACGTAGCGCTCCACCTCCTCCTGCCGGGCAATATACCGGTTGATCCCCAGTTTCTGGCGCACGTAGTCGCCGACCAGCACCGACATGGCCTGCGCCGTACCACCGGCACTCCGGATCGGGCCGGCATAGAAGATCATCAGGTACTGGGTCCCGTCGTCATTCTTCCCGAGCGAGACCTTGGCTATCCCTTCCGTGGGGGCGGATACGACGCCTTCTGTCAGGAGCGCCATGGCAACGCGGATGGAGTGGTCGAGCACCTCCATGATGTCCTTCTCCCCAAACCTCCGGGCAACGAAATCGTCACCGATACGGAGGGCCGCTTCCTCGCGGGACATTGTTGCCTCGAGCTCGCGGATCCGGGCCGCAACGCCTTTGACCCCGGTCAGGACCTCCACCCGGTCAGCGAGATCACTTGCAATCGGGATCTCGACATCGGTGCTGGGGTCGAGGCCCCGTAACCGTGCCTCTTTTGCTATCGCAATCTGCTGATGGAGCCCGTCCAGCAGGGACTTCTCGTAGGCCTCCATCACGGGCGAGAGCTTGAGCATATCTACGGATGGGCCGTGAGGGGATTTATGAGTGCTGATTAAGGAGGGGGCTGTGGAACCCTGGACCACAGGGATTTCTTACAATGGCCGGCAGGGAAAAGAGGGAGTCAAAACAGGAAAAAGGGAGGGTGATATCATGCGCTGCGAAACGCAAGCACGGTTATTCTTTCTTTGGCTCGTCTTCCTTTTTAACCGCTTCTGTCTTCGCCTTGTGCGTGAAAATGGAAGCACCGGCGCCGATCGATGCGGTGACGATACCAATCAGGGCTGCAATCACCGTCGGGTTCTCCAGCGGGCTCTCAGATGCGGGTTCTGTGGCAACCGGCGTGGCCGTTATTACCGGGGCAGCAGTGGCGGGAGGCGCCGATGGCGTGGCGACAATAATCTGCGGGGAGCCGGTGCTCATGGGATGAAGTGTCCCGTACTCGGTGGTCTCCTGGCCGGCGATGACATAGATGGTTCCTTCATAATCGATATACCCGCTCAGGGAGAGGCGGATCAGGTGGTTTCCCGGGGCAAGGCTGGTTACCGTTCCCGGGGTGGTGCCATGATATACCCCGTCAATGAGGATCGCGGCGCCGGGCGGCGATGAGGCCACGAACACGCCCCCGGTTGTCGGGGTGGCGGTGGGAACGACCGTTGTCACGGTTGTTGCCGGGATGGTCGTAGCTGTCGTTGTCGGGGCCGCGGTGGTGGTTGTCGGTACTTCGGTGGTCGCCGTCGTTTGCACGGTAGTTGTGGGAGGAACGGTGGTCTCAGTGGTGACAATGGTTGTTTCACTGGTCGTGGGAACCGTGGTATTCGTGACGTTTCCATCGTCAGCCATCACGGGCAGAACCAGGCATGCTGCGACAAGAAGGAGAATGAGATACGTATAGTTCTTTTTCATGATTGGATCTCCATGAGTTCATATCCGGGTGCGGACCCCTGCCCGTGAGAGATACGCCGGCCTCCTGTCACGGGAGAACACCCTTCCGGGGATCATGGTTTCTGAAAAGTATTGCGTGGTCTGCCATGATGAATGTTACCAGATGAGAATAAAAGCACCAGATGTCATCCGGCAGGGACCGGTACGGGGATACGTCCTGTGGGGGGCATAGGAAAAAAGGGAGGGGAATAAAGAGAGGGGAGTAAAACCCCAACCCTTTCGTGGGAATACCTGAGTTGTGGATTCCTCACTTGGAGATAGATTCCAGTACCTTTTCCATGAACTGTTCGCTGCGGTTCTTCATGCCGAACCAGACCACAATGGCAATCGAAGCACCAAGGCCGATCCCGATACCCCAGAAGATGGGTGTAATGATCGTGTAGATGATCGTGAGATCGAGCATTAGCTGCGAGAGGGCCAGCATAACTACAACGAAGTACAGGAAGAGCCGGAGCAGGACGAGGACGGGTGTGACCATTTCGATCTTCGAGGTCTGCGAGTATTTCCTGAAGAAGTCGATGAAGAAATCGACAAGGATGATTCCTATGACAAGGATGATCACGAATGCAACTACATGCGGGATATACTCGATGACCTGTGCCATGAACTTGCTGATGTAGTCAAGGTTGAGGATGTCGACTGCCGCAAGGATCGCGATAAGGTACACGACACAGCGCATGGTGATGTCGCCCAGGTAGCCCAGCGACACATGCGATGTTGCTACGGTCTTTCCTACATCCGATTCGCCGATCAAGGGGGCGGAGGAGACTGCGGCCATGGCCTTGTCGATGATGATCCGGACCGCCTTGCCCAGCACACGTCCGACAATCCAGCCAAGAAGAAGAACAATCACTGCACCAATGATGGCAGGAAGAACTGCCACTACATTTTCCAATCCACGGGAAATAATGTCAACAGACACCATACAGATTACTCCTTATTCAGATCTTTTTAAATCCTTCTGATATAGGGTTGCAGCAGCATATGCTGCGACACTACACAGTAGTTTTAACGTTGTTTATATTTAAATTATCCAGTAATTGATTATACATTCTGGTGATTCATAACACTTATAAATTTTGGAGGGCAATAGAGTACCTACAACACCTTCAGGCATGTTTACAACCATGATGCAGGATTACCAGCAGGAACTAGGCGCAATACGGCAGCTTTTGAAGAAGAACCCGAATGGCATGAGTGTCACCGATATCTCCAGGGCGCTCAAAAAGAACAAGAATACCATTGGGCGTTACCTGGATATCCTGCTCATCTCAGGGCAGGTCGATATGAGGACCTACGGGATGGCAAAGGTGTACACGCTCTCCCAGCGCGTCCCGCTCTCCGCTATGCTGAGCTACTCAAAAGAACTCATCATGGTGCTGGACAACGAGTTCCGGATCATCGATATCAATACCAATTTCCTTGCCCTGCTCCACCTCTCCCGGGAAGAAGCCGTCGGAAAGAACATCTCGTTCCTCCAGTCCCCCGAAGTGGATGTCCACGAGCTGCTGGAGAGCGTCTCAAAGGAGAGAAAAGAGGCGGAGACAACGGTCACCTTCCTCGTGAAAGGCAAAGGGGAGCGGATTTTCCACCAGAAATGCATTCCCACGGTGTTTGATGACGGGGGAAAAGGGATCACCCTGATCCTCGAGGATGTAACGGAACGTATCCTTGCCGAGCGGGAGATCCGGGAAAGCGAAGAGCGGTTCCGGATGATGGCGGAAAATATCCGGGACGGGCTCATCATCCTTGAGAACGGGAAGACCATGTACGCGAATCATCGCATTGCCGAGATAACAGGATATTCCTTCAAGGAGCTCTGGGCGATGAACACGCTCTCCATAATCCCGCAGGAGTGCCGTGACGAAGTGACCTGGCGAATCCGGGATATTGAATCGCATCCTGAAACTCCAAGCGATCTCAAGATGTGGGTCATAAGGAAAGATGGCGAGAAGCGGTTTGTCTATGTCCGCATCAACGCTGTCCGGCACGGGACCATCCTCTACAATTTTGTCATCTTCACCGACATAACGGAACTGAAAAACCAGGAGGCAAAAGTCTGCGAGAGCGAGCAGCGGTTCCGGATGATGGCAGAGAATATCCAGGACGGCCTCATCATTGTCGAGAACGACAAGGTGGTGTACACAAATCACCGCATCAACAAGATCTCCGGCTATTCAGACAAGGAGATGATGACCATGGGACTCCACGGGACAATCGTCGTGGAAGATGTATCCGGGGGAATGGCCGATGCTGGCCTCATCCCGCTTTCCGAGAAGACAAAGATAGAAGAGATTGTGAAAAGCGTCCAGCCGGATTCCGGGGTCCCCGGCGAGTTCAGGATCTGGATCCGGAGGAAAGACGGGATCCCGCGGTTTATCCACGGTAAGGTCACCGCTGCCCGGAGAGGTTCCGTGACCAGCACCTACATCACGATTGCAGACATCACCGATTTTGCCGAACGGGAGAATGCCCTGCGCCAGCGTATCGATGCGCTCCAGGACCTCCTCCGCTGAGACCGTCATGTGCCCATCTTGTTTGTCCGGCTGGAGTTCCGGAGTTAACTATTCATATGTATAACCCATAGGGGAAATGTTTTAATGCGATGGAATTCAACTTTAGTGAGACATCTGGAAAACAGCGAGAAATTCTTATGACAACAAAAAATTCCCTGACAGCCGGTTCCACAAGGACGACCGGAAAACCGTTGTACCAGGACATCGGGAGCCACAACTTCGTGTCCCTCCTGCTCCTGGCCGGCATTGCCGTGACATTTTTTGCCATCGCCCCGGTGAGTGCAGAGGATGGCACACAATACCTTGCAGGCAGCCCGATACTCTCTGCGGCCATCTCCGGGAACAACGAGCTCATGCCCGGAAAAGAGGTCCAGCTCGGGATCGTGATCCAGAATACCGGGACAAACCAGTTCAAGTTCGTCCGGTCGAATATCGTGAACCGCGACGACCTCCCGAATACAGCAAAATTCCTGACTGTCAGCCTTGGTGCAGGAGACTCTCCTCTCATCGTGAAGTCTGACCCGCAGCTGACCGGCGACCTTCCAGCAAGCAGCACTGCAACAGCGACATTCACTGTAAAAGTTCCCACCGATGCAGCGGCCGGAACGTACCAGCTACCGGTATCCCTGCAGTATACCTATCTCTATAATGCCGACCAGTATGGTTTCGACACGATCGAATACCGGTACAAATCCATGAACGAGACCCTCACCATCCCCGTGAAGATCAAGTCGGACGTGCGACTCGATGTAGAGTCCGTACAGGTAAGCGGCCTCAACGCAGGGACCGAGGGCTACGTGACCCTTTCTGTGAAGAACATCGGCCACGAGGATGGGAAGAAAGCCATTCTCTGTATTGCCCAAAACGATGGCAGCCCGGTCATCCCTACCGAGGGTAGCGCATATATCGGAGATTTCCCTGCCGGGGGGACGGCAAGTGCCATCTTCCGGACATCGGTTGACTCCGGTGCTGAGGAGCAGACCTACCCCCTCGATGTGTACGTGAAATACGAGAACACTGACGGGGATACGGTCACTTCCGACATCGAGGCCATCGGAATCCCGGTAGGCGGAAAGATCAAGTTTGCCATCATCTCCGAACCGCAGACCATTGCAGCAGGCCAGAAGAAAGTGATCACGGCACAATTCAAGAACACCGGCGGGGCAACCGCCCACCAGGCAGTCGGCCGGATCAGCATGGTCGATCCCTTCAGCAGCAACGATGACTCGGCATTCTTAGGAGACCTTGCTCCCGGAGAGACGAAAGAGGCCTCGTTCCTTGTTACCGCAGATGGTGCTGCAACCGTGAAGTCGTACGGTATCGATGCTGAGGTCCGCTACCGCGATGCCCTTGACAACCAGGTTGTCTCGGACCCCATCAAACTCAATGTTGAAGTGGTGCCCGCAAAGAGCCTCGTATCATCCCTCACCGGCAACCCGGTACTCCTGGCCCTGCTGGTCCTCATCGTCATCGCAGCTGCCGGGTTCTATTACTACCGCAGGAAGAAACTCCAGTAACGGGGAAGAACATGGCCTATTCCCGTTTTTCCAGGACTTGTGGCAATGCTGCCCTTGTCGCAATCGCCCTCCTTGTCTGCACAGCCGCGGTCATTGTCCCGGCCTCCGCAGCAACAAAGTACGTTTCAGGCAGCCCGGATCTCTCTGCCAGCGTGACAGGCACTAATGAGTTCTTCCCGGGAGAGGATGCCACCATCACCATCCTCATCAGGAACACCGGTGTCAGTACCTTAAAACAGCTCAACCAGGGCACGATCGACTACGAGGACCTCCCGACAACAGCGAAATTTTCAACGGTCGGGCTCTCCTCCGGGACCGATGCCATCATCATCAAGAGCGACCCGCAGTTTGTCGGTGACATTCCCGCGGGAGGGGCAGGCAGTACGGTCAGCTTTTCCGCCAAGATCTCCACGAACGCAACCATCGGCGAGTACCAGCTGCCGGTGACCATAAGTTACCAGGCCCCCGATATCAGGAAGCAGGAGGTCGCTGATGTCTACGAGTACTCCTACACGAAGACCAGTACGACCATCCCTGTCACTATCAGAATCAAACCTGAGGTGAAGATCACTGTGGTCGAAGCTATCCCTGACACGCTCAGTGCCGGCACCTCCGGGTATGTTGTCCTGAAGATCAGGAACGACGGCCCCGAGAGCGGCACAAAAGCGAGCGTGAAGCTCACGCAGAGCGGGTCGAGTGCAATCATCCCGACCGACAGCACCGCGTTTGTCGGGGACTTCCCGAGTGGTGGTATCATCTCCTCCCGGTTCAAGATTTCTGCTTCCAAGGACGCTGCTGACCAGATTTACCCGGTCGATGTCTCGGTCACCTATACCAACCGGGAGGGCGAGATCGTCACCTCCCGGAGCGAGTCCGTGGGAATCCCGGTCAGCTCCAAGATCAGTTTCTCCGTAACATCCCCCGTTCCTTCTGTTTCAGCCGGTTCACATGATGCCATAGCGATCACCTACCGGAACAACGGCAACACCACGGTGCATGAGACCCAGTCACGGATAACCCCGCACGGGGGGGTCACAGCTGAAGGTACGGTCGCGTACCTTGGCGACATCCCCCCCGGGGAAACCGCGACTGCCCTCTACGATATTGCCGTCAGCAGGGAGATGCAGCCGGGAACATACAACTTTGACAGCAAACTCCGGTTCCGTGATGCTCTTGGCAACAGCCTGGAATCCGACACCGTGCCAGTGACCGTCCAGGTGCTCCCGGCAAAGGCCGGTACCATCGCTGGAATTCCGACCACAATCCTGGTTGCGGGGCTCATCCTTGTGGTTCTTGCAGCCGGCATCGGGTATATGGCATACCTGCGGAAGACAAAACCGCAGTGAGGGCACATGACGTTTACACAGGAGCAGCTGCTCCACCCCCAACAGACACACTCCTGCAACACTAGTGAGGGCCGGGTATGATCAAAGAAATATTTGAGAGCATCGCACATGCAATTATCAGGAGGCCAAAACTCGTGGCCTGCCTGCTTGTTGCAGTCTTCTGTATGGGTCTTTATGGCATGACCCTGCTCACCATGCAGACCGGGTGGGATACCTACGTGGACAAGGGCACTCCCGAAGGCGCCCTCCAGGCAAAATACAATCAGGAGTACAAATCGGATTCGATCATCCTCATCATCGAGGCGGGCGATCCACTCAGCCCGGATATTTTGACGTATATCGATGACCTGGAAAAGGACATAAAACAGCAGCAGAATATTGAGAGTGTCAATAGCATCACCGATTACCTGAAGGCGTACAATGGTGGCATGCTCCCCTCCTCCAAGGAGGAAACCCTGCTTTTAATCAACGCCCTTCCCGAAGACCTGCGCTCCACGCTTTATCCCTCCAATGTCTTAACACTCATCCAGATCAAGCTCACGCCCGGCCTGTCCGAGAATGTGCAGAAGTCGGTACTGAACAATATCGAGTCCGTCATCGACACATCCCCCATTCCGCCCGGTGTGACCGTGGAGATGTCCGGCTCCCCGGCATTTTCCCAGCAGATGGGTGAGGGCTTATCGAGCAACATGGGTATCCTCATTGGCGGGGCGATGATCCTCATGGTCATCACCATGGGCATCCTCTTTGCCTACGTCCGCCACCGCTTCATGCCGGTGCTTCTCGTAGGACTCGGCCTTATCACATCGCTGGGGCTCATGGGACTTGCCGGAATCAACCTGAACATGGCCGTGATCGGGGCATTCCCGGTCCTGATCGGTCTTGGGATCGATTACGCCATCCAGTTCCATGCCCGGTTCGATGAAGAGGCGAGGAAGGGATCGCTTGACAAGGCGGTCTTCATGACCGTAACCCGTACCGGCCCTGCCGTGTTGTACGCGATGCTGGCCACCTCCATGGGGTTCTTGGCCATGTTCATCTCAACCGTCCCAATGATCCGCTCGTTCGGGCTGGTTGCCATCATCGGTATCAACACCTGTTACTGGTTCTCCTGCATCGGCATGCCCACGCTCGGGCTTCTCTTAAACTACAAGCCCAAGCCGCAGACCGGGCAGTGCTACGCGGTCGGGACTGAAGCCTGTGACACGGTCATCGGAAAGGAGCAGAACAAAAAGAAGAACGGCTTCTCGTACGCGGATTTCCTGACCAGTACCTCAGTGAAGATTGCAAAGAACCCGGTCCCGGTCCTGCTCCTTGCAGGCCTCATAGCACTCATCGGCTTCCAGATCGACCCGACCATTCCGGTCAGTTCCGATGAGAACTCGTTTGTCCCCTCGGACATGCCGGCCAAGATCAACATCGACAAGGTCACCCGCATCATCGGGGCAACCAGCACCGCAGACTTAATGGTCCAGGGATCGCGGGTGACTGATCTCGATACGGTGAGATGGATCAAGGAGTTCCAGGACTATGAACTGGCCCATCACAACGTGCTGACAGGCGCGACCAGCATTGTCACCTATATCCTCCAGTACAATGGCGGCGCGATGCCCAAAACCCAGGCAGAACTCGACACCGTCCTTGCGAAGATCCCGGAGAGCACGAAAGAGGCATACCTCAGCAGCCCCATGAACGGGATCATCCGGTTCAGCACCACCGACATGGAAATGATCCAGATGAACGATCTCAAAGAGCAGATGGAAAAGGAGATCAAGTTCCTCGAACCACCCGTCGGGATCACAGTCGAACCGGCCGGGAGTTTCGAACTCTACACCAGCCTGCTCGGATCAATGTCGGAGTCTAAGGACCGGATGACCCTGCTCGGTTTCATCTTCGTCTTTGCGTTCCTGATCCTGGTATACCGCCACCTCCACGCGGTCTCCCCGATCATCCCGATCATCTTCGTTGTCGGCTGGAACGCAGTGATGATGTACCTCATCGGCCTTACCTACACTCCGCTGACGGCAACGCTCGGGTCCATGACCATCGGTGTCGCCGCCGAGTACACCATCCTGGTGATGGAGCGCTATGCCGAAGAGGAGGAGCGGCTGCACAACCCGATTGCCGCAATCCAGGAGAGCGTCCAGAAGATCGGCAGCGCCATTACGGTCTCGGGCCTTGCAACCTTCTTCGGGTTCTCGGCACTCTGCCTTGCCACCTTCCCCATCATCAGCAACTTCGGCATCTCGACCCTGATCGCAGTCGGGTTCTCCCTTACGGGCGCAATCTTCATCATGCCCGCGGTGCTCTCGCTCATGGGGCAGCTGTCCGAACGGCTGGACTCAGGGAAAAAGAGACAGGGTGTGCCGCCGTCAGATGCCAACGAAACCCCGGCAGAATAGATCCATGGCCATGCCCCGGGTGTTCCGGGGCACTATCCATTTCGTCTTCTTTTAGTCTTCTTTTCTGGCGTCTTCAACAATGGCTGGCACACCAGCCTCGCCCAGTTTCCAGAGCGTGAGCGTGGCGCAGGACCGGACGATCTCGTCAGCATCATGCAGCCGCTGCCGCAGGGGTTCGATGGCCGGCCCGCCAATCCGGCAGAGTGCCTGCGAGAGGAATCCGCGGAGCTCCGCCTCATCGGAGGCCATGGCATCGATGAGCGGGATAACGGCAGGCTCCCCCATCCCCCCCAGTGTCGCCGCAGCATAGCGCCGGAATGCCTGCGCCGGGTTGGCCTTCATGGCTTCAATGAGCGGCGCGATAGCTGGAGCGCCGATCCGGGAAAGGGCAACCGCTGCGTACCAGCGCCGGTCATTGTCTCCTGCCTCGCCGAGTTCTTTGAGCAGCGGGACAACCGCAGGCTCCCCGATCTCTTGCAGGGCCGTAACAGCAGCATGACGGACATCCAGGGAAGGATCGGACAGCCTCGCGATCTCCCGTTCAACTTTCTCCGCCACCGCCTCGGCCCTGCCCACATCGCTCATAGGTATCATTGATCTGCGCAGTCCGTGCTATTGGTTGTTACGCTTTCCGGCAGGCCGCGTGCCAAAAGGATGAAAGAATCCCGCAGGAAGATTTCCGCAGGATGCCTTTTTCATCCGATCGGATCACACAACGCCCAGCCAGGCAGGGACAAAGAGAATGACAAAGAAGACTGCCATCAGCACAAGGCCGAGAGGGACGCCAACCCTCGCCCATTCGCTGCTGGTGATCCCCAGCTTGCAGGCCGATATGATGTTGGGGATATTGCCGGGAATGAGCATTCCCCCCGCGATCAGCAGGCCCATCAGGGCGCTCGTGATCTGCTGGGAGGAGAGCGCTGGGCTGATCTCTGCTGCGGCAAGGGTAGCGTTGTCAAGGACAGCGGAGACGATATTGATCCAGTACAGGCCGGCAGACGGGATGTTGATGATATACTGGAGGATCAGCGGCTTGAATCCCTCTCCCAGGAAGACCAGCGCCATGATAAAGAGCCAGACCTTGCCGGCCCGGAGGAAGATCTCAAAGAGCGATTCGCGCCTGACGATACACTCGAGTTTCTCACCCGCGTTATGGCTCCGGGAGAAGAGAACAACCCCGACAATCCCCAGTGCAATGACGGCCGGGATGATGAAGATTGCCAGCCGGTCGAAGAGAAACAGGAACCCGGCATAATACGGGGGCCCCGAGAGCTTGGAGACAACAATCGTGGACAGCGGTTCTCCAAGCGGGGTAAGGCCGGCGCCAAGGCCGATGGAGAAGCAGGAGACAACGGTCACCTCAACCTTGGCCTTCCGCACAAGTGGCAGGGCGTTGACAATCTCGACAAGGATGATTGCCGCAAGGATCGCAGAGATGATGCTTGAGACCAGGCCGAGCACAACGATAAGGAGAAAGACAATCCATTTCAGCGGGACACAGTCGACCATTCCGACAATCGCTTCCTGCATCCTGCGGTGGAAGAGGTAGATCAGGAGGCCGACGATGAGGACGATCTGGACGATGCCGATGGGTATTCCCCCGATGTTTACGATATTCAGCGAGGAGAAGAGCGCTTCCTCAACAATCGCGATGCTCCAGCCGGTATGCTCCCCGGGAATGGCGATGAACCCGGAAAGCGTCAGGGCAGCGACACCACAGGCAAAGAGGAAGAGTTCGAGGTTCCGCTCAACACAACTCACGCGAAACGGGAGGATGAGCACCAGCGCGAAGATAACGAGGAGCCCGAGGTTTGCCAGCATGTCCATATTCTCTCTCCAGAACCGGACGGCAGGAACAGTCCGCTACTGCTGATTATACATCCGGGCCCGGAAGGTTAATGGATTCCCCTTCGTTACAGAAACGCGGGGATCTGCAGGGGTGGTGCAACAAGGTTTATATCCCCATGGCACGGTATAGGCAATTGATCAGCTTCGAAGGAGGTGCTGGTGTGGCACAGGACCTCATGAAAACAATCGGTGCACTGCAGGACGCGGCAGTCGGGCGCTGCCGCAAGCGGATCGAGGATGCAGCACTGAAGGCGAAGGGACTTTTACGGGCCGGGGAGCAGGACGAGAGCGAGAAGCGTCCTGCAGAAAAACCCTCGTGCGGGGTGACCTCGGTCCTGAAACGGAAGCACGGACTATGAGGGGGGGAGAGGATACGGATACCGAACGGACGCTCCTGCAGCAGATCCGGGACAAGGAACAGGAACTTGGTTCCCGGATCGAGGGGGCGAGAGAAAAAGCCGATGCGATGATCGCTGCCGCACAGAGCGAGGCCGATGATCTTGTCTGCACGGCTGAGAGCATGGCAAAGACTTCCGCGGAAAAGGTCTACTGGACGGAGCGGGGGAGGACCGAGACGGAGATCACGGAGCTGAAGAGGGCAGCAGAGCTGGATACCGCCGCGGCAATCGCCCGGGCGGAGAAAAACGTCCCCGCTGCTGCCGATGCGATTGTCAGGTACGTGACCGGGGAACACTGAGGGGCAAAAGGACGGTTGGACCGTATGCTCCAGGCGATGAAACGGATCCAGGTGGTCGGTCCCCGGGAGGACCTGGGACAGGTAGTGGATTTCCTGTACCAGGCAGGAACGGTCCACCTTGAGAAAGTCACCGAACTTGTTCCAAAAGAGGAGATCCGCCTTGACAGCGTGCGGCAGGGGGAAACGACAGAAATATCCTCGGTCCTTGCTACCATCAGCGCGATCCTCTCGACCCTCCCGGTTGCTGCAGATGACGAGACCGCCCAGGAAGCGCTGAGAGCTTCCCTTTCGTCAATGACCCACAAAGAGATCCTTGCCCGGAGCCACGGGATCATCAGCACCCTTGAGACGACAACACGGGAGCTTTCGGCAAAGAAGAGCGAACTTGTGCTCTCGGTCACGAACCTGAACCGGTACGAGAAAGTCCTCGACATCATCCAGCCGGTCGAGAAGGAACTCCCGGTGCTCGAAGGCTTCGAAGTAACGATCCTCCTTATCCAGCAGGAGCATAAGGAAATCCTTGACCTGATCAAGAAGGAACTCCTCGCGATCACCGGTGACCGCTTCGAGATGACCTCAACAACGGTCGATGCAGAGACCCTTGCGGCCATCATGGTCTTTCCCAAGAGATTTTCCGAAGAGATCCATTCCTTCATCTACTCCGTGAACGTGAACGAGGTCCGCCTGCCCAGGGAATATGCCGGCCGGCCATTCTACGAGATGTATGCCCTTCTTGAGGACAGCCGGCTCCGGGTCCTGGACGAAATTGCCCGGATCGACCAGAAACTCCGTGCCTTCTCGGCAAGATGGTACCAGGAGCTTGTTGTCCTGAGAACGTATCTTGAGAACATCCACTGCGAACTCGGGGCGTACCGGAACTTCGGACAGTCCGAGTATACGTTTGTGATCATGGGCTGGATCCCCAAAAAACACCTGAAGAAGACTCAAGCGGAGCTGAAAACCCGGTTCAGCGGCCGGGTCGTCCTCTGCGATCTTCCGACAAGCGAGAAGGACATGGAGAGTGCCCCGGTCTTTTATGACAATCCCTTCTGGGTAAAGCCCTTCGAATTCATCATGCAGCTTGTCACGCCGCCGCGGTACCGCGAGCTCGACCCCTCCCCCATCCTTGCGATCTTCTTCCCGCTCTTCTTTGGGATCATGGTCGCGGATATCGGGTACGGGCTTGTCATCCTCGCCTTCGCGTTCGTGATCCGGCACAAGTTCCAGGCCATGGCATTTGCCCGGAGCCTTGCCGACATCCTGATCATCTCATCCATCCCGGCGATCTTCTTTGGTTACCTCTTCGGCGAGTTCTTCGGGGATTTTGGTGAGCACATGGGCTGGTTCCACCCGGTCCACTTCCTTGACATCACCTGGAACCGGGTGGACGCGATGATCCCGATGCTCGTGCTCGCGATCCTGCTTGGCGTCATCCATGTCCTCCTCGGCCTTGTCATCGGCATCCGGAACGCGGTCATCACGAAGAAGAAAAAGCACCTGTACGAGAAGTGCGGCATGTTTCTGATGATCGTGGCGCTGATCGTCCTGGTCACTACCCTCGCGGGTTTCCTGCCGGAGGTTGCGATGTACCCGGGCATCGCCCTTGTCATCGTTGCCCTGCCGCTCATCCTGCTGGGGGCGGGGATATTCGGCACCATCGAGGTGATGAGCACGGTGGGAAACATCCTCTCATACGCCCGTCTCATGGCGATCGGTATGGCATCGGTGATCCTTGCGATGGTTGCCAACCGGCTTGGCGGGGCGTTCGAGATCGCGATCATCGGCATCATCGTTGCCCTCCTGCTGCATGCCCTCAACGTCGTGCTTGCGATGTTCTCGCCGTCCATCCACTCGATGCGTCTCCATCTCGTGGAATTCTTCAGCAAGTTCTACGAAGGAGGGGGGGTGCCGTACCAGCCGTTTTCCCGGCCGGCGGGGGAGGGGGAGAAGAAGGGGGAGTGAGTGGAAATCCCGGTTCCGGGACTCGATCCGGAACTCCTGCTTTTCCCTGCCGGACTACCTGCAGCCCGTCCGGACCCGCCTTTCGCGTCTGTATTAGCGCTATTTGCGTCTCATTTTTTACGACGGAAAAATGGGAAAAATGAGGGACTTAGTCCTGCTTTTTCCTGAATTAGTCCTGCTTTTTGGGGTACTTAGTCCTACACCCCCTTTCCCGGAGGGGCATCCTACGACGGTGGATGGATAGGTTTGGTTGAGGGCACGACCTGAACATTCCTGGTATGGCCGGGAAGGGATGATCCGCTCATTGTTGGATTATCCCGGTGATACTGCCTCCTGTTGTTTCTTCTCCCTCACCTTCTTTTTCTTCTTCTCTAAGAGGCTCTTCACCTTCTTGAGCCGGAACAAATCCTCCCGCTCCCGCTCCTCAATTGCGTTCTTGATATACTTGGCCTGGCTCCTCAGCTCCGGGATCAGGATCTGTTCGAGCGCGTTGACGCGCCGGCGGTTCATCTGGATCTCCGCCCCGAGCCGGCGCATCGCGGTCTCGGTCTCGGCCAGCTTGATGAGAAGGTCGAGCTCCACTTCGTACCGCTCGGCCGTCTCATCGATCCGTGCACTGGTCGCGATGATCCCGTAGCCCCGCTCCAGCATACTCTTGGATACGCGTTTCTTCTCGATGACCGGGACAGGGACGCCCATGATGTTCTTGCCGCTGATGCCGACCGTGATGGAACGCCGGGTGGCAAACGATGCGGATCGCAGGGTCACCGGGTCATCGGTTGCGGCCGCGATCATCAGCGCAAGATCGGCAGCCCGGGAGATCTGGTCAAGCTCGTCGCGGGAGTCCGATACGCTGGAGAGGATCTTGAAGAACTCCTGGATGAGCGCGTCCATCTTCTCCCGCAACAGGTCGCGGCCCTGCTCGGCAAGCTTGATCTGCGCCTTCTTCTTCATCAGCTCCATCCGCGTGGGCTTGACCTGCTCCATCCCCGCTCAGCTCCCTTCGCTCTTCTCCTGCTGCGCAGCCGTTTCCTGTGCGGCCGGGTGGTATTTCGCGATGTGCTCGCGCTTGATCCGTTTCAGTTCATCCACCGGCAGGGTTGAGAAGAGATCCCATGCAATCCCGAACGTGGTCTCGATGGCCCGGTCCTCGTCACCCTGCGTAATGAACTGCCGCTCGAAGGCATCCGCGAACTTCAGGTATTTCCGGTCCAGGTCCGTGAGCGCTTCCTCGCCCACGATCGCCACAAGCCGGCGCAGGTCGCGGCCGTACGCGTAGGAGGCATAGAGCTGGTCGGCAACGCCACGGTGATCCTCGCGGGTCTTGCCAGGGCCGATCCCGAGGTTCATGAGCCGCGAGAGGCAGGGCAGGGCATCGACCGGTGGGTCTCCCCCGCGCCGGAAGATGTCACGCGAGAGCACGATCTGCCCCTCCGTGATGTATCCCGTGAGGTCGGGCACCGGGTGGGTGATGTCGTCGTCCGGCATGGTCAGGATCGGGATCTGCGTGATCGAGCCCTTCTTCCCTTTCAGCCGCCCGGCCCGCTCGTAGATGGAGGCAAGATCGGTGTACATGTATCCCGGGTACCCGCGCCGGCCTGGAACTTCCTCCCTTGCCGTCGAGATCTCGCGGAGCGCCTCGCAGTAGTTGATCATATCCGTCAAGATCACGAGCACGTGAAGGTCGTGGGCAAATGCAAGATGCTCTGCAACCGTGAGGCCGCACCGCGGCGCCGCGAGCCGCTCGACTGTGGGGTCGTCGGCAAGGTTCATGAAGAAGACAACGCGGTCGAGCGCCCCGGTCCGCTCGAAGTCCTGCATGAAGAACGAGGCTTCTTTGTGCGTGATCCCCATGGCAACGAAGACCACCGCGAACTCCTCGCCCTCGCCCCGGACCTTTGCCTGCCGGGCGATCTGGGCGGCTAGCTTGCTCGCGGGAAGGCCGGAGCCGGAGAAGATCGGCAGCTTCTGTCCGCGGACAAGGGTGTTGAGGCCGTCGATCGCCGACATCCCGGTCTGGATGAAATCCGCGGGCTTGTCGCGGGCCGACGGGTTGATTGGCTCACCGGCAATGTCGAGCACCGCCTCCGGTATGATCTCCGGACCGCCGTCGCGGGGCGTTCCCACGCCCGTGAAGATCCGGCCCAGCATGTCCTTTGAGACCGTGATCCGTGCCGGCTCGCCAATGAACCGGGCCGTTGTCCCGACGAGATCGATGCCTCGCGTGCCCTCGTAGACCTGGACAACCGCATGCTCCTCGGAGATATCGAGGACCTGGCCGGTCCGGACTTCGCCGTCCTTTAAGGTGATCTTCACGATCTCCCCGTACGATGCACCAAGGACACCGGAGACGAAGATGAGCGGACCCGAGACGTACTCGATGGTCCGGTATTCCTTGGTAAGGAGAGAAGAGTCCTTCATCGCTCCACCTCCAGCCGCGTTACCGCAGCAGTCACTTCATCGATCATCTTCCGGACCGCTTCCGCATCGGCCGCCTCCTTCATCCTCCCGATGGTTGCCCGGAGCGGGAGCGCCTGCACCTGCCGCAGGCTCACGCCCCGGTTCATTGCCAGGTTCACCTGCTCGTAATAGGTCATGATCACCTTCAGCATCATGTACTGTTTCTCCACGGGACAGAACGAGTCGGTGTCGCTGTACGCGCTCTGCTGGAGAAAGTCTTCGCGGATCATCCGCGTTACTTCAAGAATCGCCTTCTCGCTGTCGGGCAGGGCATCCGGGCCAACGAGCTGGACGATCTCCTGCAACTCGACCTCTTTCTGGAGCAGGTACATTGCCTTCTCCCGGATCTCCCGCCAGTCATGGGCAATGCTCTTGTCGTACCATTCCGCGATGCAGTCAAGGTAGAGGCTGTAGCTCTTGATCCAGTTCACCGACGGGAAGTGCCGGCGGTAGGCAAGATTCGTGTCAAGTGCCCAGAACGTGCCGACAACACGGAGCGTGTTCTGCGTGATCGGCTCCGAGAAGTCTCCGCCGGGCGGTGAGACTGCTCCAACGACCGTGACCGAACCGGTCCGCTCTGTCCCTTCCCTGCTCCCGAGGCAGATGACCCGGCCCGCCCGCTCGTAGAAAGCCGAGAGCCGGGTGGCGAGGTAAGCAGGATAGCCCTCCTCGCCCGGCATCTCTTCGAGCCGGCCCGAGACCTCGCGGAGCGCCTCGCCCCAGCGCGAGGTCGAATCGGCCAGCAGCGCCACGTCATACCCCATGTCCCGGAAGTATTCCGCAATGGTGATGCCCGTGTAGATCGAGGCCTCGCGGGCGGCCACCGGCATGTTGGAGGTGTTGGCGATCAGGATCGTCCTCTCGATGAGCGGGAGCTTGGTACGGGGGTCAACGAGTTCGGGGAACTCCTCGAGCACATCTGTCATCTCGTTGCCCCGCTCACCGCAGCCAATGTAGACAACGACCTGTGTGTCCGACCATTTCGCAAGCGTCTGTTCCGAGACTGTCTTGCCCGTGCCAAAACCGCCCGGGATCATGGCTGTCCCGCCCTTTGTGACGGGGAACATGCAATCGAAGACCCTCTGCCCGGTGATGAGGGGCAGGAGGGGGTCGAGCTTCTTTGTGTGGGGCCGGGGGATCCGGACCGGCCAGGTGTGCATCATGCTGAGCTTTGTTGCATTGTCGAGGACGCAGACAATTTCTTCGACCGTGAACGATCCGGACCGGATCTCCGTGACGGTGCCTGCGACTTTCGGGGGAACGAGGATGTGGTGCTCGAACTGGAACTCTTTTACCGTGCCGATTATGTCCCCGGGCCCGAGCTTGTCGCCTTTTTTCACGGAGGGGGAGAACTCCCACTTCTTCTTCCGGTCAAGGCCCGGTGCCGTGATGCCGCGGCCGATGAAGTCGCCGCTCATCTCTTTCAAGACCGGCAGCGGGCGCTGGACGCCGTCGTAGATGGAGGAGAGAAGGCCCGGGCCCAGCTCCACCGAGAGCGGGGTTTCTGTGTTCTCTACGGCCTCGCCCAGCGTGAGGCCGGTCGTGTCCTCGTATACCTGGATGACTGCTTCGTCCCCTTCGAGCCGGATGATCTCGCCGCGGAGGGCCTCGGCCCCGACCTTCACCACGTCGTACATCTTGGACCCCTTCATGCCCTTTGCCACGATCACCGGGCCCGAGATCCGTGAAATTGTCCCCGATTTCATATCATCACCTTTTCAGCACGATGTTGTACCCGATTGCTTTTCTTAGGAGCCGCTCGATATACGTCCGCCGGTCAACTTCCTTCTTCTTCGACGGGATCGGGATGATGAGCGGGCGGTGCATCTTCTCGATCCGGTCCATCAGCTTCTCGTCCAGCCCGAGCATGTACTCCTCATTTACTGCAACGATCCCGATGTCGTCCTTGTGGAGGAGGGGAGGGATTGCGGCCCGGGCCTCCTCCATGTCATCCGCCTCGTATACCTCCGCTCCCGCGAGCCGGAACCCCGATGCCCGGTCGCTGTCCGTCACGATGACCAGCTTAAACATAGACCAGCTCCTCCCGTAAGTTCTCAACCGGGAAGTCGGCCGTCTTGCAGCGCGAGATGATCCGGATATTCGTTATCTCGTTGTACTTGGCCCAGAAATACCCGATGAGAGACGCCACGCTCAGCGGGTCGCCAAGGAATGAGTCGACACCCTCCCGGACCAGGTGCCGCTCCAGCTGCTTCTCGATAACGGAGATCTTCTGGGCCCGGAGCACATCCTCCGGGATCGTTGCCAGGAACCGGTAGCGCGTGGGATGTAACGTGGGGTACCAGGTTGTGGAGAGCATAGCCGCAGCCTCCGCGATCGTGGGGAGGACAAGGACCCGGGCGATCATCTTCTCATCCAATGCCTGTCCTCCTTCGAGCAGGAATTTCTGTGCATCTTCGGGTGCGATCCGGTCCCTCACCATCCGGAGGATTGTCTTGATATTCACCACATCAACCTCAAGCGAGAGCACCTGGCGGATCTTCGCGTTGTCTGCCCCTTTTGCAGAGACTGCCTGGAGCGCGTCGTTGTAGTAGAACCGGTCAAGAGCACACTCCAGCATCCCGAGATCCCCGCTCTTTGCAAACTCCGGAAATGCCGTTGTGAGCGGCCGGGCCCAGCGGATGTCCCATGTTGCAAGGAGATCAATCACCGCTTTTACGTCCGGTTGCCGGACCAGCTCGGTCAGGGTTGCCTCGTCCAGTTCGCCAACGGGAACAAGACAGTCCACAATCTCCTCGTTTGTCACGTGGATGTTCTTTCCGCGGAGGATCGTCTTGATGTTCTGCACATCCCAGCGGTGAAGGAAGATGCTGATATAGAGCCGCGCCTCTTTCTCCTTCGAGAAGTCCAGGACCTTCCGGAACGTCCGGACAAAGTTGTTCCGGAGGGCATATTCAACAGCAGTGACTCCCGTGTACTTTCCTTTTGCCTCGATGAGGTCCTCGCGGTACGCGGTCTTCTCGAGCTCGGCTATCAGCGAGTCCATGTCCGGCTGCAGGATAAGGTTGTCAAGCGTCCGGTGGTCGAGGAGCCTGCTCTTCATCCCCCGGATCCGGGCATTAATGTACCCCCAGTCCATCTCAGCCTCCGGAGAGGATGGTGTAGATCGAAAGCCGCTTGTGCTCACGGATGCGCTCGAGGCGCGATTCGACCGTGTTTGCGATGGTGACAAGGCTGTCCGGTGATGCTGCAACAAGGCCGCCGGCGCACTCGATGTCGGGGATGACCTCGCAGCGGACACCCATGGCGGCAAGGGTTGCCCGGCAGAGCTCCAGGTCACGCTTGTCAACATGGAGGACAAACGGATTTTGTCCTATTGCGCTCACCGTCTCCCGTGCGAGTCGTTCGAAGATGGCAGGGTACTGTTTGTCCTGCCGGAGCCCGGACAACCGTCTTTCTGCCTCTCTAAAAGCGGAGAGGAAGATCTTCTCCCGGCCCCGGAGGGATTTTTCCTTGATCTCTCCCTTTGCCAGGTAGAGCTGCTTGTTGCGCTCGATGGCCACAGACCGTTCTGCATCGCGGATCGTGGCCTGCTGGATCTCGTCGGCCCGTTTCCTTGCCTCAGCGCGGATCGCTTCCGCCTGCTGTTCTGCCTTTTGCAGGAGCTCCCGCTCTCTTGCTTCTGCACTTTCCTCCACGGATTTCAAAAGATTATCATAGGCCACGGCATCACCATCCTCTCATGCCTGCTCCGGCAGGGTGAGGTGCCAGTTCTGTCTTTCCCGGGGTTCCCGGCCCGGGAAAGGGGTGAGAAGAATTTTTTTGGGAACGCACTGCTCACGGGGCATCCCGCACCGGAGTCGATTCGTCTGTGCAGGTCACTTCACCATCAGGATGATCATGGAAGCGACAACGAACCCGAGAATGACCAGCGTCTCGGGGATTGCCTCTAAGATGATGATAGTTCCGGCGGTCTCCGGCTTCTCGGCAATCGCACCGGCGCCGGCTGCCCCGATGCGTGACTGCGCCCAACCTGTACCAATCGCACCAAAGGAGAATGCGATGGCAGCACCGATAGGGACTTCCCAACCAACCATGTCGATACCTCCCAATGATAGAACCTACAGGGCCCGGATATATTAAGGTTATTGTGTGTTTTCATGGGAAGTCCGGGGGGCATCCCGGGACTTCCACGACGTATCACGCATTCTTTCCTGCAGGTTTCGCGTGGGAGATGACCGAATCCATCGCCTCAATGGTTGCGCGGGGGATGGCGCGGCCCGGTGCAGTCCCACCAAGCGTCAGGAGTTCGCGGATATCCGCCTTTGTGAGGGTGGAGAACGCGTATTGCTGCCACTTCTCGCGGTCAACGCCGATCCAGATCTCGGCAAGGATCTCCCGGAGCCGGGTATAGTCCGTGCCGGAAAAAGAGGCCCATTCGGCATCCGGGGCGCGGCGTATCTTCTCGATCGCGGCCTCGATCGCCTGTTCTTTCTGGAGCTGGAACCGTCTCCTGCCCAGCTCTTCTTCACTGGTAGAGGGCATAATTCACTTACAGGGAAATTATCCTGTCCGGGATTATAGCATTTTCCCTTGCCGGGAACCACCCGGCCAAACCTGGTAGTGCGGACGTTGCTGTCCCGGCATCTCCTCCGCAACATTTATGAGCGCATAGCGGGATTCACTCATCATCCCCGGAACGGGGCTGGAGGTAAGAGTATGCCGGAGGTTACCCAGGCAGAACTGGGAAGGCGCCTGTACCATGTCCACCGCGGAAAGACGGTCGAGAGTTCGATGAAACTGATGCAGCAGGGGATCGGTGCGGATTGGAAGTCGCTCTCGGAAGCAGACATTATGCTCCTCTCTCATCTGCTCCAGTGCACGTGGAACAAGATCGACCAGAAGGTATGGGACAAAATCCCGTTCATGAACCTGAGCATGGAATCGGTCAGGAAGATCCTCTCCTATGGTGACGGAGTGCGGCCGGGAAAGAATCCTTCGCCCGAAGCCGTGGAAGAGATCCGGAAGATCCTGCTGGCCATACGGTAAGAGACTATTCAAAAGCATCTGTGGCCGTGATCTCCCCAAAGGGGGGATCACTCTGTTGCCACGTTAACGCACTCGGCGATCGTGCCGATCCGGGCAACCGCGGCGCACATGTCCGGCACGTATGCAAGCGCTTTCCCTGAGTTCACCATGATCGCCTCGTACTGTTCCATGACAGGCGAGACCACCATGCAGGTGTCGGCAAAGACCCGCGCACCGCTCTTCTCGATCTGGTCCACGGTCTTCTGATTCCGGTCAATCACGCCCTGCGACGCAAAGACATAGAACGGCATGGTGACGACCTTTCCCCTCAGGAGGCCGGCAATCTCCTCAAGCTCCAGCGGCGAACAGTGCGGGCAGCCCACGGCAACCGCGTCCACCGGGATCTCTTTGAACAACCGCTCGACCTCTCCTGTCTCGACGTTGATAACCTCCAGACCGGAAAGGTCGAAAAGTCCCTTTGCTGCCTCAGGAGTCACGCCCTCGACATGGTACAGGGCAACGGCACCGGTCGCCGCCGTTGCCGCCCCGAGCCCCTTGAGCCGTTCGGGAGTCGCGGACTCAAGCCCCGAGAAGAACGGGATCCGGTTGCCTACGAGTTTTCCCGCATGATACCCGAGGGCCCCGTAATGGGCTATGTCCCAGTTGCGGGTATCGGCCTCGACCCGGACAATGATCTGCGGCTTCCGCTTTTCTTCAAGATGGAGCCCGTAGCACGGGGTCTTTCCCACGATGGCTGCGGCAAGGGCGCCAGGACCGCCCTCGCGGTTGGTCCGGGCACCGATCACGGAGTTTGCATAGCTGACCGCGGAGGACTCCGACCAGGCAAGGTGGTCCCCAAACGAGGTCTCGCGGAGATAGTAGGGCGTGCAGGTGCACTCAAGGGCGATGCCGAGCCGCTCGTAGGCTGCAACAACCGCCTGCTGCTTTTGTGCAAAAACCGGGTCCACACCCATCTCCTCCCAGCGTCCCCGGGGCATGCCAATCGGGTTCAGCACGGCCGGGACAACCGCCTTTGCATCAAGCGAGGCCAGCCACTGGAGGCCGTACTCGCCGATGGTCTTGTAGGAGGCCCCGCTCACCTGCGCACTCCTGATCGGGACGAGCCGCTCAGCTCCGAAAACCTTGCCAAGCGCAACAATGAGCTCGAGCATCTTCTGTTTCGTTTCGCCCTGCTCACCGGCAAGGATCCGTTCGTCGTCACGGTCGAGCTGCATGGACTCACCACGTTGCGCGGCGGAACTCGTCCTCGCGCCCCAGCACCATGGTCGCGTCCACGCCAACCTTCACGTTCGTCCCGTCTTCAAGCTGACAGGGATCAAGTGACGATCCGCGGACCCCCTGGATTATCATGATGTCCCGGTCCCCGCTTACCCGGGTCGCAATGGCGTACTCGACCTCATGCGGATTTGCGGGATCAATGTCCTCGTCAACGACCACGACATGCTTGAGGGAGGTGTGGGCAGCAAACGCCGCCATGATTGCATTCTTCCCGTCTCCCTGCGTGCTCTTCCGGATCTGGATCACCGCGTGGAGGTACCCGCAGCCTCCTTTTGTGAGGAGAACATCCTTCACTTCAGTGACACCCGCGACTGCCTTGTAGATCTTCGGCTCGTACGGCGCTCCCATCAGCATCTTATGCTCATCGCCCCCGGGCAGGATGCCGTGGTAGATGAAGTCGGGTTTTGTGTGCATGCCGGTGATCTCGATGATGTGCTGGCGGCGGATCGGGTCGTATGTCCCGGTGATATCGACGAACGGTCCTTCATCGGTGAGCTCGGCCGTGATGAATCCTTCGAGCACGATCTCCGCGTCGGGGACGAGCACGCCATTGCTGCATTTCTTCACCTTCAGCGTGCCGCCCATCAGCTCCGCGGCATACGGGAGTTCCTTTCCGGTCGGCACCCTCGTGCAGGAAGCAAACGTGACTGCCGGGTGCGTCCCGATCGTGATCGCGACGGGCAGTTTTTCACCCTTTGCAATGGCTTTCTTCACCATCACGTGCGTATGCCGGCCCTCGACGAGCCGCGCAACAACGCGGTGGTCATCGAGCACCTGCATCCGGTGGATCGACCCGTTTTCGACACCCTCCCAGCGCGAGAAGACGATGGCGGAGGTGAGGTACTTCCCGGCGTCTTTCGGGAAGTGGTGCATGATGGGGAGCTTCGTGAGGTCCGGCTTCGGCATCGTAAGCGTCCCATCTTCAACAACCTTCCCGTTGAACTGCGCATCCGCAAGGGTCTTCACCATCGCTCTCTCGTCGATCCCGAGCGCAAGAGCGAGCGAGGCACGGTTTGCCGTCAGGTTCATCACCGCCTTGTGACCGCCGAGATTGTGGAAGAAGAGGAGCTTGTCCGTTTTCGCTGCCATCTTCGGTGCTTCCATATCCGGCGAGACGGCTTCCTTTACATCTGTAACGAGCCCGGCCTTCCGCATCTTCTCAATGAAACTACGCATCGTATCCCTCCCAGCGCCCGCCCAGCGTATGCTCGATATCAAGGTGGTCGAGCACCCGGGCAACAACCATGTCCACAAGATCATCGATGGTCTTTGGCCGCTGGTAAAATCCCGGGCTTGCCGGCATGATGGTAGCGCCTGCTTCCTCGGCAGCCAGCATATTCTTCAGATGGATCTTCGAGAGCGGCATCTCGCGGGTGACGAGGATGCACTTCCGTCCTTCCTTGAGGCAGACATCGGCAGTGCGGGTGATCAGGTTGTCCGTGTACCCGTTGGCTACGGCAGAGAGCGTCTTGGAGCTGCAGGGGATTATCACCATCCCGTCGTACTTATGCGAGCCGCTTGCGATGGAAGCGAAGAGCTTGCCATTTGCATGGTAGGTTGCAGGGAATCCCTCAAGTGACACGCCTTCATGGGCCGCAATCTTCGCTGCAACATCCGAGACAATGACATGTACCTGCGCCTCCCTGCAGAGCACCTCAAGCAGGCGCCGGGCATAGACAGCCCCGCTCGCCCCCGTCACCCCGACAACGATCTCCTTCTTCATAGCAGAACAACCGCCTCTCCTGTGATACCAATGTCGGAGCGCGGGGGAAAAAGAGTTTGTGATACCGAGGGGTCATCAGACCCCGAGGTGGAGAAGAACGCTTCAGCGTTCTTCGACTTTCGACTAGTTCGAAGAGCCTGCAGCTCTTCTCTTTCTCGACCTTCTCATGAAGGTCTCGAATTCATCAGAACCAGGAAGACGAGAAGATTTGCAGAGCAAATCTTCGAAAACCGAGAGGCCCATCAGGGCCTTGAGGTCGAGAAACATCCTTCAGGATGTTTCGAGTTCCGAGGGGTCATCAGACCCCGAGGTGGAGAAGAACGCTTCAGCGTTCTTCGACTTTCGACTAGTTCGAAGAGCCTGCAGCTCTTCTCTTTCTCGACCTTCTCATGAAGGTCTCGAATTCATCAGAAC
>NZ_JAQTQD010000005.1:56154-69678 GCF_028712425.1 Methanoregula sp.
CCGAGGGGTCATCAGACCCCGAGGTGGAGAAGAACGCTTCAGCGTTCTTCGACTTTCGACTAGTTCGAAGAGCCTGCAGCTCTTCTCTTTCTCGACCTTCTCATGAAGGTCTCGAATTCATCAGAACTATGAGGAGGTGAGGTGTTGCGAAAAGGTCAAAGCGTTATCGGATCTTCCGACCACCGTGTTCTCAAGAAAAGTGACCGCCCCCGGCCTACCCCTGCTTCTCCGGCGGCTGTGCCTGCACCCTGTTCCTCGGCGGCGCAAAGAACCGGAACCGTACCTGTGACTCCTCGATTTTCCGGGCATGCTCGGGATTGATATCGCGGCGTGCCTCGATCACGAGCCGGTTGAGGATGTTGTGGAGCCTGAGGGTATCGTAGTCCTTGTCCTTGTACTCGTTTAAGAAATCCAGGAGGTTGTTGGTACTCCGGAGCACTCCCGTGCTCCCTACGAGGTTGAGCCGGTTCAGGGTCAGGGCAAGGTTCTTCTTGGCAACATCCATCTTGTACGGATCCCCGCCGGCAAGGTTGAGCTCGGTGATCGCGTTGAGGAGATCGGAATAAATCTTGAACTTGTGCATGCTCTCATGCATCTTTCGTTCGGCGCTGCGGAGTTTCAGTACTGCAACCGCGATGGCGGCTACAATAACGATGACGCCGCAGGTGATAACAATCCAGTCTTCAATCATGGTTATGCCTCTGTTTCACGGATTCCGCTTTGCCGCAGTCACATCCACCTTGACAAGGTTTCCTTTCATCTCGATCTTGTAGGATCCGGTCACGTACATAGGGAACTGCTGGTGCTTCTCATAACTGAATGTACGGCCGAATCCGTAGGTCTCGGCCTGGCCATTGTCCATATTTGTGACCGTCATCTCGAACCAGCAGTACTGCGGGTCGTCATTCAGCGGGAGGACAACGAAATCGATCCCCCATGAGGGATCGTCGATCCTGAACTCTCTTACGATGACATCCTTTTCGGACAGGAATGTGTAACCTTGGGGATCCTGTAGATAATGGGAACCAAGAGAGAACGAAACATGAGGTGTTGCCGTGGAAGTGACAACCGTACCCGGTGTGCCGGTAGGTGCCGACGATGCTGTTGTGCCCTGGCTGCACCCGGCGATCATGACTCCGGAGATTATCAGGACGCAGGCAGCAAGAACATGATACTTCATATGTGTGAATGTTGGAGGATGGGACTATATTTTTTTCCGACCGGTCATCAGACTGGGAGGACGAGAAGAACTGCCCCGCAGTTCTTCGAAGGTCGGCTTATGTCTCCCTTCTCATTTCCTGGATTTGATAACCCTCGAAACTTCGATTTCCAACTGATTCATCAGATCCAGGAACGTTAATCATAAAACAATTGACGACAGGGCTGCACCAATGGTGGGGGGTCGCACAGGTACATAACCATAGTGTTCCCACCCGGACGTTCAGGTTATCTCCGGGATATTTTCTGGCATTTCTCATAACAACAAGCCCGCTGAAAAACAGTATGTACCCACGCGACCCCCCTCAGCCAGATCTCTCCAGGGCACCAGTTTTGTGATAATTCACGACGGCAAATGAATGACACCGGGCACAATACCGATGAGGGGGGGTCGCATGGGTACAGACTTCCTCAGAGGATCCTTCATCCCGCCCGGGCAGATCCTCCTGAGACACCCCGCCTGCCTAAAACAGCGTGTCCTGCCGGGTCGGTTTTCTGATGTGCAGGACCTCGCAGGCAGCATCGCCGACCACATCGCGGTGTTCCGGCACCGAGTAGATCCCAAGGCGCCACTGCTCGCGCCGGGTCATGTTGAGGGTCCGGATCCGGGGCGAGAGCTCCTCGAAATTCGTAACGGCATTCCGGCTCTGCACCCGGACGCCAAGGGACATCTCGCGGGGGATGGGGGGGATGTCCACGAGCACTTCTTCAGCCCGGATCCCTGCCGTCTCCGCGATCTGTGCTGCAAGGTCCCGGGACTTTTCCAGCGTAATCCCGTCCTGCCAGGTCACCGGGTTGATCTGGTCGCTCCCCGCATACACGGCCCGCTTGTACAGGCGCCGTTCGTAAAGCCGGAGCGCGATCCCGCGGGGGACCGGGTTTTCTGAAGTGCGCAGGGAATGCATACAGCCTGCATCATCAAGGCGGAGAAACTGCCGCCGCTCTTCTGCGTTCATACCAGCGCAGTGTTCCAGGGCAGCAAGCTGGAACATGCTCTCACCGATCCTGCTGACATGGTGGTAATAGACCGTAGGCCGCATCAGGGTCCGGGCGATCAGGAGAGACTCTGCGGCATTGATGCCGTTCTCGTCCAGTACGGTACCGTCAGGATACCGGATCAGGTGACGGATGAGACGCTGCGCGTCGACCGTGCCGTAGGGCGCGCCGGTATAGTAGGCATCGCGGAGGAGGTAGTCCATCCGGTCCACATCGAAGTCACCGTGGATGATGCTGGAAAGCGGGTGCTTCCCCTCAACAACCCTCGCCAGTTCCTCCGGGTCCACTCCGGCTTCTGCAAGCACGTTGCTTGTCGTTGCATCGATGACCGGCCGGATCTCGTCATGGGTCCTGTGCAGGTACTCCTCCATCAGCGGCTCGCTCGCATGCGAGTAAGGGCCGTGGCCGATGTCGTGAAGGAGCGCGGCGGAGACAACGAGCCGGTGCTCGTCCTCCGGCAGCTGGAACCTGCGGCAGGCAACATCGGCAAGGAACATGGTCCCGAGGGAATGCTCAAAGCGCGTATGATTGGCCCCGGGATAGACAAGGAACGAGAAGCCAAGCTGATGGACATAGCGGAGGCGCTGGAGTAGCGGGGAATCGAGCAGCCGGAGGGCATAGTCCTCCATCTCGATATAACCGTGGACCGGGTCCTTGATGATCTTGGCGTTCACTAAAGAATCTTCATATACATCGCATAAAAGTATTGAGTAATGATTACGTTCCTGTCGGGCGGGACCGGCACGCCGAAACTGCTGCGGGGCATGCAGAAAGTGATGGACCGGCATGAGATCTCGGTGATCGTGAACACGGCCGAAGACATCTGGATCTCAGGGAACCGCATCTCACCCGATGTGGACACGGTCATGTACCTCTTTGCCGGCATCCTCAACACCGACACCTGGTGGGGGATCCGGAACGACACCTTCACCACCCACGATGAGATCATGAACCTTGGCGTCGACGAATTTATCGGCATCGGTGACCAGGACCGGGCCGTCCACATAGCCCGGGGCGAGATGCTCCGCAGTGGGATGCGGCTGACAAACGTGACGAAGTTTCTCTGCGAGCGCTACGGTGTCCGCGAGAACGTCCTGCCCATGACCGACACGGAGGTGACAACGCAGGTGAAAACCGAGCTTGGCCCGATCCACTTCCAGGAATACTGGGTGAGGGCACGGGGGAAGATCGCGATCCAGGGGGTTATGCGGAGTTTCACCGAACCGCCGGTTGCAACGCCCGAGGCCCTCGAAGCCATCGGGGCAAGCGATGCCATCGTCATCGGCCCTTCCAACCCGATCACGAGCATCTCCCCGGTCCTTGGCTGCGAGGGGATCAAAGAGGCGATCCAGGACAAAGTTGTCCTTGCGGTCAGCCCGTTCATCGGCAATGAGCCGGTCAGCGGCCCGGCAGCCGCCCTGATGCGGGCAGCCGGTTTTGAACCGAACTCTATCGGGACGTTCAACTGTTACGGGGGCCTGACCGATATCTTTGTCCAGGATATCCGCGATCCCGTCGAGGTCAGCCATGCGGTGCGCTTCGACACCCTGATGACGGACGAGGACAAGAGCGTGGCCCTTGCGCGGGAAGTCCTCCGGCTGATAGAGGAGGCCTGATTACGGTCCCTCCCCTGCGCGCCGTAGTGTCCCGGTTTGCAAATCTATATATCGCTCCGCAATAACGGTTAACGTAAGAGGAAAACCGTTTGATCCGGAATCTGCTGATTGTACCGCTGGTTTTTTTGATCCTGCTGGCGGGTTGTGTCTACGAGGCTCCCCGGGAGACGGGGACGATCCAGTTCACATCGTCGCCAACGGGAGCCCAGGTCTATTTTGATTCCCAGTTCCGGGGGACCACACCGGTCTCCCTGACCGGAGTGGAACCCGGAAACCATGCCATCGAGTTCCGGTATCCCGGCTACCAGGGCTGGTCCGAGGTCATACTTGTCTCCCCGGGCAGCAACAATGTCTTTGCCGCCATGATCCCCGCAACTTCAGGTACTTCCACGATACCAGAAGTCGCGACCACCACTGCTCCTGCTGCAATGCCTTCCAGTCCGGTTACCGTGACCATCAAGCCAGGGAAAAACCCGATGCTTGTCGGTGATTCGAATACGTTCACGGGGACCGCTTCCGGCACGAAAAACATTATCGTGACCATCTACGGGTCCGGGATCTATTCCAGCGGGAGCACGTCTCTTCCCAAGGATGTCGATGCTTTTGGCAACTGGGCATATGTCTGGAACCCGGGCAGCAAGATCCTGCCGGGTACCTACCGGGCCACCGCCACCGATCATGACAAGAAGGCCCTCGCCCAGGCAGAGTTCGAGGTTATCGGCAATGGGGAAGTGACCGTTGTTCCCAGCACGTATGCTGCATCACCGGGAAACACCGTCCGGTTCTCCGGCCTCTGCACCACGAATGCTCCCGAAGTAGAACTCGTCCTCTACGGCCCGGACCGGTATGCGGGGGGGATCGGTCTGGGAACTGTCTCAGTGCAGGCAAACGATAACTGGGTCTTTTCCTACACTCTGGACAACACCGTGCCAACCGGCACCTATACCATGAAAGTGTATGACGTCCCAAAGACAACATCGGGTTCTGCCCAGTTCACGGTAGGGTATTCCGGGTAGCCCTGATGCATACTCCCGCATTCTCCCTTTTCCTCAGTTCCGGCCAGGAATGAAAAACAGCGATTTTTCGCGATAGCGGGCAGTATCGCGCAAATCTGGCGAGAAGGCCTACCCGATACCTATTTGAACATTTTCACCTAATATTCGTCTGGAGAAGTTTTATGAGCGTAATGAAAAAATTCCTCAACCTGTTCAAGTCAGGGACAGAGGAGGGTGAAGAGGCGCGCCAGAGATCCCAGAAAGAGCGCTACGAGAACCTCCTGAAAGCCCTGACCGACGGCGACCTCGATGCCCGCTGGGCCGCTGTCCGGTCGGTCGGCGACCTTGGCGAAGCCTTTATTGAGCCACTGATAAAGGGGCTCCAGGACGAGTACTGGATCATCCGCAGGGGCTCTGCTGATACGCTGGGAAAGATCGGGGCACCTGCGGTCAACCCGCTGATCTCGGCGCTGACTGAACCCAGTGACGATGTCCGGCAGGAAACGATCCGGGCCCTTCAGCTGATTGGCGAGCCTTCGGTTGGTCCCCTGGTGCAGGCAGCCAAGAACCCCCACCCGCTGATCCGCAGGGGCGCTGTGCAGGCGCTGGGAATGATGGGAGAGGAACGGGCAGTCCCCGTACTTGCGGAGGCTATAAAGGACGCCGACGCCGGTGTCCGGTACGAGGCTGCCGTTGCCTTTGGCCGCATCAACGACCCCCGCTGCATCCCGCACCTGATCGAGAGCCTGAACGATCCGCAGGAACGGGTGCGGACCGCGGTCATGGCAACCCTCTGCTCTCTCGGGATCCCCGCGATCGACCCCCTCATCCGTGCACTCATCGCCCAGAACGAGGATGTTGGCAGGCGGGCATCCCTGGCCCTCGTGACAATCGGGGAGCCGGCCATTGATCCGCTGATCGCATCGCTGGCCGACCAGAATCCGGGTATCCGCAGGGGTGCAATCGATGCGCTCGGCCAGATCGGCAACACGCGGGCGATCCCGAAGATCATCGAATGCCTCGAAGACGATATCCGGCCTGTCCGGATCGAGGCTGTCAGGGCCCTTGCAGCCCTTGGCGTGCCGGCAATCGCGCCGCTCATGCAGGTCTTCCGCGAAGGCGACAACCGGATCCGCTCCGGTGCCATGGAGGCACTCTGGATGCTCGGCCAGCCGGCAACAACGCCCCTTATCATGGTCTTAAAGGACGAACAGAGCGATGTCCGGAAGCGGGCCGCACTCCTGCTGGGCGAGATCGGCGACCAGAAGGCTGTCGACCACCTGACCGGGCTCCTCTCGGACGAAAACGTTGCCGTCAGGAAAGAGGCGTTCGAAGCCCTCGAGATGATCAAGAAACGAACTGCCCAATAACCCCAATACCCGTTTTTTTCCGTTCGTTCAGACGGTCAGGATGTCTGCACCGTGCGAAAGTTCTTAAAAAAGTTCAGGGCAGTTCCCCTGCCGCTTTCCAGTAATCGTATTCGTGCTTCCAGAGGTCCTTGTTAAAGGATACAAGGCGCTTGAAGTACTCTTTGCGTTCAAAGAGGATCTTCTCCTGTGCGGGATCGGACCACTTCGTCTTTATCGCTTCGGTAAGCTTCTTTCCGAGCGCCTTTGCCTCTTTCTCCGCACCGGTAATGGCATCCGGATCGGCGCCCAGGTGCACGGCAACCTTCCCGACGATCATTGTACCGTAATTGCCAAGGGCCATGTTCATGTAATCCGCAACCTCGTTGGCATAGGAACCCCCGGCCGTGCAGACAGCGCACCCGTACTTGCCGGCAAATGCCTGGCAGTGGACCGTGTCTGCCATCCGGTCGAGCATGGTCTTGAGCTGGGCAGTCACTGCGTTGATATAATTCGGCGATCCGAGGACAATACCGTCCGCGTCTGACATCTTTTCAAGAAGCGCAGGGAAATCGTCGTCATGGATGCACTCTCCTTTTGCATAACAGGTTCCGCATGCAGTGCAGTAGTGGATGTCCAGGGCACAGATATCGACAAACGTAATGTCCGCACCCGCCTGCCGGGCGCCTTCGAGAACCCCCATCACGAGCCGGCGGGTCTGGCTCTTCTCGCCTTTCGGGCTGGAATTGATACCAATGATTTTCATAGTACCACTACAGTAATGATGCTCCCGGCGCGCCATAAAGATGTGTGGTACGGTAAGAATGGCTTGTATCCGTGGCATCACTACGCCAGTTCCATATATCACCGCAGCCCATGATCCAACAGGAATTTCCATGCTTATCCGTGGTATCGCAGATTGCCCCCATAAACGCGTGATCGACCGTTCCGTCCTGTGCGAACTCCTGCATCCCGATAAGGTCAAGGAAGCCGCGGGGCTTGGGTGCAGTGTTGCCCATGCCATTGTGCCGGCCGGAGAGTCCACGTTACCCCATGTCCTGGAGCGGTCGGTGGAGCTTTACTACATCCTTGACGGGGAAGGGGAGATGCATATCGGAAACGAGCAGGCTCACGTGCGGGAGGGGCAGATCGTGTATATTCCCCCGGGTGCCCGCCAGTTCATCCGCAACATAGGCACAGGAGACCTGGTATTCCTCTGTATTGTATCCCCCCGGTGGCAGGCAGAAGATGAACGACTTGTCAGCTAACCTGGCCCGGGCCGGATCCGGCAATCGTTTTTTATAGCGGGACGGTTATCTCTCCATTATGGCGACGGAGTCTCGTACGCCAAAAGAAAGAACCCGCGTCTTCTTCTTCCTGATCCTGTTCGTTGCCGTACTCTGGGCAGTCTTCCTGCTCCATAAAGGGGCGGTACTCCAGTTCGTCTTTTTGTTCGCTTCGCTTGCGGCAATCAACCCGGTCGTCGGCTTCATCGAGATCCGGGAAAGCGGGAAGGACCGCTCCCTCCTGATCTTCTACTGCCTGGTGCTCGTCGCCCTCCTCTGGGCTGCGTTCCTGTCCTATCTCGGAGTTCACCTCTGGGTCAGCCTCTTCATCTTCATCATCGCGGTTGGCCTCCCCCTCATGCTCCGGGCAATGGGCGAAACCCCGGTTCCTTCCGGAACCTGATGGTAATGGGAGAGGCCGCGGGAGGGCAGGGAAATCCTACCTGGGGGTCTGGGACAGGTACAGTAAAAAAAGGAGAAGTCAGGTCCAGTAATTCCTGACAAACAACCGGTTCTTCTGCACCTTCTCCGTAAACAGCTTCAGGAAGAGGGGCACAATGAGGATACAGACAACCGCATTGCCGCCGAACCATACCAGGAACGCATCCAAAAACGAGACTGTTTCGACAAGCGAGAGCGTCGAGATTGCCCATGCTGCCCCGACCAGGTTGTTGATGATCACGCCAAACAGGATGATATAGGTATAGTCCCGGGGATTGGACATGGTCAGGTCAACCTGGAAACTCCGTACCGCAACAAGCGGGATGAGTGCCTGCAGGAGACCGGCCACAGCCCAGACGAGCGCAACATGAGGATTGTGGACCAGGGTATCGGAGACCAGCAGCCCCGAGCCCACGAGAGTCCCGACATAGGAAGCGATTGCACCATACCAGCCAAACCAGAGAGTAAAGAGGACCATGAACGCGATGGCGATATACATCCAGGAGATTACGCCCCCGGCGACCAGCGGAAATACCGTGATGGAGAGCCATGCAAGGAGAGTATCGACGAGTATCAGGATGAACGTGAGAATGACAAAGGAGTAGGTGGGTGGATTCTCTTGTTTCACGAAATTCACCTGTATTCCTTATTGTCCGTACCTTTAAAAAGCATTTATTCTGGATACGGGGTTCCAGGTATCCGGGCGGTGCACGGGTTCCTGCCCGGGAAGGGACCTTCCGGACGTGCATTTATGATGATTTGCGGTGAATAGTAACGGAGATGGATCTGCCGTTTTTGTTTATCGACCTCGTGCTCCATATCGACAAGTACCTCCCCGGTATTATCGAGAGTTATGGCTTCTGGACATACCTGATCCTCTTTGCCATCATCTTCTGCGAGACAGGACTTGTTATCACCCCGTACCTCCCCGGCGACTCGCTCCTCTTTGTTGCCGGTACGCTTGCCGGGGCAGGTTACCTGAACATCGAGGCCCTGATTATCATCCTCCTTGCGGCTGCAATCCTTGGCGATACGGTCAATTACTGGATCGGGCATACTGCCGGCATGAAGGTGCTCGAGAAGAAATACAGCTGTGTCCGTGTCGAACACCTTGAAAAGACCCGCGAGTACTTTGCGAAATATGGCGGCATGACGGTGGTCATCGCCCGCTTCGTCCCCTTTATCCGGACCTTCGCCCCGTTCCTTGCCGGCGTGGGCAAAATGAGCTATCGCTGGTTCCTCACCTACAATATCGTTGGAGCGGTCCTCTGGGTCCTCGCATTCACTCTTGTTGGATTCTTCTTCGGGGGCCTGCCTATTATCAAAGAGAACTTCAGTCTCATCGTGTACCTGATCATCGGGGTCTCGATGCTGGCCGTGGGGTCCATCATTTTCCAGATGCTCCGGCAGTCATCGTGTAATGAGAGGGTTACGGGCCCGGAAGGAAAGAACTAAGGAGAACCGTATAAAAAATCCCGTGCCCGTCCTGTTTTCCACGACAACGCGATCCGCGAGAATACAGAGCAAGGGGCCGGGAGCTCGTTTCATATTCTCAATAAAGGGGGTAAGGGGGGCAGGGATCTGTCCAGACCCCGGTTAATGAATGGTGAGTCCCTCAATGACTGCCGATTCCGGGACATCGAATTCCCGGCCGGTTGCGATAATCCGGTATTTTCCGGTGGCCCTGACGTCATACTCGTTACCAGTTGTCGAATACGGCACAATGAATTCCCCGTCCGTGCTCTCCTGGTAATACGTAAAGGTCCTGCCGGTATTCGTGATCAGGGGTACCGCAATAATCCCGTCTCCCCGAATATGCGCACCCTTCACATATTCGAAGGTCTTGACAAACTTCAGGTCAGCAGAATCCGATGCCAGGCTGTTGGTAGGAGATTCGTGGACAAGGCGGTAGTGCTGCAGCGCAGGTACCGTATCGGCCGGGGAGAGGAGTGAGACACTGATCAGCTTTGCATGGTAGCCGGGCCGGGCCTGGCTGTTGAAGGTCCGGGCCCGTTCAGTGGCATTCGCGGTATCCATCTCTTCTGCATTCACGATGAGCGGGAACGACAGGCCGGTAATGCCCGGGTCGGAATATTCGATATAGAGAATACGCGCCGGCTGCACCATGGAGCCGTCAAGGTTGTGGAGGCGCGATACCATAGTGTGATAGTACAGGGGCGTATAGATGAGCCGGGCCTCTACCATGCCGGACCCTTCAGCCCCGGGAAGGAACAGGTCTTCCATGTAGGGGCTTTCCTTAACCGAGGAGTTGTACCAGGTTGCCATGGCCGGGAATTTCGCGGTATCCATCAGGCTGTCGGTGATGACATAGCGCGTATGCAGGTTGTCAAGGATCCTGCTGGCACCGGACTCCGATGTTGTTACAAAGAACGACGCCGCCCCGTCGGGTCCAGCCACTCCCTGCTGGAACGGGTTGGCGTTCGGGATCCGCTTGGCGATAAACGTGATCATGTGGCCGTAATCCCACCAGGTCATGACACCGTACGACTGTTCAGGATAGGCAAAGGTCTTCTGATCGTATATCTTCAGGTAGTCGACACCCGTATCTGGGGTGTTGTTCCCCAGCCAATCAAGCGATTCCCGCCAGTCGGGGATGAGGTTGTCCCCCCGGGCAGAGACGACCGAGTAATTCGTGGAAACGGAAGAATAGCAGAACAGGGCCGCAACAAGAGCGGTGGCGATAACCAGCCCAATCAGGACCGCGTCCGTTCCGGAGCGTGCTGCGGTACGCTTTTTGGATCCCCGGGAAGATTTCTTCTTTCCCTTGCCGGCTTTCTCCTTCTCAATGCTGGCGGATACTGCCGGGGAATGCTCGGATCTGGTCCGCCGTACAAACGGGGAGATCACCGGCATCCCCTTTTCCACAACGAATGCGACACAGACCGCTGCCATGAGGGCGATGGTGATGGCCAGATAATACTGGTACCGCATATGCTGCCAGGTGGAGATGAGCATGACCAGCGACCAGACAAGGGCAAAGACCTGATGGGGGTGCTCATCGATCCAGTTGTTGTACAGCATCACAAGAACCCCCCCGGCAAACAGGATGAGACCGTAATGGTATGTCAGCCAGGCTTTACCCTCCGACCAGCCCATGGCCTCCTCGACGGTCTCGGTAACCGCCTGCTGCCCGAAGAACTGTTCAACGGCGTTGATGAACATGGAGAAGACTTCGGGTAACAGCAGGGAGAGGAGGACGAGGACCATGCATGCGCACCCCGCAAGGGTGGCCGGGTAATACCACGGGTTTTTTCCTTTGAGGATCCAGGCAAGACCGTACAACACTCCTGTTCCGGCGATCAGGGTGAGATACGCGTAGATATGCCCGATGGAATATGTTGAGAGACCCATTCCCGGGTCTTTCAGCCCGAACAGCAGGAGCCCGGCTATTGCAGTGAGAAAGACCGTCCCGTTGATGACAACGAGATACTCGCTGGTGCGGTTCCGGAAAGCATCAACAACGAACTGGGTGAGCGTGAAAAGGCCGACAATCAGGGCAAACAGGATCATTGTCGGCATAGTGAAGAGGCCGAGGAGATATCCGACCCCGGCAAGACCGGCGAGGCCCGCGGTTTTCCCCCAGGTCTTCACGTCCCGGATATCGATATCTGCACCTTTCGCCGACAGTACCGCACCGGTGTACAGCAGGCAGAAGAGTGTTGAGAAGAACACTTCGGCAATATGGTGGTCGATGTAACCATACATCGAGACGGTGAAGAACTGCCCGGCAATAATGGCAGAGAACCCCGATGCCAGAACACCGGTCTTCCAGTCGCCAAATGCCCTGCCCACATAGTACATCAGGACCACCGTGGCAGCCGCAAGCAATGGGGTCACCAGGAGAGCGGTGCCGATGATCTCCGGGCGTGTTGCCGAACCGGTTACCAGGCAGAAGAGGGCGATGATGGTCGGGAATACCGGTCCCCAGTAGATGCTTGTCCCGAACGGATAGTGGGTCATGGCATCGAACCAGCCATACTGCAGGGAGTTGGCAAGCAGCGACTCCGTCTGACGGAGGTTGTAAAACGGATCGTCCATGGCAACCATCCTGATGAGGTCGCTGTGTCCTATTGAGAGCAGGGGGACGAGCCGGAGCCAGAGCGCGAACAGTGCAAAGAGACCGACTGCCAGTGCTATGAGCACTTGTTGTTTCTTGAGTGCCGGGGGAAAAACCATGGGTTTGCCTTCAGGATAACTGATTGTGCTGCAGGATTATACTTTCTCTTCCCGATCCCCATTTTTCCGCCGGTAATACAGAATTCCGGCCCCGATAACCACGATGGCAATTACTGCTGCTGCCATCACCAGGGGATCGAACGAGAAACCAATAGACCGCGGGCCGGCGGCCATCTCCCCCTTGGGGGCTGCAAGAACGGTCTCGTTCAGCTCGGATTTGACAACTACCTGCTCCCGGGTTTCCCGGAACTCCGGGGGAAGGGCAGCCGGATCCAGGGAGGTATTGGTCGTATTGATCTCGACCGGTGTGAAGAATGGCCCGGCCTTCGCTGGTTCGGCTGCCCCTGCCGGACTCAGGAATGAGAATGCCAGGAACACGAACAGAAAAACAAGAGGCAATTGCCTGCTTATCCCATTGTGCAGTCTCTTTACTTTCATGAAGGAGAATGTGCGAGGGGATCCTGCATTATGTTTGTGGTTTTATACTAGGATCTTCCCGTTGTTATCAGTCGTTATACAGTAAATCGGGCATCGCGGAGAGAGTCAGCCGTCATTAACCGCGAGGTCGTACCGTAACCGGGAAAACCGGAAAAAGAAGAGAGGATAGATATTATACCGGCTGGGCATTCATGCTGGAGGGGATGATATGCCGGATCACCATCTCCGGCACCTGTGTCGATGTTTTGACACTCATATCGAAGTTCGCATTTTTCCCGGTTGAGCCAAGATAGGTGAGGGTGATCTGGAAATCCGTCTCGATGACCGGGAGACCCATCACCGTTACCTTTGCGTGCCCGGGGCCGATGACGCGCTGCTGGCCGACAACGAGTTTCTCCTTTGTTCCGTCAACATCACAGAACAGTTCGTTGTCATAGGAGGCGACAAGGATGCGGCTGTTCCCGATCGTCACCGGTTCGCCATCCGGCAGGGTGACGCGGTAATTCGTCATGTAGGGGAGAGAACTCCCGGTAAGCGATCCCATAACCACAACGGTCAGGGTAAAGACCGCAAGCGTGGCAAGGACAAGGATGAGTACAACGATGCCGACCAGCGCCTTGGTGCCGGTACTCCAGCCCTTCGTGCCCTGCGGCTCCTTGGATTTTTCTGGTTCTGTCATGATTCTTCACATAAGTGGGGTTCTTTGAATAATATATGGGTTATGGAATTTGACTGGTTCGTTAGACCTAGGAGAAGGAGAGGATTCCCGTCAGGAAATGTTCGAGTTCCGAGAGGTTCGAAGAACCTTGAGGAGGAGAAGATTTTACATCAGGAAAATCTTCGAGTTCCGAGAGGTTCGAAGAGCCTTGAGGAGGAGAAGATTTTACATCAGGAAAATCTTCGAGTTCCGAGAGGTTCGAAGAACCTTGAGGAGGAGAAGATTTTACATCAGGAAAATCTTCGAGTTCCGAGAGGTTCGAAGAGCCTTGAG
>NZ_JAQTQD010000005.1:69778-153606 GCF_028712425.1 Methanoregula sp.
TCGAAGAGCCTTGAGGAGGAGAAGATTTTACATCAGGAAAATCTTCGAGTTCCGAGAGGTTCGAAGAACCTTGAGGAGGAGAAGATTTTACATCAGGAAAATCTTCGAGTTCCGAGAGGTTCGAAGAACCTTGAGGAGGAGAAGATTTTACATCAGGAAAATCTTCGAGTTCCGAGAGGTTCGAAGAGCCTTGAGGAGGAGAAGATTTTACATCAGGAAAATCTTCGAGTTCCGAGAGGTTCGAAGAGCCTTGAGGAGGAGAAGATTTTACATCAGGAAAATCTTCGAGTTCCGAGAGGTTCGAAGAGCCTGCGACTCTTCTCATCCTCAACCTTTTGATAAAGGTCTCGGATTCGTCAAACCCCTGGCAGATCCTTCTCGTTTCCTGCGTCCGGTTACCCACGAAAAGGAAAAACCACCCCTGACTTCTGATTGAGCCCCGAACCCACAATAACATCATTACCTCCCGATGCCCATTGTTATAGGATTTTGATGCGCACGCCCATTGCACAGGTCACCCCCGCGTCCGGTTCCGCCGAGATCGCCGGCTGGGTCCACGAGGTCAGGGACCTCGGCGGACTCGCCTTCATGCTCATCCGCGACCGGACCGGCATCATCCAGGTGACCATCCCGAAGAAGAAAGTATCCGAACAGGTCCTTGCCGCGGTCAAGGCAGTCTCCCGGGAATCGGTTGTCCGGGTCAGCGGCCCGGTCAAGGCCATCGACAAGGCGCCCGGCGGCCGTGAGCTTGTCCCGGAATCGATCGAGATCATCAGCCTTGCCGAAACCCCCCTCCCGCTCGATGTCTCCGAGAAGGTCCCGGCCGAGCTCGACACCCGGCTCGATGCCCGGTTCCTTGACGTGCGGAGGCCCCGTGTTGCCGCCGTCTTCGAGATCCGGAGCGCTGCGTGTTACGCGATCAACCAGTTCCTCCACGACGCCGGCTTCACCGCCATAACCACGCCCAAGATTGTGGCGGCGGCAACAGAAGGAGGCACCGAGCTCTTCCCGATTGCCTACTTTGACAAGGAGGCCTTTCTCAACCAGAGCCCGCAGCTCTACAAGCAGATGATGATGGCAGCCGGTTGCGAGAAGGTGTACGAGATTGGCCCGATCTTCCGTGCCGAGGAGCATGCAACGACAAAGCACCTCAACGAGGCTACCTCGATCGATATCGAGGTCTCGTTTGCCGACCATCTCGAGGTCATGCGCATCCTTGAGAACCTCATCATCCACACGTACGGCTACGTTGAAAAGACGTGCAGCGCGCAGATCGCCAACATCGGCGTCGAGGACTTTGCTGTCCCGAAGGCCGGTTTCCCCCGGCTCCCCTACGCAGAAGCCATCGAGATTGCAAAGAAGGGAATCGAGGAGCCGATCAAGTACGGCGACGACATCAGCCCGGCAGCCGAGCGGGCGATCGGTGCCGAGATGGGCGGCCATTACTTCATCGTAGACTGGCCCTCCGAGATCCGGCCCTATTATGCCATGCAGCACGAGAACGACCCCTCGATCTGTAAGGCGTTCGACATGATGCACCCGAGAATGGAGCTCTCGAGCGGCGCCCAGCGTGAGCACCGGTATGACCGGCTCGTACAGCAGATCAAACAGAAGGGTCTCAATCCCGGGAGCTTCGAGTTCTACCTCAAGCCGTTCCGGTACGGCATGCCCCCCCATGCAGGATGGGGTCTTGGAGCCGACCGGCTGGTCATGACCATGCTCGGGCTCTCTAACGTGCGCGAAGCGGTCCTCTTCCCCCGGGATATGCACCGGCTGGTCCCGTAATCCTGACCACGAACTTTTTTTCCTTCCGGGTCAATCGATCTGTACAATCGGGGCCGTTTCTCATGTCCAAGGCATATTTCATCAACAAAGTGCTCGCAACAACGGTTGTTGGCAGTTATCCCGTGGTTAAAGCCGGCGGCCTCAAAAGCCTCTTCGATCCGCTGGGCGGTGCCGTCGAGACGGCCGTCTCCGACCAGATCGGGGCCGGCATCGACATCATCTCTGACGGCCAGATCCGGGGCGACATGATCGGGGCATTTGCCGGTAAGCTTCCGGGCATCAAAGGGCAGGAGGTTGTCGGGAAAATCCAGCCTGCTGCCTCCGCGATCACCGCAGCGGACACGAAATACGCGATCTCGAAATTCCCGAAAGTGAAAGGGATCGTCACCGGCCCGTCAACGCTCGCCCACGGCCTCCATATCAGCACCCCGATGTACCGGAACAAAGAGGAGCTGGCACTCGACCTTGCCGCTGCGCTTGTTGTCGAGGCCCGGAGCCTCGAGGCAGCCGGGGCCGCGGTGCTCCAGATCGATGAGCCGATCCTCTCGACCGGTGTCGCCGACCTTGCTACCGGAAAGCAGGCCGTGGAGATGATCGCATCGTCCGTGCGGATCCCGGTCTGCATGCATGTCTGCGGAAATATCGCCAATGTTATCGACGAGATCCTGAAATACAATGTGGGTGTCTTTGACTTCGAGTTCTCGAAAAACCAGGCCAACCTCGACATCATCTCGCGCCGGGACCTGACCGGCAAGATGCTCGGGTACGGCTGCGTGGACTCGACAACCGATACGGTCGAGACCGTGCCGGAGATCCGGAAACGGATCGAGAAGGCCGTGGAATATTTCGACCCGAAGATCCTCCTCATCGATCCCGACTGTGGCATGCGGATGCGGAGCCGCGAGGCTGCGTACTGGAAGCTCAAGAACATGTGCGAAGCTGCAAAGGAAGTGCGGCTGGCGCTCTGATCCACGGGGACCAGATCCCCGGTTGCGTTTTCTTTTTTTCGCGAATCCTTTAACCAGAGCCGGGAAAAACTATCTGGTATGCTTTCCCGATCCTGGTCAATCCCCATCACCGTCCTGCTGGTACTCCTTCTCTCTGCCGGCTGCATCCACCCTTCCGGAACCAACGGTGTGCCCCCGACTCCCCCCACCGTCGTTACCCCGCTCCCCCTGACACAGGCTCCCGGCACGTCCTGCCTTACGACACCGGGGCCTTTACAGACACTTCCCGCGTATGAAGACGTCAGTGTCACGATCGACCGGAACACGATCACCGATGACCCGACCATAACGGCTCGTTTCGACGGCGGTAAAGGCCTTGGCATGGTCCAGCGGATGACCGTGACCGTGATCCGCTCCGATTGCGTCACGGAACAGGAATTCCGGAATGCGCCAAAGATGGGAGACAGCATCACGCTCATGGGCACGACTGGAAACGACCGGGTCATTGTCGTACTCGTGATGACCTCGGGTGACCAGTATACGGTCATCGACGCCATCTACCCGTTTCCGGTCAGGATGTGATAATCGCCTGTTCCCGTAAGGGAGAAAAATGATGCCGGGGAAGCCTCGTGGATCACACCACGCGTGACGTGGTCGAGGCCTCGATTCCCTTTTCCGTGATGATGAAGGGCAGGAGCCGCTGGGGGGCTGCCGCGTCCCGGATCTTCTGGACTGCAAGTGTCCGCTCGATCTCCGCCTGCTGGACGCTGTTCCGGAACTCGATGACCACATCGGCTGCACGCATCAGCCGGGTCATCTCCATGGGCGAGTGGATGCCGGTAAAAACAATGAACATAAGGTTCGCCCCGCGTTTCTTCATATCCTCGCGGGCGAGCCGGAGGAATTTTAACGCCCCGTCAATACCGTACTTCAGGATTATGGCCGAGAGCGAGTCAACCACGATCCGGCCTCCCGCCATCTGCGGCAGGTACATCTCGGGATGGAGCTCGGCTGCATCGATCATGCCGATGTCAACATCGCCATCGTTCATGAAGTACGTACCTTCCTCCCCACCCTCGGCTTTCCAGAACTGGAGGGCAGCAAGGTCGAGCCCGGCAACCGGCGTGCCGTAGATCATGATCAGGGCCCCTTCAGGGAAGCCGCCATCAAGGAGCAGGTTCAGGCCGACAATCCCGGTTGTCCGCTTCTTCGACCTCCCGGTAATGGCAATATCCTGGATCCGGCTTCTCGTGTCAGTCGGGGCTGCCATCGGGGGTTGCACCGGACAGTATTATTGAATCGCTGCTTAAAAGGTTTGTGGGCTCCCGGGGCGATTTGTCGCAGAATATCACGCCAAATCGGATTATAAGCCCGATCCGCCGAACTTTTGCCGGAGGTCCCTTCTCAGGAGTTTCCACCCGTGGACCCGCGGGAGCGATTCAACGATCAGCAGTTTCCGCGGGACCTTGTACCCAGCAAGGTGTTCACGGCAAAAGACATCGAACTCTGCCTGGCCCAGGCTCATCCCGGGCCGGAGAACAACTGCTGCAACCGCAAACTCGCCTTTCCGTTCGTCCGGTACACCGAAGACTGCGACATCCGCAACGGCCGGGTGACGAACGATCACGTTCTCTACTTCGGTCGGGTAGATCTTCCAGCCCGACATGATGATCATATCCTTTTTCCGGTCGGTGATGCAGAGGATCCCGTCCGCGTCCAGGTTTCCGATGTCGCCGGTAAGGAACCAGCCGTCCGGCCGGAACACGTCCCGCGTGGCGTCGGGCAGGTTCCAGTACCCCTTCGCAACGGCAGGCCCGCGGAGGGCGATCTCCCCGCTCTCGCCAAACGACAGCTCCTTCTCCGGATCGCCCGTATCCACGATCTTGATCTCCGTGTACCCGACCGCGACGCCAACGCTCGTGTAGTTCTTGGTCAGGTGGGGGTACTCCGGCAGCGTGGTTGTCCCGGAGCCGATGACGATCGTTTCGGAGAGGCCGTAGGAGTTCGCGACCGGGATATGGTAGCGCTTGTCGAACGCTTCCCAGACCGCGGGGAGGAGCCCCCCTCCCCCTGAGATCATCACGCGGGCATGGCGGAGCCGCTCCTCGGTCCCCTCCGCTGCATGAACGAGCGAATGGATGACCGGGGGCATGCCGGCAAGGATGGTCACCTCATACAGTGATGCAAGAGAGAGATATCGCTCGAGATCGAACCGCTCCATCATCACATAGGTGCCACCGGCACGTATCACCGAAAGACCCCACGAGAGCCCGACGTGTCCCATGGGATAGATGCCAAGGTAGGTATCAACCGGGCGGAGCCGGAGCGCGTCCCGTTCCGTATCGAGCGCGGTCATCCAGTTGCCGTGCGTGAGCATTGCACCTTTCGGCCTTCCGGTTGTCCCGGCCGTGTACTGGATATGGCAGATATCCTCCGTCGAGCAGTTCTCGGCCCGCATGTTCTCGGGAGCGGGAGGGAACGACTCATAAGCAACCGTGCCATCGCAGGCTCCCCCGATACAGATGACATGGATAAGACCGGGTGCGTTCTTCCGTATCCCGGCAATGACCGGGGCATCCTGCCGGTCCGTGATGACCGCGACTGCACCAGCGTCATTCAGGACATGCAGGAGCTCTTCCCCGCGATACACAATATTCGTGGGAACCGCAACAGCGCCGATCCTCCAGATCGCAAAATAACTGACCAGGTACTCGGGGGAGCTGTCAAGGTAGATGCAGACCCGGTCGCCTTTCCTGAGCCCAAGCGAGCGAAGACCTGCGCCAATCCGGTTCATCTCCTCCTTAAGCATCTTGTAGCTGTACGTCTCGTTCCGCGACGGGCAGATGAGTGCAGCCTTGGCTTCGGGAACGCTCTTTGCATCCAGGAGAGTGGTAACATTGGACATACAATAACGTCCGCTTTTACAAAATTGGGCGCTGATGTATATAGTTGTTCATTATCTGTTCCCCGGTTTCCCGTGAAAGCAGCAGAGCGGGCAGCGATGCCAAACTATTTCTTCTCTCTGGCCCGATGTATCTGCCGGACAATCATGGCGGAAGAGACAAAACAGCCCCAGAAGACAGAATCCCGCCCGGATGCCCCGCAGCAGCAGCCAGAAGGATCACGGCAGGCGAATCCTCAGGCGCAACAGAAGCAGGGCCAGCAACAGTCCGGCCAGCGGCGGCGGGATGACCGCAGGGACCGCTCCCCGTCACAGGGCCGTCACCCGGGGGGGCAGCGCCATCATTTCCGGAGGGATCATCCCCCGCGGCCGCAGCAGGCTCCCGCTGAAACGGGAGAGAAGACAGAGGATGCCGATGCAGGTGAGGACGAACGGGGACACGACCGCTCCTCGCAGCCGCGCCGGCACCACCGGGGCGGGCGGCCCCCGAGAAAGATCATCGAAGAATGGGCCAATGATATCTACTGCGAATAAAGTTCCCGTGGCCTCAATCTCCCATAACTCATTTTTCTTTTTCAGCCAATCAGCCTTGGTATATCGGTACTTTTGACAATACGGACGCCAATGTTCTCCATGTCGCGCAGGTTGGCCCGGTGGATCTCTTCTGTCGCCGCACCCACCGCATCGTCGACTATTATGGCCGGGTAATTGTAGGCGATTGCATCGAAGACCGTTGTCCGGATGCAGTTGGGCGTCTGAATTCCGGTGATAATGACAGTTGTGATGCCCAGCGTGCGGAGCATCAGGTCAAGTTCCGTGCCGATGAATGCGCTCATCCGCGTCTTTGTAAGAATGTACTCTCCTGCACGAGGAGCCAGTTCATCGATCACGGCAGCACCGTGCGTTCCGGCAACGGCAAAGGGGTGTTTCCGGAATTTCTCCTGTCGGATGATCTCCACATCGGATCCATCCGGGCGGTGAACGCGGAGGATGTGAAAGACGGGAAGCTTCCTTTTCCGGAATTCTGCAAGAACTGCCTGGATCCTGGGGATAACGGATGCCGCCCCTGCCACCCGGTACGGGCTGTCCTCACAAACGAAATCATTCTGCATGTCAATGATCAACAGTGCCGGTCTTTCCATTTCTTGTTCCCCGTTAGACTATTGATATCCGGCAGATAATAATCCTGCACTGAATCCGGTGCCCTCCATGGATCCCCTCTTCCAGTATGCCTGCCTCGCTGTAACAGGAATTATCGCCGGAACGGAGTCGGGGCTTTTTGGTGTCGGGGGAGGATCCTTAATGACACCAGTCCAGTTCTGGCTCTATTCCGCCGGCGGCATGGATACCACGCTTGCAACACGGATCGCCTTTGGCACCTCGCTTGCCGTGATCATCCCCACCATGATCAGTGGCGCGCTCGCCCACCAGAAACACGGGGTGGTGGACTGGCGGGCGGCCGTGCCAATGGGCTGTGCCGCGGTCTTCGGGGGCCTTCTTGGGGGAACGCTTGCAGCTCACCTGCCGGGCCTTCTGCTCCGGGTTTTCTTTGCCATCTTCCTTCTGATCATGGCAGTCCGGATGGTCTGGCATATCCGCGACTGCACGGTCTGCGAGCCCCATGGGACCACCGGCCAGTATCTCCTGATCGGGTTTTTCATCGGCATCCTCTCGGGACTGACGGGACTTGGGGGAGGGGCCCTTCTGGTACCGATCCTTGTCATCATGCTCAGGTACCCGATTCACCGGGCGGTAGGGACCTCCTCGGCCTGCCTCATCTTCTCTTCCGCAGGGGCCATGATTGCGTACATGGTCAACGGGATCGGTGTGAGCGGACTGCCGCCGTACTCGATCGGGTACGTTGACCTTATCGCGTTCGCAGTCCTTGCCGCAACAACCATCCCGTTCGCCCGGGTCGGTGTCCGGTTTGCGCACGCGTGTTCCGGCAGGAACCTGCAGATCCTCTTTGCCGGGCTGCTTGTCCTGATCGGTGTGGCGATGCTCGTGAGCGGGTAATTATTCAGGATGTTCCGATAATTTTTCTGCCGGAAATCCCCCGGCCACCCGATCGCTCGATCCGGCCGCCAAAACACCCCCCCATAGCCCGATCGCAGGCGACTTTCGCGATCTGTTAGGGTTCTATTAGCGCATTTTCGACCTACCGTTGTAAAATCACCAAAATCGGAGGCGAAAATAAACGTTTCCTGACGTTTATGACTGGTAATCCGGTCGAATACGTCAATTTCATGGTTCCTGAAAAATACCGGCTGGATCAAGAGGGGTCAAAATGGCCCCCGATCGGAAAAATACGCCTGATTTGAGAATGGGCTATTCGGGGTGCGGAGGGATTCCCATGAGGATTATTCTCCGACGGAGATTACACTTCCGGCAGGGGTGGGATCTCCTCAGTCGAGGGGAGCCTTCGGATCCTTGACTGTCTAATATTTTTGAAAAGAGAATTGGGAAATATTGAAAATGAAAAAATTACTGGTATTCCGGCGGCTGGACCTGCTTGGGGAGCCCGCCCTTGAAGTGCTGCTGGATCTTGTCGTAGTATTGCCGGAGGTTCTCGTTCATCGTCGGGTGCACTTTCTTCTGGGCCTCATCGAAATATTTCCTTGCCACGGTGACGACTCCTTCCCGGAGGGCGAGCATCCCGGCTTCACGGCAGAGCGACTCAAGGTCCGAACCCACGAACCCTTCCGTTGCACCGGCAAGGTCTGCGGCCAGCTTGTCGCGGGCAGGATCAGAAAGGACCAGCTGCTTTTCGGACAGCATCTCCAGGATGCGCCTCCGTCTCAGGCCGGCAGGAAGCCCCGCTCCCTCTTTGGTAACCGGGGTGGTTGCTGCCTTAAAATCTGCAACAGAGATGTCTTTTTCTTTCCCGAGCTTCTCGATGATTTCACCGAGTGCGTCCTCGTTGAATCCGGCGGTCATCTGCACGACCTCATCGAGTGATGAGCCTTCGATGGGCATGAACCGCGTGTGGATCCGGATGATCTTCTTCCGGTCCTCTATGCCGGGTTCACCGATGTAGACAAGGCGGTCGAACCGGCCTGCGCGAAGGAGGGCGGGATCAACGATGTCCGGGCGGTTGGTTGCGCCCATGACAACGACATCTTTCAGCTCTTCCATCCCGTCCATCTCGGTCAGGATCTGGTTGAGGACATTGTCGCTTACATGCGAGTCGCTGCTCGTGCCACGGGCCGGGGCAAGGGCATCGATCTCGTCAAAGAAGATGATGGAGGGGGAGACCTGCCGGGCCTTCTTGAAGACCTCGCGGACAGCCCGTTCGCTCTCACCCACCCACTTGGAGAGGAGCTGGGGGCCGCGGACCGGGATGAAGTTTGCACCGCTCTCGCTTGCAACAGCCTTCGCGATCAGGGTCTTACCCGTGCCGGGCGGACCGTACAGGAGGATTCCCCGCGGGGGTTCGATGCCAAGATCCTCGAACTTCTGGTGGTCGGTGAGCGGGAGCTCGATGGCTTCCCTCACCTCGGTCTTTGCAGAATCGAGGCCCCCAACGTTCTGCCAGCCCACGTGCGAAACCTCGAGCATCACTTCACGCATAGCGCTCGGGCCCACGTCACGCTGGGCGCTCCGGAAGTCGTTTGCCAGAACCTTGAGCTTGTCGAGCACCTCCTCGGGGATCTCCTCTGCGTCAAGGTCGAGCTCAGGCAGGTAGCGCCGGAGGGCTCGGATTGCCGCCTCGCGGGCAAGGGCTGCAAGGTCCGCCCCGACAAACCCATGGGTCTGCTGGGCGAGGACGTCAAGGCTGACATCCTCTGCAAGGGGCATGCCCCGGGTATGAATTTTCATGATCTCGATCCGGTCGGGCTCACCCGGCACGCCGATCTCGATCTCGCGGTCAAACCGGCCGGGCCTCCTGAGCGCTGCATCGATGGCATCGACACGGTTCGTTGCGCCGATGACAACGACCTGCCCGCGCTCTTCAAGGCCGTCCATCATGGTGAGGAGCTGGGCCACGACCCGGCGCTCGACTTCTCCTGTCACTTCCTCGCGCCGGGGAGCGATGGAGTCGAGTTCATCGATGAAGATGATGGAGGGCGCGTTCTCGCGGGCTTCCTCGAAGACCTCGCGGAGCCGCTGCTCGCTTTCCCCGTAATATTTCGAGATGACCTCCGGGCCGGCAATCGAGATGAAGTGCGCACCGCTCTCGCTTGCAACGGCCTTAGCGATCAGGGTCTTGCCCGTGCCGGGCGGGCCGTACAGGAGAACCCCTTTGGGCGGCTCGATCCCGAGCTTCTGGAAGAGTTCCGGGTGCCGGAGCGGGAGCTCGATGGTCTCCCGGAGCCGCTGGAGCTCGTCCTTGAGCCCCCCGATATCTTCGTACGAGAAGCGCTTGACACCCTCGAACCCTGCCGCGGGTTTGTCCGAGAACTCGATCGAGGTATTCTTGGTGATGATCACCGCTTCCTCGGGCTCGATCTCAACGACCTTGAAGCCAACGATCTGCGGCTGGATGAAGGGCAGGCCGAGCATCACCGGGACGGTGTCGTTCTTCACCACCGGAAAGTCGATAAGGCCGTTGACAACGTGCGGGTTGTTTGCGATCGGGATCTTCTTCGGGAGGTCCTCCGGGGGTGCAAGCACCACCCGCTTTGCTTCGATTTCGTCGGCGATCTTCGCTACCCTTACCGTGTCGTTGATGCTGGCACCGGCATTGAGGCGGGTGAAGTTGTCGATCCGGACCTTCTTCTGGTTCCAGTCCTCGACAAGCGACCGCCAGACCTTGGCAACAGTCTTCCGTTTTCCCTCGATCGCGACCAGGTCACCGGGCGAGATCTTGAGTGCGAGCATTGTCTCGGGATCCAGCCGGGCCTTTCCGCCGCCCTGGTCGCCGGGGTACGCGGAATCCACCCTCAATTGCACTTCTGGCATTACCTTAAAGGTCATATACGCAGGGATTTATAAGTACTGATAATGAGGGTCCTCATACTCGACCCCTTCCACGGGGCAGCAGGCGACATGATCACCGCTGCCCTGCTGGACTGCGGGGCTGACCGGGATATCGTCGTGCGGGCGATGAAGGCCGTGGTAGCGGAACCGAAGATCTCCCGCGTGACCCGGGCCGGGATCCAGGCACTCCGGATCGAGACGAAAGCCCTGCCGGTCCACCGGACGCTGGATGAAGTCCTGGAGCGGCTCGATGCTGCCGCTCCCCATGTCCCGGCGCCGGCGATGGCGATGGCCCGAAGGGTTTTCGAGCGGCTCAATGCCGCAGAGGAAGAGGTCCATGGCGGTCACGTGCATTTCCACGATGTCGGGGCCGACGATGCAATCGCGGACATTGTCGGGGCCTGCACGGCTCTCCACACTCTTGGTGTCGACCGGGTCCATATCCTGCCGATCACGCTCGGCCACGGGACCGGTACCGGCTCCCACGGCACCTTCCCCATCCCTGCGCCGGCAACTGCTGCAATCCTCCGGCACGCAAACCTCTCCACAATTTCAGGGATCCATGCAGCGGAACTCTGCACCCCGACCGGCGGTGCACTCCTGGCAGAGTTCCACGCAGCAGCAGGTGCTCCCGGTGAATTACCGGCCTACACTATCAAAGCCCTCGGTTACGGGGCCGGTACAAAGGATCCGGCCCATGCGCCAAATGTGCTGCGGGCGATGATTGTCGAGACAACGGGCACAGCCACCGGTCTCCCTGAGGATACGGTCGACATCCTCGAGACGAACGTCGACGACGTGAGCGGGGAGGTGATCGCCCACGCGATCGCCCGGTTCATGGACGCAGGCGCGAGGGACGCAAGCGCCACCCCGATCGTGATGAAGAAAGGCAGGCCGGGGTACCTGATACGGGTGATCTGCCTGCCGGAGTCAAGCGTAGTGATCGCCGAACTGATGGCAAGAGAACTCGGAACACTGGGCATCCGCTGTATTCCCTCGGTCCACCGTTTCATCGCGGAGCGGACGATTGAAGAGATCGATGTGGAGATTTCGGGACAGAGAAAGAAGCTCCCGGTAAAACTCGGGTGGATGCATGGCTCGGTCTATACGCTCAAGGCGGAGTTTGAGCCGGCCCGGGAGTTTGCGAAAGAGATCGGGATACCGGTCCGCGATGTGCTCCGGATTGTTGAGGAACAGGCCCGGCAGCAGATGCGGAACTAGCGCCCCCTCAGGCCTGGTGAAAGATCCCAGTTTTCCGGCTGGTGAATACGATCATGACGCTCCCACTGCAAACAAGACGGCTTACTCTCATTCCGGCAACCCGGGAGATCCTTTCTGCTGAACTGGACGCCCGGGACAGGCTCTCCCGTCTTCTCGGGGCAACGGTACCTGCAACATGGCCGCCGCCGCTCATGGACGAGGGCGTTATCCGCGAGTTCCTCCGGATGCAGGATGATCCGGCGGGACCGCTCTGTGCCACATGGTACTGGGTGCTTGACGATTCGGGAACCGGGACGAGAACTCTCATTGGCAACGGCGGCATCCTTCGGGCTGAAGGGGCACCGGATACCGCTGTTCTCGGGTACTCGGTACTGGAGGAGTTCTGGAACCGGGGCTATGCGACCGAGGCGGTCGGCGCCCTTCTCCCATTCATCTTCTCGCTCCCGGGCATAACGCGGATCATCGCCACAACGTATCCCGATCTTCCCGCATCCATCCGGGTGCTGGAGAAGACCGGGTTCGTGAAGACGGATGAGGTCCCTGCGGGCGCCGGGGCCGAAGAGGGGACGCTCTGCTACCTGCGGGAAAAACAGGGCCCCGTTTCCGACCGGAAATAGCCCGGTATTCAGGCTTTATAGGATACCAGCCCCAATGTGGAAGAGATAACAGACCCATGAAGACCGAGAAACGATCCACCGGGAACGCGGCACTCGACGCCCTCATTGGGGGGGGCCTCGAACTGAGGACGATCACGCAGTTCTACGGTGAGCCGGCAAGCGGCAAGAGTACCCTCTGCCTTGTCGCCGCCGTTGCGTGCCTCCGGGCCGGCCATGCGGTTGCCTGGATCGACTCGGAGGGGTTCTCGACCGAGCGTTTCCGGCAGATCGCGGGGGAGGATACCGAGAAGATTGCGGAGCGGTTCTTCCTCTTCGAACCGGTCGATTTCGAGCACCAGGGATCGATGATCTTCGAGGTGGAGAAGATCCTGAAAGCGCACAAGCCGGGCCTTCTTGTGATCGACTCTGCCACGGCGTTGTACCGCACCGACCTTGAGAAGGGGCGCGATGCCATGCAGGCGCTCACCCGTCAGATGATCCACCTCCTCGGCTATGCCAAGCGGTACGAGATCCCGGTCATCATCACCAACCAGGTGTACATGGATACCGTCAAGAACACCTTTTACGGCCTTGGAGGCACGGCGCTCGAACACATCTCGAAGGTGATCGTGCGGCTGGAGAAGACCGATACTCCCGGGATCCGGAGAGCCCGCCTGGTCAAACACCGGTCCCGGCCGGAAGGAGCTTCTCTCGAGTACGAGATCACGGGCGATGGCATCAGCTCTCGGTAGACTCTCTCTTCTTTTCATTCGTCTCCTCTCCCGTTTCATCTCACGGACTTTCAAAAGGCAGGCAAGATTGGAACAATTATATCGTGAGACAGAGAATAGTTCCCACGCACATGGCATTGCGGAGGGAGATAACAGCCCGGCTCACTGACCTTCTGCGGAAGAATCCGCAGGGGCTCAGTATCACGGAGATCGTTAAGCAGATTAACATCAACCGGAATACTGCCGGCCGGTACCTCGACAATCTCCTCATCTCCGGTCAGGTCGAGATGCGCCATTTCGGTATGGCCAAGATCTACCGTCTTTCCGAGCGAATGCCGGTCTCATCGGTCCTCTCCCTCTCCTCCGAGTTCGTGATGCAAATCGACAACAGCCTCCGCGTCGTATTCCTCAACAAACCCTTTGCCCTGCTCATCGGCGCCGATGAGAAGGAGTTCACGGGAAAGAACATCGAATTCACGAAGATCCCATCATTCTTCGATGATACGTATCCCGAACTTCTCGCCGCTATCCGGGAGGGAATTTCCGGGACTGAGTTCCGGGGCGAACTGGATCTCCCCGCATGCGGATGCTCGTTCTCGTACCGTGTTGTGCCGATTGTCTTTGCCAACGGGCAGAAAGGCGCCTCCCTCATCTTCGAGGATATCACGGATCGAAAACAAGGCGAGGCCCTCTTAAGAGAGAGCGAGGAGAAGTTCCGGACTCTCTTCAACAATGCAAGCGATATGATCATGCTTCATAGTCTTATTGGGGATATGGTCGACGGTCACTACATCGAGGTAAATGAGGTTGCCTGCCAAAAACTGCACTACTCCCGGGAGGAACTCCTGGCAATGGCGCCACGGGATCTCGTTGCCGAGGATTCCCTGGCATCAGTATCCGGGTTGGGAAGAGAGCTCCTGGATGAGGGGCACGTCACATTCGAGATGATCCTCCTGACGAAGGACCGCAAGAGGATTCCGGTTGAGATCAATGTCCACCTCTTCGTTTTCAAGGATCAGCCGGTGGGTCTTGCAATAATCCGTGACATCACCCTGCGCAAGAAGGCAGAGCACCAGCTCCAGCTCATGAAGACCTCCATCGACAGCGCCTACGACGAGATCTTCTGGATGGATATGGCGGGTAACTTCCTGTACGTCAACGATGCAGCCTGCCGGGTGACCGGGTATTCCCGTGAGGAACTGATGGCAATGACGGTATTTGACCTCGACCCGGACTTTTCACCGGCCCGGTGGCAGGAGTCGATTGCGGACCTGCGGAAGAACAAAAAACAGTTCTTCCAGACACGGCACCGGAGAAAGGATGGCGTTATCATTGATGTGGAGATCGGTTCGGTCTATGTCACACGCGAAAAAGAGGAGATCTCGTTCTGCTTTGTCAGGGATATCACGGAACGCAACCGGATCGAGGGTGCCTTAAAGGAGAGCGAGGCCCGGTACCGCTCCCTTGCAGAGGCGTCCCGTGACATGATCTTCGTTGTTGACCGGGATGACCGGGTGCTCTACATCAACCAGCGGGCAGCGGATTTCCTCCATACGTCCCTGGGTGAGATAACCGGGAGGCCAAGGAGCGCGTTCTTTTCTCCTGAGGTCTCGGAAGGCCAGCTCAGGGGACTCCATCGGGTCTTCTCTACCGGTGAGCCCGTCAGGAGTGAAGGCCCCATGACCCTGTATAATGGGGAAGTCCTGTGGTTTGACCATGCGCTGATGCCCATTTCAGACGCAACGGGCAACGTCACATCAGTGCTCGGTGTATCGCGTGACATCACGAAGCGCATTGCTGCTGAGCAGGAGCAGCGGATGAACGAGGAAAAGAGCCGTTTCATCGCTGAGCACAGCGTTGACATCATCCACCGGCTGGATCCGGACTGCGTCCTGCTGTACACGTCTCCTTCCGTCACGACACTCCTTGGGTATGAACCAGAGGAGGTGCTGGGGAAGTCTGTTCTTGGTATGATCCATCCTGATGACCTTCCGGGTGTGATACAGGACCTCCACGGGATCCACGAGAGCGGAAAACAGACCACAACATCGGCATTCCGGTTCCGGCATAAAAACGGGCAGTACATCCTCTTCGAAACAACGACCCGCATCATCCGTGACCAGCACGGGAAGGTGATGGAGTTCCTGAATATCTCCCGAGACATCTCGGGCAGGGCGGGAAAGAATCCGTAGCATGAAGGTGCCGGTCCGGGGGTTGATCCCGTTGTCCCACTTTCACCCCACGCACCCCGTACTTGTTAATCCTTCCAAGAAGACGGGAAGTGATGACAAGATGCGGGGGAAAACTGGCCCGGCTGACCTCGCAAAGCCAGTATGACATCTGTGTTCCGGGGGAATGCCTGCAACCGCTCTCAACGGAAAGCTGCATCACGCGTAACCCGCACGCTGCCGGGTGCAACCGCATGCTCAAGGTGCTCCTCCACGGCAGCTGCTCGTATGACTGCGCCTACTGTTCGGTACGCCTCGACCGTTCAAACTACGCGTTTGCCCCCCGTGAACTGGCAGACATCGTCCACGAACAGTACCGGAACAACCTTGCCATGGGGCTTTTTTTGAGTTCCGGGGTGCCGCACGACACCGATGATGTCATGGGCGACCTCATCGAGACGGCACGGATCCTCAGGGGCAAGGGATACCCGGGATACCTGCACCTGAAGGTCCTGCCCGGTGCATCCCGCGATGACATCCGTGAGGCTGCACGGCTTGCGGACTGCATCAGTCTCAATGTCGAAACTACCGGGGAGAGCCGGCTCCGGTTCCTGTCGGGCATCAAGGACTATGCAAACGACATCATGAAGCGGATCGGCTGGATTGCCGAGGCTGCTCCGGGGCGTTTCATGACACAGCTCGTCATCGGTGCTGCCGGGGAGACCGACCGGGAGATCTTCGATTGCGTTACCGCGCTCTACGGCAAGATGCGGCCCTCGCGGATCTATTATTCCGGCTTCCGGTCACTGCCAAAGACCCGGCTCTCTTCCCGCGAGAGCACTCCTGCGTGGCGCCCGCGGCGCTGGTACCAGGTCGACAGCCTCATCCGGGAGTACCGCTTCACAAGAGAGGAACTCCTGCCTGTCCTGGATGAACACGGGATCCTTCCCAACGACGATCCCAAAGCGCTCCTTGCCCGCGGCAGCGATCCGGTTGACCCGAACTCGGCATCCTTTGCGGATCTCATCCGGGTCCCGGGTATCGGTCCAGCCACCGCACGCGCCATCATCGCAGCACGGGAGGACCGGTGGATCCGTAATCCCGGCGACATGAACATGGATACAGCCTGCCTGAGACGGGCCATGCCCTACCTGGCCTTTCCGCAGGCCCCCCGGCAGGCAACCCTTGCCCTGTTCAGCTGAGGAACAATCAACGAGAAAAAAATTAGTAATCGATCCTTCCGGTATAAACCGTTGCAGCCGATCCTTCCATCTTTGCACCGCCATCTCTGAGGTAAATGGTCAGCGGACCGCCCTTTGTCTCGACATTCACAACATCGCCGGCAAAGCCCAGTTTATGGACAATGGCAGCCGAAGCCATTGCACCACTCCCGCATGACAGGGTCTCGTCCTCTACGCCCTGCTCGAATGTGCGGATCCGGATGCTGTCCGGGCTGATCCTCTCGACAAAATTGACGCTCGCCCCTTCGGAGAATGTTTCGTGGTGGCTGATCTTCGGGGCGACGAATGCAAGATCCACGGCGTCAACTGCATCCACGATGATGACCGCATGCGGGGCACCCGTGTTCACGGCATGGACTTCAAAACCCTCGATCGTCTCTTCATAGTCACCGGAGCCGGTGGCAGGGATCTCCTTTCGGTCGAACTTCGGGGGGGCCATCGTGATGGTCGCCGTGAAGATGTCCTCGCTGTATCCCATCGAAACCCCGAGCGCCCCGGATATTGTCTCGATGGTGCAGGTCTCTTTCACGTTCCCGGCATCGTACGCGTACCTGGCAAGACACCGGATACCATCGCCCCACATCCCTTTTTCATTCCCATCCGGCCGGAAAAGACGCATGCGGAGGTCACTCTTCTCCGACTTCAAAAGAAAGAGTACCCCTTCCGCCCCGATGCCGAAACGCCGGTCGCAGTAGATTGCCGCGAACTGCCCCTTCATGTCGTCAGGGATAACTACGTGTTCCCGCTCATCGATGACAATGAAGTCATTGCCGTTTTCATACAGTTTACTGAAATGGATTTCCATACCATATCCCGCCTCACGAGCTCTTCCGTACACTTCAGGAGAGATGTGCCATTCCATAAAAGCATCGGTTGGAGAAGGAGAAACGAGGGCAAAAAGAGAGAAAGATCGTGAGGGATCCCGCAGGTTCAGCCTGCACGATGCCTCACTGTTTCCTGTTGCCGGCTTTGGAAGGGGAAGAGACGGTCTTCTTCGCAAGCCCCGCAAAGTCCGATCCTTCGAAATCCAGTGTGGCGAAATAATCGCTCGCGGTCTCTGCCCTCCGGATGAGTTTGAACCTGCCGCCTTTCTGCATCAGGAACTCAGCCGACCGGAGTTTCCCGTTGTAGTTGAATCCCATCGCAGAGCCGTGCGCTCCGGTCTCATGGATAACCATGAGGTCGCCGGGGCTGATCTCGGGAAGGACTCTCTGGACGGCGAACTTGTCGTTGTTCTCGCACAGGCTGCCGGTCACATCGTACACGTGGTCCAGGGGACGGTCCTCCTTTCCGAGCACCGTTATGTGGTGATAGGCGCCGTAGAACGCGGGGCGCATCAGGTTTGCCATGCACGCGTCCAGCCCGACATAATCGCGGTGCTTTTTTGCAACATGGCGAACGCGGGAGACAAGGTAGCCGTACGGCCCGGTCACCGCCCTTCCGCTCTCCATGACGATGCGTATCGGGGAAAGACCGTTTTTGACAATGATCTCGTTGTAGTGCTCATGCACCCTGCGGGCATAGTCCTCGATGTCCACCTGGTGATCGACCGGGGAATAGGGGATGCCGATACCCCCGCCAAGGTTGATGAACTCCACTTTGATTTTGGTCTTCTCGTGGATCTCGACAGCAAGCTCAAAGAGCAGCCGGGCTGCATCGGCAAGGATCTTCTCGTCCCGCTGGTTGGAGACGATCATGGCGTGCAGGCCGAACCGGGTGGCACCTTTCTGCTGTGCAAGCTGGTACGCTTTCAGGATCTGGTCGTGGGTAAGCCCGTATTTCGCCTCGCTGGGGTTCCCGATGATCGGGTTACCGTGGCTGTAATCGTCCCCCGGGTTGTAGCGGAAGCAGATCAGATCCGGGATACCTGCGATCTTCTCGAGGAAGTCCAGGTGGGTGATATCGTCGAGGTTGATGATCGCCCCGAGCTTTTTTGCCTGGACAAACTCCTCTGCGGGCGTATCATTGGAGGTGAACATAATCTCCTCCCCTTTGATCCCGACAGCATCGGAGAGCAGGAGCTCGGGGAGCGAGCTGCAGTCCGCTCCCATGCCCTCCTCGTGCAGGAGACGGAGGATGTACGGGTTGGGGAGGGCCTTGACCGCGAAGTAGTTCTTGAAGCCGCCCTCTTTCCCATCTGTTGTAGGTACCCACGAGAATGCTTTGTACAGCCGGCGCGATCCGGCACGGATCGCCTCCTCATCGTAGACATGGAACGGCGTGGGGTATTCCTTCTCCAGCTCCTCAATGTGGGAGAGGGAGAATGGAACGGTTTTTTGTATGGGTTTTGATCCCTGCATGCATAGAAATGGTCTCTCAAGAAACTTATCCTTTGAGATGATCGGGGGGGTGGGGGAAAACCAATGACAAGCGGAATCGCCTGTCTGAGAAGTGCCTGAAACCGTCGATACGGTCCGGTATCCGTGAACGGTTTTCCTCTTCCCTGCCGGGAGAGTCTAGTCCCCGTTAAAGCCCGCCTTTGGATCGCCGGCCAGGGTAAACTCCCCGATCTCCCATCCGAGATACTCGCGGATAATCACGTAAGCCATTTGCGGGGGGATGGCACCCTGCTCGGTGACGATGAGGTCGATATATTCCGCAGGAGTAACATCGAAGGCCGGGTTCCGGACCGTAACGTTCGGCAGCGTCCGTGCAATCTCGTCAGGCAGCACTTCGTGGGGGGGGCGTTCCTCGATCTCGATCAGCTCGCCGACAACGGTCCGGGGTGCGAACTTGTAAGTCTCAGCGGCAACGATCACGTTCACCCTCGCCTCGGCAGCGGTATGGGCGACCTGAGAGGTCCCGATCTTGTTGACAACCGCACCGTTTACCGTCACTGCATCCGCCCCGACGATGACGAGATCGACATCATTGATGAACGACCGGACTGCCGAGTCGACGATGAAGTTCGTCTTTATGCCGGCATCGTTCAGGGTCCGGATCGTGATATGCCCCTGGTTCCTTGGGCGGACTTCCGTTGCAAAGACCTCGATCTCCTTCCCCTGCCGGTGGGCCTCGATCATGCACCCGAGCGCGACCTCCGAGTTGCAATGGGTGAGGATCACGTCACCGTCACGGATATGCCGGGCTCCGAACTCCGCGATCTTCTCAACTGCATGCTGCGAGGAGTGGATGAACTGTTCGGCGCGGTGGATGACGCCGTTCCGTGCCTGGTCTGCGGTCTTTGCTGCCGCCAGGCCGGTCATGACATAATGGACAGCATTCGGGAGCGATACGGCTGTCGGCCGGGTCGAGACGAGCAGCGCCGCGGCTGTTGCCATCTCCTTCTTGAACGCTGCAGTATCCATGGCATCCAGGGAGAGGGCATGATCCCGCAGGGCTTCCGCTGCTGCCCGTGCAATCCTTCCGGCGCCACGGATCTCCATGCTCTTTATCTTCTCAGCGGTTTCAGGTACGGTCATCAGCTTCACTGATCCCTTTCATCAGGCAGCATAAAAAGGATTATCTCCGGGTTTTACCATGTCCGTTGCCGTTGTATTCGACAGTGCCGGAACGCTTCTCTCCACCTACCGGGTTGCAAAGGATATCTGCAACAGGAGTCTCCTGCCGGGAATCGAGACCACAACCCTGACGTTCAGTTCACCGGACCGTGTCCTGATCGTGCTTCCTGTCCATTCCAAGGACCTGATGGCCACTCCCCCGGACACGCTCCTGTCCCACTACCTCGCCGACCGGAACATCTACTTTGGCGTCAGCTGCACCCGGAAGATTGTCACGGCCGAGGATATCGCGGACGTCTTATATGCTGACCAAAGAGCCCGGGCTGGTGACCTCCAGGAGTGCATCCGGAATGTCTGGTCTGTCTGCAGGGCGGAGGAGATGGTCACCCTCAACAGCGGGGCAATCATCAACATGGCGCACAAGGCCATCGAGTTCACTATCACGGCCGGCGGCTGGCCATTCCCCGGCGCAAAAGAGACGATCACCGCCCTGCACCGGATGGGCGTCCCCACGTTCATCGCGTCCGGGGACCGGGTAACGAAGCTCGAGAAGATGGCCGACCACTTCGGCATCCCCCGCGACCGGGTGTACGGGGTCGCGACACCCTCGATCAAGGCACAGATCGTCCACGACCTCCGGCAGGAGTACGACAAGGTCCTGATGGTGGGCGACGGGATCAACGACCTCTTTGCCCTGAGGAACGCCGACATTGCGATCCTGACCGTTGAACAGCCGGGCGACCGGCCCGAGGAGCTCTTCAAGGAAGCGGACTTCGTTGTGAACAATGTCAGCGAGGTTAAGGCAATCGTGGAGGAACTGCTCGCGCACGGGAAAATTTGCGATCGTGACGGCAGCGGGGTATCATATAAAAGGTAATATGCGACCTGTGCTACATTAGATACAAGGGTATTATGAAGGCTCCATTGATCACGGTTGAGAACCTCTGCATGGCCTTTAATGGCGAAAAGGTCCTCAAGAACGTCTCTTTTGAGATTGGCGAGGGCGAGATCCTCGGGATTATCGGCAGGAGCGGTGCCGGTAAGACGGTCCTGATGCACCTCATACGCGGGGTCGAGCAGCCGCCGACCAGCGGGAAGATCATCTACCACATGGCGGCCTGCCCGTCCTGCGAGTACATGGATGTTGGGAGTTCTGCGGGGAAGCCATGCCCGCATTGCGGGAGAACGCTTGCTGCCCTGGATGTTAACCTCTGGGACGATAAAAACGACGAGCTCAAGCGGCGCGTGATGCGGCGGACCGCGATCATGTTCCAGCGTACCTTCGCCCTGTACGGGGACGACCGCGTCATCGAGAACGTCCTCCATGCACTCGATGATATCGGTTACCCGCCCGAGAAATCCATTAACCGTGCAGCGGACTTAATCGACCAGGTCAGGCTCTCCCACCGCATGATGCACATCGCCCGCGACCTCTCGGGTGGCGAGAAGCAGCGGGTCGTGCTCGCCCGGCAGCTGGCCAAGGAGCCGGTCATGCTCTTTGCCGACGAGCCCACCGGCACGCTCGATCCCGACACGGCAAAGATCGTGCACAGCATGCTCATCGAGGCTGCGAAAGCCAACAACATGGGCATGGTCGTCACCTCTCACTTTTCGCAGGTCATCGAGGACGTTGCCCACCGGGCGATCCTCATGACCGACGGGAAGATCGCAAAGATCGGATCCCCGAAAGAAGTGATCGCCGAGTTCATGAAAGGCTACGATGACACCGAGGAGTTCGGGGAGACCGAGCTGGGCGACAACATTGTTGTCGCCCGCGACCTCATCAAGCGGTACATCTCCGTGGACCGTGGCGTGGTCAAGGCAGTCAACGGTGTCACGTTCGAGGTGGCAGCAAAGGAGATCTTCGGGATCATCGGCAAGAGCGGGGCCGGCAAGACAACGCTCTCGGGTATCATGGCGGGCCTGATCGAGCCGACGAGCGGGGAGATCAATGTCCGCATCGGCGATGAATGGATCGACATGACCAAGCCCGGCATCGACCAGCGCGGGCGGGCAACAGGGTATATCGGCCTCCTCCACCAGGAATACGACCTCTTCCCCCACCGGAACGTTCTCGACAACCTGACTGATGCCATCGGCCTCGAGTTCCCCAAGGAGCTCGCCATGAGAAAGGCGCTTGTCACCCTGAAGATGGCCGGCTTCACCGAGGAGAAGAGCAAGGAGATCCTTGACCGGATGCCCGGCCAGCTCTCTGAAGGGGAGCGGCACCGCGTTGCCCTTGCCCAGGTGCTCATCCGCGAGCCCCGGATCGTCATTCTCGACGAACCCACGGGAACCATGGACCCCATCACAAAGGTCGATGTCAAGCACTCCATCATGCACTCCCGCGAGGAGATGGACGAGACCTTCATCGTGGTCTCCCACGACATGGACTTTGTCCGGGACATCTGCGACCGGCTCGCCCTGATGCGGGGAGGAAAGATCGTCCATATCGGCAAGACGAACGAAGTCCTTGCTATCCTAACCGAAGAAGAGAAGAAGGTCATGGGCCAGCCAACAGCGTAAGGAGTCCTGATGATTTCCATCCATCTTGACGGGAAGAAGATGGATCTGGCCAAAGGGAGTACCTTAAAGGCCATCCTTTCCGATCATCCTGCAGACTGTGCCGTGGGCATCATCCGCCCGGCAACGCAGGAACAGAGAAAGACCGCGAACCTTGCCATAAGCACCACGGCCGGTGAAATCACGGTCGAGCTGGGCGGGACAGAGAACAGGTTTCTGGAGTCGCCGGAGATCATCGCAAAGCTTGCCCTCCACTGGGGGGACCGGTACGCTTCTGCATTCGGGCCATTCCCCTCGTCAATCCGCCCCCGCCGGAAGCCCAGCGTGTACGAGCGGGGCGATGTCATTCTTGGCTGTGGCGGGTACGAACCGGATCGTTCGTACCTGATCTTTGCTAAGACCCGCCATTCCGCCGACCACGGGGCAGATGAGACCGGAGGTGTTCTCGGGAAAGTGGTCAGCGGCCGCGGCGTCCTCGACCGGTTCACCACCGGGAACCGGATCACGAAGATCGAGCCGGTGGTCAGCTGGGCCGATACCAGCCGCTCGTTCACGACAACCGACCTTGGGCTGGTGCTCGAGGATGGCATGCAGGTCGTGACCCGGGTCGGGATCATTGCCCAGGGATACTCCCCTGAAAAGATCACGACCGAAGCGGCAGCAAGTGTCGAGCACATGCTCCTTGCCCTCCAGCACGGCAGGTTTGTTGTCGGGAGGGCCGCATCGGCACATATCCTCGACCTGCACCTTGCGGGATCGGATGACATTTCCCAGGAATACCGGAAGCCGCGGCGGGAAGGTGCTGTCACGGTCCGCAACACCGGGAAAGCAGCCGGGGGGATCTTCATCTACCGCGTGGATGTCCCGGGCAGCCCCGCCCACAATATGGCCGGGCAGGTGGTCTCCGGCATCGAACTTGTTAAACTGGCAAAAGAGCACGACATACTCCAAATCAGCGTCCGCCCGGAACGGATCGACCTGCTCGGGCGCCCGCTTGCAAAGGCAAAAGAGATTGCAGCTGCGGCCGGTTTCACGCTGAAGGTTGATAAAGACGGCGACGACCGGATCATCGTCTCGCAGGAACCCGGCACAACGCTCGATGTGTTAAACGAGAAACTTGCCACCGTAACAACCGCACCGGTTGACAAGGTCATCGATATCGAGCTCGACGATGCAAAGGCTCCCGAGAGCTGTGCGATATTCCGGCGGTTCACCGGCCTCAAGGAGCACGATGCCGGGATGATGCCGGTCTTCTTTAAGTTCGAGGATGTTGTCCTCTTCAAGCCGCCCATTGCCCCCGACACCAAGATCACGCCCGAGAACCAGCCGGTGGACGAGTCCCCGGCCAATGCGCTCGCGATAACAAACGACACCCGGAAAGGGGCCGGGCTCGTCGGCGTGCGCCTCTCGGCAAACAAGGAGTTCGGGCCTACTTCGGAGCCCTTCGAGGGGACGAACATCATCGGGCGTGTTATCGATACAGAGAAAGTGAAGAAAGTGAAGGAGCGGGAGACTGTGTATATCAGGGAGGTGAAGCGGTGACGGAGTATACCCCGACCCATGTCGGCACCGTTACAAAATATGTTGTGGTGGAGTCGTTCGAGGTCACGCCAACGGACCTTGCCCTGCGGGGGTACGAGATCTCGAAGGGCACCATGATCAAGGAGACCTGTTTTGGGCTCGTTGTGAACGGGAAGGAGGAAGAGGTCGACCGGATCGTGACGGAACTCCGGAAGATGGACCCGGACCATATCTTTGTGAAGGACCGGGGTTTCCCTCCCGGCGATTCCCGGCGCTGCCGGGCAAACCTTGGCGGGGCCCGTCCCGGCTACCACGGCATGGAGTACGAGATGACCGTCATCCCCTATGTCTCGCATGGCCTCGAAGCGTTAGAGAAGCGCGACGCCGCAGCCGTCCCGGCACCAAAAGATCCGCTCGAAAAACCGGCGCTGGACATTCTCACGCTCAAGAAACTTATCAAAGCACAGGAGTCCTGAACATGGCAAAAGTATTCATCTACCCTGCAACGAGCCTGATCCTCTCTGACCTCGTCTCCCGGCACGGCCACACCCCCCTCTCGTCGGCCATTGCCGTCCGCGAGCGTATCCAGACGGCAGGCCTGGAGTCCCCGCCCCTCCAGATCACCCCCGAAGAGCCGAAGAAAGGCCTGAAGTGGGCAGCCGTCGAGGTCCCGGCCGGCGTCCGGGGCAGGATGTCGCTCTACGGCCCGATGATCGAACAGGCTGAGGCTGCGATCATCATCAACGATGCCGATCTTGCCTTCGGGTGCATGGGGTGCGCCCGGACAAACGAACTCATCAAGTTCCTCCTGCGCCAGAAAGATATCCCGAAACTTGACCTGAACTACCCGAAGAACGAGGAAGAGGGCGTGCAGTTCGTTGCCGCGATCAAGCGTTTCCTCGGTGAGCTGGGAGGACCGAAATGACGCCCCCGGTACGGATCGCCCAGCTCTCCTGCGGTGCCGATTACTCCGGCGTCCAGCGCGAGATCGAAGAGGCCGCACGCGAAGTCAACGGCGAGATCTTCTTCCCGGATATTGCCTTAAAGGATATAAGGAAAGACTTCGACGCATTCGGGCTCGATGTGCGGAGCCCCGACCTGAAGCTTGCCATTGCCCGGGCAAAAGCCCTTGTCGAGGGGCGGGTCGAGGCGGATGCTGTCTTCATCGCCACCTGCTTCCGGTGCGCCGAGGCCGCCATCGTGCGAAACGAACTCCGGCACTACATCAACGAGAACTCGAAGCTGCCGGTGGTCAGCTATTCTTTCACCGAGCGGACAACCTCCGGGACGCTCCTGACAAGAATGGAGGCCCTGACCACCATCGCCCGCCGGCGTGCCCTCCTTGCCCGCGAAACCCAGCAGGGGATCACCCTCGGCCTCGACTCCGGGTCCGCGACAACGAAGGCGATCGTGATGAAGGACAATAAGATCATCGGTACCGGTTGGCAGCCCACAACGGAAGTGCTGAAGAGCGCTCATGCCGTGATCGATGCTGCTCTTTCCGAGGCCGGGATCACCATGAAGGAAGTCCAGGCGATCGGCACCACGGGGTACGGACGGTTCCTCGTGGGTAAAGACATCAACGCCGACCTCATCCAGGAAGAACTGACCGTGAACTCGAAGGGGGCAGTCTACCTCGCCGACCGCCAGCACGGGCCGGCCACAGTAATCGATATCGGCGGCATGGACAACAAGGCCATCGCGGTTATGGATGGGATCCCGGGAACCTTCACGATGGGCGGTATCTGCGCTGGTGCAAGCGGCCGGTTCCTGGAGATGACCGCAAAGCGTCTCGGTGTCGACATCACCGAGCTCGGTCCCCTTGCCATGAAAGGATTCAGCGGCCGGGTGCCGATGAACAGCTACTGCATCGTCTTTGGCACCCAGAGTCTGGTGAACGCCCTTGCTGCCGGGTCAACCCGCGAGGACGTGGCCGCTGCCGCCTGTCACAGCGTGGCTGAGCAGGTCTTCGAGCAGCAGCTGCAGGAAGTGGACATCAAGGAACCGGTCATCATGGTGGGCGGCACATCCCTCATCGAAGGGCTCGTCCATGCCATGGGCGAGCTGCTCCAGACAAAGGTTGTTGTCCCGCACCATTCCCAGTACATCGGGTCCGTAGGATCGGCACTGCTGGCTTCCGGGTTCATCAAGGAACATTGAGATGCAGGCTGTTGAGTATTTCGAGGTCGAATGCCCCGAGGCGCTGGGCGGGGAGTACTACAAGCAGATCGCAAACGATGTCCTGCTTGACCACAACCTGTTGAAGGTCATTGACAAACTCCACATCTTCATCGACCCGAAGGTACCGGTCTTTGTGGCGGTCGGGCTTCTCAAGAAGATCTCAACCCGGGTCCGTGTCGGCGATTTCGCAAACGTGAACCCGCTGGAGGGAAAGATGACGCTCGTCATATCGGATGAGACGTACCTTGCCTCCATGCTGAAGATCTTCTGGGAGCGTTTCGGGAAGGAGAAGGTCGAGCAACCCGACCGGTTCACGGTAATCCTCTATAATGTCCCGGCAACGCCAAAGGAGATCGAGGATATCGTTGTGGGTGACCCGAGCGAGTCGCTCCATAAAGACCTCATTTATGCCCTCCGGTGCATCGCCCCCGAGGGCTTCCGGCTCCGTAGCGAGATCTTCACTGGCACGAAATTTACATTTGTGGCGAGCGAGAATACCCTTGCCGAGGACATCGATACCCTGGTTGCCGAGAAGTTCAGGCTGATGGGAGAGGTGCCGCCATGACGCTTGTCCCCGTCACCTACAAGGGAGGGATCTTCCAGCACGACATCGTAGTCGACTTAATCGAGGACCTGGGTGGCTACATTGTCCAGAAGCACATCATTGCTCAGGAGGTTGTCCTCCAGTGCTTTGTCCCGCGGGAGGACATCGAGCTGATCCGGCAGATCTCCCGCCCGCTCTTTGGGGAGGTGACGGACTCGCCCCTTGTCGGCACCGAGATCGCCATTGTGAGCATGAGCCTTGAGATCCACCACCTCCCCCACCCGTCCTGCGACATCGCGGAGTACGTCCGCAGGCTCGGGGCCAAGAGCAACATGGTGAGCCTTGCCCGGGGGCCGGGGAAGCGGATCGCCGGCCTGAACGACGAAGAGCGTGACGTGATCAACGAGCACGACATCGCGGTCTACCTGATGGGCAACTTCGAGACCTGCATCGAGTACAAGATGCCCACGCTCCGGCGCGGGATCGAGGTGCCCATCGTGCTCTGCGGGGGCCCGGACAAGGAAGTCCTTGAGCGCATCATCGACCCGCCGGTTGAGGGGTACGTGGGCAACGTGGGCCGGTTCATGCGGAGGACCAAGGAGGCTGACGAGCTTGCGAAGCTGGACGAGATCATCGATGAGATCACCCGCGTTCTTGAGAAGAAGCGGGAGGAGATCGCAAAGGACCCCCTCTCGGTCTACCCGGCCCGGCTCATGGGCCTGATCAGGGAGCAGATTCCCGAGATCCTGGACGTGACATCCCCGACCCCGCTCACGGTCCAGATCGCCGGCCTCCGCGTCAAGCTCCCATATGACACGTTTGCCGAGCGGGTGAAGAAGGTCGCAATCGAGGACGGGATCACGCTCGGCGAGGTTGCGGAGGTCCTCCCCTCGCGGATGCGGGACTATGTCATCGTCAAAGTGCTCCCGTTCTCGGAGACGAACATCGCGGTCTGAAACGAGGAACCGGTATGGGAAAGTCATCGAAAGATACGTTTGAGGAGAAGCTTGCGCGGATTGTCGACCAGGGCGCCGACGTAACCGCGGATGAGTGGATGAAGGTCATCGAAGAGGAGTACGGGAAGGTCCCGCTCATCTTCCGGAGGATGGGCGAGCGCCCCGAGGTGCTCATCTCCCACCTGCTGTACAAGGGGACCGTTGCGGAGACGAGCCCGCTCGACCCGAAGTACGTGGAGCTGATCAGCATGGCCGTGGGAGCCGCCCTGAAGTGCCCGCACTGTACCGGTTACCACATGCAGGCGGCCCTCAAGATGGGTGCCAGCCGCGAGGAGATTCTCGAAGTTATCTTACTCTCTGGTATGATCTCCAACTCGTCTGTGCTCGCGAACGCGTACCGCATTGTTGACGAGAAGCTCGAACGGTGCATACCGTGCGAGGTGAAAGGTATGGGCGGGAGGCCGGGAGCCGGAAAGAAAGTTCCGGTGAAAAAGACTGAGGGTAAGAGAGGGTAATCACTGATTCCCCCCTTCTGCAAAAAACCAGGGCAGGGGCGTTACTTCCTGCTTGTGGTAGGGTCTTTTCGTTACATTTCTCTGCATCTCACTCCTGACTGCGGACGAATCTGCACCTGTTTCGAAAGAGACACGGTGAAAATATTGGCATCACATCTTACACACCACGCTCTCAGGAATGGCCCGTATGACTGTCCAGACCCGGAATATCACCCCGATATTATGGCACTGTTTTTGCCTCCGGCCGTTTAACCCTTACCATTGGACAGACATTACACCCGGCCATCTCCCCGAAACAGAACAGGAATCGATCCCGGATCGTCCGCGGGAGTTTGTCCTCCGGGATAGGCACAAATCCCAGCTTCTTGTAGAACGGGATGAGGACCAGCGTTGAATGGATGAATATCTCCTCTGATGCGCAGGCCTTCAGCAGTGCCTCGACTGCCATCCGTGCATATCCATTTCCCCGGTACTTTTCCGAGGCAAAGACACAGTCCATTTCCACGCCATCCGGGTGGAGCGTGTGCCGTGCGGTTGCAGCAAGCCGACCATCTTCGAAAACCCCAAAAATACGTTCACGAATCCTGTCTGCCTTCTGGTCCCGGTACTCCTCCCAAAGCTTTTCGGCTAGAGAAAATTCGTCGGGTTTCAGTTCCCGCACTTCAACAGTCATGAAAGATACCTCTGATACACATACCGGACAGTCGTTGGGCACGGTACTATTTCAGTATGCCGAGCAGTCATCAGACCCGAAGCAGGAGAATGCGACAGGTCATACGACCTGGAGCACGAGAAGAATTGCATAGCAATTCTTCGAGGATTTTCCATCAGGAAAATCTTCGACTTCCGAACGGTCCATAAGAATCCCGGGGAGGAGATAATTTCATAGAAATCCCCGGCTTCCGATCCGACCCGCCTGCTCACATACTTATTACCCACCGGTACCCACCTTTACCATAATGTGCGGGATTGCAGGCCAGTACTGCCTTGATGGGGGGGCGCCGGATAACGACCTCCTCGCCGCAATGGCCGGGCGGCTCGCCCACCGGGGGCCCGATGGCGAGGGGATGAGGATCTGCGGCAGCACGGGCCTTGTCCACCGCCGCCTTGCCATTATCGATCTCACGGACGAAGGGGCCCAGCCGATGACCAACGAGGACGGGACGCTCTGGCTCGTGCTCAATGGCGAGATCTATAATTACATCGAGCTCCGCGACGAGCTTCTCGCAAAGGGTCACCGGTTCCACTCCCGTTCCGATACCGAAGTCGTCCTGCATGCCTACGAGGAGTGGGGCGAAGGATGCCTTTCACGGTTCAACGGCATGTGGGCCTTCGCCCTCTGGGACGGGAAGAAAGAGCAGCTCTTCTGCGCCCGGGACCGGCTCGGGATCAAGCCGTTCTATCATACACAGGCGGGAGGGTCCTTTCTCTTCGCATCCGAGATCAAGGCCCTGCTCTCCCACCCGGATACCGGCAGAAAACCCGATGACCTGATGCTTGGCACCTTTCTTGCATGGGGTGTGCTCGACCACTCGGCCCGGACCATGTTCAACGGCATCTCCCAGCTCCTGCCGGCCCATTACCTGGTCGTGGATGCAGGCGGACCAAAACAACCGGTCCGGTACTGGGATGCTAAGGTCAATCCGGAAATACACGGGAGAACCCCTGATGCGGATATCGCAGCCCGGCTCCTCAACCTTCTCCGCGATGCAACCCGGATCCACCTCCGGAGCGATGTCGCCGTGGGGACCTGCCTCTCGGGGGGGATCGACTCCTCGACGCTCACCGTGCTCATAAACGACATCATCCAAAAGGATGCCCCGGCAAGCATTGGTTCCCGGCAGAAGACCTTCTCCGCTGTCTTCGCCGACAAGCGGTTTGACGAGAGCCGCTATATTGACGAGATTGTACAGGCAACCGGGGTCGATGCTCGCCGTGTCGAACCCTCGGCCGGACAGCTCTGGGACGATATCGACCATCTCGTCTGGATACAGGACGAACCGTTTGGCTCCCTCTCTATCTATGCCCAGTACTGCGTGATGCGGCTTGCACGGGAAAACGTAAAGGTTGTCCTCGACGGACAGGGCGCAGACGAACTCCTTGCCGGGTATATTGCGTACCAGGGAACCTATCTCGGCACGCTCGCCCGCTCGTTCCGGTGGCTGACGGCAGTACGGGAACTGGCTGGCAGCATGAGCCGCCACGGGGGATTCTTCCGTTCAGCGCTGGGCCAGCTCCGTGAACGGAAAACACGCCGGGGCCTTCTATCCTGCAAGGCGGAGACCGTCATGCGGTATAACGGCAGCCTTGACCAGGTACTTCACCGCGAGCTCACCGCAACCAACCTGCCTTCCCTCCTGCATTACGAGGACCGGAATTCCATGGCATTCTCGATCGAGTCCCGGGTACCTTTCCTTGATTACCGGTTCGTGGAGTATGTCGCAGCCCTGCCGCTGGACCAGAAGATCCGGCACGGGATCACGAAGACCAGCCTCCGCCGTGCCATAAAGGGGATTGTCCCGGAAGCGATCCGCTGCAGGATGGACAAAATGGGATTTGTGACTCCGGAGCAGGTCTGGATGAGGGAAGATTTGCGCCCATTTGTCCTGGAGGTGCTCTCTTCAGACTCCTTCCGTAATCGGCCATACTGGGATGCCGGCGCAGTGATCCGCGATTATCTCGCTTTCCTTGATCAGAAGTCCCCGTACTCCCCCGAGATCTGGCGGATCGTCAACACCGAGCTGTGGCTCCGGCAATTCTTTGACCAGCGCCCTGCACCGGCAACAACGGTATGAGAACTCATGAGAGAATACCCGGGATTTCCCGGGTACAGGCAGAGAGCGAATCCTATAAATGATCATTTCCCGAGAGTATTATATTCACATCCGGTTACCCGGTGGATGCCGGGCCGATTCCGGATTCTCTTCAGGCGCTTCATGAAATCCATCATCCTTGCCGGCGGTGTCGGGACGCGGCTCTGGCCGCTCTCGCGGGAATATTATCCCAAACAGTTCATCCAGCTTGGCGGCCCCTCGCTCTTCCAGAAGACGTATGAGCGGGCGGCCCGGCTCTCGGGCCCGGACACTATCTGGATTGTGACAAACGAGATCCACCGGTATCTTGTCAGGAACCAGGTCGAGGAGCTTGGGCATACCCTTGACGATTCCCGCCTGCTTGTCGAGCCGGAAGGCAAAAATACCCTTCCCGCCATCGGCTGGGCACTGCAGCGGATACGGGAGGAAGAACCTCACGCAACGGCCGCGGTGTTCCCCAGCGATCATATCCTGGGAGAGGCCGCACTCGACCAGATCCGTGCCGCCATGCCCGTGGCAAAAGAATACCTGGTGACATTCGGCGTGAAACCGACCTCCCCCCATACCGGGTACGGGTATATCAGGCCCGGGAAAACACTCCCCGTTGGTGCTGTTGTCGACCAGTTCAAAGAGAAACCCGATGAGAAAACCGCTAAGGATTACGTCAGACGCGGCTATCTCTGGAACAGCGGCATCTTTCTCCTCTCAACGGACTGCTTCTTTGCTGAACTGAAAAAATACCAGCCCGGACTGTGCGGGGCACTCAGCGGGGGAGAGGATCCGGACTATGGATCGCTTGACGCCATCTCCATCGATTACGGGCTGCTGGAGCATTCAAAGAAGGTTGCCGTGGTGCCGCTTGACGCGGAGTGGAACGATCTCGGTACTTTCAGGGCCATGTATGAGACAGAACAGCATGACCGGGAAGGAAATGCCGGGGAGGCCGAGTACATCGCTGCCCGGAACAATTTCGTGCATGCGCCGGGCAAAAGAGTGGGCCTGATCGGGGTGAGCGATCTCATCGTCGTGGATACCGCCGATGCCCTCCTGGTCTGCCATAACCGGCAGGCTGAGCAGGTCAAGGATCTTGTCATGCGGTATAACAACAATGACGACCCGGTGACGCAGTTCCACCGGCAGGTGCACCGCCCGTGGGGCTCGTACACGGTCCTTGAAGAGGGTGCGATGTACAAGATCAAGCGGGTGACCGTCAGGGCAGGCGAGCGGCTCTCCCTCCAGCTCCACCACCACCGGAGCGAGCACTGGGTCGTGGTGAACGGGACTGCCGAGATCGAGCTGAACGGCGAGAAGAAACTCCTGCGGAAAGGAGAGAGCACCTATGTCCACAGCGGCATGAGACACCGGCTGAAGAACCCGGGTCTTATCCCCCTTGAAGTGATCGAGGTCCAGCTCGGCGATTATCTCGAAGAGGACGATATCGTCCGGTTCGATGACGAATATGGCCGGAAGTGAGAGCCCCGCTCTCCCGTATTCCGGCAATCACCTGTTTGGTTTTTGATACGTTTTGGATCTCTTCTGCATAGTTCCGGTATATTCTCGTGCAAGACACTGCGGGCCGCTCCCGATAAGGTCCCTTCTCCCTGCGGTTTTCAGCCCTTCGAGAACCAGCCCGCGGTTCTTTGGTTCGCGGTACTGGAGCAGGGCACGCTGGACCTGCTTCTCTCTTCCCGTTGCCACATGCACGGGCTTTCCGGTGAACGGGTCAAGCCCGGTATAATACATGCAGGTCGAGACGCTCATTGGTGTCGGGGTAAAGTCCTGCACCTGCTCGGTATAGAGGTTATTGTCGCGGATGTACTCGGCCAGCCGTACCATGTCGCGGACAGTACAGCCCGGGTGGCCGGACATAAAATACGGGACGAGATACTGTTTTTTTGTTTTTCCTTCCTGCAGGTGTGCAAACTCCCTGCGGAACCGGTCAAAGACTTCCTGCGGGGATTTGTTCATCAGGGCAGTCACTGCGGGGGAGATGTGTTCCGGGGCCACTTTCAGGTGGCCGGAGACATGGTGGTCGCAGATCAGTCCGAGGTACTGCCCCGGATCTGCAACAACGAGATCATAACGGATACCCGACCCGATGAAGACCTTCTTAACGCCCGGGATGTTCCTGAGAGTTGTCAGGAGCTCGCACTGGGAGGCATGGCTTGCATGCAGGGTCCGGCAGGCCGGGCTGCAATGCCTGTCCCGGCACGCTCCCGCCTTATTCCAGAGATCGCAGTACATACCATACATGTTTGCAGTCGGGCCCCCGACGTCCTGCACAATCCCTTTGAATCCCGGCATCTTCGTCATCAGGGTCACCTCCCGCACCAGTGATTCTCTGCTCCGGCTCTGGACGATCCTGCCCTGGTGGTGGGTGAGGGCACAGAACGAGCAGGCGCCAAAACACCCGCGGTGGCTCACAACCGAGAACCGGACCGGCTCCAGCGCCGGAACGGGCTTCTTGTAAGACGGGTGTGCTTCCCGCGAAAATGGCAGTTCATAGATGTGGTCGAGTTCCTTAGTGCTCAACGGTTTAGCAGGGGGATTCTGGATGATGACCGTCTTTGGGTGGGGCTGTGCAACGGCCTTTCCCCGGACCGGATCCTGCTCGGCATAATGGAGGGCGAACGCCCGGGCATAGACTTCCTTGTCCTTTACCACATCGGCAAAGCCGGGGATCTCCACAACTCCTGCGGGCGGGGACCTGCGCCATTCAGCGATCTCCATGGTGTATGCTGTCCCGCGGATATCGCGGACTGACCTGACAGTGTCTCCTGCATTGAGGCGGTGTGCGATCTCAGCCATCTGCCGCTCGGCCATGCCGAACGCGAGAAGATCGGCAGGGGCGTCGGCAAGGATCCCCTGCCGCACCCGGTCCTGCCAGTAGTCATAGTGGGCGAACCGGCGGAGACTTGCCTCGATCCCGCCAAGAACAATGGGGACACCGGGGAAGAGCTGCCGGACCTTGTTGGAATAAACGATAACAGCCCGGTCCGGCCGTTTTAAAATCCCGCCCGGAGAGTAGACATCGTCACTTCTCCGCTTTCGGTTCGGGGTGAAGTTGTTCACCATCGAATCGACGTTGCCGGAGGAGATAACAAAGAAAAGCCGGGGCACTCCAAGCCGGGTGAAATCCGCATCGGATTTCCAGTCAGGCTGTGAAATGATCCCTACAGAGAACCCGGCATCCCAGAGTACCCTCCCGATAAGTGAGGTCCCGAATGACGGGTGGTCGACATATGCATCGCCCGTGATAAGGATGATGTCGAACTGGTCAATGCCAAGCTGCTCTCCCTCTTCCCGGGACATCGGGAGAAAACGTGACTGCGGGATCATAACGAAAAGAATTGTCCGGGGGCCGTGAGGAGGGCCGGATTACGCCGGTGGCTTTTTCGTGAGGTCGCGGATGATCTCGGCAAGACCTCCCTCCAGCTCGCTTCCGTCGTTGTTCTTCTCGCCGGGTTGTACCGGTTCTTCCTCTTCTCCCGGCAGGGTTGCCTGACCCGAATCCTTCGCCCGGGTATCCTTCAGGACCGGAAGGTGGAGCTGCATCTTTTCGTCATATTCGCGCCTTGCAGAGAGGCCGGTGATCTCGTAGATCACTGCCTCGACAATCAGGTACGTGACAGCCCGTTCGCGAAGACACCCGGTCAGGGCGTGGCCGGCCCGGCCAACGGATGCATGGTAGTGGATGTGGGGACCGCCGTCGCCCGGATAGATCGTCCCGACGCCAAAAACTTCCCAGCCACCTTCAAAAAAGATAAAGTGCGGATCCGGTGGAATGACCGGCTTCTCCGGCCCGGTTACCATCTTGCCATCCATAAGGGCACCCAGGAAGATCACCGAACCGGCCTGGATACTCTTATCCACGATGAAGCGGCGGAGAGATACTAACAGGTCTTCCCCGTCATCGATCCTCACGACAAAGATCCTGCCGATCTGACCTTCCGTGTATTGCATATCCTCAGATCCGTTTTCTGGTATTGATATGGTGTGCCCCGGTTTATATCATATACGGCAGGGAAATGTATTCCCGACCGCCCCTTCTCATCATCAAAAAACGGGGGGATCAGCGCCCTCCGGCCCCACCGCCGCCAAACCCTCCGCCGCCACCGAAGCCACCTCCGCCAAATCCCCCGTGGCCCGAGCTGTGCTGGCTGGGCGGCGAGAACGTCGAGAGCGGGACAAAGGCATGGCTCATGCCCATGACCCCGAGCGGGACTCCTGTCTCCGGGATGCTGATATTGAGGGATTTCATCGCTACCTCAACCTTCTCACCAACACCGAGAGCTGTACCATATACGAGCCACTCGCCCCACATCGGGAGGTCGGCCGGGGCGTATTTCTGGATCATTGCCATGTTGGAGAGGAAGCGGCTAAAGGCATCCCATTCGAGCTTGTCTCTGTAATGGTCGTCCTTCCAGTGCCCGAAGAGGGTTGTCGGGGCAGCAAAGGCAATCGCTGCCTGGACCACGACGATAATCCAAAGCCCGAGGGTGGGAAGGAGGATATACGACAGCATGGGCATGACAAGAAGGAAGATAATGGTTATCCCGAGCATAACGAACGCCCCGAGGAGGAGGGGGATAACATGGTCCCTGCCATCCACGATGTACTCGCCGGAGAGCGAGGTATCCACCCGGCTGGTCACATCGGAGAGAGAGCGCTGGTACCGGAGGGCAGTCTCCTCAGCGCTGCGCTCTGTTTCCGCAAGCTTTGTCAGCCCTGCAATCCGCTGCGTCTCAACAATCCCGTCTTCGGCAAGGGTGTTGAGAAACGCAATGACGCGCTGCTCGTACATATCCGTGCCGGTCTCGGACAGGACACGGATCTGGATTCCTTTGCCTCCGTCGGTTTCCGTGATGGCAATATTCTTCCTCCGGTGGAGATCGAGCAGGGTGGCGTAATACCCGTCCGCGTCAAAGTCTGTGGCATCATTTTTAAAGATAAGATTCACCTGCCAGGGTTTCAGGTTCGTCTTCGGCATTGTGCTCAGGTAGGCAGGCACCGTGAACTCCTTCTCCCTGCCGTACCTGCGGCATATCACGACCAGCAGGAGGGGGACGAGGATGACGGCAACCATACCAAGGGTGTTTAGCAGCCAGGCCGCATAGTACTGGAGATTGTACCAGAATGCTCCTGACACTGAACTCTCTTTCACGTTGGGAGTTTCAGATCTGAATCCCGGTATCCCGCTGAACGCCTCTTTTGTGCCGAGCATTTCAACCGCCAGGATCTCGTCTGCTGCAAGGCTTCCGGTGATGATGTAGCTGTCGTCCACCTTCCGGACCTGAAGAGACGGGGGATAGGCATACACAGTGTCTATCCCTGTTGCAGGGACCGTGACTTTCACGCTGCGATAGGGAATGTGTGATGTTCCGGCCAGCTTCAGGTTGAGGTGTGTTGCAGATGCTTCATACTCAAGCGGGGGGCTGATAACGTACGAATACCGTGCAGGATACTCGCCGGCAGTGAAGTACGAAGGATTGTAGATCCCGACTTCGTTGTACTCTGCAAGGCCTCCCAGCCTGCTGCGGGATAATTCGCTGGCATAAGTTCCGTACAAGGTCACCTTCCCGGCAGAGTCCCGGATATACCCGGTTGTCCCGGGAGCGGGTTCCATGGCCACGAAGCGGATAAACGGCTCCAGGCTGTCAGTCAGCGTGAGAGGTGCTTCCCAGATGCGGTAGAGCATCCGGTACTCGCCGCTGGTACCAACGTGATACGTGTACTGCTCCGAGAGCGCCCCGTCCCTGGAAAGGACTGCTTCGTAGGAGGTGACTGAGAGGTCACCTTCAAAGAGCGGGGGGAGGATGAATACGAGGATGAGGGCGATGATGCCAAGGGCAAGCCCTGCCCCCACAACAAGCCCCAGTTGTCGTGTCTCGCTCACAGGAATTACCCGGTCAGAACTCGATCTTCGGCGGGGTCTTTATGGCTTCCTCGAACTGGAGATATTCGAGTTTGACGAGGTGCATCATCTTTGCCACGAAGTTCGAGGGGATGGTGTCCATCATGGTGTTAAACTCCTGCGAGATGTTGTTGAAAGTATAGCGCTGGCGGGCGATCTCGTCCTCCAGTCCCTTGACCGAGTCCATGAGGCTCGTTACGGTGGTCGAGGTCTTGAGGTCTGGATAGTTTTCGGCAACCGCAAGGAGTCGCCCGAAGATGGAGCGGGACTCGGCCTCGACCTTGTTCAAATCGCCGGGACCGGCTGTTGCAACGCTCGCCCGCATGGCAGTGACTTTTTCAAGAGTCTCCTTCTCGAATTTGGCATAGCTCTTCACAGCCCCGAGCAGCTGATCGATCATATCGAGCCGCTTCTTCATGGCAACCCGGATCTGGCCGAGCGTTGCCTCGGAGGAGTTCCTGAGGCTGACGAACCGGTTGTAGATGCTCACAATCCAGAGGATGAGTCCGATGATGACCAGGATAATGATGCCCGGGATAATCCAACCAATAATTCCTTCCAGCATTGTTCTCGCTTGTACTGATGATCGTTTTGAGTGATAAGGTAATTGGCCACCGGCAGGAATCTCGACAGGTATCATGAACCTTCAATATTTTAGCAGGTATGCGCGAGCTTAAAAGGGAGGCGGATTTTCCATCAGACTGCACCTGAAAAATTTTCATCGCGATTATCATCGTGATCGAAAAAATGATCCGGATCAATCACACTCTGGCGGATTGTATTCCGGGTTGTGAAAAAAAGGGGATATCACTGGATAATCATCGAGCCGACGACCCGGAGCTTGCCACCTTCCAGGTAGTGGAGCACAACGCGGGCCCCGGGGACATAGACCAGATCCTTTTCCATCGTGAGAGTCAGGGTTGGCATCCGCCAATCCCCGTCAACAACAGCCTTTTCGAGACGGGTGGGGAGGAACTGCATCCAGTGGCCGGCATAGAGAACCATACCCTCCTTGAGAGGTGCGGGCCAGTACTTCACCAGCTGGGCTTTCCCCGTTATCGTGCCGGCATGCTGTACGGCAGGATCTGTAGTCAGCACAAAGCCGCGGTCGAGGTCCTCGGACTCGATGTTCTTTAAGGCCAGGCCGACGCGGTCACCGGTCACTGCTGACTCTGCATCGTCGTCGTGCTTCTGGATCGAACGGATCTGGGCGGTCTTTCCGGTGGGAAGGACACGCAGCGCATCATGCTTTTTGATGCTGCCCTGGGCAACGGACCCGAGGACAACGACACCGACACCCTTGACGTTGAAGTGGGCATCCACCGGGACAACGCCTTTCCCTGCGCCATCGTGGGGCTTCTGGTGAGCGGTCTGTTTCACCGAGATCTCAAGCATCTTCTCCCGGATCCCGACCATGTCCTCTTCAAGGATTTCGTAGTGTTCAAGCACCGTTCCCTTGATGAGCGGGGCGATCTGATCCGGAGAGATGTAGTTCTTGAGGATTAGCCAGCCGGCCGACTTACCGGCGCACTGGAGCATCAGCACGCATTCCCCGAACGCTGCATTGATCTCGTCAACCACGAGGATGATGCGGTCCGACAGGGAGACTGCATAGAAGAGAGAGGACAATTTTTCCGGATACCGGGTCGGTTCGATGAACGTGACCGTTGCATCGCCTTTTTTGAGATTATAGAAGGTGATGTCGCTTGCTGTCCCCTTCTTTCCCAGATCCCTGGCATAATCCGGGGGAGCGAGGATTGCGACGGTGAGGTTGGACATGATCAATTGTTGGGCGTAGTGGTATTTGGGGTTTTAGCGTGCAAGCGCTAATGGACGCCAGCAGAGAAAACAAAAAGGGGCGAGGAATTTCTTAAGTCCTTCAGGGGGTCACAGAAGTTCCTGCCTTCTGGAAAAATGCACGTATCCTGTCAATGTGGGCCCTGGTGGGTCGGACCGCAAGGTACATAAGAACGATGAAAAGGACGCTTTCAACAGCAAAGAACAGCCAGGCAAAATACCACCCGGGAGTGTCCACAGGACTGACATAACTGGTATTCACATAGAGTGTGCCAAACGCCAGCGGAAACTCAATATACGCAACAACCTGGGTGATGTAGAACATAGCAATGCCAGCCAGGCTGTCGGCCACTAACAGGCAAACCAGTGGCAGGAACCAGAGGATGTATTGCGGGCTGTGATACTTCATGCAGAAGACGATAACAAACAACGCAAGGGCCACCAGCTTGATGAGCATTTTCTCCTTCTGGATCCGGACTATCCATCCATAGAAGAGCAATATCAGGAGCGCCACAACCATGAAACCATACATTCCTGCTGATATTACGTTTGCTGATACGCTGACATGCAGGATGTTATTGAAGAGAGCATAGATGGTGTTCGTTGCTGTATTCACGTACACATCCGAACGAACAAGGCTCCCGCCAATATAGGATGTAATGATGGATGGCCTGAATACCAGGATTGGGACACCCAGGATGACAAGGATCGGGATAAGGATCTTCAGGATAGAATATACCTCCTCCTTTAGAGAAGTTACAGCCGAATTATACAGGACTATGAACGGGAGGGCGACTGCCGGATAAATCTTTGCGAGGAGCCCGGCCGTTGCTGATAGATATCCTCCTTTTGGTTTCCTGTAGACCGCAAAAAGAATCGCGATCATCAGGAGGGCCGTCGGGAACGCATCGTATTTGGTCAGGACGAAATATGCCCCGGCAAACGCTGTTGCATACAGGATTCCGGCCAGGAAGGCAGTCCTTTCAGGATAGAGTTTCAGTCCGATGAGGTATACACAGCAAACGATCACCGCATCGAATAAGATCATCAGGGCCTGGAACGAGAGAATGAACATCCCAGCGCTATTGAAGAGCAGGGCGGGGAGGAAAGCAAGGGCGATCGGCAGGAATGCCAGAGGGGGATAGTCGAATCCGAAATCAGCGTAGGGGATCTTTCCATCCATCACATTGATGAAATTCTGGAGATAGTACTGGTGGTCGAAGGTATCAACGAACGAGTTGAAGATGAATACCGTTGCGAAGAGGACACAGATCTTAACAATCACAGAGAGTCCGACCAAAGCGAGGAGGTGGTTCCTCACTGTAACAGAATCGACAGATTTGAACGTGATTCCGCAAAAACCGAACGGTTCTCCTGCACCCTTACCTCTCCGTGCGCGGCCGCTTTCACTGCTTGTATTTTTCCCACCGGCGTGTTTTACCATAGCGATAATCCCTGCCTCTCCCAGTCCTGACAATAAACATCTGTTTTATTCTGGAGGTGCATTGTCCCGCTGATGCTATAACTATTATGAAAACTGGTTATTCGTGTTTCCTGACCCAGGTGAACCGCCGGTTTACTAAGAAATTCCAGACGAATCCAAGCAGGATACCAATGATGTTTGCAGCCTGATAATCCATGACAAGGAATGTCACAAATGCATTCAGGACGGCGAAGTTGATAACCGCCCCCCCTGCCGAAACCACCTCAAAAGCAAGGAGTCGCTGCCAGCGGCTGGAGATTTTCTGGGGCTTGCCCATCTCCTTAAAGGTCCAGATATCGTTCCAGAGAAAATTATTGAGGATCGCCATCTGAATGGCGATGATACTGGCGATTGGGATTGGGAGGCCCGCATATTCTTTGAGAGCGATAAGGAGCCCCTGGTTTACGATTATGCCCGATATCCCCACAATCCCGAACTTGAAGACCTTCTTCCACTCCCGCCATGCGGCGCTCTCGTGATGGAAGAATGAATACAGGGTAATATCGATGACCTGCTGCGCATACTCGATGATCGTTTTAATCTTCAGCTTACTGGATCCGACCTCCCGGTCGCTGAATTCAAACGGGATCTCCTTATCGTTCTCCCAAGATCCCTTACCCAACACTTCCAAGAGAATCTTGTATCCCCGAGGTTTCAGTTTTGCGTGGGTAACAACTGACTTCCTGAGGGCAAAGAATCCACTGACCGGATCAGTCACTTCCGGGAAGAGGAGCCGCCCAAGGAACGTCGCCCCAAGGGAAATGACCCGGCGCTTGATCGGCCATTTCCGGATCCCGCCCCCTTCCATATACCGGCTCCCGATCACGATATCGGCACCTGCACGAATTTCAGCATACATCTTCGGTATAAGGGCCGGGGGATGCGAGAGATCTGCATCGATAACGACAAAGACATCCGCACTTGCATGCGAGAATCCGTCTGCAACCGACTGCGAAAGCCCGTGATCTGAAGTCCTTACAAGGAGGTTCAGGTTCGGCAGGGTCTTTTTAAGTTCGCTGACAATGGCAATGGTATTGTCCGGTGAGTTATCATCGACAACCAGGATTTCCCCATTGAGACCACTGTTCCGGAATACCGTCTCCACTTCGGTGATGATGGTCCGAATATTCGCCTCTTCTTTGAACGTGGGGATGATCACCGTCAGGTCATACATGATAGTGCAATGGTTTCTTTGTTACTGTGTTCAGGTATGGGTGAACAGGTAAATTCCGGGTGTTGGTTCAACCCCTTTCGTGTGTTCCTGGAGCCAGGCTACAGAACCACCAGAGGGATCGGCTGAGCTGATGTCACCGGTAACGATATAGAATATCTTCTGACTGGTATTCAGTGCCCCAAACGATGCCAGTTCTTCCGCGCTCTGGGCTCCGTACCTGAACGTTCCTTCGGTTGCATTGGTGTAATAGTATTCGAAGGGTTGTGAGATATACCCGGGAACAAAGACGAGAATATCCCCCGGCTGGGCTGCCTGGCGTATCTGGCCGGCAAATCCTCTCCAGTCCTCTTTGGAATATGACGTATAATAGCCAACAAAGAATGGGGTTGTCACGCTGAGGACGACAAGCAGTGCCATGACCGCGTACACGATCTTCCGGCTGGAGATCAGGGAATAGACGGGCTTATATGATAGTGCAATGCCGATAAAATACACCGGGGCAAGGATGATGAGGTACCGTGGCTGCATCGGGATCCTGTACGAGAGGAACCAGCTGATAACAAACGGGAGGATTGTCAGAGCCAGAAGGAAAAGCCCTTTGTTCCGGCCAATAAGGAGGGTCTGGATGATCCCAATCACGAAGAGGATAAGGAACAGGAACATTACGAGCTCCGAGAACCCCGAAAGCTGGCGAAACGTCTCCAGGATAATGCCAGCACCCTGTATCCCGAATGTTGGCCCGCCCTCCGTGCGTTTGGCGAAGAGCTGGACAGTAAGGATAAGGAGTGGCAGGCTGATGATGACAAACGTAGCCGCCCCGATGAGAGCCGGCTTCAGCGATTGGAGATTCTTTTTCCATTCAGTTGCTTTCACGAAAATGGCGTACAGGATAAGTGTCCCGGTGATGACGAGGGTATAGAAATGTGTCCAGTACGCAAGGGCGGATAGTGCGCCAAAGAGTGCCCAGTGCGTGACATTGTTGGTCTTCAGTGCCTTTAAGAAAGAGACCATGGCAAATGTGACAAAGAAAAGCCCCATGGAATAGGCCCGGGCTTCCTGGGAGTAAAAGATCAGGAACGGAGAGAAGGTGCAGGCAGCAGCCGCGACAATGCCGACATTCCGGTCAACGAACTCTTTTCCTGCCCAGTACATGAGAGGGATGGTCAGGACACCGCACACCGCGGGCACGAACCGGAGGACCGTCTCGTTGTTCCCGAATACGAGCATGAGGTGCTCAATCCAGTAAAAGAGAGGGGGATTGAACTCCCCACCGGTTGTTGCCGCCCAGATGCCGGGAAGGGACATCGATGCGAACGTATAGGTCGAGGCCTCGTCAAGCCAGAGAGAGTTGAATCCGAGGTTGACGAACCGCAGGATGGCACCGATGAGGGTGAGGGCGAGAAGGAGCTGGGTGTAACGGCTGTGCAGCAGGAGAGAACGAAGGTTTTCCAGGGTCAGGTCCCGAAACGAACTGACAGGGGACGCATACCCGTTATCCAGATCGCAAATCCCTGCTCCGGCAACGTCCTTCCGGCCGCTTCTCCCTTTTTCCTCCCGCTTCTTCGCCATGGCAACTCAGTACTATTGCGTGAATATTCCCTTATAGTTTCTTGCACGGGTTTCCGTGGATGAATTGCGGATGCGGGTGGGCACAGGAACACATCCGCTTGAAAAGATTCAGGATTGTGCTACCGGTCTTCCTTCAACAGTGCCGGTGCGGACAGTGCATCAAGAAGTTGCTCCGGTGTTGAGACAAGTCCTGCCGACTGTTCCAGCATGAGGTTGACCTGTTCATCAATGCCTACCTGCCGGAAGTCTGTCCTGAGCGCAATGATCTTATTTCCCTTAGCGTAAGCATACCCCATCTCCCACGAAGTCCCGGAATCTGCATCTGCCCCGTCAATTACAGCCACAACGATGTCAGATTTTTCAAGAGCTGCCAGGTTCAGCCGGAAGAGCCGGTCATGTTCATTTTTCCCACGGGCTGCAGTGTCGTCACCGGCATCCTGCGGGAGATGGACGGAGAAGAAGTTCTCCTGCAGGAGTCTCGCGATCCCAGCATTATACGAGCGTTCCGCTGCCGAGAAGAGAGGGGCAGCAAGGTAGACCCGGTACCGCGAGAATGTGATGGTGTCTATGGCAGGGATCCCCGGGAACCGTGAAAGGAACACCCCGCGGCCTGGCCGTTTCGGGGGTTCATCGCCCCTGCTGCCGTAATACGTGGCGGTCACCCCGCAGGTTGGCGAGGAGTTGACACCGATGATGCAGAGTGGGGGGCCGTTTTCCCTGATGATCTCCTTCACCTCAGTTTCAAGCTGATCGAGCAGCTCGGAAAAGGCCGGGTTGTCCAGTCGTTCCAGGAAGGTGCCAGGTTGCCGGGCAGGCCCGAGGTACAGCGTCTCCGGGCAGGGCAGCGGGACCATCTGTATCCCGAATTTGTCGCATCGTTCTTTCGTGCGCTGGAACGCCTCGATATCCGATGGCTTCGTGATCCCATCGGCACGGAGGTCCGGGTTGAGGATACAGGGGCTGCAGAGCACGTACATTATTTAGAGTGTTGACACGCACAGATGATCAATGATACCCCTGTATGCCTTCCGGGACAACAGCTGCGATCCCCGGAAATGCACGGTCAAGAAACTGGAGCGGGCCGGGTTTCTTAAAATTTTTCAGAAACTTGGGCAGATTCCCCGCAACACACTAATCCTCGATCCCACGGCAGAACAGGCGCTCTCTCCTGCAGACCGGTTCGTAAAATCTCTTACAGTGCTTGACTGCTCCTGGGAGGTACTCGATACCGGTGCCATCAGCTCGTGGAGGATACGGCGGGCCCTCCCCTTCCTCATGGCAGCAAACCCGGTCAACTTCGGCAAACCCTGCAAGCTCTCATCAGTAGAGGCGGTTGCAGCGGCACTCTATATCATGGGGGAGAAAGACCGGGCAAAGGAGCTGCTCTCGAAAGTGAACTGGGGCATCCGGTTCCTTGAGGTGAACAAGGAGCCGCTGGAACTCTATGCCTCGGCAAAGGACAGTACGGAAGTAGTGAAGTACCAGGCGCTGTTCATCTGAAAGGACAGTCTGTTTTCTGTACCCACGCGACCCCCCTGATGGTCTTTCCTTGCCCAGACCTTGTTTTACGACGGGGATGGTTACTGCGGAGCATATATCCCGGGGCGGGTGGAGGGGGGTCGCATGGGTACAATCCTTGTTTTCCAGGCCCGGTCCGGAGCTCGGGATCAAATTTTTATGACGGGATACCTGATGCTCACAGAGGATTCGGACCCGAGATGTGTACCCATGCGACCCCCGGGCCTGCCAATGTCTCTTTAAGCGGGGCATCGTTTATGGACATAAGGGTTTTTTCCTGTCAGGCATGCGTGCGTTTCGCATAGTTTTTTCCCATCCGGCGCAATGTACGATTGTATGATCAAGGTTGCCATTAACGGGTACGGGACCATCGGCAAGCGCGTGGCCGATGCTGTAGCCGCCCAGAAGGACATGAAGGTGATCGGCGTCTCCAAGACCCGGCCGAACGCAGAGGCATTCGTGGCAAAGCAGCGCGGGTTCCCGCTTTATATCGCCGACCTCTCCAAAAAGGAGGCGTTCGAAAAGGCTGGCCTGAAGGTTGCCGGCAGCGTGGAGGACATGTGCAAAGCTGCTGATGTTATCGTGGATGCTACGCCGGGAAAAGTCGGTGCAACGAACAAGGCCTTGTACGAGAAACTGGGCAAGAAGGCTCTCTGGCAGGGGGGAGAGGAGCACGAACTGGCAGGATTCTCCTTTAACTCATCGTGCAACTACAAGGACGCCATCGGCAGGCAGTTTGTCCGGGTGGTCTCGTGCAACACCACGGGCCTGTGCCGGATCATTAACGAGATCGATAAGGAATACGATGTCTCCCATGTCCATGCCATCATGGTCCGCCGCGGATCAGACCCCGGTGAGATCAAGAAGGGGCCAATAGACGCCATCGTCCTCGACCCGGTCAGCGTCCCCAGCCACCATGGGCCGGACGTCCTCTCAGTCCTCCCTCACATATCGATCACCACTATGGCCATGATTGTGCCGACAACCATGATGCACATGCACGCAATCCAGATGACCACGAAGAAACCGGTTATCAAGGAGCGGGTCATCGAGCTCATCAACAAGCACCCCCGGCTTGGTCTCATCAAGAAGACGGCGGGGCTGAAGAGCACAGCCGAGCTCAAGGAGTTCGCGATGGACCTCGGCCGCCAGCGCTCTGATCTCTGGGAGAACTGTATCTTCGAGGAATCTATCTATGCAAACAAGAACGAACTCTGCTTCTTCCAGGCAATCCACCAGGAGGCTGATGTTGTTGTGGAGAACGTAGACGCAATCCGCGCCATGATGGGCAGCGAGAATGATGCAGCCAAGTCCGTTGCAGCCACGAATGCAGCACTCAATTTCAAAACAATCCAGAATAACCATTAACTCCCTTCATAACCCATTCTTTTTGATGGACGCATACGAGCGTGTTACCCGGAACATTGTCGAAGTCGTCACCGATGACGATCTCCGGGCGCTTCTTTCACAGCCGACAAAACGGGTCTATGCCGGCTACGAGCCGAGCGGTGAGATCCACCTCGGCCACCTTGTCACGATCAATAAACTGGTCGACCTCCAGGCAGCGGGTTTCGAGGTCACCGTTCTGCTCGCAGACCTCCACGCGTTCCTGAACCGGAAGGGGACGATGGAGAAGGTCCGCGAACTGGCCGACTACAATAAGCGCTGCTTCGAGGGGCTGGGGCTGAAGAGCGTAAAGTATGTTCTCGGATCCGAGTTCCAGCTCGACCGGGAATACCAGCTGCTGGTGCTCCGGCTTGCGCAGGAGATCACCCTGAACCGGGCAACGCGGAGCATGGACGAGGTCGGCCGGCAGATGGACGCCCCCACGGTCTCCCAGATGATCTACCCCATCATGCAGGCTGCCGATATCGCCCTGCTGGGTGCCGACGCTGCGGTGGGGGGCATCGACCAGCGGAAGATCCACATGCTTGCCCGGGAGCACCTCATTAACTTCGGGTACAAGGCTCCTGTCTGCATCCACACCCCGATCCTGAACGGGCTGGACGGCAAGAAGATGTCGTCATCGCAGGGGAACTACATCTCCGTTGCTGATACCGAAGACGAGATCCGGAAGAAATGCCAGAAGGCGTTCTGTCCCCCTGAAATTGCAGACAATCCCATTCTCCAGATCTTCCAGCACCACGTCTTCCCCCGGCTCCCGGAGATCACCATCAAGCGGCCGGAGAAGTTCGGCGGAGACCGCTCGTTTGGCAGCTATGCCGATCTCGAAGCGGCCTATGGGAAAGCCGAGATCCACCCGCTCGATCTCAAGAAGGCCTGCGGAGAATCCCTCGTCGAGATCCTTGCACCCGTCCGTGACTATATCCAGTGAACTGCAGGACATGAGAATACCGGTGGCACCACGTGAAAAAGGAGACAAACATCGACAAAAAACTGGAGCGGTTCGACCAGAAGCTCGAAGAGATGGGCATCCGTATCAAGGATGCCAATGATCTCAAAGTGAGGGATGATGTCTTCGATGAGATCACCCTTCTTTCCCTGTACAAACTCGTCCACAAGAAATGGCTCTCGGTTCTCGGGGGATCGATCAGCACCGGCAAGGAAGCAAACGTCTTCTATGGTGAGCGTGACGGGGTTCCTATCGCCATCAAGATCTACCGGATCCGCACAGCGAATTTCACGACCATGAGCTCGTACATCGTCGGCGACAGGAGGTTTTCGCACGTCAAGAAGGCAAAGAAAGAGCTGATCTTTGCCTGGACCCGGAAGGAGTTCTCCAATCTTGCCCGGGCGCGGGAGGCGGGCGTTGCCGTGCCGGAACCGTTTGTCTGGGACCGGAATATCCTGATCATGTCGTTCATGGGCGAGGGAGAGACTCCCTGGCCTCAGATCCGGAATGCACACCTGCCGGACCCGGCGGATACCTATGCCCGGATTATCAGCGATATTGATACCTTGTACAACAAGGCTGAACTGGTCCATGCTGACTTAAGCGAGTTCAATATATTGTACGGAGACCAACCATATCTCATAGACATGGGCCAGTCGGTCACCCGCGATCATCCCCGTGCCCTGCCGTTCCTGATGAGGGACATCAAAAATATCAACCGGTTTTTCAAAAACCGCTGCGAGACCCGGGATGAGGTCGAGGTCTTCAATGCCGTGACCGGATTGAATGTTGCAGAGCCATGATGCCGGCCTGGAGCGCCCTATGAACCACCACACCGTACAAGGGAGAGATACGCTATGATGCAGGAGATAAAAATCGCCGGAAACAGGGTTGGCGTGCTGATTGGAAAGGGCGGCGCCACCAAAAAGGAGCTGGAGACAAAGACCCACACTACCATCACCATCGACAGCAAGGAAGGCCTCGTCAAGGTTGAAGGGAGCGACGAGAACACCGTCTCGCTCCTCAGGGCTGTTGAGATCGTCAATGCCATCAACCGCGGGTTCTCGCCCGAGCGGGCGTTTGAGATGATCGAGGACGAGGACCTCCTCCTTGAAGTGATCGACCTTGCCGGTATGGCAGACAATCCCCGCCAGCTTGACCGTCTCAGGGGGCGGATCATCGGCAAGGACGGCCGGGCCCGCGAACAGATCGAGGACATGACCGACGTCGAAATCTCGGTGTTTGGCAAGACCGTCGCCCTGATCGGGTATCCCGAGCAGCTCAAGACCGCCCGGGCAGCCGTGGATATGCTCATCGAGGGGGTTCCCCATGAGAACGTCTTTGCGTTTCTTGACCGGAAGAAGAAAGAGGCCAAACAGGACATGATCAGCTACTATTACTGAGGATTTCCAAAAACAGAATTTCGTATTTATGTATATTGGTGCATTTCCTGTGGAAAATAATTTGATTAAAAGGTTAGATTTCTCAAAAAGAACTGAAATATCGGCTTTTTTCAGTGGAATTAAAGGGGTCATTTCCAGGGTGTGACATGCAGATATCTGAGCTCCCCCTTCCGGAAAACCTGAAACAGCAGTACCTTGCAAAGGGAATGCTGGAGCTCTACCCGCCCCAGGCAGAATGCGTTGAGCGGGGGATGTTCGAGGGCAAGAATCTGCTCGTTGCCATCCCCACCGCAAGCGGCAAGACGCTCATCGCCGAGATGGCAATGCACAGCCATATTGCGCGGGGAGGGAAGTGCCTTTATATCGTCCCCCTCAAAGCGCTGGCAGGTGAGAAGTTCGAGGAGTTTGGCAACAAGGGCGTCCGCGTTGGGATTGCCACCGGTGACTTCGACCGGCGGGATGATACCCTGGGGAAAAACGACATCGTCGTTGCTACGAGCGAGAAGGTCGACTCCCTCCTGCGCAACAATGCCCGGTGGATTGCAGACATCACGCTCCTTGTTATCGACGAGGTCCACCTCATTGATTCCGAACGCCGCGGGCCGGTGGTCGAGATGGTCATAGCGAAGATGCGACACCGGAACCCGGCCATGCAGGTGATCGGGCTCTCGGCCACCGTCGGCAATCCCAAAATCCTTGCCGGGTGGCTGGATGCGGAACTGGTCACCAGCACGTGGCGACCGGTCGACCTCCGGCAGGGTGTTTTCTGCAATGACCGGATCCACTTCCGGGAGGGCGAGCGCCGGGTTAAGGTGGTTTCAAAGAACTTCGATGACATCAATCTCTGCCTGGATACCATTGCCGAGGGGGGCCAGTGCCTGGTCTTTGTCTCATCGCGCCGCAATGCCGAGGCCTTTGCGAAACGAGCTGCCGGGGCGATCAAGAGCGAGGACCCGGGCCTGAAAGAGTCTGCACAGGAACTGGAGAAGACCGCCGAGACCGAGATGGGCAAGACGCTTGCCGCCTGTGTTGCCCGGGGGGCAGCATTCCACCATGCCGGGCTCAGCCGGCCGGAGCGGGCGATTGTCGAGGCGGGATTCCGCAACGGCCTGATCAAGTGCATCTCCTCAACCCCGACACTTGCCGCGGGGCTGAACCTCCCTGCCCGCCGGGTGATCATCCGCGATTACCTCCGGTTTGCCGCCGGCGAGGGCATGCAGCCGATCCCCGCAAGCGAGTACCACCAGATGGCGGGGAGGGCCGGCAGGCCCCGGCTGGACCCTTATGGTGAGGCAGTGCTCATTGCAAAGGACGAGGGGCAGGTCGAAGAGCTGTTCGAGTACTACATCGATGCACCCCCCGAAGAGGTCCACTCGAAGATTGCCGAGCCGACCGCGCTCTACACCCATGTGCTCTCCCTCATCGCCTCCGGGTTTGCGGGCACGCGAAACGAGCTCCTCTCCTTCATGGACAGGAGTTTTTACGTCCACGAGCACCGGCAGGGCAGGCTGATGCAGAAGGCGGTCGATGCCGCACTGAAATTCCTTGTTGACAATGATATGATCCTCGAGGTTGGCGAGCACCTCGGGTCCTCGGAGTTCGGCACCCTGGTATCGAGGCTGTATATTGATCCCCGGAGCGCCGCCCTGATCGTTTCCACCCTCAGGAAAACAAAAGACTATTCCGATACCGGGCTGCTCCACCTCATCTGCAGCACACCGGACATGCCCCGGCTCTATGTCCGTAACGCGGACCGCGGTGCCCTCGACAGGATGCTGGACGAGCATGAAGGCGAGCTCTGGCTTGAGATGCCTTATGAGGAGGAGGATCAGGAAGAGTACTACCGGTCTCTCAAGACGGCGATGCTCCTCTCGGACTGGGCTGACGAGATGCCCGATGCCCGGATCTGCGAACGGTACTCTGTTGGGCCGGGGGATGTGTACGGTATGGTGGAGAGTGTGAACTGGCTGCTGCATGCCAGCGGGGAACTCGCCCGTATGTTCGCCGGGACCTTCCATCCCAGGATCCGCGAGTTCGAGACCTGCATGAAGAACGGGATACGGCGCGAGCTCCTCCCGCTCGTGAAGCTCCGGGGAATCGGGCGTGTCCGTGCCCGCCGGCTCTTCAACAACGGCATCACCTCCCCCGAGGCGGTCCTTGATGCGGGGATCGGGGCAGTGACAAAGCTGATCGGGAGGGGTATTGCCGAGCAGGTGTTCGCCCAGCTGGAACGATCGGGGCGGGGCTTGTCTGTACAGGCTGAAGAAGATACCCCGGCAGGACAGTCAACGCTCTCTCATTTCGGGTGATTGTATGGATAGCTCTGAAAACCCCTGTGAAATCCGGGCTGCCCTGTGCTTTATTACGGATAAGGCGGAATTTCTCCTCCGGCTAAAAGAGGTGTCCCGGCAGTTTCAAGCCCACATCATCTGCTTCAATGCCGATATGCTCGCAGGAAGACGACATGCGGAGATGGCCGTGTATCATGCAGTCCGTTCATTTGAGCGGGGGGATTCGATCTCAAATACCCTTGAGATGGAGGCACTCCTCTATGCGGCAGGGTCACGGCAGTGCAATGTCGGCGCATCGTTCGGGATCCACAATGGTGAGAACCATCTCTGGATCTGCTGTATTCCCAGCCCGGAGGGCGTCTGGCAGGCCCTTGAGCGGGAGTTCTCATTCCTGCAGGACAATTCCTGGGATCAAATCAACGGGGAAAAACGGGATCTCCTCATGAAGTTGTTCAGGATCCCGCAAACGGAGCTTGCGTCCCTTGAGAGCCCCTGCCGGATCCGTGATCTGGTCCTTGAACGTGTTGCCCTGCTTGAGGTCCTGCGATAATCCGTATGGATTGTCCGGACTGAACCGGCATTCTGATCGGGCCTGTTTCCGTTCAACGCATCTTTCACTGTATCTGGTTACAGGTTTGCATGAGAGAGGATATGGGTAATTTCCGGAACTATCAGTTCGGTTGTTGCAAGAGTTACTGCGGGGGTGGAGCCGGGAATACAGAAGATTGCGTTTCCCTTACATATCCCGGCCACTGCGCGGGTGAGCATCGCGGCCGTACCAATCTGCTGGATACTTTTCATCCGGAAGAATTCACCGAATCCCTCGATCCGTTTTTCCAGGAGCGGTGAGATCGCCTCTATCGTGCAGTCATCGTGGGTCAGGCCGGTCCCCCCGTTGATGATAATGCAGTTAGCCTGTTTCATTGCCTGGAACCAGGCATCGCGGATGTCCTCGATCCGGTCGGGAACGATGGTATAATAGGTAACGAGAAAATTCTTGTCCTCAAGGATCTGCCTGATTGTTTTTCCGCTGGTGTCGTTTTCCCGGGTTCTTGTAGTGGAGACGGTGATGATGGCTGCTGTAATTTCAAGGGACCGGGCATGGGCGTGGCTCATAATACTCTGATGTTATCTGTCCCGGATTAAGAGAATTCTGGATTGGTTTGAAGGAATTGCTCGCGCTGCCTGAATCCGTTTCGTATTTTTTCCAGTTTTTCCTGCAGGATTATCCCGGAAAATTTCCGTGATTGGTGATAAATCCTGCCAAAAGGTAACTTCTCCCGTGGAAGAAGATTGGGAAAAGAGGGATTATTAGTAATCCTCTTCCATTAAAACTGGTTTTTTTCTGATGAGCTTATTATTGTCAATAGCCGGGACCCCTTTGTTTCTTCTGGAGTAGCTTTTGGCAGGTCCGGCATCTAATCATTGTGCGGACCGATACAGGACTTTGGGTTGCGATCATTGCCAGGCCATTCCGTTTGTTTTATATAGTATTAAAGATATATTGTGAAATGGCTGTTATTTTCAAAATATCAACAAAACAGGTGTTGATGTTATTTTTGCTCCACAGGAAATAAAGGGGTCTCCCCCACAACACTATTAAATCCTCTGTTACATTGCTCGGCAATATCGGAGTAAACATTAGTGTTAAAGATGTAAAGAATCAACAGGAATTGAAATTAAAAAAACCCAAAAAATTTTGCGTCAATTCAATCCAAATTAAAAAAGAACGAATAATCACGCGATCTCCATTGGAAATAAGGGGGTTTATAAACCCTCACCCAAACCGATCGTTATTTAGTCTTAACTCACTAATCCTCAGCTCCTCAGTGTGACTATGCCGGAAACAGATGACCCCTCAACGGGACTATTCAAAAAATATCTCACCAATAATCGCATTTTTAAAGACCGGGAAGTACTGCGGCACTCCTACCGCCCCCAGATTCTGCCACACAGGAAACCCCAGATCGATGAAGTGGCCTCCATTCTTGCCCCCTCCCTGCGAAATGAGACCCCCTCCAATATTCTCATCTACGGTAAGACAGGAACTGGTAAGACGGCGTGTGTCCGGTTTGTCGGCTCGGAGCTTGAAAAGGCGAGCAGCAAGATGGGGACGCTTTGCAGGATTGTGCACCTGAATTGTGAAGTGATCGATACCCAGTACCGGGTCCTGGCCCAGATCGCAAAATGCCTCGATGTAGTCGATGAGATGTCGAGTGACAAGACCCGGACCCACATCCCGATGACCGGGTGGCCGACCGACCAGGTGTATGCCGAACTGAAGAATCAGCTGGAGGCCGGTGGCGGGGTCCTTGTCATCGTCCTTGACGAAATCGACAAACTTGTTAAGAAGAGTGGTGATGACACCCTCTACAATCTGACAAGGATCAATGCCGATCTGAAAAATTCTAAGGTATCCATTATCGGCATCTCCAACGACCTGAGCTTCAAGGATTTTCTGGACCCCCGCGTCCTCTCCTCCCTCTCTGAGGAAGAGATCGTATTCCCCCCGTATAACGCGCCCCAGCTGGTGGACATCCTTGCCCAGCGCGCCGAGCAGGCGTTTGTCGCCGGTGCAATCGCCGAAGGGGTAATCCCGCTCTGCTCAGCACTTGCCGCACAGGAGCATGGCGATGCACGGCGGGCACTCGACCTCTTCCGGATTTCCGGGGAGCTTGCTGACCGGGATGAGGTGTCCAAACAGGTGACGGAAGCGCATGTCAAGCAGGCTCAGGCCAAGATCGAGACCGACAGCATGATAGAGTGTATCGCAACGCTGCCAACCCAGAGCAAGCTGATCCTGTATTCCATGCTCATCCTGGAACAGCTGGGACAGAATATCTTTACGAGCGGCGAAGTCTCACGTATATATCAGGACATCGCCCCGAGCATCGAGCTCGATGTGCTCACCCACCGGAGGATAACCGACCTGATCTCCGAGCTGAATATGCTCGGCGTCATCAACACCCGTGTCGTGAGCCGCGGGCGGTACGGCAGGACCAAGGAGATGTGGTTCGATGCCAACACGGGCAAGATCCGCGAGGTCGTTTTAAAGGACACGCGTCTCAACGGCCTCAAGGATCTCGATGTCTCCCAGATGGAAGCCAAGTGGCTCAAGACCTGGTTCAGGTGAACTATGACGGATGAAAAGGATCTCGAGCTCCTCCGCATCCTGGAGGAGAACAGCCGGCTGTCGACAGAAGAAATAGCGACTATGACCAGCCTCGCCGCAGCCGAGGTTGCACGCCGTATCGGGGCCCTTGAAGCCGCCCAGGTCATCAAACGCTACTCAACGGTAGTCAACTGGGAGAAAGCCGGAAACGGGGAGGTCTCGGCCATCATCGAGCTGAAAGTGAGCCCCGAGCGCGATTTCGGGTACGACCGGATTGCCGAACGCCTGTCACGGTTCCGCCAGGTCAGGAGCCTGCGCCTCATCACCGGTACCTATGACCTCCAGCTCATTGTTTCCGGGAAGAATATGCAGGAAGTGTCACGGTTTGTCTCCGAGCATGTGGCCCCCATGGACCGGATCCGCGAGACGGCCACGCACATTATCATGAAGTCGTACAAGGAGAACGGCAATGCCTTCTTCGAACAGCCGGAGACGGAACGTCTTCCCTACTGCCCGTGAGGTGCCGGAATGCGGAATTTTGTCTCACAGCGGGCCCAGGAGATCCCACCCTCGGGCATCAGGAAATTTTTCGATCTTGTCCTGACGATGGACGACGTAGTATCCCTCGGGGTAGGAGAACCGGATTTTAATACTCCTTGGAACATCTGCGAATCGGGCATCTACTCGATTGAACAGGGGGGGACGTCCTATACTTCCAACCGCGGGCTCCAGGCCCTTCGGGACACCCTCTCGCGCTATCTCGCCCAGCACTATGGCGTGAATTATGACAACAATAGCGAGATGATCATCACAACCGGGGTGTCAGAAGCGCTTGATATCGCTGTCAGGGCGATCACCGACCCCGGCGATGAGGTTATTGTTGCCCAGCCCGGCTACGTCTCATACGGCCCCTGTATCACCCTTGCCGGGGGGACACCGGTCCCGCTCCGGTGCACGGAGAAGGACCACTTCAAAATTAATCCGGATACGCTTGCCGAACAGATCACGCCAAAGACAAAGGCGCTGGTCATGAACTTCCCGAATAACCCGACAGGCGGGGTAATGACCAAAAGCGACCTGAAAGCTGTTGCGGATATCATCATCGACCACGACCTCCTGCTCATCAGCGACGAGGTTTATGCCGAGCTGACGTACGAGGGGAGCCATTGCGTTGCGGCAACGGTCAGTGATCTCTGGGAACGGACCATCACCCTGAACGGGTTCTCCAAGGCCTATGCCATGACCGGGTGGCGGATCGGGTACCTCTGTGCCCCGGAAGAGCTCTGCGATGCAGCTCTCAAGATCCACCAGTACGTGATGCTCTGTGCACCCGTTATGGGGCAGGTCGGGGCACTTGAAGCGCTCCGGTCGGCAGAGGAGGATAAGAACAACATGGTGAACGAGTACCGTCTCCGCCGTAACCTGTTCGTGGCCGGCCTCAACCGGATCGGCCTCCCCTGCCATGTACCGGAAGGTGCGTTCTACGCCTTCCCGTCAGTTGAGAAGACCGGGCTCTCGGACACGGAGTTTGCCGAGCGCCTCTTAAAGGAGCAGAAGGTTGCCGTTGTCCCGGGTAGTGTTTTTGGCCCCGGTGGCGAGGGGCATCTGCGGTGTGCCTACGCGGTCTCAAGAAAGGAACTTGGCGAGGCCCTTGAACGGATGGACCGGTTCCTGCAGAGCCTGTAATCTCTCAGGTGGGGACAACCTCACTATCGGCCTATTTTTCTATACATTTGTCTCAGGGAATAGTTTATTGGGAAACTCACACAATACTACATGAAAGACAATGAGCTGTTCTATCATCGTTGGTGGATTTTTTGGGGATGAGGGGAAGGGCAAGGTTGTTGCCCACATTGCCTATAAGGACAAACCCGTCATCATCTCCCGCGGCGGTGTGGGCCCGAATGCCGGGCACACTGTCCAGGTTGGAACCAAGGAATATGGCGTCCGCATGGTCCCATCCGGATTTGTCTATAAGGACGCAAAGTTATGCATTGGCAGCGGAGTCCTTGTTGATCCCCGGATCCTGAAACATGAAGTCGAGACACTGGGTGTCAGGGGACGTGTTTTCGTAGACAAACGCTGCGGCATCATAACGGAAGACCATATTGCCCGCGACAAGGGAAGCGCCCATCTGGCAAAGAAGATTGGCAGCACAGGCTCGGGCTGCGGGCCGGCAAATTCCGACCGGGTCATGCGAACCTCCCCGCAGGCAAAGGACGTTCCCGAACTTGCTGAGTACCTGCTCGATGTGCCAAAAGCAATCGACGATGCCCTGAAACAGAACCAGAACGTTCTTCTCGAAGGCACCCAGGGATTTGGCATCTCCCTGTATTATGGGACATACCCCTTCGTGACCAGCAAGGACACATCAGCCTCCCAGATTGCCGCAGACAACGGTGTCGGCCCGACACGGATCGATGACGTCGTTGTCGTCTTCAAGGCATATCCCACCCGTGTCGGCGAAGGGCCGTTCTCAACCGAGATGTCGGCCGAGAAGTCCGATGCCATGGGAATCCAGGAGTTTGGCACCGTTACCCACAGAAAGCGCCGTATCGGTGGCTGGGATGGCGAGATGGCACGGTACTCGGCCATGATCAACGGCTGCACCCAGGCAGCTATCACCGGCATCGACCGGGTAGACAAGGACTGTTTCGGGATCACCGAATACGCAAAACTGACCAAAAAGGCCAGGGACTTCATCAAGCAGGCCGAGGAAGACATCGGCTGCCCCGTTGCCCTGATCTCCACCGGACCGGAGATTACCCAGATCATCGATATCCGGGATGAACTGAAATGAAACGTTCACTGATGGATATCCTCTGCTGCCCGGTATGCAAAGGGGATCTTTCTCTCAAAGTTGATGCAGAAGATGCAAAAGAAATCCTTGAAGGGACCCTGCACTGTGCCTCCTGCAGGGTGGATTATCCCATCCACGAGGGTATCCCCAACCTCCTCCCTCCACAGGGACCCTGATACTGAAGGTTCCGGTATGACAATCCCCACTCTTTTTTCTGTTCTGGTTGCAGCAGGCGGAGAGGGAGATGCCGGGTACGAAGTCCATCTGAACCGGAGCAGTATCAACTCCATTGATGTACCCCGGGAGAAGATCGTTGCAGAGCCAGGGGGCCTCCTCCGCATACGATTCATGAACCACGGGGCGCCGATTCATATCACCATCACCGCCTCCAATGCCGGGGCATTCACCAGTTTTTTTCATGAGAACCTGTATGTTGTTGATGAATCGATCCTAGCAATACCCATTCTCAAAGACTGCCCGCCGGGCACGTTCGACCTTGATGTCATCTCGGGCTACGGCTTGATGAAAGCACAGATTCCTGTCAGCATCCTGCCCCCGCAGGCATCACGCCCGACCATCCGCGAGGAATATCCTCTCCAACCTGTTGCCCGCGGCCGGCCTCATCCCCTGATGATCATGATGGGTGTCGCGCTCCTCCTGTACTGCGCCTGGTTCTATACCGGGACAGTGTTCCTCAATATCGCGGCATTCATCACGCTCATTGTCGGGGCACTCTACACATGGTACCGTCAGCAATAACGCTTGCACCCCTGGTCCTGTGCGCGGCACTTGTTCTTGACCGGATCATGGGCGATCCGCAGTCCCGGTATCACCCTGTCGCCCTTCTTGGATCGTTTATAGCATTCTGGGGGAAGCCGGATTGTTACCCGGTAAGTATCCAGCGTATTGTCGGAGTCCTGTTATGGGTAGTGACAGTACTCCTGTTTTGTATTCCATTCATCCTTGTCTCTCTCTATGCCCCCTGGTACCTGTATCTCCTCCTTGCTCCCGTGCTCCTGAAATTCTGCTTCGCCTGGCGGTCTCTTGAGGAACACGCCCTTGCCGTGGTCTCGGCACTAAAGGAGGGCATGGAAAAGGGTCGGGAGAAAGTCGGGCTCCTGGTGTCCCGGGACACTGCGTCTCTTGACCGCGATCATATCCTCTCGGCTGGTTTTGAGTCCATGACCGAGAACTTAAACGACAGTATCATCGCCCCCCTCTTCTGGTTTACCCTTCTTGGCCTCCCGGGAGCCGCAGCATGCCGGGCCATCAACACCATGGATGCCATGCTCGGGTACCAGGACGAGCGTGAACGCCTCGGGTGGTGTACTGCACGGATGGATGATATCATGAATTTCATTCCGGCGCGGGTAACCGTCCTCCTCCTTCTCGCCTGGTTTGCTCTGAAAGGCACACTGCCCCAGGCATGGCGGGTAATGCAGCGCGACGGCCACCTGCGTCCCGGTTTCAACGGGGGTATTATTATGGGGGCAATGGCTGGGGGAACATGCACCCGGTTTGAAAAACCTGGTATCTATAGAATTGGAGACGGAAACCGGACACTTGATGAAGCGGGCGCGGATATCCTGTCTGCGGTCAGGGCCGTCACCGTGATGTATGCAGCTCTTACCTGTAGTACTCTGATTTTATTGGGTGCCGTGATCAATCATTTAGGCATATGAAACTGGAAGAGCTGAGATTTGGCACTGAGCTCCTCAAGCGCGGCTTCGCAGCCATGCAGAAAGGGGGCGTGATCATGGATGTCGTCAATGCCGAGCAGGCGAAGATCGCCGAGGATGCCGGCGCGGTTGCCGTGATGTCCCTTGAGCGGGTGCCGTCGGATATCCGGAAAGCAGGGGGCGTTGCCCGCATGGCAGATCCCGAGAAGGTCATCGAGATTATCGAGACAGTCTCCATCCCGGTGATGGGAAAGGTCCGCATCGGCCACTTTGTCGAAGCGCAGGTCTTAGAAATCCTTGGGGTCGACATGATCGATGAGAGCGAGGTCCTGACCCCCGCAGACGAGCAATACCATATCGATAAGAAGCAGTTCACGGTCCCCTTCGTCTGCGGTGCCCGCGATCTTGGCGAAGCGCTCCGGAGGATCAACGAGGGTGCGGCCATGATCCGGACTAAGGGCGAGGCCGGTACGGGAAATGTCGTGGAAGCGGTCCGCCACATGCGCACGATTATGGGCGAGATCCGGATGCTCCGCGGCCTTGACAAACAGGAGATGGCCGATTATGCCCGCGAGATCGAAGCCCCCGCGGAACTGGTCTTCGAATGTGCCGAGCGTGGCAGGCTCCCGGTCGTTAACTTCTCCGCAGGCGGCATTGCTACGCCGTCAGACGCTGCGCTCATGATGCAGCTGGGAGCTGACGGCGTCTTCGTCGGATCCGGCATCTTCAAGTCCTCGAACCCGAAGCTGATGGCCAAAGCCATTGTCGAGGCGGTCAACCACTTCGATGATGCGGAAGTGCTCGCAAAGGTCAGCAAAGGCCTTGGCGACGCCATGCCAGGCCTCGATGTCCACAAGCTCTCGGACGACGAGGTGCTGCAGACCCGTGGACGCTAAGATCGGCGTTCTCGCGCTCCAGGGGAACGTGAGCGAACATATCGACGCGTTCCTGTCGGTGCTCGAACGGATGGGCCACGGCCCCTCTTCCGAGGTTTTCGAGGTGAGGAGCCCGGCCGATCTTGCGGAATGCAACGCCCTTGCCCTGCCGGGCGGAGAGTCGACAACCATCTCCCGCCTGATCGACAAGAACGGGCTGTATGAGCCCCTTCGGGCGTTTCCGGGAGGGATCTTTGCAACCTGCGCCGGGATGGTGCTGATGGCCAGCCACGTGGAAGATCCCCGGATCCGCCCGCTTGGTCTTATTGACATGGCCGTTGACCGGAACGCGTTTGGCAGGCAGCGGGAATCGTTTGAAGCCGACCTCGTCATGGACGGGCTTGAGGGAGGACCGTTCCATGCCGTCTTCATCCGGGCACCCGTGGTCAGATCGGCAGGAAACGCTGTTCATATCCTTGCTGAGATCCCGCAGGGGATCGTCGCTGTCGAACAGGGAAAACACATGGCGTTTTCCTTCCATCCCGAGCTCGGGGAGGACACCCGTCTCCATGAACGGTTCCTGCAACGGCAGGGGATTACGAATCTGGCCTCGTGATTGTTGCAGAGAAGTATGAACAGGTCCGGTACTGGTGCCTGATCGGAAAGTGATTTTACTTTCGCGGTGCTATGCACAAGAGAATAACCACAACAATACCAGTTTCTTTCAGCTGCAGCCAGTCTGCAATCCAGACTCCCGTACGCGTTAACCCCTCATAAGATCAGGTCAGGGATATCCATGAGTTCACAACCGGTTGTTGACAGCATCCTTTCCGCCCGGTACCTCCGGAAAGGTGAGAAGGATTTTTCTGATATCTGCCGCCGCACAGCAGCAGCCCTTGCCGACAATAACGAGGAAGAAGCCCGGTTCTTTGAGGCCATGACCTCTCTCCGGTTCCTTCCGAACTCCCCGACCCTGATGAATGCCGGCACCGAGCTCGGCCAGCTCTCTGCCTGCTTCACGCTGCCGGTCCCTGACTCCATTGATGGTATCTTTGACGCCATGAAGCAGGGGGCCATCATCCACAAGACCGGTGGCGGGACCGGGTATAACTTCTCCCGTCTCCGCCCCGAAGGTTCCCCCGTCCAGTCAACCGAGGGAGTGGCCTCAGGTCCTGTCTCGTTCATGCGGGTCTTCAACGCAGCAACGGAAGTCATCAAGCAGGGCGGCCGCAGGCGCGGGGCAAACATGGGGATCCTGAATGTCTGGCACCCGGACATTCTTCCTTTCATTACGGCAAAGACAAAAGAGGGTGAGTTTGCCAATTTCAACATCTCCGTGATGGTCAATGACCGGTTCATGGACCTTGTCTCCAAAAAGCAGTTCAATACCGTCTGGCTTAGCCATCCCAGAACGGGAGACACGGTAACGGTAGGCCGGATCTGGACAGCCATTGTCGAGGGGATCTGGAAGAATGGCGAACCGGGGATCCTGTTCTTTGATGAGATCAACCGGAAGAACCCGACACCGCAGCTGGGAGAGATTGATACCACAAATCCCTGCGGCGAGCAGCCGCTCTTCCCCTACGAGAGCTGCGTCCTTGGGAGCATCAACCTCGCCGCCTGTATGCGGGGTGGTGTGCTTGATGAACGATTACTCGAGGAGACCGCCCGCATGGGCACATGCTTCCTCGACCTGGTCATAGACAAGAACACCTTTCCCATCCCGCAGATTGCGGAGGCAACGAAGCGGACACGGAAGATCGGCCTTGGCCTGATGGGAGTCCACGACGCCCTGCTCATGGCAGGGCTGGCTTATGATTCTCCTGAGGGACGGGCATGGTGTGAGCGGGTCATGCAGTTCGTCACCCGCGCCGCTGTTGATGAGTCGCGGCAGCTTGCCACAAAACGCGGACCATTTCCCTCATGGGAGGGAAGCATTTGGAAGGAATTCCCGGTCAGGAATGCAGCGATGACAACCATCGCCCCCACCGGCACCATCTCGCTGCTTGCCGGGTGTTCGAGCGGGATCGAACCCATCTTCTCGTTTGCCTATACGCGGAAAAATACTGTTGGCAAAGTGTTTGTCATCGTCAACCCTGTCTTCCGCGACCGGCTCGCAGCCACCCTCTCTGCGACAGGGTTGGCAGGCAAGGCACTGGAGAACAAAGTTGAGGAAGTAGTAGCGCACGTCCATGAAACGGGGTCCGTGCAGGATCTGGACTGGCTTCCTGAGGCGTTCCGCTGCCTCTGCAAGACAGCCCTTGATATCAGCTGGAAAGATCATATCCTGATGCAGGCCGCGTTCCAGAAACATGTCCACGCCTCTATCAGCAAGACGATCAACATGCCGGCTTCAGCAACAAGGGAAGATTGTGCAGAAGCCCTCCTCATGGCCTGGAGCCTGAAGCTGAAAGGAATCACTATCTACCGGACCGGCAGCCGCGAGGATGTTGTCCTCTCCCTGAAAGACAAGGCCCCTGCCCCTTCAGCGGAGGTGCCTGTGGCACCAGGACGTACTGTGCCGGAAACGATCCCGTCCCTCTCCATCGACCGGCCAAAAGAGCTCTCAGGACGGACCTATCTCTGCCAGTCCGGCTGCTGCCGGCTCTATGTCACGGTCAACCTCCTGGACGGGAAACCAATGGAGGTATTTATCAGGACGGTCGGGAGCGGGGGCTGCGAAGCGAACAGCAGCGCTCTTGGCCGTGCTATCAGTACCGGCCTCCAGAACGGGGTTCCGTTCAACAAGTTCGTCAAGCAGTTTGCCAAGGTCAACTGTGTTGTGGCCATCAAGAACCCGTCTTCGGAAGGGCATTCGTGTGCGGATGTTGTCGGGCGTTGCATCGAGCTCTCGGCAAAGAACCAGAGTATCACCACCTTGAAAGACTGGGATATCCGTGATATAGGGGCAAAGAACCCCTGCCCGGACTGCGGGGAGCCGCTCGACTTTGGGGAAGGCTGCAACAAGGGGATCTGCAAGCACTGCGGCTGGACCGGGTGCAGCTGAGATTACCCGACCTGTTCTACACGATTACCAGAACTCCGGTCATCCTCTCAAAATATATGGGGGAAAGAAACACTCCTTTCTCCATGTCATATGGGAAGACCCTCCTTTTCATCTACAATGCCGATAGTGGCATCCTGCCGGGATTGAAGGAGTATTCCTCGAAGGCCGGCACAGTGCACGAACGGAATTTCTGCAACTTAACTGCAATAACCAATACCCCGATCGGCATGAAGAAAGACTGGAAACGGTTCGTCCGGGACTTAAACATTCCGGCCCGGTTCCTGAACCGGAATGAATTCATCTCCGAGATCGGGGCCGGGCTCATCACGTTCCCGGCAATTCTTGTCCAGATGGGAAAAGATTTCCTGATCGTTGCCAGCAGCGAAGAGATCAACAGGTGCGCCAGCCTTGATGATCTCATCAGCCTTGTGCGTCAGCGATCGCTGGAGATTCCATAAATCCGCGGCGGACTATCTCTTCCAGTCTTTTTTCATCGCCTCGGAGCGCAGCTCCGGTGGCATGAGCTCGATTGCATACCGCAATGCCGTCCGGGGCATCCGTTGCTTGTTCTTCATGACATACTGAAAAATTTCCCCGGTATGCTTTCTGCTGGCCTCTTTTAAGAGCCAGCCATATCCTTTCTGCACCATGTCATCAGTGTCGGTCAGCAGCAGATCGGCAATTTCCATGGACTCTAAAAGGAACTTCCCATGCTTTGCGGGGACAATGAGGGAAACCGCTGCTGCCCGTCGCATCCACTGGTTCTCTGACTGCGTCCAGCGTTTCAGTTCATCAACAGTGTCCGGGAATTGCTCAACAAAATCTCCCAGTGTATGGTTGCAGAACCCGTCACAGGATGCCCAGTTGGTGATGTACGTCTCGATCCAGCGCCGGAACACGGGGAGATCGTCTCGTTCGTACTGCCCTGAGAGGGAATGCGCCCATTCGGATACGATAAAAGACTCTTCCATGTACCCGGACTGGCAGAGTTCCTCGCACAGGGCGAAGATCTCCGGCTTCGGCCGGCTCTTTACTTTTTTCCAGTATTTTTTTGCCAGTGCGATGACGGCAGCAGTTTTCGTGCCATAACAGCGGATCTCTTCTTTGAAGAACCGCTTCGAGCTCTCCTGTAGTGCGGGATCGGCAATGATCTCAAGTTCCATCCGTATCCGGGCAATAACCGGGTCCATACCAATGTGTTGCCGGAATCATGGATAAGGGACGCGGTATGCGGGGAGTGAAGGTGATGCACTGCCTCAAGATTGTCAGGGAAATTCAGTGTAAAGATTGTATAAAAAAATGATGTGGCATTCACTGGGATACAGCAATCCCCGGTCCTGTAATATCTTCAGCGGAGATTTTTTCCAGCGCTTCTGCAATGAAGATCTTGACGAATGCATTGTCGCTGTTGTAGGCCTGCTGCAGGGCATGTGCTGCCCGTGGCCCTCCTATCTTTCCCAGGGCAGATGCAGTGACCCAGCGAATATCCTGGTCCTCGTCCATCAGTGTCCGGGCGAGATAATCGACTGAACTCCTGTTGCCGATATTCCCCAGAGCATCCACAGCAAAGAACCGTACCCATTTATCCTCATCAGCCAGGGCATGGTGCAGGTATTCAAGTGCCGGCTCACCGTGTGTTCCCAGGGTGACGATGGATTTCCACCGCTCCGGTCGCACCCGGTCCTTTAAATCCATTAGTGCTTGTTCCATATTCCACTCCTCCTCCCAATCGGGACAACTGGAGCATCACAGTGAGATAAATATCAAAATTTGCCAAGGGATTTTGCAGATCAGGTCTGCATGGCAACAGGCATTTACCGTCTCTGTCATGAGAGATTGCCCGTTGGCAGAAAAGTCGTTCTCGGAAGAGACTAATCCTTGCAGTAACGATACCGATGCCATTGACAGCAACCAGAACGGAAATGATGGTGTGAAGAGTGCACGGATCAATAGCGTGTCTTTTATTTCGAACTAGTGCTGGCACTTCTACGACCAATCACCGGAATTATCAGCAAATTGCCGCGAAAATCAATTTTTTGGAAGTGCTCCCTTGCAAAAAAAGGTCGATCACCAGTGGTTATTGGAACCGGTACTCCCCTTTTGGCACAACCATGTCGAACCGCGCCCCACTCTCCGGGTTCCCGTTCTCGGAAATACTGATGCCGGTGATGGACAGGATTTCTGATGAGAGGAAGAGACCAAGCCCCGTGTGTTTCCCGTACCCCCGCTCGAAAAGCCGCTTCTTTTCTTCTGTGGGTATCCCGTTCCCGTCGTTTTCGCACGTGAGAACAAGCCCGGTGTCAGTTTCCCGCGAAGAGATCCGGATTTTTGTCAGGCCCGCTCCCCCGTACCGAAGAGCATTATCGATCAGGTTGTAGAAGACCTTACTGAGGAGCGGATCAGCATAGACCTCCAGATCCGATCGTTCGATCTCAATCAGGGTTCCCCTGAGTGGCAGTGAAGCAACGGCCTGGGAGACGATTGCATCGACATTCTGCCACGTGGGAGCATTGACACCCATCTCCTCGTAATCCTTCGTAAATTCCAGCTGACGGGTGATCGTTTCAACGACCGCGTCAGCCTTTTTCAGAGATCCCGTAAGTGATTCCGGTTTTTGGGAATTGAGCCGGGCCAGTTCCAGGTATCCAGACAGGGCATGGAGCTGGTTACGGATATCATGCCGCGTGATGCTTGAGAGCAGGTTCAGCTTTGCGTTTGTACGGAGAAGGGCTGACTCAGCGCGTTTCTGCTGCGTGATATCATCATAAATGGTGACAAAGTGATCGGCTTTCGGGCTGAACACCGAACACCTGAACCACCTGCCGATTTCATGAAACCGGATCTCGAAACGTTCCGGCTTTCCGGTTAAAACAACCCGTGAAAAGGTCTGTAGCAGCTCGGGGCGCTCGTCCGGAATTTCAGGAAAGATCTCCCTGTTCCGTTTCCCGATGATGTCCTCTCTCCCGCACGTCTGCTTGAATGAAGCATTGGCATCGAGATATAACCAGTCGGAAGGCTTTCCCGTGGTGTCAGGGATCAGCCTGCCGTAGGCCGCGCTCTCCAGCATGTTCTCGAAAAGAGAATGGTACTTCACCTCGCTCTCTTCGAGTTCAGTCCGGGAGCGGATCATGTTCAGCATCAGGAAAAATCCTGTTGCAAGGATATCCGCGATTATGGCGACACTGAAGAATGCGGTGTTGAAGGCATCAGTGCTGAAAAGCGTGTAGTACCCGGGAACAAAAAACCATACAACCGTTCGGGCTGCGAGGAAGACAACCGGCCCCACAAGAGCTGCCGCAAAGGAATACCGGATAATGCGGTTCTCTCTCTGGTTTGACCGGATGGCGAGAGTTGCTGCGATGATGAGGGCCGGTGCAATGAAAAATGCGGAGATGACCGCCCGCATCGTTATGGAGTCTGCAACAAACGTGAAATACGCGTATGTGAGGAGGATTGGAACGATGAGAAGGTAGTAATGGTCCGGCATTGGCCGGGACCAGAAAAACCTCCTTATGGCATCGATACGAAGTAAGATGGCAAGCATGCTGAACGCATTGGCAAGGAGGATTGTGAGAAGTGCAGGGGCAGCACCCTGCAGCATGAAAAGGAGGAAGGCAATGGACTGGGAGAGCAGGCCAAGCGACCAGAATGCAAGCCCTTCATACGCTTTCTGTGTCTTCCAGTAGATGAGGATCATGAGCGCGAGAAACGCGTCTATTAAGCATATCAGCAAAAAGACGGTCCTGAGATCGGGTGCCCACATTCCTCTGCTCCGGTTCCGGCTTCCTGCTGCCGGATATCAGCATTATTATTCCGTGGGATAATCTTTCTTATTATAATATGAATATTTATCGCCGGCCATACGAAGGGAATCGGTGGACATATATTTTTATTCAGCTAATATTCCTGAAGGATCCACAACCCAGATGTATTCAGTATTATATGTCGATGATGAACCAGCTCTTCTCGATATCGGCAAGATCTATCTCGAAAAGGCCGGGCATTTCCATGTCGATGTGGCAGCTTCGGTTGATGAAGCGAAACATAAACTGAAAACCCTGACGTACGATGCCATCGTATCGGATTACCAGATGGCGGATACCGACGGGATCCACTTCCTCCGGTTCATCCGGGATCAGTACCGGGACATCCCGTTCATCCTCTTCACGGGAAGAGGCCGCGAGGAAGTGGTTATCGAAGCCCTCAACAGCGGTGCTGATTTTTACCTCCAGAAAGGCGGGGAACCAAAATCCCAGTTTGCGGAGCTGGATTACAAGATCCGGACCGCGATAGACCGCAGGCGGGTACGGAATGAACTCAGGGACTCGCAGAAGCAGCTTGCAGACCTGATCAATTTCCTGCCGGACGCAACCTATGCCATCGATATGAAGGGCCATGTCATTGTCTGGAACCGGATGATGGAGGAGCTGACCGGCATCCCCCCCGCGGCAGTCCTCGGAAAAGAGAATGTCCCCTCAACCCTCTCCCTGTACAGGAACCATGGTCACGCTCTTGCAGATTGCATCGTCCGGGCGGAAGAAGAGCCGGAGAAAGCGTATCCGGACCTGCGGCGGAGCGGAGACCGTCTGATCGTCGAGGCATACACCCCGCCACGAACGGATGAGAAAGGCAGCTATTACTGGCTCACGGCATCACCGCTCTATGATTCCGGGGGAAGGATTGTCGGTGCTATTGAGTCTGTCCGTGACATCACCCAGAGAAAGGAGACCGAGAAGAGGCTGAAACGTGCCCATGAGGAACTGAACGCGACCTGCCAGCAACTTACAGCAACCGAGGAGGAGCTCCGTCAGAACTATGAAGAACTGGCACAGAGCCAGGTAGAATTGCATTCCGCGTATGAGCAACTGGCCGCAACCGAAGAGGAACTGAGGCAGAACTACGAGGAACTGGCGAAAAGCCAGGAGGACCTTATCCGGAGCGAGGAGCGGTACCGGAACGTGGTCGAGGACCAGACCGAGTTCATCTGCCGGTTCACGCCTGACGGGAAGCTGACGTTTGTGAACGAGGCCTATTGCCAGTATTTCGGCCTTGACCGGGAGTCATGCCTTGGTCGCCATCATCCTGTGATAGTCCCTCCGGAAGATGCCCGGCGGATCAATGAAGCGCTGAAAAAGGTTACACGGGAGAATCCCGTTGTGACCATTGATAACCGGATCATCATGCCTTCCGGTGAGATAAGGTGGCAGCGCTGGAGCGATCGCGCCATCTTTGACACCAGGGGACAGATTATCGAATTCCAGTCTGTTGGCAGGGACATTACAGAGAGCAAGCGGATCAAGCAGGCACTCCATGAATCGAACCGGAAGCTGAACCTGCTCTCGAACATTACCCGCCATGACATCCTGAACCAGTTGACTGTGCTCCAGGGTTCCCTCGGGCTCCTTGAGATGCAGATTGCACACCCGGACTGCCGGAGGCTCCTCTCCCGCGCAGTAAGGTCAAGCGAGATCATCAGGAGCCAGATCTCGTTCACCCAGCAGTACCAGGATATCGGGATTCACAAGCCCCGGTGGCAGAACCTTCATGCCGCGGTCACGACAGTCTGCATGGATGACGGGTATTGTATCGTCGATATCGATGATTCCCTGCTTTCCTGCGAGGTCTATGCCGATCCCCTGCTGAGGACAGTTTTTGCCAATCTCTTCGAGAATGCCGAAATGCACGGGGGAAAAATAACCATGATACGGGTCATGGGCCAGGAGAGCCGGGACGGGTATCTCATCGTTGTTGAGGACGATGGCGATGGCATTCCCAACGGCGACAAGCAGCGGATCTTCCAGAAAGGGGTGGGTAAACACACCGGGTTTGGCCTCTTCCTTGTGCAGGAGGCACTCGGGATCACGGGCCTCACGATCCGTGAGGTGGGTGAGTACGGCAGGGGCGCCCGGTTCGAGATCCTGGTCCCGAAGGAGGCATTCAGGATCTCCGCCAACGGGCATTCCCACATGAAGCCCGCCAATTCCCTCTAACCTCCGCCTCCGTCCAGAATACCCCTGTGAGTTACCTGCCAGTCAGTGCCCGGACCGGCTGGCATCCATACCGATCGGGATCTGGAGTCTTGTGAGGACAATCCTTCCGGTGATGAGGGCAGCACACTCACTATTCGCGTCCTTTTTACGGTACTCGCCGTCATAATAGAGCGTCAAATCCCCCACATGATCCAGCAAAACGCGTTCCCTGCACCACACCCACTGCACCACATGCCCTCCACACCTCCCCTCCGGCAAACCTGTTTAACTTTTTTCACATTGGGATGTCACCGCGTGCAAAATTTTTTCATCGCGATCACATTTTTACTGAAAATCCGGGCGGGACTGCAGAAAATAATCCGGAAGCAGTCATGAAAGGTGCACCACGCGATCGGACAGATTAGAGGCAAGTGCACCAAAATGGCAACAGGTTCGCTGATCGGGCGTCCCCACCCAATGGTATGTGCAGTCCTGTTCAGCGGTTAGAATTCTGCAGAACAATGTGGGAGATGTCCTGGACGATCCCGTTGATGAAAACAACGTTTCCGTCCTCATCAAACTCCGCGAGTGCCGTGACATTGACAGAGAACAGTGTCCCGTCGGGTTTCTTCAGGTCAAGGATCCGATTTTTCACAAACCGGTTTCTCCTGAGGTCATCGATCAGCTCGCGCCGACCATCCGGCTGGTTGAAGATCTCGGCAACCGGGACATCGCGGAGATCGGAGATGGATTGGTAGCCGAGGATATTGAGGAGAGCCGTGTTTCCCCAGACAAACCTGCCGCGGGGGTCCCCGGTACTCCGGTAGATCCCGACATTTAAGTCTTCCACAAGAGTGCGGTACTGGTCCTCGTGCTGGCGCAGGTACTGCTCCATCTTCTCGCCGGTGATGTCCTGCACGATAGATGAAGTCCCCAGGATCGCCCCGTTCTCCCCGACAACGGGAGATATCGAGAGCAGGACATCGAGGACCCGGCCTCCCCGCGTGGTCATCCGCATCTCCCGTCTTCGGACAGTCTCCCCGCGTGCCACCTGCCCGAGAATTGATGCGAGGTCATCCCGTGACGGCCCGCGTAGAAGATCCGTGATGGGCTTGGAAAGGACTTCGCCGTCCGTAAACCCGTACAGCCGCTCCGCTGCCTTATTCCAGCTGGTGATCAATCCTTCCGGAGAACTCCCGATGATGGCCTCCCCGATGGACTGGACAATTCCCCGGTACCGCGCCTCGCTGATGCGGAGCATTTCCTCGTATTTCTTGCTGCCGGTGACATCTTCTGCAATGAACGTGAAGCCGTCGCTACCGTCCTCGAAAGCCGTTGGCACCTGCTTGATCCGGAAATGGAATTCATCGCCATGGATCTCGCAGCTGAGATCGCTGACATGTTCACCGGTTGCATGGGGATCGCGCGACTCCCCGCTGGAACAGATAAGGTGAAAAAAGGGATTGTCTATCTCTTCTGGAGGGTGGTGGAGGAGCGAGTCGCGGGGCATCCCGGTCAGGGATATCACGGGCTCGTTAACCTGGAGGATCTTCCGGTCACTGCCGGTGACGATGACCGGGTCCTTGGAAAATTCGAGCAGGGCAGAGATCGGCACCCGACGGGAGACGAAGTAGACTTTTGCCGCGCCCACAACCTGCATCTCAACCTGTCCGGAAACAAGGAGCATGTCGAGATACTTGGCAACAAGGTTGCGGTTCATCTTCATCTCGGAGGCAAGGTCTGAAATGGTCATTCCCCGCGGGTGCCACTTGAGGATTCTCTTGATCCTGTCAACCTTTTCAGAATCCAGAACTCCCATATATCTGTATTGTGCATATGCGGTAGTAGATATACTCTCCCCTCAATAATTCGGGCAGGATGGATTCTGTTCAACAAAGGCGGATATCATCCCCTCTCACCGGGCACAGGCTCGTTTCCAGCAACGTCCCGTTCCGGCGTATCCCTGAGTGCATGGCAGACCCCCCCAGCACACCCGTCTTGCGAAAACACCGGGCAAATATTGAATAATCCACGGCAAAGAACGGATGGCTGACCCCGGATCGGGTTGGTGTGAAGTGCTATGGAGGGAATCGCAGGATCAACACCGGTGAGGACAATGGAATCGCACGTTGTTTCAGTAACAGCTGTTCAAAAATTCCAAAAACCGCTGGTTGAATACCTGATCAACGGGCTCGATGACAATGACAAGTGGGTCCGGGTTATGGCGGCCGAGCTGCTTGGGGCTCTCGGGGATCCCCGTACAGCAAAGTATCTCCAGCCACTCCTGGCCGGATGGGACAGCGATCTGCGGCTGGCTGCCGCCCGGTCGCTTGCCAGGATCCGCTCTTCACAGCCAGCGGTCATCCCGCCGGCACTCAGTTGCGATCACTGCATGATCCGCCTTGTTGCGGATGAGGCGCTGACAAGACTGAAGCTGGAGCAGGACAGTGAGAGCAGCCTATGAGAAGGAGGGAGCGCCGGGAGAACATCTGCCGGCGGGTTCCCGGGACAGAACGCACGAGATGCAGAAAGAAGAAGCAGTGTTTGCATGAGGGGGAAAAACAAGGAGGGAAATGAACATGTATGGTTTTGCAATGATCCCGCTGGAAGCCCGGATTCTTTACCGGCGGGGATTGGACCTTTCGGAGCAGGGGAAGGATGAAGCGGCGGTGAGATACCTGCGGCAGGCCATCATCATCGCACCACGGTTTGCCGTGGCGTACCGGGCACTGGGAACCTGCCTGTCCCGGCTTGGGAGAGAAGAAGACGCGGCCGACTGCCAGTACCGGCTTGCCACGATCGCACCAGATCGCGGCCACGGCCTGGCACCGGCCGGCGCCTGATGTGCATGATCTTTTTTACAATTGCCCGGCGTGAGCGGGAGAGAAACGCGAAAGAAAAAAGTATGGTTAGATGAAGATCGGCGCAAGCACGAGTGTCAGCGTAGCGAGAAGCTTGATGAGCACGTGGAGCGACGGGCCGGCAGTGTCCTTGAACGGGTCACCGATGGTGTCGCCGATGACTGCTGCCTTGTGGGCTTCGCTCTTCTTGCCGCCGTGGGCACCGGTCTCGATGTACTTCTTGGCATTGTCCCATGCACCGCCTGCATTGTTCAGGATGAGTGCGAGGAGGATGCCGGTGATGGTAGCAACCATCAGGAAGCCGGCAAGGGCTTCGTACTTCATGAGGATACCGATGACTGCCGGGAAGGCGACCACGAGGATGCCCGGGAGAACCATGCTCCTGAGAGCACCCGCTGTGGTGATATCGATGACTGCTGCATAGTCGGGCTTCTTGGTGCCTGCCATGATAGCCGGGTCCTTGAACTGGATACGGACGGCATCGATGACATCCTGGGCGGTCTTGGAGACTGCCCGGATGGCAAGGCTTGCAAAGAGGAAGACGAGCATTGCCCCGAGGAGTGCGCCGACAAAGACCGGGACGCTTGCCAGATTGACGATCTCGAACGCCTTGCCGGTGAGCTTGGTGATGTCGGCCATGTAGGCATTGAAGAGCAGGAACACCGCGAGGGATGCACTGCCGATGGCGTACCCCTTGGTGAGTGCCTTCGTGGTGTTACCGGCTGCATCGAGCTTGTCCATGCGGTGGCGGACCTCGTCCGGTGCGCCGCTCATCTCGACGATGCCGCCGGCATTGTCGGCGATGGGCCCGAAGGTGTCCATGGTCAGGACATAGGCGCAGACCATCAGCATACCGATGGTTGCAACGGCAGTACCGTACAGGCCACCGCCCTCGATGCCGGTCATGGTGCCGCACCAGTAGGAGAGGAGGAGCGAGATACCGATCAGGATTGCCGGAACGGCGGTGGTCTCAAGACCGACCGAGAAACCGGAGATGATGTTGGTTGCTGGTCCTGTCTCGGATGCCTGGGCAATCTCCTGCACCGGGCGGTAGTTGTGGTCGGTGTAGTAGAGCGTGATCCGGAGGAAGGCAACTGAGAGTGCAATACCCACGAGACCTGCTACGAAGAAGTAGATCCAGTTGGGGGTTGCACCGAGAAGCCACTGCACACCGAAGTAGAGGAAGATGGCCGAGATGACCGCGGTGATGTAATACCCCATGTTCATGGCATCCATCGGGTCTGCACCGTCCTTACCGCGGACGCAGAGGATACCGATCATGCTGGCAAGGAGACCGAGCGCACACATGATAAGGGGGAAGAGGATGCCGTTAACGCCAAAGATCGGGAAGAGCGCGACACCGAGGATCATCGCACCGATGTTCTCGGCTGCGGTAGACTCGAAGAGGTCAGCGCCACGTCCGGCACAGTCCCCGACATTGTCGCCGACAAGGTCAGCAACGACCGCGGGGTTGCGGACATCGTCTTCAGGGATACCGGCCTCGACCTTGCCGACAAGGTCTGCACCCACGTCCGCGGCCTTGGTATAGATACCGCCACCGAGCTGGGCAAAGAGCGCAACGAACGAGGCACCGAAGCCGAAGCCGATGATGACGAACGGGGTATGCAGCGGATCTGCACCGAGCGCAATGTAGGTGAGCGAGACACCGAGGAGCGACATCGAGGTGATGATCAGGCCGGAGATGGCCCCGCCGCGGAACGAGTAGTCGAGTGCTTTACCGTCGCTGGTCTGGGCTGCGGCTGCCGTGCGGATGTTGGTCCGGACGGCAATCCACATCGCAACGACACCGGCGATTGCACTGCAGGCGGCACCGACGATGACCGCAGCTGCGGTGGCAAGTGCAAGATCCTGCTGGCCGGTAAGGTAATAGACAGCGAAGATCACGATGGCAAGCACGATGGCTAGCACGGCGATAGTCGAATACTGACGTTTGATGAATGCTTCCGCACCCACCCGGATCGCATCGGCAACCTCGCGCATCTTGGGCGTACCCTGGTCCTTCGAGAGCAGGTTACGCGTCAGGACCGCTGCAAGGCCCAGTGCGATGACACAGATCGCAATCACGATTAGTAATGCAAAGTCGATCATTCCATGACCTCCCTGTTGCGTCAGACCTCTCCCTCAGGGAGGCTGCACCCGGCATATCCCGGTAACGCCTCTTACTGACTGGATACGTGCACAGACGCATCAGGTATGATTAATTGGCATCAGCAGAGACCTGCTCAAATGACCCAAAGGAGGGCACTCTATGCTTCAGGGATGATGCCCTGCACACGTACATAACCCATCCTAAGAGATTATTAGTGCATTTTTGTAGCATTAAATTTTTATCTTATATCCCTGCCGTGCACCGCTCGGGAAAAGCGGAAGAATTGGGAGATATTTACCGTTTTAACGCAGTATCTGGTGATTTCGCATTTCCGTACCAAACCCCTGCCCACGCCTTTCGTGCACAATTCAATATGATTAATAATGGAAAATTCCCATATTCCCGGAGGGAGGGTATCTGGTGCAAGTCTCTCAGCTGTTAATATTCCTGGTCCTTTTTCCACTGATTGCTGCATTTTTTTTGCTTTTTGCAAGAAAAAGCCTTGAGCGGAACTGGATCGTGAAACTGGCCGCACTCGCAATCGGTGCGGTCTCGCTCTGGCTCCTTGTTGCAGGGTTCGACAAGGGAATGATGATGTTTGGTGTTTCCGGCAAAGCGCTGGATCTTGCCATGCTCGCAATCGAGCTGGTGATAGCGGTCTACCTGCTCTGGCTCGGCCTGAAACACAAGAAATATTCTGTCGTGATCCTGGTCGTGATCCAGGCAGCCCTGCTCCTCTGGTTCGAGCTGGCCTTCGGCCATACACTCGTCGAACTGCCCAACAACCTCTTCGTTGATCAGTTCTCCATCATCATGGCGATGATCATCGGGATTATCGGCAGCCTCATCTGCGTCTATGCCCTGGGCTACATGGAGATCTTCCACGAGCACCATAAGGAGATCGTGGACCGGCAGGGGATGTTCTTCTTTATTCTCTTTGTCTTCCTCTCGGCGATGTTCGGCCTGGTCTTCTCCAACAACCTGCTCTGGGTCCTCTTCTTCTGGGAGATCACGACGCTCTGTTCGTTCCTCCTCATCGGGTACTCGCAGACCACTGAGGCAACGAACAATGCGTTCCTCGCCCTTGCCATGAACATGCTGGGGGGGATTGCCTTTGTCGTTGCCCTGATCTACCTTGCGACCCTTGACCCATCCGGCCGGCTGCTGGAGCTTAGCACCCTGCTCAAATCCGGATATGCTGTTGCCATCGTCCCTGCCGTCCTCATCTGTTTCGCCGGCCTGACAAAGGCCGCCCAGATGCCGTTCTCATCGTGGCTTGTGGGAGCAATGGTTGCCCCCACGCCGGTCTCGGCGCTGCTGCACTCCAGCACCATGGTGAAAGCCGGTGTCTATATTATCGTCCGGTTTGCCCCGGTCCTGACCGGTACGACCGAAGGGCTCATGATTGCCCTTGTCGGTGGCTTCACGTTCCTTTTGACGTCCTGCATGGCCATTTCCCAGAGCAATGCCAAGAAGGTGCTTGCCTACTCGACCATTGCAAACCTCGGCCTTATCGTGGCCTGCGCCGGGGTCGGGACCTACAACCTCATGTGGGTGGCAATCCTGCTGATCATCTTCCATGCCATCGCAAAGTCGCTCCTCTTCCTCTGTGTCGGCACCGTTGAGCACCGGATCGGGAGCCGGGATATCGAGGACATGGGCGGCCTCATCGAGCGGATGCCCAAAATGGCCGTCATGATGTTCATCGGCATGGCAGGCATGTTCCTTGCGCCGTTTGGTATGATCATCTCCAAGTGGGCGGCAATCGAGGCATTCATCCAGGCACCGTTCGGCCTCATCTTCATCATCATCCTTGCCTTTGGGGGTTCTGCCACCCTCTTCTTCTGGAGCAAGTGGATGGGAAAAATTATCTCGGTTATGCGCAACCAGGAGAACGTGGAGAAAACGGTCCCGCAGGATAAATATACTGTCCTCTGGATCCTGACTGCCCTTGTCGTCATCGTGGCCCTGATCTTCCCGCTCATCTCGTCCGTGCTCATTGAGCCGTATATCATGGATGTCTACGGGTACACAACCCGGCTTGCCGAGGCCAATATCATCATCATGCTGCTGATGCTCGGCCTCCTCATGATCATGCCGTTCTCGATGTTGTTCGAGAGTAAAACACCCAGAATTGCCCCGCCCTACATGGGCGGCAGGACAACTGAAGGTGGCATGAAGTTCCATGGCTCCCTCGGGATGTCCCGCGACCTGGTGCTCTCCAACTATTACCTCCGTACCTACTTCGGTGAGGAGAAGCTCTTCATGGTAGGTGTCCTTGCATGCTGGGGCATCATCCTCATCGCGCTGGTCATGGTCGTGGGGGTGGTGCTATGATCCCTGAACCGTGGGCCGCCATCGTCAACGCGGTCATCTATCTCCTGCTGGCACCGGTTGTCGGCGGGCTCATCGCTGGTATCGATCGCAGGATCACGGCACGGATGCAGGGCCGGGTAGGGCCGCCGCTCCTCCAGCCCTTCTACGATGTGGGGAAGCTCTTCGAGAAGGAGAATCTTGTAGTAACGACGACCCAGAACTTCTATGTGCTGAGCTACCTCGTCTTCATGGCAGTGTCGGGAGCCCTGTTCTTCTCGGGCGGGGACATGCTGCTTGTGATCTTTGCGTTCACGCTCTCGCACATATTCCTCGTTCTTGGGGCCTATGCCGCGTTCTCCCCGTACAGCCATGTCGGGGCGGAACGCGAATTGATCCAGATCATCGCCTACGAACCGATGATCATCATCACGGCAGCGGGCATGTACATGGTCACGAAGAGCTTCTACGTGAGCGACATCGTGCAGTCCGCGGTACCGATCGTCCTCTACCTCCCGGGCGTCTTCATCGGGTACCTGATTGTCCTGACGATCAAGCTCCGGAAGTCCCCGTTCGATCTCTCGACCTCCCACCATGCGCACCAGGAGCTCGTGAAGGGCGTTACGACCGACTTCGCCGGCCCGAACCTGGCGAAGATCGAGATCGCCCACTGGTACGAGTACGTCTTCCTGCTCGGGGTTGTATACCTGTTCTTCGGGTTCAACCCCCTGCTTGCGATAGCAGCGATCATCATCGCCTACTTCCTCGAGATCCTCATCGACAATACGACCTCAAGGGTCAAGTGGCAGATGACCCTGCGGAGCGCCTGGCTGGTTGCCGGTACCCTCGGTATCATCAACCTTGGTGTCCTGTATTACCTCAGGATGGTGATCGTCCCATGAGTTACCTCACCAAATCCCCCTGGATCCTCCATTACGACGCATCGTCCTGCAATGGCTGCGACATCGAAGTGCTCGCGGCACTCACTCCCGTTTACGATGTTGAACGCTTCGGCATCATCAATACCGGGAACCCCAAGCATGCTGACATCTTCCTTGTGACTGGCAGTGTCAACGAACAGAACCGCGAGATCCTGAAGAATACCTATGACCAGATCCCCAATCCCAAGGTTGTCATCGCTGTCGGGATCTGTGCCTCTTCCGGGGGTATCTTCCGGGAGTGCTACAATGTCATGGGCGGGATCGACAAGGTCATTCCGGTCGATGTCTGGGTCCCGGGCTGTGCCGCCCGCCCCGAGTCAATCATCGACGGCGTGGTGAAGGCTCTTGGTATCCTGGAAGAGAAACGAAAGGCCATGAAGATACCGGCTGGTGATACAGCATGAAGCAGGAACAGACAATAATCCCCATCGAGGTCGGCAGGCTCATCGGGAGCGTGGAACAGTTCAGGAACGAGGGCTATCGCCTCGCCCAGATCGGCTGCACGAAGGTGGGCGACAATTCCTTTGAGATCAACTACTCGTTTGACAAGGACTATGTCCTGCAGAACCTGCGGATCACTGTGACAGCGGAGACGGAAGTCCCGAGCATTACCGGCATGTACTGGGGGGCGTTTGTGTATGAGAACGAGATGCACGACCTCTTTGGGATCCAGGTGAAAGGCATCAACATCGATTTCAAGGGCACGTTCATCAGGACGGCGATCAGGTATCCGTTCGGTGTCTCGGTTGCAAAGGAGGAGAAGAAATGACCAAGCAGATCATCGTCCCCTTCGGGCCCCAGCACCCGGTGCTGCCCGAACCGATCCACCTCGACCTTGTCCTCGAGGACGAGAAGGTTGTGGATGTCATCCCCTCCATCGGGTACATCCACCGGGGGTTCGAGAAGCTTGTGGAGAAGCGGGAGTTCACCGAGTACGTCTTCATTGCCGAGCGCACCTGCGGGATCTGCAGCTTCATTCATGGTGCAACGTACTGCCAGGGTATCGAGCAGATTATGGGCATCCAGGTCCCCGAACGGGCGAATTACCTCCGGACAATCTGGTCCGAGTACTCGCGTCTGCACTCCCACCTCCTCTGGCTCGGCCTCTATGCCGATTCTTTCGGCTTCGAGAACCTCTTCATGAACGCGTGGCGGATCCGCGAGCGGATCCTTGACGTGATGGAACAGACCACAGGCGGCCGCGTTATCCAGGGATCCTGCAAGATCGGCGGGGTCCGGAAAGATATCTCCAATGCTAAACTCGCCGAGATGAACCGAGACCTTGACAGCATTAAACGGGAGATGGAGGAACTGACGACCGTCTTCCTCAAGGACGACACGGTCATCCACCGGACGCGGAATGTGGGTGTAATCTCACGACAGGATGCCTTCCACCTCGGCGCTGTCGGGCCCACTGCCCGGGGCAGCGGTGTTGCCATTGACCTCAGAAAGACCGGCTATGGCGCCTACGGCGAGCTGGACTTCCCGGTAATCACGGACAGCTGTGGTGACTGCTATTCCCGTTGCCTTGTGCGGTGCAAGGAGCTCTTCACCTCCGTTGATATCATCCAGCAGGCCATTGCAAAGATCCCTGATGGCCCGGTCGATGTCAAGGTGACCGGTGCGCCAAACGGCGAGTTCTTCATGCGGGCCGAGCAGCCCCGGGGCGAGCTGGTCCACTACCTGAAAGGCAATGGCACCAAGTTCCTCATCCGGTCACGGATCCGGACCCCGACCCTGACCAACATCCCGCCGCTCGTGAAGATGCTGCAGGGATGCGACCTTGCCGATGTGCCTGTTATCGTACTGTCGATTGACCCCTGCATCAGCTGCACGGAGAGGTGATGTCCGATGGGATTTTTTGAGATGACAAAGACAGCGCTCAGGACCGTACTGTCACGACCGGCCACCATCCTGTACCCTGCACAGGCAGCGAAGAGGACCCCGCTGACCCGCGGGCACATCATTTTTGACGGGAGCAAGTGTATCTCCTGCAGCATCTGCCAGCGGAAGTGCCCTGCGCAGGCAATCCTTCTCTCCAAGGAGGCGAAGAGCTGGCAGATCGACCGGTTCCGCTGCGTGATGTGCAGCTCGTGTGTGGATACCTGCCCGGCCAAGTGCCTCTCCATGGATCCGGTCTATACCGCGCCGGCTTCTGCGAAAGGTGTGGAGGTCTTCACCATTACCTACGTGAAGCCGCCCAAGCCCGAGAAGAAGGAAGAACCAATACAATAGAACCCTTTTTTCAAAGCAGGCCCCCCGGTCCGATGGGACGGTAAGGGCAGTCAGATCCGGGCCGTGAGACGAATTCTTCAGGCCCCTCTCATTGAAAGAGTCCCCGGGCCCGGGGAGCCTTTGATAAAAGCAGAACCTTTATGCCCTCCCCTGTGATATTGTCCCATTGTTAAGCACTGGTATCCTGTGACTCACCTTGGGGGGGACAGATTGAAGTGCCGGATCCTGATCTGCTGGTGATGACTGCGCTCGGATGCGCGACGATCGTGTCAGCGTTAATCGCGGTCATGCACGAAGACCTGATCCGGTCTGTTGCTGCTTACGCGGTCTCCAGTGTCTGCCTTGCGGCGATCTTTTACCTGCTTTCCTCCCCCTTTGCAGCAGCACTCGAACTGACTGTCGGCGCCGGCCTTGTTGCCGTCCTGTTCCTGGTCGCGCTCATCCTTGCCGGCGGAGAAGCGGGGGAGGCCGGGACATGAACCATCGGTCGGTCCTGGGCCTGGCACTGTGTATCCTTTTTTTACTGGTTTTTATTCTTATTCTTGCATCGGGTATTGCTGCAGGACCGGTGGCATCTCCCGTCACGGCCAGTGCCGGGGATGCGCTCTGGAAGGGACGCGCGTTCGAGGTGATCCTCCAGGGGATCATGATCCTGTCGGCGGTCATGTCCATCATCCTTCTGCTCGGACCAGGGCGTTCGCGGGGGGGACTTTCATGATCCTCACAGGCCTTGTCATTGGCGCCGGCCTTTTTGCCTGCGGGCTTGTCTGCCTTGTATCGCGCAGCCACCTCATCAAGATGGTGATGGGGCTGGAGTTCCTCGGGAAAGGGATCAGCGTCTTCTTCATCCTTGGAGGATACGCGGCCGGTAACGTCGCAATCTCGCAGGCAGTCGTCTTCACCCTCATCGCCATCGAGGCCGTAGTGGCCGGCCTTGCGCTTGCCCTCGTTATTGTCCTGCGGCGCACCTGGAAGACCTTCGACTCCTCCGCTCTCCTTCGGCTGGACCGGGGTGAGCCGTGATGGCCGACGGACCCTGGATACTGCCGCTGATCGTGGGGATACCGTTCATCGCTACCTGCCTCATCATCCTGCTGGACCGGCGGCCGGATGCCCGTGAGGGTGTTTCCCTTGTTTCCGCCATACTGACATTTACCCTCTGTCTCCTTGCACTCCCCTCGGCGTTCGCGCCCGCCCCGCTCTCGACACCGGCGTTTGCGGTCCTCCCGGGACTCTCCCTCCACCTTGCCGCGGATGCGCTCGGGCTGCTCTTTGCCTGCATAGCATCGGGGCTCTGGGTTGTCACAACGGTCTATAACATCGGCTACATGCGGAGCCGGAACGAGCATGCGCAGACGCGGTACTATGCCTGTTTTGCCATCACGATCGGTGCCGTGATGGGGGTTGCGCTCTCCTCGAACCTCTTCTCGCTTTTTGTCTTCTACGAGATCCTCGCGATCGCGGCGTATCCCCTGGTGGCGCACGGCGAGACAAAAGAGGCGCTTGCCGCGGGACGGAAGTACCTGGTCTACACGCAGGCAGGCGGGGTTGCCATCCTCGCCGGCATGATGACCCTCCTCGGGATGGGGAGCTCGCTCGATTTCATTGCCGGCGGGAACCCGGGTATCGCCCTCCTCTCGCCGGAGTTCGCCCGCATTGGGTTCCTCCTCCTGATGGGTGGATTCGGGGTCAAGGCGGCGCTCGTGCCGGTCCACGGCTGGCTCTCGAGCGCGATGGTTGCGCCCACGCCCGTCAGCGGGCTCCTCCATGCGGTTGCAGTTGTCAACACCGGTGTCTTCGGGCTGATGCGCCTGATGTGGGACCTGTACGGGCCCCGGCTGATGCTCGAGCTGGGCCTCCGGGACCTTGTTATTGCAATCGCAGTCATCACCATCATTGTCGGTGCGCTCCTCGCCCTGAGGCAGGACGACTTCAAACTCAGGCTCGCGTATTCAACGGTGAGCCAGCTCAGCTACATGGTCCTTGGGGCGGCAGTCCTCCTGCCGGCAGGACTGACCGTTGCAGCCGGTGGCTGGGGTGCTGCGGCCGTGATCGGGGCAGCCTATGCGTTCACGGCCCATGCATTTGGGAAGCTGACCATGTTCTTTGTTGCCGGGGCCGTTGCGGTTGAGACCGGTAAAACAAAGATCTCCGAGCTTGACGGCCTCGGGAGGAAGATGCCCTGGGAATTTGCCGCTTTCACGCTCGCGACACTCTCGATGGCAGGTCTCCCCCCCATGGCCGGTTTCGTAGCGAAATGGTATCTCTCGCTTGGGATTGGTGCCGGGTACACCGGCGAGTGGTGGATCCTCACAATCCTGGTTGCAGCAAGCGTGCTGAACCTTGCCTATTTCCTGCCTGTGGTGATGCGTGCCTTCTTCCCGCCCTGCACGATTGACATCCCGGACGTGCGCTGGACTCTCCGCGTCCCGGTCATTGTGACGGCTGCCGGTGCCCTTGCCTGCGGGCTCTGGACGGTTGGTCCCTGGAGCCCCTTTGCTCTCTGCCAGCAGGTGGCAGCAGGGATAACAGGCAGTACCGCAGCCGTGGTATCGGGCACGCTCGTTATCGGGACTGCAATTCCGCCATTCCTGATCTTCTTCCTCGGTGCCCCGCTCGCCCTTCTCGCAACCGGTCGTGCGCGGCAGGTTATCCTTATCCTCATCGGTGCCCTTGCCCTTGCCGCAGTTCTCTTCCTGCCAGGGGGATACTTCTCCGGCCCCGTTGCCGGCGGAATCATGCAGTGGAACCTGCCGTTCATGGGATATACCCTCACCCTGCTCCGGGTGGACAGCCTCTCGTACCTCACTGGCGTGATCTTTGCGATCATCACCTTCCTTGCGATCCTGTACGCAGCGGCCTTCGCCCCGGCCCGCCTCCATCTCTATGCTCTCCTCTACGCCGGGGCGTCGATGGGTGTGGTCTTTGCCGGCGACTGGATCACGCTCTTCTTCTTCTGGGAGGTCATGGCAATCACCTCCGCCTTCCTCATCTGGCAGGAAGCTGGTGAAGCCATCGGTGCGGGCTACCGCTACCTCCTCTTCCACGGGTTTGGCGGCACGCTGCTTGGAGCCGGCATTGCCCTGCTCTTCATCGGCGGTGGTTCTCCCATTGTCGGGCCCCTTGCCGGCATCCCCGATGTTACGTACCAGCTCTGGGCTTCGGTGCTCATCGTGCTCGGGATCGGCGTGAACCTTGCGTTCATCCCGCTCCATACCTGGCTGCCGGATGCCTACCCGCGGGCGCATATTGCCGCCAGTGTCTTCCTCTCCGTGTACACCACCAAGGCTGCCGTGTATCTCCTTGCCCGTGCCCAGCCCGGCACGGAATACATCGCCTTCATGGGTGCCCTGATGGCAGTGTACGGCGTGGTGTTTGCGGTGTTCCAGAATGACATGCGCCGGCTCCTCTCGTACCACATCGTCTCGCAGGTCGGTTATATGGTTGCCGGGGTCGGGATCCTCGGGTGGCTGGGAGCCGCAAGTGCCACCGGGCAGCTCGGTCTTGACGGCGGCATGGCGCACGTCTTCAACCACATCCTGTACAAGGCCCTCCTCTTCATGGCCATTGGCGTTGTCATCTGGAAGACCGGCGAGAACCTGCTGAGCCGGGTCGGGGGCCTGCAGAAGAAGATGCCCGTAACCGCCCTCGCCTTCTGGGTTGCTGCGTTCTCTATCGCCGGTGTCCCGCTTTTCAATGGTTTTGTCTCCAAGGGCATGGTCCTCGCCGCCGCGGAGCATACGAGCATCTGGCTCTGGGTTCTCCTGGAGATAGCCTCGTTCGGCACATTCCTGTCATTCCTGAAGCTGGGCTATTTCGCGTTCCTCCGCGATGGGGACTCGCAGGCATCCGATCCCCCGCTGCTGATGCAGGCTGCCATGCTCAGCGCCGCAGCCCTCTGTATCATCATCGGCATCTACCCGGCAGCCCTCTATGCCCTCCTTCCCTATCCCGTAACCTATGCCGCCTATGACCCGGCCCACGTGATCAGCGCAGTCGTTGTCCTGGGCGCTGCCGCAATCTTCTTCTTTACTGCCGGCAGGATCCTGCTCCGGCCGCACGACACCCGGCTGAAAGATGTAGATATTCTTTATCATGCAGCAGGCCGCGGGCTTGTTGCGTTTGCCGGCCGGCTCCGTGATGCCTTCGCGCTGGTGTATGAGGTGGCGACTGCAGGAACCCTCCTGCTCTTTACGGCAGGGAAGATAGCCATGGCATGGGAGAACCGTGACGTGAACCATGACATGGCCGTCTTCTTCGCAGTCGTTGTAGCCTTGGTGGGCATCATGCTTGTGGGGGTCGGGGTATGATTACGGCAGATCCCGGCATGCTCGTGCCCCTCTATATCGCTCTCGGAGGCATCGTCCTGTACGGTATTATCAGCCGGATTCCTTCCGGCTACCGGCGGTGGAGCGGCACGCTCACGGCCCTCTGGCTCGCGGCAGCGTTCCTGTATCTTCTCTTCACCATTCTCGAAAGCCCGCCATCCCCGGGTACACCGTACCTCGGCCTGACCTGCGGGCTCCTCGTGACCGGCCTCGGAGGGCTTGCTGCGTTCGCCTCGCAGGGGAACCTTGACCCGGATGGGCCGGTGCGGTTCTATTACCCGCTCTGCCTGTTTGCCCTTGCCGGAGCCACCGCGGTCGGTTTTGCAACCGACCTCTTCACCATCTTTGTCATGGTCGAGCTCTCCGCCATTCCGGTCTATGCCCTCGTTGCCTACCGGTACCGCGAGGACAAGAACGCGGTCCCCGCCGCAATGAAGTATCTCTTCCAGGGGGTTTCCGGGACCCTGACCGCCCTTCTCGGGGTTTCGGTCCTGTTCCTTGCCGGAAAGACAACGGACCTCTCCAGCCTCCCAGCAGCTCTTTCGGGAACCAGCCCGGCCGTAATCCTGCTTGCGGCAGTTCTCATCCTCCTCGGATATGGTGTCAAGCTCGCTATCGTTCCGCTGCACACGTGGCTTCCGGATGCCTATGCACTCGCGCCTCCCGGCGTGACGGCGATCATGGTCGGCGCCACGAAGACCGGGGTGCTTGTCGCCCTCTTCCTCTCCCTGACAGCCCTGCCATCCGACAACGGGACGATCTATATTCTCGGGCTCATTGTCACGTTCTTTGCCCTTGTCACCATGACGGCCGGCAACCTCCTTGCCCTTAACCAGAAGGACCTCCGGTATATCCTTGCATATTCGAGCATAGCGCAGATGGGGTACATCCTCCTCGGCTTCGGCATGGGCCTGCTGTACGCCTTTCCCTTCGCGTTCACGGCGGGGCTGTATTATGCGATCGCCTACAGCATCATGAAAGGGGGAGCGTTCATGGCCGCGGATGCCTTTTCCTGGGAAGCCGGCACAACGGAGGTGGAGGGGATGAAGGGTCTTGGGGCCCGGCACCCCC
>NZ_JAQTQD010000006.1 GCF_028712425.1 Methanoregula sp.
TACTTCTCCGCCCTGAATCCAGTGCTCGTCCGGCCCCTCAACCAAAATGGTTTTAATGGTATAATAATAACATGATGAATCAATCCAAAAGGAAATGAATCATGATCGAAAAAACAATCCACCTGTTTACGGACAAGGAAGAGGAATTCATCAACCTCCTTGTCAGGATCGGAACAAAGCAGACCATCGCAAAGACGCTCGTGCTTTTTGCAAGACTGAAGAAGGCCACAAGCTATGACATCGAACACGGGGCAGACCTCCGCCAGCCTGAGGTGAGTGTTGCGGTGAAGTACCTTGAAGGGAAAGGATGGATCGAGAACCGGGAATCCGTTACCCCTACTAAGGGGCGCCCGATAAAGATCTGGACCCTGAAGGTTCCGGTAAAGAAGATCCTTGATACCATCAGGATGGAGAAAGAGGACGAGCTGAACTCACGACTGGAGATGATCCGGAAGGTACGGAGTTTTGCGTGAATGGCCGGAATCCCGGCCTGATACCTTTTTTCAACCCGTGGCACTCTCTTTCGCGCAGGTTTACCAACCCGGGCATGGACTGTACACGAGGACCGGCATTTCCTCTCACATTCCGCAAAGAACAACAACACCGTGCAAAGCTCCGCTCTGCGACCGGCTCATTTAAAAAAAGTTACAGGAGTCTGGAGTCTTTTCCTTTTCCCGTGGTAAGCATCTTCACGACCAGAACTCGAAATACTGCTTTGCTCTCGTTCTTCCAGGTGTGAGCAATCATCGCAGGACTCTCCACAACAGAGTCCCTGCCAACGCTCTGCCGCTCCTCACCGATTTCAACAACGCCCGTTCCTTCAAGCACATAGAAGAAGACATCGACCGGTGTGACATGTTTCTTGAGCGATTCCCCGGGCTTCAGCGTGATGACCACTGCTGCAGTATCAGGGGCTTCGAATACTTTCCGTACATCGACATTGTGCGGGTTTTTCACTGATTCCAGTTTTGCTACTTCAGTGATTTTCATCTCATCTCACCTGTTCAACTGGTATATAGGGCAGGAGTGATAAGAGCTCGGATCGGATCGTTTCCATCCCGACACGCTCCATAAACCGGGCGGTCCTCTCGTGCGGTTTCGCCTGGTCGCAGTAATACCCGGCAAGCCTCTCAGCGCAGTCAACCGCATCCGCTGCCGACAGGTTGCGGGCGATGATGTCCGCGAACCTCGGCCGCGTCCCGGCATTGCCCCCGAAGAGGATCGTCCATCCCTTGTTCGTCCCCATGATCCCGATGTCCCGGGTATGGCTCTCGCCGCAACAGCGGGGGCAGCCCGAAATCCCGATCTTGATCTTCGCCGGGAACATCTTGTCCCTGAACCGTTCATCAATCGCCCGGGCCATCGCAATCGCGTCCTGGTTGGCAAATTTGCACATCTCTGTGCCAAGGCATGCCTGCACGAACTTGACGCATGGGGCGGTCTCGGGTTTGGCGAGCGGCCCCAGTTCATCGATCACCTTCTGCACATCGCCCGGCTGGAGGCCCACGAGCGCAATCCGCTGGCCGCTCGTCACCTTCAGCATCGGGACCTTATAAGCCCGGGCGACCTGTGCGACCTTCTCAAGATCTTCCGGCGTCACGAGGCCGGCCGGCATCCATGTCACGACCGCATAAGTCATCCCGTCGCGTTGCCGGATCGCTCCTTTCGGATCTGCCATTTCCCTCTCACCTTCACGATTCCCTTTTTCCGTTTGGGATTATCTTTATTGTGTCCGGGTACGCATGAACGGGTAATACTGAGGGGGTTTTTGAAAAAAATGCCACGGCCAATGGCTGCAGGGGTTTCAGGGAGCCTTCCTGACAATTTCAGGCCGGGCCCGGCCCTTCGACCCCCGGCATTTGTTTTCCTGTGACCAGGAATTCCGGAATGGGAACCGGGGAGGTATTCCGGCACCAGTATCGCAGGTGCCGGCAGACATCATAAATCGTCGTGGAGCAGATCGAATGCCGGTTTGTCGCGGAACAGATACCGATACAGGATCTTCTTTATGGCAAAAAGCCAGTCATTCCACACGCATCCACCACCCGTTGGACAGGTATGTCGCCATCAACACAGACCATTGTTTCTGATGCCTGCCGTAAGCCTCCGTGAAAAACTGGTGGAGAATGCCGGAACGCCGGTTACCGGTTGGAACCGTTTCGCATTCCGGTCATTCCGGCAGTATTCTATGATTTGCTTTCTTTTTCCTTCATCCAGCATTCATAGTGGTACGTTTTATTGTCTGTCCAGACCGTGTCATCGTGAATTTTCAATAACTGCCCGCACCGATGACACACCTTCCGTATCCAGGTTACCGGGGTAATTTCCTTCATCATCATCACCATTTACCTGCTTCGTGGGTACTCTTAACCTTCTTCTCCTCAGGTATTCGCGCCGGTGTTTTCCGGGTTTATTGCGAGAGATACTGTTTTTCCCTTTTTGCGTGTTCATGGATCACGCAGCCCGCCGTAGTACATCTCCAGAGGTTTCTCTCGCCGGACCCTGTCCGGATCAGGATCATCGGCCTGCGACATACGCAGCAGAATACCTTTCTTACGGATTCCTTCACGGTCTTTCCCTCGCGCCGGATTACATCGAAAAGACACGCAATCCCCAGCCGGTCCGGCAGGGCGATGATTGCAGGGCATCCTTTACACTCGCGTGCATCAGCGCACTCCGGCCGGGCCCTGGCCACAAGCGTCCTCATGTCCTGAACTGCAAGGTAGATCTTCTCCATTTTTTTGTCGCTCATAAATATCCTCCACCTGATGAAATTTCAGATACGGTTCCCTATTCCCGTGCTGTCACTGACGGGAATATCCGGACCGTTATGACAATAACCGATGAATACCACCGTTATTGAAACAACAATCTTGTCATCACAGCGATGAGACACCAGATAATCAGGAGAGCCACAAGTCCCCAGAATATCTGCTCCACCGTATAATATTCCAAACCGGTTCACCTGCCGTTTTACCCTGTTTTCCGGTCTCCGATCCGGATTCCATCACATGGTCCGGGAGATACCCGGAACACGCCGCATTGTTCAACCCCGATAAATCCGGAAATTAATCCGACAAGATTTGCCGGCCGGCGATTTTTCCCCTTAACGTTCACTAGTATGTCCGCCGGGATGATCGTGCGTTCCGGTTCTGTAATAACTGCATGAACTGCGGGTTCCGCGGGCATTCGTACGGATTTTTACCCTGCTCCGGGTTCCACTTCCCCTCCATCGGGTTGAACCGTGCCGGGCACGATACCTCTTCAACGAGCGGTGAATGTATTCCCGGCACCATCCGGGTTATGATGTGTTCGCAGTCCCTGCAGAACGAATGAATACTCATGGTACGATTTCCTCTTCTGAATAACCATCAGGGATATCCTGACCTATCGTCCGGGCGATGTTCATTGACTTTTAAATGACGCCCTGTGCAAGCAGAACCGGATGAACAGAAAAGATGAGGAGAGTTATGGTTTTATTGCCGTGGTATAGGGGACTTTACGATGTTGTATGGTGAATTGAAGGAAGTGTTCAATGTGTAATTATCTTTTAAGCACATCCGGTGTGAGTCATTACACAAAGAAATACACAAGCTCATCGCATCACTCCCGTATAGTATTGTGCCGGATGACAATAAGTAGTTTCAGGCTCATGGCTGCGGGAATCCCGGGGGACTCCAGGTCAGGGACGATTACGCCACTCTTTTCGCTCCCGGGGATTTTTTTGATCAGCCTGATATCAGGAGGTTACTTCTTCCTGCCCTGGCCGGCAAGGGTGTGCACCATACCCGTGAAGGACCGGAGTTCCCGCTGTCGGAATACTCCTTCGTTCACGTATCGCACATCCTCGATGGAGAAGAACGCTTTCGGATTGATCCGGTCGATGCGGTCTGTAATATGGGAGATTTCCGACCGGTTGACAAGGGAAAGGATCATCGTCACGGATCCCCGGGAGCCCAGGGCTTCGATGCAGGTCACTCCATGGTTCTCCTCCTTAAGAGAGGATACGATTGCATCGCGGGATTCATCAGCTGTGACAATCCGCAGGATAACCATGCCGAGGGATAACCGTTCTTCGACAACGAGCCCGACGTAGGTCCCCATCGCAAACCCCAGCGCGAACGCGAGAACGTTTGCGATATTGGCAAGGTCGTTCATCACGATCCCGGCCGCGAGCAGCCAGATCACGATCTCGAAGAACGCGATCACTGTGGCAAGGAGACGGATCCCTTTTGAAATGAAAACGATGCGTACCGTCTCCATCGTAACATCACAGACGCGGGCCAGAAAGATCAACAGGGGCAGGATCACCCATGCATACAGTTCGGGGCTGATTATGAAAAGTTCCATTCACTCGCCTAAAGGTGTCATCCATACGAGGACGATAATCAAGGAATATTGCATAAATCTATATCAACATTCTCTGCACGTTGTGATTTACATATATTGATAGACCGTGAACAATTTTCATAAGAGCATCTGCCGGAGGGAGGTCCCGGCAGTTCCGGAATATCATCCCGCGAGTCTGAATGCCGCATGCTGTCGCTCCGCCCGTCCCCCGAGCTTACACCGGACGAGATTGAGCGCGGCTTATCCAATATCATTTTTGATGGACTTACCACACATGCATTCGTTACGCTCACAAGCGGCATCTTCCTCATCGCGTACGGGAAGGACATGCGGAACTTCTCGACGGCGGGGGGTATCCGGGACATCATGCGGTTCCCGGTCAACGGTATGGACATCCAGTCCGACAATTACGCCCTGCGGTGCCGGCCCGATCAGAAATCACAGAAGAACCGCAACGGACCGGTTCCCTGAGGGCAGGATACCAGTGCGAATTCCCGGCAGTGCTGGTATAAATATCTGGAATACAAGAGGATACATCCATGGAACTGATTTCATGACAATCACCCTTCCGGCCATGGTTGCTGAACATGCCTGAAAAGATCGCGATACTATACGTTGATGACGAGCCCGATCTGCTCGTGATTGGCAGGCAGTTCCTCGAAACCCCGGGTGATTTCACAGTAAGTACGGCAGAATCCGTTGCTGATGCCAAGGCTATACTCATTAACAAGCCCTTTGATGCGATTGTCTCAGACTACCAGATGCCGGGAACGAACGGGATCGAATTCCTGAAGTATGTACGGCAACGATATCCGGACACGCCGTTCATTCTCTTTACCGGCCGGGGCCGCGAAGAGGTAGTGATCGAAGCAATCAATAACGGTGCGGAGGCCTATCTCCAGAAAGGCGGGGCTCCTCTCCCGCAGTTCGCGGAACTCGCCCAGAAGATCCGGGTTGCCGTGGACAAGTGCCGCGCCATCAGGGCGCTACAGCGACAGACCGTTGTTCTGGGGGAGCGGGTCAAGGAGCTCGCCTGCCTGTACAAACTGACGGAAATCGTTAATGCACCGGAAATATCCCTTGAGGGGATGCTGAAAGAGACAGTCGATCTTATTCCATCGGGTTACCAGCATCCAAAATTTACACGTGCTCATATCATGTTCAGAGGGGCGGAATTTAGTACGCCGGGATTCCAGCGTTCAATCTGGAACCAGAACTTCCCGCTTTTCGTTGACGGGGAATGGGCCGGATCTGTCGAAGTCTCATATAACGGGGAATGGGCCGACGCAAATAGCGCACCGTTTCTGGCAGAGGAGAGCTCCCTTCTCAGGGGTCTCGTTCGCCTTCTGGAGAATGGTATCGCCCGGAAGATCGCTGATGACCGGCTAAGGGATAACTGCGGAATCAGAGCGCCCGAAACCCTGAATGTTGCCGATCCCGTTCTGAAGGGCGAACGCGATTTGCGCCTTGCGGCCGAAAAGGATCTGAAACGATCGCGGGCACTGCAGGAGCAGCTGCTCCGCGAGGTCCGGCAGAGCGTGAAGAATAACCTGCACACCGTCCACGATCTCCTCGGGCTCCAGTCAAAATATATTCGCGATGACAAGGTCCTCACTGCCCTGCAGGAGAGCCAGAACCGGATAAAAGCGATGGCCCTTGTCCACGAAATAGTATACCAGTCCCCGGAAATCGCCAACATCGACCTCGACCTCTATGTAAAATCCCTCGGGAAAAACCTGTTTGAATTTTACAGCCGGAAAGGAAGGGAGATTATTCTGCGCACCGACATTCCCGGTGTCACTCTCGGCGTGAATACCGCAATTCCTATCGGCCTGATTCTCAATGAGCTGATGTCGAATGCGTTGAAACATGCATTCCCGAACAGGAACACCGGGGAGATCTTCATCAGGGTCCGGAAAAAGGACCGGAACATTTCTATCGGGTTCCGCGATGACGGGGCGGGGATGCCACGTGACCTGAACTGGCGCGACACCAGGTCGCTGGGACTCCGCATGGTCTTCTCAATCGTGGGGCAGATGAAAGGCACGATCGGTCTCGACCGCAGCAGGGGGACGGAATTTTCCATGGTGCTGGAAGAGCGGAAATGAGGGATATTCCTCATTATAAAGATCGTTCGAAATCAACGTTCTGATCCTGACCTGTTTCGTCGTTACGTGAAAACCCGGGATGTCACAGCACGGTTGATGTAATGATCCCAATAATCTGCTGCGCTGTTGCCGGGTCCAGGATCTTCGCAAGCACCAATCCCGCCACTGCCGCGAACACAGCCCAGAACACTTTTTTCACCTGCTCGTTCTTGCCGACGAGGTCGATGACAGAGCCCGTGTCCGCTTTCATCGCATTGCGGACGAACTTTGGCAGGAAGACAAAGAGCGGAAGGAAGAGGATCGCAGCCCCGATGAACGCGAGCGTTATCTCCGTCCGCCCCGCAAGAAACAATCCGGCCGGCACGGCAAAGATCCCTGCCAGGAGCGCTGCGAGGCCGACCTCCCCGAACCAGAAGTAATGCCGCTTCTCTGTATAGTTCACCCGTTCGGCCTCTGTCAGCGCAGCTATGTCGAAAATGCCGATGACAGAAAGCATCCCGTACCAGACCGCGTGCGTCTCCTCCGGGTCAGCGACAATGCCGAGAAAGAGGATGCCAACCGGTATGACCATAAGGATCAGCGGCAGGTGCGCGAGAAGAAAAATGAGGGCGAGCAGGAGCCCGGTACCGCAGATCGCAGCCCGGGTCTGCCATTCTGATTCGAACATCAGCGTCCCTCCGGAACCTAACATTCGTAGATGATCATTGTCCTCACTCCCGGTTTTCACTCGTGTCCGCTGCGATGGCGAACTCGTAGACCGGGCTGATGTACCCGTGGTTTTGTGGGGAAAAGTCCCGCTTCTTCCCGCGCTGGATGATCTTCCGGCGGGCTGTCCTGATCCGTACCGTGTGGATGCCCGGGGCCCGGGGATAGACCCTGCGGCCATCGATATCCGTCATCTTCTGGTACGGCGGGATTTCGAACCAGTCCGGCCAGAAGCGGACACCTTTCGGGATGTCCGATTCCCGGAAGAGATCCTGCAGGCGCATCGGGGACACATTGTCGTAGATGATGTCCACGATCAGGTCCGTGTCCTCTTCGTCCGGGTCCAGTTCGAGCTCATAGAAGATCGGGTTGCGCCGTACTTCATCAAGCGTGAGCGGTGTGTCTTTCGTCAGCGGTTCAAGGCCGGAGAAGGTTCCCCGGTACAGGCCGGTCACGGTCGCGACCGGTTTGTTCTCATTAATCATGATATACCTCCATTATTCGTTCGTGCTCGTCCCTCAGTCGTTTGAACTCCTCCACGATCTCATCGTACCTGCCGATCCGCTGGTGGATCATGAACAGGATGGGATAGAGGGGAAGGACAACGCCGAGGAGGAGCCCGAGGATTTCTGTTTCCATGATGGTGTGGCTCCGTGGAAAAAAACCGGAAGAAGAATTGACACCCCCTTGCGCCTCCGAGTGGTTCTTCAGAACCATGAGGATGAGAAGAACTCAAAAGAGTTCTTCGTAGATCCCAGCCCCCAAGGGGGCGGGGGCGCTGAGGATGTCTCAGCATTACCTGTACGAGAATCATCACTGGTTGGACAGGTAATTCTGGAGTCATCGCTTCGGGGGGGTGCCCACGCGGCGGGGGCTTGTCCGACTGGTTCATCAGAACCAGGAGAATGAGAAGAACGCTTCAGCGTTCTTCGAGCCCCCGAGAGCGTCAAATCTCTTCCTGATTCTTCCTGATTCGGATTATCTCTCTACGCGAGTGCCGCCACCGAGTCCGCCCAGGTCTCGACCCGGGTTCGGATTGCGTCATCCGAGTACGAGGTGATGCTGACCGATTCGCGGGTGAACGTGACCATGTAGATCTCCCCGCCGGCATCGTGGCATTTCAGGGTTGCCGAGTAGGACTCGTGGGAAGTGTCCCGGACCGGTGTGCCCCCGTGGGCGTTGGCAAGGTCCGTGTTCTCCAGGAGCGCGGTTGCGCCGGCATTGAACCCGGCAATTGTGATGAACTTCGCTGAGTCCGTCCCGACAACTTTTGCATCGTTGTCCTGGTACGCGATCTTTGCCACGTAGGATTCCTTAGTCTTCTCGACCGGTGCATGGTTGACACCGGCGCTCTCATAGGCTGTGCAGGCAAACGGGTTGTCGGTAGTGACCGACTGGACGATCGTGTTGAACGCTGCCACATTTTCTATCGGGGCCGCGAGCTTGCGGACCGCCGACTTTACTACGGTTTTCTGTACGAAATCTGCCATTTTTGAATCTCCTGAGGGTCCATCAGAACCCGAAGGAAGAGAAGAATCCGTAAGGATTCTTCGAACTCCCTGGATCCGTTTCGAACTCCTCCATTTGTTCTCATCAGAGAGATTCTCCGAATCCCTCTCGTTTCTGCGTCATCGGGGCCCCTTTGACAGCGAAGAATGCAGGTGCATTCTTCTCGTCCACGGGGTTCTGCAGAACCCATTGGACATACAATAGTAGAACCTGGTAGGCTATCTGTCTGGATGAATAAATTTTGAAAAGCAAAATTAGAGAGAATTGCGGGGGATTCAGGAGAATCGGGGCACAGATATTTGGAATTGGGGTGCGCAAAAATGTTAAATGGATTTGGTTAATGCCGGGAATTCACAGAAGAGGCGGGGTATCCTGTGTCGGGTATCGATCAGGTATAGCAGAGATAATGATTAATCCAGGCCCATCAGGTCCCGGATGAGCGCCGCGATTGCGAGCCGGTGGTCTTCCCCAATCGTTCCGATCCGGTGGTGGAACCGCTCCCGGTCCAGGGAGACCATCTGAAAGACAAGGGCGATGCTCTCAGTGTCGAGACCGTTATGCTCATCGGGGGAGATGGCGTGCGTATGCGAGAGCCGTGCGGTGTTTACGTTGCTTGTCAGTGGGACGACCATGACAATACCGTTGGCGCTTCCGAAAATGATCGCCGACCGTATCCCCCGCTGCTCGTGTCCTTTCCCATCGGTGAGATCAACGAGCCAGATGTCGCCGCTCTTCATCCGGTCAGTGCTCCAGCGATTTGAGTGAGGCTCTCTGCCAGAGCCCCGTCTCCTTTTTCAGTTCTTCGAGATCCTTTGGAGTCGGCGTGTACAGGAACTCCTTTGCTTTTGAAACACCGAGCGCGATCTGCGCCTCGGAATAGAAGGGTTTGAGCTCTTTGACCTGCCTCAGGGCTTCGAGCGGGCTGCTCTGGTACCGGAACGCATAGAACCCGTAGGTGGCTCCCACTTCGAGCGGCACGGGTTTGAGGCCGAAGATCCTGCCGAGATCCGCGGCGATCGCTTTCTCAGCCGCGTTCAGCCGTGTGCCGGTCTCGTGTTTCTCGAATTCGCGGGTATGAGCGAACAAATCTTTCGTCAGGTCCGGCGAGTACGGGCCACGGACGTACAGGCTGCAAGGGTACCCGAGATCGACGCCTTTGAGCTCAAGCAGGCAGACGAGTTTCTGGGCAATGAGCCGGTCATCGAACTCTCCGATATCCGGATTGAAGCCGAGTTCTTTATAGAATGCAATCACTTTTTTCCGTTTTTCCATAATCATACCCCGCAGTGGAGGAACCTGCACAGCCAGGCCCGGATCCTTTCCCATTCGTCCAGTCCCTCGGGCGTGATGGTATAGAGTTCGAGCTCTTTTCCTTCAGATACGATCTTTTCCGACACAAGGTATCCCATCTCTTTTAAGACATTCAGGTTGGCATACAGCACGCCGTCGCTGATGTCGAGCGCCGCCCGGAGTTCGCGATAGGTTGCCCCATCGGGCCCGAGCACCGAGAGGCTCGATAACAGTTTCAGCCGCACGAGCGAGAAGACTTTCGCGTTGAGCCCCCCGGATTCATCCAGGATAGCGAGGATATCGTTTGGCACCAGGTCCCACTCCCGTGTTCTATTCATACTGGCCGGCGGCCCGGGTTATTTACTTTGTTATTTACTTAAAGTTTAAAGTGAAGAAGGGTAGTGGGCACGTGGAGATTAGGAGGGGGGCAAGGCGCGACGGTAAAGAATGAATGTGCGCAAAAATGTTAAATGGATTTGGTTACCTTACATCATTGCAACTGAGTCGCGTGACAAGCCAGGGCGTCTTTGTATTGACAGGCACCGGAAGAAATAATCACCGCAATCTGCCTTTTTTTAGAGATTTTCAATAAGACCTCTGATTACACCACGATATCGTTCTGCATCAATCCCTAAATGACGAGCAGCGTTTTTGGAAACTTCATCCGTGATTGCAGCGAAACCGGCTCTGCATTCCTGCGGATATTGGCTGTGAATCTCGTCCAGGAGTTTCCGATACGGTAGTGACGAATTCCATAGAATCGCATAGATATCACAAGCATCCTTTGTCAGCTTGTCATCCTTCGTTCGGTTCTGGATCGATACGAGTTTCGTCGCAAGCAACATAACTGGAGGCGGTATTAGTAATTCAACTCCATCCAAAGTGACTGCCACACCCGTACTTTCTTTGAATACTCTCCCGGATTACGGGTTCATCCAGGACATTAAAACCAAAGACATCTTTTTGTTTCGGATGGATCGTGTCAACCATCACGTCGATGTATAAATAAAATAGATCGTACATTCCGATTTTTTGTGCAACTTCTTTTGTCACTACTTCCCCGGTATCTTTTTTTATTATCTTGCAATAGCGAAAAGAACCTCCGGGGAATAGCCGATTTTCTGGATTTTAAACCATCTTCCGATAATTCTCAATATATCAAAGGTCTTCGAGATTTATCGAATAACAATACCGTTTTTTGTTTTGTGAAACTTGGATCTTTTGGCAAGGAAGGAATATCCCAAAATGTTGACGAATTCTATTTGCTCCCAATCGTTGATCTTCAAAAAATCATAGAAGAGAAATACTCAGCTTTTCTTGTAAAAGTAAACCATATCCGACCTAAAAACGCAAATTCTCATCACACAAAAATCAAGAAAAACAGTATTACTCAATTCAAAGACAATTGGAATTGTATCGTCCAACGATGAAAATTATTTCAATTTTCTATCCATTGCTTCCAGTTCAGGCTTGAATATTTTTGATATACACTTTTTTACTTCAGACATTGAACTATTGCTGTCTAAGTAAATCGCACCGATGAGCGCCTCTACTGTATCCGAATACAGAGTCCTTGATGCTTCTTCTAGTTTCTCTCCACTTCCGGCTCTGTGCTGGATGAAGTTTTCTTCGAGAAGATGCAGTCGTCTTCCGACTTCCGCAAGCTGCAGATTATTTTCCAAATCAGCTTTTGAAATGGTGATGTCACCTTTGGTCTTCAGCCCTTTATCCATCAAAAGAGAGATGAAACCGGCCTTCAGAACAGCATCGCCAAGTGTTGCGTAAACTGACTGATGTGGGCAGACGTGCGCCCCGACTGGTTTCTCTTTCTGCTCTTTCGAAAATGTCGGGTGCGTTAAGGCTCGAAGTAATTCGTTTTTATCTGTGAAGGTGTATCCTAACTGTTTTTCGATTCCCTGGATCTTAGCCGGATCCATAATCCTCCATCACCCACTCTTATACCAATAACCATTCGGATAATAAATGGTGATTTCACCTGCATCATGGAAGTATTTTCCACCAGGGTATTTTGATTGCCAATCAAGATTCATCCAGTATTGGGTCACTCCGTCTTTAGTCCTCGTATGATATGCAACGCTCTTGGTATTGTATCGTTTAACGATATAGGATGCCACCTTATCCATACAGGCTTTGTTCGAACAAACCATAACTTCAGGATAGGCATGACCCTTGCCGTCTTCGTTATATGCTGTTACAATTCTTGTACTTCCGCCAATTGACTGCACAATAGATCCGACCGTGATCGCGAAGTCATCACAATCCCCTTTCAAACCGAGCTGAATTGTCCGGCTGGCCGGGGAGAAATACTCAGATCCTTTGGGATCATTAACGTAGGTCCATTTTTTGTAAACTGCTTCCCACAAATCGCAGATTTGTGCAATGTTATAATTTCCTTTGTGCGAATTTGGGACGAGCGACACCGCAAAATCCCTTGTTGTCGGATTTGTATAATCCATCGCGTTTTTAATTTTAATTGCAGTTTCACTTTCTTTCGACTGAATCCGAGTTGGTTCCGTTGTTGGAAGATCCTGCCCCCCGGTAGGTGAAATAATATTTTCATTGTCGGAATCGGAAAGACCACTTACAAAACCCATGACCATCGGGCCTGCGATAACAACAGCAATGATACCAACAATCAGGCCAAAAACGATAGTGCTATACGATCCGCTGCTCGATGATGATTCAGCGGGCTGTTCATATTCAGGAATATATGCAGCGTCAATCGCATCCGATTCAATGCCCTCATCAGAGTGATCAACAGGATACAGACGATTATCAATGATTACATACTCTTGTCCATCTTTTACAGCGTGGACCGCATCTTCGACAATCATTTCCTCATCATCGATGTAAAACGTTTCTTGACCTTGGACGATGAAGGTCTCATCAAATTCCTCATCGGCATCGTCTTCGGGTTGATAATTACGTCGTCCTCTTCTTCGTACCATTTAGTTTCTCTTTGTCCCGTTTATTGATTAATTTTTATTTTTATATCGGCAATACCCCGATGAAAAAAAGAGTTATGAATCGGGTTTTTCCGACTACATGTCCATCCCCGTAATTAGTCCGACAATCTGCTGAGTTGTCCCCCGATCCAGCACCTGGGCGAGCACCAGTCCAGCCATCGAGATGAAGAAGATCCAGAAGACTTTCTTTACCTGCTCGTTCTTCCCAAACGTATAGATCGCCGCATCGGTGTCCGCCTTCATCCCGAGCCGGATTATCTTCAGCAGGAAAACAAAGAGCGGCAGGAACAAGACCGCAGCCCCAATGAATACCAGGGAGATCTCGGTCCGATCTGCAAAACCAGATCCCTGATGGGATCGCAATGATCGCAGCCAGATCACCCGATCCAACACCCCTTCCCGATTCCCCCGGCCCCACACTTCCCCAAAACCCTTCCTCCAAATCGATTCAAAAGGCACCAATTAAGCTATTTTTAGAGCCTGAAATGACCCCCATATACAAAAAATAACGCCAATTCACCATCCGTTCCAAAACCGCACCCTGTAATTCGCCAAAAAAAGCGATTCCCCAAAAACCTGACTTTCAAAATGGCCTCCGATCCGAAAAATAAGCCCAAATCAAAGAGATGGTTTTTCCACAAACCTGAACTCGAAGAACGCTGACGCGTTCTTCTCGACCTCCTGGTCTGATGACCAGTCGGTTTTTCAAAATGGGCTCCGATTCGAAAAATACGCCCAAATCAACGAGATAATTTTCAGTGGGAGAGACACTTCGAAGAGGTCTCCATGTAACACCCGATTTCTAAGAAAAAAAAGTTTGGCCGGGTTAATACCCGCCCATACCCGGGGGCATACCGCCCATGCCACCCATGCCGCCGGGAGGCATCCCTCCGGCCGGCCCGGCGGATTTCTGGGCTGCGATGATGTCGTCGATGCGGAGGATCATGACGGCTGCCTCAGTTGCACTGGAGATGGCCTGCGTCTTCACGCGCAGCGGCTCGACAATGCCCGCCTTCAGCATGTCGGCCGGTTTTTTGGTATTCGCATCGAGCCCCACCGTCTTCTTCCCGGCCTGGTGATCCGAGCGGAGCGCGACAAGGATATCGATCGCATCCGCCCCGGAATTCTCGGCAAGGGTCCGCGGGATGATCTCCACCGATGCGGCAAACGCTTCGATGGCGAGCTGGGCCCGGCCACCGACCGTTACTGCATGCTCGCGGAGCCGGAGCGAGAGCTCGACTTCAGGAGCCCCGCCACCGGCAACGACCTTCTTCCCTTCGACAACAACCGAGACAACCATCAGGGCATCGTGGATGGCCCGTTCGAGTTCATCGACAACGTGCACCGTACCGCCCCGGACAACAATCGAGACCGCTTTGGGATTCCTGCACTTCGAGACATAGATCATCTCATCGCCCGAGACCTTTTTCTCCTCCACAAGGCCGGCAGACCCGAGGTCATTCTTGGTGATGGCATCAAGGCTCATCACGATGGTTGCCCCGGTTGCCCGGGCCAGGTTCTCGCTGTCACTCTTCTTGACCCGGCGGACGGCAAAGATGCCGGCCTTTGCCAGGTAGTGCTGGGCAAGATCGTCGATCCCTTTCTGGCAGAAGAGGACATTCGCGCCGCTTTTTACCACCTTGTCCACCATGGCACGCACCATGTGCTCCTCCTCGTCGAGGAACGCTGCGACCTGCCCGGGAGTGGAGATGTTGATCTTCGCGTTCACTTCGGTCTTCTTGAACTCCAGCGCCGTGTTGAGGATCAGGATCTTTGCACTGGTCACGGACTTGGGCATGGCCGGGTGGGTCCGCTCCTTGTCGATGACCATCCCTTCAATGAGGGTTGTGTCGTCAACTGAGCCGCCGACCTTTTTCGTGACATTGATGTGGGCAAGGTCGGCTTTCCCGTCTGGATCCACGACAGAGGAGACCGCTTTCACGATGATATCGCTGAGAAGGTCTTTTCTTACTTCCGCGTTCTTGCCGCTCAGGGCAGTAATGGAGATCATCTTCAGCATGGCGGTGTCGGACGGCTTCACGGAAATGGCAATGCCATCGAGAATCGAAAGCGCCTTCTCGGCAGCCATCTGGTACCCTTCCGCGATCACGGTCGGGTGGACGCCCTGGGCAACCAGCCCTTCGGCGCTTTTTAAGAGTTCGCCGGCAATGACAACCGAGGACGTTGTGCCGTCGCCGACCTCGTCGTCCTGGGTCTTTGCTACTTCCACGATCATCTTTGCTGCCGGGTGTTCGATGTCCATCTCTTTTAAGATCGTCACCCCGTCGTTCGTGATCGTGATGTCCCCGATGCCATCGATGAGCATCTTGTCCATTCCCTTGGGGCCGAGCGTTGAGCGGACTGCCGCTGCAACGGCCTTTGCCGCCGCAAAGTTACTGTTCTGGGCCTCCTCTCCCCGGTTCCGGGTAGTTCCTTCTTTCAGGATAATAATGGGTTGTCCCCCGAGTTGTTGCGACATTGATATACCTCGTTTTTTCCGCTGGTGTTCCGACGGTCTGTTACCACCGCTGTGCGGACATCATCTCCATGAAAATAAAAATTCGTCAGCCCTTATCCGGGCGATTGATGGTTGACCTCATCACCAGATGATAAAAATGATGGGGCGTGCTCGTGTTTATGTGTATCCATTTTTCATGAACGGAAGGTCACATCCTGCAGGTCACACACCCCATGAATGCCCGGTTCTTGCGGCTCCTGTCAGGCATCCTGGTCCGTCCACTAGAGAAAGGAGATAAATGCTTCAATGATATCATCTGTCATGAAAAAGGGCAGAAAGAAAGCCGGGCATGACGACCTCAAAGAGCAGGTTCATGGAGAGCATGGTGCCGGCGGGGAAACCCATGACACTCCCGGGGGGATCGATGCTGTCCGGGCCCTCCAGCTGATCACCATAGCGTTCCTGCTCATCCTCCTGGTCGGGTTCTTCTTCCACACGGTTCTGAAAATGATCTGACCTGGGTTCCGGTAACGCGGGTACTACCGGGTCAGCCAGCTCCTGTACTCCTCAGTGGCGTCTTTCATCTCTTCCCAGAGCCACACCATCCGGTCAAGGAACCAGAGTTTTCCACAATAGACAAGGACAATGCCAAAAAGGATCGGCCACAGGTCGAAAACAAGGAGCCCCCAGAGGACAAAGAGCATCCCAACGCCTGAGATCACGGACAGGATGTTCGGTACCGTGCGGTGGCGGGCCGGCACAGGGACAGCATCGCGGTTCAGCCAGATCCGTTCCCCGAAGACCGCCTTCGATGCCCAGTGGTCGAACGAGGCAGGTTCCCGGAAGATCCGGGGGTTCAGCCAGGTCCAGAGGAGGGCAAGGGCAACCGGCACGACCGCCCACCAGCCGAGCCAGAGCCGGCTGGTGAACGCGAGAACGAGAACGGGGAGGACAGTGTTGCGCAGGGCAACGCTCCACGGATTTGCATGCCGGCGCCATGCTGCATCGTCAAGAGCAAATGCCTTTGCAACAGTTCGTTCGATGGTCATCATTTACCTGGTGCGTGGGAAACCTCATTATCTTCTCTGTCTGATCCGCCTGCCCACGGTCACCTGCGGATCTTGTCGATGATCAGGTAGATGATAAGAATCCCCGCGATGAAGGTGGCGAGCCCTCCCGTCTGGAGCCATGCATTCAGGTAATGGGCCCCGGCAATGTAGGTTGCGTCCGGAAACTCGAATCCTGAAACCAGGTGCACGCCAATGGTGACGAGAAGTGCAGCCGGGATCAGGTACTTGCAGAGCGGGAAGACGACCCGGCTCATCAGGAACGATTGTTTGGTCTCGGACTCAAACACTTCCCGCGGCAAAAACCAGGTGAAGGCTATCGCCATGATGACAGCAGAAAGGAGGAGCCCGATCGTGCCGATTGTCTCGTCCATGAGGTCGAGCACGGGGATGCCGCCAAGAGAGAGCCGTGCTGCGCTGAAACTCAGTGCCGGAATGATGCTCACCACAAGAAGGACACCGGTCAGTACTGCTGTGGTCCTTTTGCGGGTCCATGCGGTTGCTTCCTGTACCGAGCTGACGGAGACCTCCAGCATGGAGATTGCCGAGGTAAATGCGGCAAAGAAGAGCACGACAAAGAAGGCCACGGCAACCACCTGCCCTGCCGGCATCAGGGAGAATGCAAGGGGGAGGGTCGCAAAGGCGAGTTCCGTGCCCGCGGAGGGGGAGAGCCCGAACGAGAAGACGACCGGGAAAATCACCAGTGCCGCAAGGAGCGAGACCGAGACATCAGCACCGGTAATGATGAGGGACGAACGGGGGATATCCTCCTCCTTTGCCAGGTACGCACCATAGGTCAGGAGGATGCCCTCGCCCACCGAGAGGGAGAAGAATGCCTGCCCGAAAGCAGCGACCCAGACATCGGCATGAAGGAGGACGGAGAAGTCCGGGGTGAAGAGGAACCCGATGCCCTTCCCGAACCCGGGGAGCGTGGTGCAGTAGAGGACCATGACTCCAAGGATGATGACAATCAGGGGGACCATGGTCACCGAGACGCGCTCGATCCCATTCTTCACCCCCGCCGCAACCACGAGCCCGGTCAGGAGGACGGCGATGACCGCAAAGATGACGGGCAGGTACGAGCCGGTGAACGTGGCAAACGTCCCAGCACTCCCGGTTGCAAAGAACAGGGTATACGCGATCGTCCAGCCGGTGATGACAAGGTAATAACTCAGGATCAGGAAGATGGTTGCGCAGACGAGCCACCCGATGATGCGGAATCCAGGCCGGACAGCCCTGAACGCACTCACAACCGTTCCCCGGAAATGGCGGCCCATGGTGATCTCGAGGATCATCAGCGGGAGGCCGAAGGCAAAGACTGCGATGAGGTAGGGGACAAGGTAGGCACCCCCTCCGTTCTCACCCAGCATCGCCGGGAACCGCCAGATGTTGCCGATCCCTACGGCGGCGCCGATAGCAGCAAGGATGAAGACCGCGTGCGACGACCAGCGTTCCTTTGTCTCCGCACTCATGATCTCTCCCGGTCTTCCTCCGGGGATTTGGCTGGTCCCCACGTGAAACCGGATCCCCAGGGCCAACCTCCTTCAGGGGGTTCGGGTCCTTCCGGTGGCATCGCCTTCTCGCCCAGGATGATACGACGGACCGTCTGGGCTGAATCCGGCGTCGTGAGGATGAGGAGGGTGTCCCCGTCTTCGAGCACCGTTGCCCCGCGGGGCGAGAACTGCTCGCTGCCCTTGCCGATCAGGATGATCAGCGTTCCGGCCGGCAGGTCGAGGTTCACGATCTGCTTTCCGGCTGCCGGGGAGCCCTGGGGGACAACGAGCTCGAAGAGTTCATTGCGGGAGTCCTGTGGCGAATCCAGTTCCATCCCGAAGCGCGACCTGCCGGGAAGCGGTGCGGCAAGGCCCAGGTGTTTTGCCACGAACGGGATCGAGGTGCCATGAAGCAGGGCGGAGGCGATCACCATGAAGAAGACCAGGTTGAAAAAGACGTTCGCCTCCGGTACACCGGCAATGAGCGGGAACGTGGAGAGCACGATAGGGGCGGCGCCGCGGAGCCCCACCCAGGAGATCATCACTTTCTCGTTCTTCTTCATCTTCCACGGGAGGAGCGAGAGATACACGGCAATCGGGCGGGCAACAAAGATCAGGACAAAGGATATGATGATGCCCGGGACGAGGATGGGCATGAGCTCGGAGGGGAAGACAAAGAGCCCGAGCGCGAGGAAGAGCGTGATCTGCATCAGCCATGCAACCCCCTCGTGGAACCGGACAAGACTCTTCTTGTGGACGATGGCGCTGTTCCCGATGACGAGCCCGGCAATGTAGGCGGCAAGGAACCCATTGCCCCCGACAATCGTGGTCAGGCCATAGATGAGAAGGGCAGACGCCAGGGTCATGACCGCGTACAGGCCTTCGTACTCCAGTTTCACGACATTGATCAGCCAGGCCGCACCCTTCCCCATGCCGTACCCCATAAGGCCCCCGACCGCCATCTGCTGGACAAAGAGCGGGATGAGCGATAAGAACGAGGTGCCGGGCTGCATCAGGAGCGAGATAGCCCCGATGGTGAGGAGGATGGCCATGGGGTCGTTGCTGCCTGATTCGAATTCAAGCAGCGGCCGCAGGTTTCCCTTGAGGCTGGCCCGCCGTGAGCGGAGGATCGAGAAGACCGCAGCAGCATCGGTGGACGAGACGATCGCTCCAAGGAGGAAACCTTCAAGCGGGGAGAACCCGAGCAGGAAGATCGCGGCAGCGCAGACGATCAGGGCCGTGAGGGCAACACCCACCGTCGAGAGCATGAGGCCCTTGTACAGGATCGGCCGTACCTCGATCCACCGCGTGTCCATGCCTCCCGAGAAGAGGATGAGGGCAAGGCCGACAACGCCTATGGTCTGCGCTGCAAGGGGATCGTCGAAGTAGATCCCCCCCGGGCCTTCGGAACCGGCAAACATACCGACAAGGATGAAGATCAACAGCGCGGGGAGGCCCAGCCTGCCCGAGACTTTATTGGCGATGATGCTGAGCAGGATAAGGACTGCTGCACCGGCAAGGAGGTATTCTATCGGTATCATGGTCGTTGTTCACCCTTCCCGGCCGTAGCTGGCAGGGCCTGCTGTTCCATCCCGCTGCGACTGTTTTTTAAAGTCATTTGCGTGGTATCCCCTGTTCTCCTGTTGTCTCCCGCACCCGGATGTCGATCTGCCGGAACGGCATCTCGATGCCTTCTTTCCCGAACCGCCGGAGGATCTCCCGGTTGATCCAGTCTTCGGTCTCCCACTGGAAGCTAAAGTCGTTGATCCATAGAGTAAGCTGTCCGTTGAGTGCGGACTCCCCGAACTCGCGGAGAAAGACCTCGGGAGCCGGCTCGGAAATGACCCACGGGGTCTTCTCCACAGCGTCCCGCGCAATGGAGAGGAGGATCTCCGTGACCCTGTCCATGTCCGTCCCGTAGGCAACGGAGAACGCGATCCGGACTTTGAGGGTGGTGTCGGGCATGGAGTAATTGGTGACAACATTCGAGGTGACCTTGGTGTTGGGGATGGTCACGATCTGGCTGTCCATGGTCCGGATCCGGGTGCTCCGTGCCCCGAGACTGATGACATCGCCAAAGAACGTGTCGATCCGGACCCGGTCGCCCAGGCGGAAGGGCTTGTCGGTGGCAATGACGATGCCGGCGAAGAAATTGCCAATGATGTCCTGTGCGGCAAGGGCAACGGCAATCCCGGCTATCCCGGCGGCTGCGAGGAACGCCGTGATATCGATCTCGAAGATGTGCAAAAGGATGAGGAAGACAACAAACCAGGTGACATATTTTACGATGTGGAGGAGGATCTGGATGATCCGGTCAAGGTCGGCTTCCGTCCGCTCTGCAATGAGGGTGCCGTACGTCCTGATAAGGTTGGTGAGGAAGGCCGAGACCGCCCAGGCTGCAAGGAGGATGAAGACCGCGTTGATGATCTGGCTCGTGCTGTAACTGCCCAGGGTTTCCGGGACAAGGCCGTACTGGGTGAGCGCAATATAGACCGAGAGGAGGACGATCCAGATGAGAAGGGGGGTGCTCACCGCGTTCAGGACGATCTCGTCCAGGTGGGTGGTTGTCTGTTCGGCCTTCTTCTTCAGCCACCAGAGAATGCCGTACGCGATGGCCGCGATGACAAGCCCGATGACAATCGTGATGGAAGCGTAGAGTATGTTCTCGATCATCTCAGGCGGTCCCCGGCGCTGCAAAGACTTCGTTCTTTTTGTTCAAGACTGTTCCCTCGTCACGTTCCGTGCCAGTTGGATCATACTCTCTTTTGTCCGGTTTAAATGCATATTGTCTCCTGCCCGGCCCGTTCGGTCTGCGGGAGGAGAAAACGATAACGGAATAACGGGCCGGGGCCTTTTTTCAAGGCGTTCCGGACGGACCCGTCACCTTGTCAGAAGAGCCACATCTTCCGTGGTGAATAATCGGTCAGTACATGCCGGTAATCGTCAAACCACCGTGCCAGGGGATTTGCCTTGAAGACCATGAATTTCCCGATGTTTGCCGGGTCGGCAGCCTGGTGGTACCGCATGAAGACATGCCCGGCGGTCTTCCCCACAACCTCGATCTTGCCGGTTGCATGCGACATGACAAAACGTGCCCGTTTTGCAAGCCCCGAGCAGGCCTGCCAGGACTTCTGGAGGATCTCGTAGGACTGCTCGACGGGCACCTGGAAGACCTGGTTCCCAAGAGACGGCCGGCACTGGAAGACATAATACGGGGAGATCCCGGCAAACGAGACTTTCCGGAAGAGCGTGGTGAGCGTATCCGGGTCATTATTGATACCGTTTAAAATGGGGGTCTGGTTCACGACTGCCACACCGGCCTTCCGGAGTGCATCGGCAGCCTGCATCGAGACTTCGGTCAGCTCGCGGGGGTGGTTGTAGTGCGCCATCACGTAGATCCGTTTCTCCGGCGTGCTGTAGCGCGAGAGGACTAAAAGGAGTTCCGGGTCATTGAGGATCCGGTACGGGTTGTACGCGAGCAGCTTGCTCCCGATCCGGATGATATTGACGTGAGGGATTTCCCGGAGCTCGCGGAGGACTCCTTCCAGCCTTCGCGTCTCCAGCATGAGGGGGTCGCCCCCGCTCAAAAGGATATTGGTGATCTCCTTGTGCTCGCGGATATAGTCAAGCGAGCCGGAGATGTCCTTTACCGTCTCGCGTTCGCAGGACATAAAGAGGCGTTTCCGGAAACAGAAGCGACAGATGCCGCCACAGACATCGGTGAGGAGAAGAAGGCCGGTCTGGTCATACTTGTGCTGGAGGCCGGGTTTTTTCGTATAGTCCTTCTCGCAGGAGGGATCGCTTGACCCGCAGCCGGCGAGTTCGGACGCATCGGGGATTACGATCCTCCTGAGTGGGTCGTCCCGATCCTTCCAGTCGATTAAGGAGAGGTAGTAATCGTTCGTGCGGAACGGGAACGTGTCCGTCACGCTCTCCATCATCTGCCTCTCCTTTGGGGCAAGCCCGACGTGGTTGTCGAGCTCGGCTACGGTAGTAATGTATCTGGGGTTCACTAGTATCACCTCGTTTCCGGGTATTGTCTCTGTCCGTCAGAGGACAGGGGCGAGCAGTGCAGAAATAATTCGCATCATGAACAGGAATGGAAGAAACCTGGATGCACTACTCAGTGAACGTTTTTTTAGGGGCCTATCCTTTAAACCTTTTTTGTAATTCCCAAAAGGGAGAGGAAAAAGAGAAGCCGGGGGTGTATCCCCGCATGGAAACGGATTCACTCGGTGACCGGAATGAGTTTTCCGCGGAGCTTCTCTTCGATCTTAAGGTGCAGCATCTCGATGACATTGGTCACCACACCCCGTACCTGGTGGACGAGAAACTCGTCGTTCCGGAAGAACTCGTGGTCCGTCTTGCTGTTGAACTCTGCCCCGTGGGTCCGAAAGCCGATCCCAAACGGGGCAAGGATATACCCCAGCTGCTCGAAGTTCAGCCAGATGTCCATTGCCGTCTTGATGGCCCCGTCCTCGTGGCCGTTGACTAGGATCCCGGCGATCTTGCCTTCGGTATGCCCGGGCTTTTTTAAGTGATAGACATTGTTCATGCAGGTTGTCCGGTCCAGGAAGGCTTTCAGCCGGGCCGACATGCCGTTCCAGTTGATGGGGGAGACGACAATGACCGCCTTCGATGCTGCAAGCATCTGGTGGAATGCCGGCATGTCGTCCTTTGCATTCCGGCAGGGGTAGGTGCAGGACCCGGCCCGCACCGCGTAACAGCACCAGCAGTAATCGATATGGTGCTCCGAGAGATTGAACCGGCGAAACGAGATGTTTCGTTCCCGGAGGAATTTCTCGGCAAGGTCTGCCATAAAGCCGGTGTTTCCGGCCCGGTGGGTGCTGCCGTTGATGAGGAGGACATCGAAAGGTTTGCCATCGTACGTGAGCTGCTTCCTTCCGGAATCCTCCATGAATTCCGCGGACGGGCTGTGGCAGGCCGGGCAGCCTTTGGGCGGTTTTTCTCCCTCGAAGACAAAGCCGCAGACAGTACATCTCCACCGGACTGCCGTGCCGGGGACGAGTCTGGAACCGGGTTGTGCTGGTTCGGGATGCATGAGAACAGGACTCCTGAACAGGATGCGCTGACATTAGACTGGGGGCCAAAAAAGAAAAAGGTTGTTCATGCGGCACCCTGCGACGGGGAGAGAACGCGGGGGATCGCCTTGTCCTCCCCGCAGAATCAGCTTTCTTCCCCTTATACTCCCTTCCCGTCTTTTGGCGCCGGCGCTGGTGCGGGCCGGTCCTGGAGCCAGACGGTGCGTTGAGGGAAGGGGACCGTGAACCCTTCCTGTGCGAGCGTATCCTTGATCTTCGAGAGCATCGCGATCCGTACCGACCACCATTCCCGGGACGGTGCCCAGATCCGCACCATAATGTTGACGCCGTTCTCTCCCAGTTCATCCACGAAGACCGAGGGCGGGGGATTGTGCAGCACGAAAGGATGTGCCGCAAGAAGTCCCTCGATGATCCGGATTGCCTTCCGGGCATCATCCGAGTGCCGGATCGTGATCCGGTACTCGAACCTCCGTGCCTGGTTTGCCACGTAATTGGTGATCTCGGAGTTGAAGACCGTCTCGTTCGGGATCCGGATGTATATGCCTTCAAATGTCTTGAGGGTGGTCGAGAGGATCCGGATATCCTCGATAGTCCCGGTCGTGGTGCCGATGCTGACAGTGTCCCCGATCTTCACCGGCCGTTCAAAGAGGAGGAATACACCGGATCCAACATTGGTGACGAGCCGCTGGCTGGCAAACCCGATGATGATACCGGCCGTTCCCCCGATCAGGAGGAGTTCCCCGAAATCCACGTGGAAACTGGGAAGGCTGACAAAGATCCCGGCAAGGATGATGGCTGCCTGCGCAAGCCGGACAATCTTGACCAGCTCGTCGGCCTTTACCTTGTCCGCGAGGCCCTTCTTGATATATACCCCGACAATCCTCGCGATGATAACAGAGACTGCCACGATGATCGAGAAGACCAGCAGGTCAGAGACCGTGACATTCCCGTACACAACGGTGGAGAGCAGTACCATGGTGCCTCACCCCACCCCGTGTTCCATCAGGAAGCTCTTCTTCTCCACGTCCACCATGAGGATCTTCCTGGCCTGGATCACGGGGATTGCCAGGGTCATCCCGTCCCGCAGGGGCTGTTCCTGCAGCCGGGTCTCGGCGATCATTTTCGAGAAGATGGTCATCTCGCCGGTCATGGCAGCGCCGGTGTCAAAGTACAGGGGCATGAAGTAGGAATCAAATACCGCCCGGGACACCTCCACCCAGTTCCGGCCCGTGTTTCTGAGGGTGAGCTGCAGCACCCCTTCGCGGGCAGGATCGATCACCGGTACTGTATCAGAGACGCGGCTTTGGCAAAACCGGGTGATCACGCCATTCTCGGGAGAGCCGTACAGGGAATACTTGGGCTGGCACAGGGAGAATACATCGAGGAGCACATAGTCCCCGTTCTTTTCAATGAAAACACCGATCTCTACGGGGAATACCAGAAAGACGGTCTTCTCCGACTCGGGCGCAATGAATACGGGAGGAAAGACGATCTCAAGAATCCGCGTCACTTCCTTGGGGAGGTTTATGGGCTCGACCGGGTGGATGAAGACCGCGGAGCCTTCCGAGATGAGGGTCTTTTCTACGTGGCTGTCCTGGCAGGTGCGGCGGTAACGGAAGAACCCGCCTTCCCTTTCGATACTGATGCTGAATATGCCATCGGCGTCATGGATACAGGGCCAGGGGAATGAGCCAAACATCATGGTACGATCCTCCGGCAGGAAAACGCCATGCCGGTGTTCCGGGGAAACGGGCCGGACTGCGTGGTGACGGGTATCCTGCACACTACTGGTATGCTGCCGGATCCCATAATCATCCCCCTAAAGAGCGTGACGCGGGGTATTCCAGCATTCCGAGTTGGAGCTACAGATAGCCTTCCGTGTTGAACTGTCCATTCGAATCGTCCGTGATTTGTTGCTGGATTGTAATTTTGGGAACAGTAGTATTAAGATCTGTGTTAGAAAAAGTTCCAGTGGAAATGATTTTCGTTATGGGGTTTTGATCTCATTATGTGCAATATTTTGTAATTATGTGCAAGATTGTAACAATGTATTTAATCTTGTAAGTTCTATTAGATTATGGCAAAGAGTTTTTTTGACTTTGTCCATGGAAAGAGGCAAGAGGGTTGGATCCTCTAGGCAGAGGAGAATGTGCGATATGCTATCGATAAACGCAAACGAGAAACAAAATGCTACCAAGCGGATTCCTGTCACTCCGTCTACCTGGGAACGATTATCGCTATTGAAGCGGCCCGGGGAGTCGTTTGATGACCTGATATTGTATTTAATTGAGTCCGGGCAAAAACAACGTCTTATGGATGATCTTGATGTAGCGGCTGCCGAACCCTCGATACCATGGGCAGAGGCGGTGGATAAGCTCGGCCTGAGAAATGTTATTCATCAAGCCTAACGCGATAAAATTTCTGGATCTGCTCCCTGAGAAGGATAAGCGGATTGTGGGGGATCACATCTCCAGGCTGGATGGGCAGTGGCCTCCGGCTGGTGATCTTGAAAAGTTATATGACTGCCGTTATCGGATGCACATCTCGCGCCGGTACACGGTGTTCATCGAGTATGATGGCAAGGACGTAACAGTCCTGCAGATCATGACGATTGAACAGGCCCATAAGCGATATGGGCACATCTAATCTTTTTTGATTCTTGACATCTCGTTCCTGAGGGCCTCGACTGCCGCTTTCGAGGGTTTGTCAGTTTTGCTATCTTTGCTAGTTTCTTTTTTTGGTAGCGTTGCTTGTCCTTTTTGTTCCTGCATTCCTTGCATCGATGCTCGTAATAGAAACGGCCGTGTTTGATGTTATGAGGGAAGGCGACCAGTGCGGCGAGGGAAACGTATCCCCTTCCTCAACGGGTTTTCCTGCCGCGATCACTCCCGGTCCAGTACCCGGGTGGACTTCCGGATCTCACGGACCGTGCCAGCCATCCCCTCGATCTGGAAGAGGACACGGGAGAACTCGCTTCCCGAAGGCGTCATTCTTGCAGTAAACCGCCTCAGGTACTCGCGGTACTGGGTGGTGATAATGTCCCGCAGCCGGTCGTCCTGCATGCGCATGGACTCGTTGATCTCATCGGTGATTTCAGGGAAGGATTCTCCCAGGGTCCGTAGGTTCATGGTACACGGGATGAGGGTATACTCAAGTGCCTCCCGGGACTCTTCCGCGAGGACGATCCCCCGTTCCTGGATATGGTGGATCATCTCCACGAGTTCCGCGGTCTGGATGGCGAGTACCTGGCCGAGCTTGGAGATGCGGACAAGGCCGGCAATCCGTGCAGCCTCCTGTGGGGAGAGGTCGCGTGCCGAGACCTCGAGCGCAGCGCTGCTGATCTGCAAATCAAGGTAGGTGGCATAATCCTGGAGCTGCAGCACCTGGGGAGAGTACTTCTTCGGGTCGCGGATTATGCCCTCCAGTTCTGCGAGCAGTTTTCCCGGCATGGTCAGGAGGTGGCCTATCTCCTGCTCCACCTGCTTCATGGCCTCATGAGTTGCAGAAGGCAGGGGTGAGGCGATATGCCGGGTAACAAAGACCACGTCGTCCTCCCTGCCCGGGACAAGCCGCACCATGAGCCGTTCAAAGTGCCGGATGAGGATGAGGAAGATGATGCAGCAGATGACATTGAAGATGAGGTGGGCATTTGCCGCCTGCTGGCCGGCATCCCCGCCGAGGGATACGATGAGGTCCGTGAAGGGCCCAAGGAACGGCAGGAAGATCAAAACGCCGATGAAACTGAAGAGGAAATGGGCAACGGCTGCACGCTTTGCGGAGGTGTTCATCCGGGACGCGACAATGAGGGCGGTTGTCGGCGTGCCAAGGTTGGCGCCAAGGATGATCGGGATTGCCGCTTCCGTTGTCAAAAGGCCGCTCTGGGACATGACGACAACAAGCCCCGTGGTAACGGAACTGGACTGGAAGATGTTGGTGATGATGAATCCGAACGCGATCTGCAAAAAGACCGTGTCCATGAGGGCCACGAGCGCGATCAGCTGCGGGTCGGTGCGGTAGGGTACGAGGACCGCCGAGATGAGCGAGAGAGAGAAGAAGACGAGACCGAAGTAGAAGATCGGACGGCCGAAGATCCGGTATTTCCCGGGGATGATGCCCACGACAAAACCGATAAGGATGAAGACCGGGGCAAAGGCGGTCAGGTTCAGGGCAACCAGCTGGGAGGTCAGTGTCGTCCCCACGTTTGCCCCGAAGATGATCCCGAGCGATGCCGTAAAGGAGATGATCCCGGCGTTGACGAGGCCTACCGTGATGACGGTTGTCGCCGTGCTGGACTGGACGAGCGAGGTGACAACGGCACCGGTGATCGTCCCCCGCACCGGCGTTTTCGTGAACCGCTGGATGAGGGAGCGGAACATCTCCCCGCCGGCGACCTGCACCTCGCGGGAGAACTGCTCGATCCCGTACAGGAAGAGGATGATACCCGGGATGATGGCGAAGAGAAGTTCCCAGGACGCCATTGTCTGTTCCTTACGGGTGGGCCTTCACTGCCCGGGCCGTGCTGCGGTGCATCACCGGTTGTCCCGGGTATCGCTCTGCAATCGTGCCAGAAAAAGACCGGTTATCCAACCGCATGGCAGGGGAAAGAATTGCGTGTCGCGTCATGCTCCCCCGTTCCCTGCCGTGATCAGGACCGGCCGGTGCGCCCGCCGCACGACCGCGTTCGTTGTGCTGCCAAGAAAGAGCGACCGGAGTTCCCGCATCCAGCCCTCGCCCTTCGGGCTCATCAGGATGAGCGTTGCAGAAAGCCGGTCGGCGGTTGCCGTGATATCGTCTGGGGGATAGCCGACATGGACCACGGGCTCCACATCGAGTCCCCTGCCCGCAAGCTCCTGTGCAATTCCTGCCAGCTTCTCCTTTGCATCCCCGACAGCTGCCTGGATCTCTTCTTTGGATTCGCCCTTGTCGATTATGTGGAGAAGGGTGACCTTCCCGGGTGCCGGGATCCGGGAAAGGCAGGCGAGCGCGTCGCGTGACGGCTCCGAGAAATCGAGCGGCACGAGGATGCGGGAGAACAGGTTCGGCCGGCCGGCCATGGAACAGGACTCCGGTGGGAAGCGCATGAGGAGGACCGGTGTCTTTGCATGCCGGATAACGTTTGCCGACACGCTGCCAAGGAGGATATTCTCTATCGTGTTTTTGCCGCGGGCACCCATAACGATGAGGTCTGCCTTCTCCCGCTCTGCCTTCTCGAGGATGGTGAGCGGGATATTTCCCTGCATAATCGTGTTCACGAGCGTTTCGATCTCAGTGTCCGCGACGAGCCCGGCCTGTTCCAGCACTCTCTGGTTCTCTTTGATCAGGATCTTCGCATTCTCGATCTTCGGCTCATGCTCCCATCCGCGCAGCGACGCCCGGGTTGCATCGACCACGTGAAGGAGGAAGACCTTTTTTATCCCCGGGATATCCTTTACGTACTCAAGCACCTTCTGCGAGTCCGGGGAGAAATCCGTTGGCAGCAGAACGTTCTCAAACATGTTTCCTGCTCCTGATTGTTAGATGGTTGTCCGGTTATTTAAGGCAATGTCAGATGGCAGGAGGGTAACGTGTCAGAGAATACCTGTCACAGCATAAACAGGTCAGGCAAAAGAGGGGATGATGGTACCTTTATGTTCCCCTGAGAATTTTCAAAAAAAAGTACTCTGGTGAATACCAGTTTCCTATTTCGATCACACCCCCCCTTGCACCAGCCCTGCCTCGAGGGGGCGAGGGCACAGGCGATGCCTCCATATTACCTGAATGGGATACTCCGACGAGGTGTTGCTTTCATAAAAAGGAAATTGATTCCGCCGCGGGGCGCCCTTCGGGAAGGTAATCGTCGCATCAGCGAGGATTACCTGGAGAAGGCATCAGCCTTCGACTTTGGCAGCGGCCGTTCATCACAAGCGGGGGTATGGGGGCATCAGCCCCCATCATTATACCATTCCATTTTATTCAGGGAATACCTGTTTTAGTCATACGATTGTCTCCATTTACACTTGTCCCGTTATCTCCCCTCTGTGATGCATGCGCCCTTGTCATCATACGTGCAATACTCGCCCTTGTAGAACCAGTTCCGGTACACGATGGGCGTGATGATGGTGGTGAGCAGGCTCATCAGCACGAGTGCCACGTACACACCCTGCCCGATGATCCCGGCTTCGAGGCCGATAAGCGCAACAATCATCGCCACCTCCCCGCGGGGAGCCATGCCAAAGCCCACGATGAGCGAGTCCTTGCCACAGAGCCCGCCGAGTTTTGCCGGGATACCGCAGCCGATCACTTTCGTGATGATGGCAACAAGGGTCAGGGCCACGAGGAAGAGGATGATCTCCGGGGTGACCTGGTGGAGGTCGGCGATGATCCCGAGCGAGACAAAGAAGATCGAGGCAAAGATGATCTGGAGGTACTCCGCTCCTTCCTTGAGGCTGTGGCTCTGGTGGAGTTCCACGTCCTTGAACGAGACGCCGGCAATGAACGCCCCCACGATCGCCGAGAGCCCGACCAGTTCGGCAAGCATGGCGTACAGGAACGCGAGCATCATCGCAAAGATGAAGATGAACTCCGGGTATTTCCGGACAAAAGATGTCGCGTCGAGCCGTACGAGGAATTTGCTGACAACGAGCAGGCCGAATGCCGCCGCAATGACAATGAACGCTATTGCCTTGACCGTCACAACAGCGATGCCGAGGTAGGAGAACGATCCTCCCACCACGTCCATACTGATGGCAAGCACGAGCAGCGCAAGGATGTCGTCGATGACCGCGGCCCCGATGATCGCTTTTGCCGCCTCAGTCTGGAGCTTGCCGAGTTCTTTGAGGACATTTGCCGTGATCGCAATGCTCGTTGCTGTGCAGGCTGTCCCGACGAAGATGGCGCTTGCCGAATCGAAACCGAAGAGGACGGCAAGCCACCAGCCGCCAATCCACGGCACGATGACACCGATTGCGGCAATGGCAAAGTTCCGCGGGTGGAGGATATCCTTCATGTTGAACTCGAAGCCGATCACAAAGAGCAGGATTACTGCCCCGAGATGGGCAAGACTTCTGACAAAGTCCGTGTAAGTGATCCACCCAAGAACGCTCGGGCCAACAAGGAGGCCGACCAGGATGAGGCCGATGACGGCCGACTGGTTGATCCGCGATGCGATAAGGTATCCTCCGAGCGCCACGAAGAGGAGCAGGCTCATCTGGAATTCAGGTGAGGTAAAGAGGCTCTCCATTGGATCATACTGGGAAAGAAGAGTAAAAACTCTTTGTGACGGGCGGAGGGGGACTCTTCCTGACTCCGGTTTCTCCAGAGCAACACTATGAAAAGGGAGGAGAAACCAAATTCTGTACAATGCCCGAATCACCGGCACCGGCCCTCCACGAATCCGAAACGGTTGAATTCAAGGAATCCTTCGATCGGGAAGTGGTTGCTTCCGCCGGTGCATTCGCGAATACCCATGGCGGGACAATTTTCATCGGAATAAACGATCGCGGGAATGCTGTCGGGACACTGATTGGTACCGAATCTTTCAAAGATTGGGCTAATACGATTTCACAGAGCACCGAACCCCGCATCATTCCGGAGATTGAAGAAATATCCCGCGAGGGCAGGGCCGTGGCAGCGATCTACATCAGGGAAAACCCGCTCAAACCGGTCTCAGTCCGGGCCAGATGCTACCGGAGAGTGGGCGCCAGCAACCGCGTCATGCAACCCCACGAGATCGCAGAAATGCACCTTCAATCCGTTGGCGGCTGCTGGGACCTGACACCTGCATCGAATACGACATTTGAAGATCTCGATACCGCCAGAATCGCCGATTACATCAGAAAAGCAAATGAGACAGGCAGGCGGAATATCACAGCAGGCGAAGCTCCGCACACGGTACTCCAGAAGATCGGTCTGATCAACGGCACTACTCCGACTTGGGCAGCACTTCTCCTCTTTGGGAAAGATCCACAACGCTTCCTATCGCAGGCAACCATCCACTGCGGTCTCTTTGACACTGATGGGATCAGCGTCCTTGATGATCGCATGGTCCGGGGTACGATCATTGAACAGGTGAACGATGCGATGGAGTTTATCCGGAAGAATATCCGGGTTGCATTCGTGATGACCGGGGAACCTGAACGCAAACAGGTGTGGGATTACCCGGTTGAGGCCCTCCGTGAAGCGGTTATCAACGCAGCCTGTCACCGTGACTATACAATCAGCTCTGCCGGAGAAATCCGGATACTGAACGATTCTCTCAAAATCTGGAGCCCGGGCCGGCTGGCTACCGGCATTACGTTGCCCGAACTTTTCACCCCGCATGCATCGGTCCTCAGGAACAAGGGAATCGCCCAGGTGCTGTATGATATCGGCTTGATCGAACGGTGGGGCGGAGGAATCCAAAAGATACGGAGTGCCAGCGAGGCCGCGGGCATCCCCGAACCGGTCTTCCAGGAAGACCAGGGTTTTTCGGTACTATTCCGGAAAGATCTGTTCAATCCCGATGCTCTGAGCCAGATGGGCTTGAATCGCCGGCAGATCCAAGCTCTCGAATACATTCGGGCGAGAGGGAAGATAACCAATTCAGAATTCCAGACACTGGCTTCGATAAGAAAGCGGCAGGCGAGTGCGGACCTCGCGGATCTCGAACGGCGCGAGATAGTTTCCCGCGTCGGCAGAACTGGCAAAGGTACCCACTACATTCTCAAAGGGGCGCCAAAGGGGCAAAAGGGGCAGAATACGGGCACGTTGGAGGTTCGTTCCGACGTAGTTAAAGGGGCATAGGGATATAATGATGTACTTCCCGCGCATTGTTCGAAAAGCACCTTAAGGTACTCCCTCGGAAAATTTTTTCTCGTGTCTCAAATCTGATGGTTTTTACCATTCTCTGGCTCCAGCGGCCGTTCCTGCAAGAATCGCGTATCCAAAAGGCACCAATTAAGCACTTTTTGGAGGCTGAAATACTACCAAAATGCATAAAATAACGTCAATAGAGCCTCCGTTCCAAAACAACACGATATAATTCACCAAAAAACGCGAGTTCGCAAAAACCCGTTTTTTAATTTGGCCTCCGATCCGAAAAATAAGCCCAAATCAAAGAGATAATGTTATGTCCGGAAGCCTTCGGGAAAGACCCTCTTCACGAGAGAATCCCCCCCTCACACCCACCCGCTTGCCGCCCACCCAATCAAAAACCCAATAATTGTCCCGCCACAAATCGGCGGCAGCCCGGCCTGAGGTTTACCGGACATAACGAAGTACAACAGCACGACAAGCCCGGCAACCGATCCGAGGATCGCCCCGAGCGCCGGGAGATTGATGAGCCCGCCAAGGCGTGAGCCTTTCAGGAAAACATTGGCCGAGACCACGAGGATCGCGGGCATGATCATGTCGCCCATCCCGATGATGAACGCAGCCCGCTCGCCGCCATCGCTGATCTTCCCGACCCCCTCTTTGATGAACGAGTAGTCCTTCCGCTTGGGAATGACAAAGAGGATGGGCGTTTTCTGGTCGATGACGCCCTCCGCCAGCGTGATCATGTGTTTTGTCTTGTATACCGAGATCGCATCGTACGCAGCGAGCAGGACGAGGAGGATGAGCACCGGGAGTACCTCAAGCGATGCGCCGAAGATCGCAGCAACACCGGCCCCGATCAGGATGCCCAGGCCGTCGATAACGTACCATTCCGGATATTTATACAAAAGAACAATGGCAAGGATGGCGAGGATGACCGCGATGACCATCGCCGGGTCGGTCTCTCCCATGGCGGCAAACGTGACAGCCGCAAAGATGTAGCAGAACGTCAGGAAGATGGAGATCCCGATGACCGCCGCGATGACCCGCTTCATATCATACTTGATCAGGAGAAGGAGGAACGCCGTGAATACGAGCAGGATGCCGATGAACCAGACCGGGTTTGCCAGGTCTTCGGGATCCTCGAAGGCCACGATGCCCGAGGCCTGGACGGGGAGCGAGAGGAGGACAGCTCCGATCTCCACGGCAAGGAGGAGGAGCGGCATTGCAATGAGGGGGGCAAGGTTCCTGGTATCCATTCGATATCTCCGGTTGTTGTCACGGCACGATTTTAGTTAGATTAATTAGTGCGCTCTCATTATCTAAAAGCATGGAGATACGCGAGTACTTACCCGATATCCTGCTCACGGTCGTCATGGTCGTATCGACCCTCGTCCTCATTCTCCGGTTCTGGCAGGACCTGATCATCGCGGTTGCGGCAGCCTTAATGATGCTCTCGATCGGGGGGCTCTTCCTCTCGCTCGAAATCAAGATGCGCCGGCTCGAACAGAGCGTGATCACCCGCGAGCGCATGCTCCGGACAAACCTCGAAGAGATCTCCACCCGGATGGTGGAGAAGTACGACATGGCTATCACCCATCTCGACGAACACGTGGCCGAGCTCTCCCGGCGGGCATATCGGTAACCGGACGATCAGGGCTGAAAGAGAATGGGCGTTGCATTACGGGATATCATCGCGGACTACAAGACACCGGTCAGCTGGGAGGCCCTCCCGGGCATAGCGGCAGTGGATGGCAACAACACCCTGTACCAGTTCCTCACTATCATCCGGCAGCCGGATGGCACGCCCCTGATGGACCGGCAGGGGAGGGTCACCTCCCACCTCTCCGGCATCCTCTTCCGGATCTCGAACTTCATGGCAAAGGGGATCAAGCCGGTCTTTGTCTTCGATGGGAAGCCCACGCAGCTGAAACAGGCGACGATCGATGAGCGCCGGAAGCTCCGCGACGCTGCGGGCGAGAAATGGCGGGAAGCGGTTGAACGCGGGGACGAAGCCGAGGCGTACAAGCAGGCCCGGTCATCGACACGGGTCGACGCCACCATCATCGAGACCTCCAAACAGCTGCTGGGCCTGATGGGAATCCCGGTGGTGCAGGCACCGGGCGAAGGCGAGGCGCAGGCAGCGTTCATGGTTGCCCGGGGCGATTGCCGGTATGTTGTTTCTCAGGACTACGATACGCTCCTCTTCGGAGCCCCGACGCTTGTACGCAACCTGACTGTTTCCGGGAAACGGAAGATCCGGGGGAGGCAGATCACGGTGAATCCGGAACGCATCGTGCTCGCGGAGGCACTTGCCGGACTGAAACTGACCCGCGAGCAGCTCATCGAGATCGGCATCCTCGTGGGGACGGACTTTAACCCGGGCGTTGAGGGCGTTGGCGCAAAGACCGGCCTGAAGATCGTGCAGAAGGGGGAATTTGCGGCTAAACTCAAAGAGAAGCAGCCGGACTTCGACCCCGCTCCAGTGATGGAGATGTTCCTCAAACCCCCGGTCACGACCGAGTACTCGGTTGCTGCGGGGCACCCGGATGCTGAGGGGATCAAAAAGATGCTCTGCGATGGCTACGACTTCTCGGAAGAGCGGGTGGACAAGGCGCTCGAAGGGTTCTCGGTCAAGGCCGGGCAGAAGACGCTCGAGAGCTGGTTCTGAACGCATCCACAAGGTTTCTCTTTTCCTGTCGCCTATCTTCATCAGACAGCCAGCCGGCCAGCTCTGAACCGGCGGGCGAGGAATCATCATGAAGAAGGATCTGGTCTCCCCGCAGTACGCATTTCTCGTTGAAAAAGCCAGAGAACTCGGTGCGAAAGATGCTAAAGTGATCCCGGCCGCGGAAATCGTTGTCGAGAACCGCGTCCCGCTCAAATGCCGGGCGGGATGCATCGCGTACGGGAAGAAGCTGACCTGCCCCCCCTATGTCCCGACCCCGGATGAGTTCCGGAAGATCCTTTCCGAGTACCGGTATGCCCTGCTCGCGAAGTACATCTCACCGGCAGAGGCAGACCCGGATGTGATCTGCTCGATCTACAAGTACTGGCTCGACCCGGCTGCGCCTGAAGACAGGAAGGAGCAGGCAACACAGTTCTGGAGAGACCATTTCAACGGCACCGGTGCGTTCGCCCCGATGATGCTCGAACTCGAACGGACGGCATTCAATGCCGGCAACCCCTTCGCGCTCGCGTTCATCAATGGCTCGTGCCGGCTCTGCGAGACCTGCAATGTCAAGGGTGGCGTCTGTATCCACCCCACGCAGGCACGGATCCCCGAGCACGCGGTCGGCGTCAACATGGTGAAGACCGCAGAGAAAGCCGGAATGCCGATCCGGTTCCCGGTACAGGGACACCCGGAACTGATGGCGCTCCTTCTTATAGACTGAGCGCGATGGAACCACTGAGGATGAGATAATGACCGAACGCCAGCTGAAACCGGCCGACCGGGTCGAGATCACGGTCCTTGTGGATAACTACACGGACTCGCTTATCAACACCCCGTCAACACCTGTTGACCGCCGGCTGCCGTACAACCCGGACCGCAGGCTACTGGCCGAGCACGGTCTCTCCTGCCACGTGAAGGTGTTCTCCGGGAATAAGGAGCACGCGATCCTGCTGGATGCCGGGCTCTCCGATACGTGCCTGCCCTGGAATGCCTTCCAGGTGGGGGTCTCCCTTGCCGGGATCGAAGCGGTTGTCTTAAGCCACGGCCACTACGACCATACCGGCGCACTCGAACATGCTGTTGCGGGCGCAGGGCGGCAGGTCCCGCTCATTGCCCACCCGGATGCCTTCCTCCCCCGCAGGCGGAATATTCCCGGAGCGGGCGTCTTCGGCCAGCGATCTCCGGACATTGTGGCACTGAAGAAGGCCGGGGCCGACATCAAAATGCGCAGCAAACCCTCGACCCTTGCCGCCGGCCATATCCTTGTGACGGGTGAAGTGGAGTGGAAGGTCCGGTTCGAGAAGGGTCTGCCCGGGGCAGAGATTGAGCGGGACGGGAAATGGACCCCCGATTCGATCCGTGATGACCAGGCACTCGTGATGAACGTGAAAGAGAAGGGACTTGTCGTGGTAAGCGGGTGTGCCCATGCGGGGATCATCAACACCGTGGAATATGCAAAGAGGATCACCGGAATCGATCGCGTCCACGCGGTCCTCGGGGGATTCCACCTCTCCGGCAAGGCGTACGAGAAGATTGTGCCACCGACCATCGATGCGATGAAGAAGATTAACCCGGATTATATCGTCCCCATGCACTGCACCGGCTGGACCACGATCAACCGGTTCATGGGTGCGATGCCCGAGAAGTGTATCCTGAACACCGTCGGGACAACATACGTGTTCTGATACGCCGGATCTTTTTCAAAATGTATGGAGAGTTACCTCTTCCTCTCAGCACTTCGCTTCGCAGTCAAATGCGGCAGCCGGGTCCTCGGTCTCCCGTGCCGCGCACTGCTCCACGCAGGCCTTGCATGAGGCAAATTTCCGATCAGTCACGAGCGTACAGCTCCCGCCGCTGGAATCGCACCGTGCGTACTGCCGGCACTTATCACCGAGACGGTACTCCATCGTGCAGACTTCCGGTGCATTGGCACCGCAGGCAAGGTCGAGGCCGTGGCAGCTGGTTATGCCACAGGATGACCCGGAGGGAAAGGGTTCGGTTGTTACCGGAGAGACCGGCGGCACGGGTTTTGTGTCCGGCGGTGCAGACATGCAGCCGGCAAACAGCACAACAGCCGTCAGCAGCGTAACGACGACAAGGGTAAAAACTACAGGGTATTTCATGGCAGATCAGTTCTCCGGTTGACTATTCATCCCGGACACTATTTATCGGTTTATTTAGCTGCGAATTCTCTCGCAGTTTTGACTGGTAGTAATCCCGCATGGGCATGTATAAACCCCGGCAGCGAGAAACCTCTCCATACAGAAACTGTCCCGAATACAGCCCGGTGATCCACAGATGCAGATCCGATCGTGCAAAAAAACCTACAACAACGAGACCCAGCGTGCCGTCCCCCTTGATGAAACCCTTGCCCGGATCGAGCCGAAAGTCCCGGCTGCCGGGATCACCCGTGTTGCCGACATCACGAGCCTGGACCGGATCGGGATCCCGGTCTTCTCCTGCATCCGGCCCACCGCGGAATCGGGGGCCATCACCGTGTACAACGGGAAAGGGGCAACAGTCGAGGAATCCAGGATCTCGGCGATCATGGAAGGCATCGAGCGCTACTCGGCCGAGGTGCACGACCGCGAGATCCGGGTCGCACTGCCTGACGAGATGAGGATGGAGGGGCCCGTCCTCGACCCAAACGACCTCATCCTCCCGGAAGGTGCACAGACCGACCGCTTCCTGTCCTGGTGCCGAGGATACGATATCGCACAGGGAGAGGAACTCTGGGTCCCGGCCTTTGCGGTCTTCCACCCGCTCCCCTTCCAGTACCGGGGGCCCATGCGGACCAACACGAACGGGCTCGCGTCCGGTAACACCCGTGAGGAGGCAATCTTCCACGCGCTCTCCGAAGTGGTTGAGCGGGACGCATGGTCGCTCGTGGAGTCTACCCGCGACACCGGCCCGGCAGTCATCGATATCGATGATCCCGCGATCCGCGATATGCAGAAAAAATTCGCCGATGCACAGGTCGACGTGATTGTCCGCGACATCACGAGCGACATCGGCATCCCCACGATGGCGGCGGTTGCCGATGACGTGCTGACAAAAGACCCGATGCTTCTTACCATCGGCATCGGCACGCACACCAGCGCACGGATCGCAGTGATGCGGGCGCTCACCGAGGTTGCCCAGAGCCGGCTCACCCAGATCCACGGGGCACGTGAGGACACGACCCTTGCCGAGATGCGGAAGAGGATGGGCTACGAGCGGGCAAAGCGGATCAACGGGTACTGGTACCGCGACAACGGGACCATCCCCTACAAGGATGTTCCATCCTCCGACAGTGACGATTTCAAGAAAGACATTGAGTTCATTATTGAATCCCTTAAAAAACAGGGTCTTGACCGGGTCATTGTCGTTGACCTGACCCGGGAAGAGATCGGGATACCAGTGGTCCGGGTCATTGTGCCGGGTCTTGAAGTCTTCGCCATGGACCCGGAGCGGAAAGGCGAGCGGGTGAAGAATGCAGCGGATCATCATCTTTCTCGGGCCAAGCCTTGAGCGGGAAGCAGCAGAGGAGATCCTTCCCGCAGAGTATCGGCCGCCGGCAAAACGCGGGGACCTCCTGCGGGCAGCAGAAGATGGTGCTACCATCATCGGGCTGATCGACGGCGTATTCCATCAGGAATCTGCTGTTGCCCACCGCGAGATCCTTGCCGCTGTAAAGAAGGGGGTCCGGGTAGTCGGAGCCTCCAGCATGGGGGCGCTCCGGGCCGCCGAGATGGACACGCTGGGTATGACCGGGATCGGCGAGGTGTACCGGATGTACAAGAGCGGGGAACTGATCTCTGACGATGAAGTGGCGCTTGTCTTCGACCCGGAGACAGGGCTTTCCCTATCAGAACCTTTGGTGAATATCCGGTTCACGCTGAAGGCGGCAGAAACGGAAGGGATCATCAGTGGACAGGATCACGCAGCCCTGCTCGCTGCTGCCAGGTCTGTTTTTTACCCGCAACGCACTTACCCGAAGATCGTCTCAGCGACCGGGGAATCGCTTGCCGGGGAGACACGGGATCGGTTCCTTTCATGGGTGAAGGATCACGCCGTGGACCGGAAGAGGCTGGACGCGATCGAGGCACTAAAGTATATCGATGATCTCGCAGCACAAAAATCCTAATAAAGGAACGTTTTGCTCTTGAAAATTCCTCTTTTTTAGATTGAACTTCCCCCTCTTGCGCCACCAATCCCCCCACAGGGGGGACAGGGCGCATGGCGATGCCTCTGTATTACCTGAAATAGATACCCGACATGGAGTTGTTACTTGTAATAAGAAATTGAAGCCGCCGCGGCGCGCCCTTCGACTTCGGCGGCAAGCATCTTAATGGGAGTATGGGGGCATCAGCCCTATCATAAATTCAAAAATATTCCCCAGAAAAGAAAAAGGTTTTTTACTCCACCTTCGCCCACACATAGGCGAACCGCTGGAGTGCCGTGATGTGACCAAAGAAGCCAAAGAGGACGAGCATCCAGCCAAAGAGGGTGAGCCCGAAGATACTGGCCGGGTACAGGAGGCTCGCGATACCCACGACAAGGATCATGACCAGCCTGTCCGCACGCCCGAGGACACCGCCATAGTACCGCCCGACCCCTACTGCCTGCGCCTGGGTGCCAAGATAGGATGACATCAGGACACCAGTCAGGGCAAAGACACCAATCTGCCACGGAACAAGGCCGCCGGCAAAGATACCGGTGATAATGAAGATGTCTGCATACCGGTCCACGGCATGGTCGAGGAAGTCGCCCCTCTTGCTCTGGGCCTTCATCTCGCGGGCAACGGCTCCGTCCATGGCATCGCAGAATGCATTGAGCGCAACCGCCACAACAGCCCAGAAAACCATGTTGAAGAAGAAGAGGAGCCCTGCCGCCATCGATGCGAGGAGGGCTGCGATTGTGAAGAAGTTCGGGGTGAGCCCGCATCGTATGGCAACGGCGACCAGCGGATCGAAATAGACCTTGACGCTGGAGCGGTACTGGTCAAGGGTCACAGGTGCGCCTCCAAAAAGGACGACCAGTCGATGTGGCCGAAGTCCGCCGGGATCTCCCCGCGGACGAACGCCTCGATCCGGTCTGCGCAGTACGGCGCATGACGGCCGGTGGTATCGAGCTCGAAGATATGAGAGGGGTTGTGCTCCTCCACGGTCTCGATGAGACAGGAGTCAAGGGCTTCCGCCTCGGCATTTTCCCGGATCTTGGCAGCGCGGTACTTGCGCTGCTTCAGGCGAGCCTTAAGCTCGTCGGGCCGGCACCGGAGGACCACTACGCGGTCGCAGGGGAGCAGGTGGGCGAAATGGCCCTCTACAAACCCGTCTACCGGTTTGAACTCAGCGACCCACCGGTCCACATCAACGATCTGGACATCGCGCTTCTCGTCTTCACCGGTAACATACGGCCCGATCGTGTCAGTGATGTGGACAACAGTGTGCCCGCGGCGTGCCAGCTCGTCCGCTATGACCGACTTACCGGTGCCGGGCGTGCCGGTGATGCCGCACATCATAGGCTGTTGATCACCTCAAGGAAAAGTTCATTCTCCCAGTCCGCGCCAATACTGGCACGAATATAGTGGTCTTCAAGACCGGAGAAACTCCGGCAGGAACGAACCACCACACCCTTTCGTGCCAGCTCCTCCACGACCTCGTCGCTCTTGTGGGGTGAGATATCGATCATGACAAAATTTGCATCGGATGGCAGGACGGGGAATTTCACCTCTTCCGTAAATCGCTTGCGCCAGTGCTTCACCTGCGCTATGTAGCGATCCGCACGTTCCCTGTCAGCCAGCGCCGCTGCAGCGGCGGCCATGGAAACAGCATTGACCGCAAACGGGGTCCCGGCCCGGTTATACCACGGCGGGAGCCAGCGGGGCGTGAAGGCATACCCGACCCGGAGCCCGGCAAGGGCGTAGACCTTGGAGAGGGTCCGGCCAAGGACAAGGTTCTCGTGCTTTCTCATCAGCGGGAGGTAATCGATCCCCGAGAACTCCACGTAAGCATTGTCCAGGAAGAGCAGGCCCTCGATCCCTTCGAGGATCTCTTCGATAACCGGAACCGGGGTCGCATTCCCGGTCGGGTTGTTGGGGGAGCAGAGGACCGTGACCTTTGCGTCCTTCGCTTCTTTCAACACCTTCCTGGGATCGACCGAGAAGTCTGCTTCCCGGGGAACCGTTGCTGTCTCTGCACCCTGCCCCATCGCGGCGAGCGCGTAAAAGGAGAAGGTCGGGGTCGAGATCACGACCTTCTCGCCAGGTTCGACCAGCGTGCGGAAGAGGGTCTCGATGACGCCATCCATCCCGACACCGGTAACGAAGTGCTCGTGTGCATAGGTGGCCCGGAGGGCGCTCATGAGGACGCTGACCTTCTCGTCCGGGTAGCGGTTGACTGTTTTTAATGCCTCTTCCGCTGCGGCAAGTGCCGAAGGGGAAAGGGGCTCGGGATTCTCGTTGCTCGCGAGCCGGGCGATGCGGGTCATGCCGTACTCGCGGGCGATATCCTCCGCTTTCTTTGCGAAGACGTAACCGCTTTTCTTCTTGTAGCAGGACCTAACCAAGCGTTCCATTGAGGACCTTCACTACCGTGTCGATCTCGGCATTGCTGATGGTAAGCGGGGGCACGAGACGGAGGTTGCCGTCCGCTGCGCAGTTGACGAGCACGCCCTGCTCCGCACACTTCTTCTGGATCTCGGGACACTTGTCGCCAATGGTAATCCCGATCATGAGCCCCCGGACACGGGGATTGTATTTCGCAAGCCCGTTCCGAAAGCGCTCGCCCTTGACCACCACTTCCGGCAGGATCTTCTCGATCACACCGAGCGTGGCAAGGGAGGCGGCGCAGGCAAGCGGTCCACCGGCAAAGGTGCTCCCGTGCTCGCTTTTCTTAAACTCCAGATCTTCCCGGGCAGCGAGAGCTCCCATGGGGAACCCGCTCGCGATCCCTTTTGCCAGGGTAACGATATCCGGTTTCACCTTCGTGTGCTGAATGCCCAGCCACTTCCCCGTGCGGCCAAGACCGGTCTGTACCTCGTCCACGATCATGAGAGCCCCGCTCTTGTCGCAGACTTCGCGGATTCCCTCAAAGAACGTGTCGGGAGGGATGATGACACCCGCTTCACCCTGGATCGGCTCGACAATGACACCGGCGGTATCGGAATCAACGGCCTTTTTCAGGCCCTCGAGATCGCCATACTCAACGAAGGTCTTCTCCATACCGAGCGGTTCGAAAGGCTCGCGGATCGCGGGCTTGTGGGTGACGGCAAGGGAGCCGATCGTCCGCCCGTGGAACCCGTGGGTAAAGGCAACGAACTTCTTCTTCCCGGTCCTGACGCGGGCGAGTTTCAGGGCACCATCCGTGGCTTCAGCTCCCGAGTTCGAGAAGAATGCCTTGTGCATCCCGGTGATTTCGACAACTTTCTTCGCCACCTCACCCTGGTGCGGGACATAGTAGAGATTAGAGCAGTGGATTAACTGGTGAGCCTGGTCGCAGATCGCCTTTACGACCTCCGGGTGGCAGTGGCCGGTGCTGCAGACCGCAATCCCTGCAACGCAGTCGATATACTCCTTCCCTTCTCCATCCCAGACCTTTGATCCTTCCCCTTTGACAATTGCCATGTCACGGGAGAACGCAGGCATGAAATAGCGCTCGTCAAGCGCTTTCATCTGTTGTGTTGTTTCCATTCCCATCACGTTTTTGTATTTCTCAGATTATCTTTGATTATTCGTATTCGATGGTTGCCGGGGGTTTTGCCGTTACATCGTAGACAACCCGGGCAACACTCGGGATATCGGCAGTGATTCTCGACCCGATCTTCATGAGATGGTCGAACGGGATATTGACCGGTTCAGCGGTCATCGCATCCCGCGAATGGACCGCTCTCACCGCCACGATCCACCCGTGGATCCGGTTGTCGCCCTTGACACCGGTCCCGAGACCGAGCAGGGCTGCAAAGCACTGCCAGGGGCGGTATTTCTCTACCAGTTCGTCCTCGACAATCCAGTTGGCTTCGCGGACAACGGCGATCTTCTCTTTCGTTGCCTCCCCGATCACTCTCACCGAGAGGCCGGGGCCGGGGAAGGGCATCCGGTACTGGATCTCCTTTGGCAGGCCAAGGGCACCGGCAACCTCGCGGACTTCATCCTTGTACAGGTCGCGGATCGGCTCGATCACGTTCGTGAACTCCATCTTTGTCGGCATCCCTCCCACGTTGTGGTGGCTCTTGATCCCGCCCTGGCTCTCGATGATGTCTGGATAAATCGTGCCCTGCAGGAGACATTTTGCCCCATTCTTCTTTGCTTCGCGCTCGAAGACGCGGATGAAGCGTTCGCCAACCGCCTTGCGCTTCGCCTCAGGATCAATGATACCTTTCAGTGCTCCGAGGAACTCGTCCTCTGCCTGGACGACATCGAGAGAGATAGTGCTGAATACCTGCCGGATCCGGTCGGTCTCGCCCTTCCGCATCAGGCCGGTGTCGATATAGATCGGGATGAGGTTATCCCCGATAGCCCGGGCAGCGAGGGCGGCACAGACCGAACTGTCCACCCCACCCGAGAGGGCCATGACGACCTTCTCAGACCCTGCAGATGTTTTGATCTCCTCAATTGCCTTTGCAATGAACTGTTCCGTGTTAACCATAGGTTTAATCGTGCTCCTATTTCGTCCGCTTATTCGCCCTGCATGCCTCGACAAAGCCCAGGTAGGGCGGCGACGGTTTTATCGGCCGCGACTTGAACTCCGGGTGGAACTGGGTGGCAAGGAAGAACGGGTGTTCCGGGAGTTCCAGGCACTCCATCCGGTTCTTGTTTGTTGCCGAGAAGACGAGCCCTGCCTTCTCGAGTGTGAGGATATACTTCGGGTTCACCTCATACCGGTGCCGGTGCCGCTCGACCACCTGCTCTTCTCCGTAGAGTTTCCGCGCCAGGGTGCCATCGCGGATATCGGCCGTGTAGTTGCCAAGGCGCATCGTCCCGCCCAGCTCGTGGAGTCCTTCCTGCTCGGGCAGGAGGGCAATGACATGAGTCCCTTCGCCGAACTCCTCGCTCGTGGCATCGGCAATGCCTGCCTTGTGGCGGGCATATTCAACGGTTGCCAGCTGGAACCCAAGACAGAGCCCGAGGAAGGGCACCTTATTCTCGCGAGCGAACTGGATAGCCTCGATCTTCCCTTCGATCCCGCGTTTGCCAAAGCCGCCCGGGATGAGGATGCCGTCATAGTCTTTTAAGGAGCAGCGCTCGTACCGCTCGGCATCCAGCCACGCAATCTTTACCTCCGTGGAGAGGGCCCGACCGGCATGCTTGAGCGCTTCCTTGATGCTGATGTATACGTCCTCGATGCCATACTTGCTGACGATTGCAACCGTGACCCGGTTCGTGTACTCCTTGTTGACAACCCAGTACCACGAAGTGTCTGCGTCCTTCCGGTCGAGGCCGAGATGGGCGGAGAGGACATCGGCAATGCCCTCCTTCTCCATCTCCATCGGGACCGCATAGGTGTCCGGAGCGGTTGCTGCCGAGATGACCGCGTTCTGGGGGAGATCGCAGAACGCCGAGATCTTGCGCTTGGTGCTGGCGCTCATCGGGTGCTCGCTCCTGCCGACAATGATGTCCGCGTGGAGACCCAGTTCCCGCAGTGCCTTCACCGAGTGCTGCGTGGGCTTGGTCTTCATGTCGCCCATCGTGTCTGCCGGGATCAGGGTCACATGGATCAGGACAGAATCATGCTCGGGGAGCTCTCCCCGCATCTGGCGGATCGCTTCCAGGAAGGGCATGCTCTCGATGTCGCCGACAGTACCGCCTACTTCGACAAGGCAGATCTCCGCTTTTTTCCCGTCCGGGAACTCCTCATCGGCCGCCAGCCGTATACAGGTCTTGATCTGATCGGTGATGTGGGGGATGATCTGGACAGTGTCACCTAAGAAGGCGCCGCGGCGTTCCTTCTCGATCACCGTGCGGTACACCTTACCGGTCGTGATATTGTGGGATGCCGTGAGCTCGATGTCAAGGAAACGCTCGTAATTGCCAAGGTCAAGGTCCACTTCGCTCCCGTCCTTTAAGACAAAGACCTCGCCGTGCTGTACCGGATTCATCGTGCCGGCATCGATATTCAGGTAGGGGTCGATCTTGACCGCGGTGACGCGGTATCCCCGGTTTTTCAGGATACGGCCCACGGATGCCGCCGTGATCCCCTTGCCCAGTCCGCTCATCACACCGCCGGTAACAATAATGTACTTCACGTGATCTCCCCGATTGCTGTATAGGTTGCTCATAATCCGTATTAGTGTTATTGTACTGCGGCGGGGGGAGACCGTTTTTCACACCTCCGGATTTCAATTCCAAGGAAGAAAGTTCATGTAGACACAGATGAAAAATAAGAGGCATGAAATCCAGGTATTTCCTGACCGTTGTTGCTTTGATCCTGGTCGCAGCACTCGCAATCCCCCCGGTTGCCGCTGCCACAGGAGCAGATCCTGCAACAGAATACTTCAATATGGCACAGGTTGCCATCGGCAATGGAGAGTATAGCCGGGCTGTCGAACTCTTTGACAAGGCACTTTCCGAGAACATGACTCTGATCAGCCAGAGCGATACGCTCATGTATCTCTATAAGGACAAGGCCGCCGCGCTTGCTGACATGGGAAAATATGACGATGCCCTTACGACCGTAAATGCGGGACTCGTGCAGTTCAAGAACAGTACCGGGATGTGGAACAATAAGGGATACATCCTGTTCAGGATGGGCCGCTACAACGAGGCCGTTGATGCCTATAGCCAGGCCGTGACCATTGACCCGGCATACGAAAAGGGCTGGATCAACAAGGGCGACGCCCTGGTAAAGGCCGGAAGGGCCGGCGAGGCAATTGAAGCCTACAACAAGGCCCTCAGCCTGGACCCGGAGAGCAGCTCGGCAAAGGAAGGACTTGCAACAGCCCAGAAAGAGGCCGGACCCGGTTCAATGCTCATCATCCTTGTCGTCATTGTCATCGTCGCTGCGGGAGCAGCCGTGTGGTATGTCAAGTTCCGCAACGCAGACGCCAGGGATACAGGTTCCAAAAAGAGCGGAAAGAAAGAATAATTTTTCCTGATACATCCATTATCCTTTTTTTGAGGATTCTGTTTATTTCGTTTCTTTGGTTACTGTGAATGCAGCAGAAGTCCGTGAGAGCAGGAATCTCTCCCCACCGTTGTCTGCCCAGACCTCGGCCTCGCAGAATGCTACCCGGCGTCCTTTCCTTATGACCCGGCCTTCGGCCGTGATCGATCCTTTGCGGATGCCCCGGAGGAAACTGGTAGATTCCGAGATGGTTGCAATCCCCTCGCCATCAGACAGTTGAGTGTAGATGGCAAGCGCCATCGCTTCATCAGCAAGGGCAACAAGCATCCCGCCCTGGAGCCAGCCCACACCGTTGTGCATGTCCGGCCGTACCTGCATCGCCAGCTCGGCCTCCCCGTTACCGGCACTCACGACATCAATGTCCATCAGACAGAAGAAGGGGTTTGCTGCCCGGCCGTTTTGCTGTATCCGTTCGCGATAGTTCATAGTCTTCTTATGCATCTTTTGCCGGGCGGGGATTAAGATTCCCTTTTTTCGTGCAGGTTCACCCTGCGCAGGGTGCCGGGTTAATAAGCCACAACGATCGACCTCTCCTCTATGCAGGACACAGAAACCAAAGAGATGCTTGCAGACCTCATCTGGCTGAACGCGGTCATTGCAACGGAACTAATCCAGATCACGGAAAATACATCGGCAATCCTCCGGAAATCAGCTCCCCCGGCAAGCTGCCTGACCGAACATCATGCACTGCGAGAAACTGCACTTGCCATGGCAGAGAAGTACCGGCCCGGCACAATGCTCTCCCAGCACCTCATGAAGCACCAGTAGAGTCGTGATCATGGCAGGATTACCACTAATGTTATTGGGAATCTTTCCCAACCATTATGCAGGTTATCCTGCCACGATCCTTTCCGTGAACACTGTATTAGTTGCAGAGGACGCAGCAGGGTACGGATCCCGGCCTGACGCATTAAAACCATGATTCCCGAACCAGCACCCTACCATAGTCTCGTCATCCCCGCCTATAACGAAGAGGCCCGGATCATCCCGCTTCTTGAAAGCATTGCGGAGTTTGACGGAGAACTCATCATTGTCTGCGATGGAACAGACCGGACCGCAGAGATTGTGAAAACAATCTCTGCCCGCCGCACAGACCTTATCATCCGGTGCCTTGAATTTGATCACCGGCTGGGAAAAGGCGGGGGCGTCCGGGCCGGTCTTGCTGCGGCACGGGCACCGCTGGTTGGGTATTTCGATGCGGACGGTTCGACCAGCCCTGGCGAGATGCTCCGCCTCTTCTCGGCGCTGGATTCCGCGGACGGCGCAATCGGTTCCCGGTGGGTACCCGGATCCAACCTTACGGTCCGGCAGGGATGGATGCGGAGGATGGAGAGCCGGGGGTTCAACCTGATCATGAGGATCCTGTACGGGCTCCCGTATCACGACACTCAGTGTGGTGCCAAGGTCTTCAGGAAAGCCGCGGTGGATGCCGTCCTGTCATCGATGCTCTCCAACGGGTTCGAGTTCGATGTCGAACTTCTCTGGCGGCTTCGTTCTGCAGGATACACAATCGTCGAAGTCCCCATAGAATGGCGGAACAAGGGTGACTCGCGGGTGAAGAAGCGGGACATGATCGGGATGCTTGCCGGCCTCATCCGTGTCCGCCTGCACCGGGGCGGGGCATGACAATGCCGGGACATGAGGTGACGACACGGGAGGCGTTCCGGCTCTTCGAAGACGGCAGGTACCAGGAGTCACTCGCTGTCTGCAACCGGTTGCTGGAGGCGGAAAAGGACCCGGCTCTCGAAGTCCTTGCGGCAACAAACCTTTACCATACCGGCCGGTTCGAGGATGCCGAGGTATTCTTCCGCGACCTGGCCGTGAGGATGCCGGACTCATCGTATGTCCACAGTTATCTGGGAAAAGTACTGGAGGCAAGGGGCGATGATGAGGCGACATCCGAATATGCCGCGGCAGTGCGGCTGGACCCTGCCAACCAGGATGCCCTGAGGAGTTATGCCGGGTACCTCCTCTCCCGCAACGACTTCCGGGGAGCTCTGCCATTGTTGTTCCATCTCACGAAACTGGCTGGAACAGAGAAGGATACCGGTAACCTGGTGCGGGCACTTATTGGCTGTGGAAGGGGGGATGAAGCGCTTGCGATCCTCAAGGCGCAGGGAGGGATACAGGCGTTCGTATCGGAATACATCGAAGCGCTCCTCCAGGTACAGGACTTCCGGGCCGCATCAGAGCACGCGCATTCTGTATGGCAGTCAACACACGACCCTGCCATGCTCCGGATCTCTCTTGATGCATGTGCCCGGTATGATACCGCCACGGCGCTCGAAACCTATGCTTCTGTCCTGCAGGAGCAGCCGGACGGACCGCTGTTCTTCGACTATGTCCATGCCCTCCATTCCGCGGGAAGGCCCCGTGATGCACTGAAGGCTGTGTTCGACCTCCTCACTCTCTTCCCGGACGAGCCGGAGTACCGCCTTGCCGAGTGCGACCTGCTTGGTGCTACCGGAGATACGGCACGGGCACTGGAACGGTACGGGCACCTTGTGCAGGATGAGCTGGCTGCCAAAACCGACATGGTCATCCTCGGGCGAATCATTGGCGGGTACCGGAGGTTCCTGACCCGGACCCTGCCCGCAGATGAAGCGGAGCGCCATCTCCTCAAGACCGTATCGCGTGACCTGAACGTGGTGAGCCTGCTTGAGACCGCCCGGTTCTACGAGGAGACCGGAAATCCTGCCATGGCCCGATCCTGGTATTACCGGGCATACCGGGCGGACTTCCTTGCCGGGGGGCCGGACTATGCGCTATTCCTTGCAGCAAACGGGGAGGAGCGCGAGTGCGAGAAGGTGATGATCTATATCCTGTCCAATGTCCGGAAAGGGTCCGATCTTGTACGGGTGGCTGCCCTCATTGTTGAGGGGACCGGCAGGATGCACACCATGAAGCGCCTTATGGAATTGTTGATCCGGAAACTGGAGGACCAGGCAGAATCACTCACCACAGATGGCAGGGAACTCCTTGCCAATGCGTTCTTCCATTCAGCGACAAATGCACTGGAGGCTGCTGATTACCCGGCCTGCAAGTTTCTCTGCCTCCGGGGCATCGATGCCCTGCCGGCCCACCCGAAGACATTACCGATGGAAGACTATCTTGCCCTTCTTGTGCGCTGCAAGGAGCAGGCTCTTGCGGACAGTCCCGTCCTGCCGGCACACCAGCCAGTGGAGGATCCGGGCACCGCGCCTGCCGGGAGCATCCTCACGGAACAACTCGGCCTTTCAGAGCAGGAGCAGAAGATCGTTTCGTTCCTCCGCCTCCACCGGAAGACAAGCGAGATGGAACTCCGCACCCTCCTTGGGACGCGGAGGATTGCCGGGGTGGTGAACCGGCTGGTACAGAAAGCTGCATCTCGGGGGATCAGCCTGATTGCGAAGAAAGGGATGGGAGAAGACGGGGAGATCTATGAGTATATCGGATCCTGAACGGATGGAGAAGAACCGGCTCGAGAGTATCAACATCATCAATGCGCTCCGGCGGGGAACTGTTCCTGCGGGAGGGCTGGAGCGGATCGCTGTCGGCCTGGAAGTGGAAGAGGGGGTTATCGGAAAACAGCTGGACTATGTGGCCGGAGGCGGCGGAGACCTCAAGTTCATCCGTGGCGAGTACGGGAGCGGCAAGACGTTTCTGGTCGCACGATCCCTTGAGATTGCCCGGTCCAAGGGATTCGTCACCTCCCACATCGTGATCTCCCCCGGAACCCCCCTGCACAAGCTCCGGGGAGTGTACCAGCAGGTGTGTGCCAACCTCCGGACTACAGGCGAAGAACATGCCCTGAAGGCGATTATCGATACATGGCTCTTCAACATCGAGGAGCGGATCCTCTCTGTCAGCGGGGAGGCCGAAAACGATGCAGCACTCGAAACTGCAACGGAACGGGAGATCGAGACCTCCCTTGCAGGGATCTCCTCGCTGAACTCTGCACTTGCCGCCACCCTGCGGACCTATTACCGGGCAAGTAATGCCGGCGACTTCGCGCTTGCCCAGGCAGCACTCGGGTGGATTGCCGCAGAGCCGAACATTGGCCGGGAACTGAAGGCTAAGGCCGGAATAAAGGGCGACATCGATGATTCGGTTGCCTTCATCTTCCTCCAGGGGCTCGTTTCGATCATCCATGGTGCCGGGTACAGCGGCCTTGCGATCGCTGTCGACGAACTGGAGACGACCCAGGCGCTCCAGCGCAACCAGCGCGAGAAGGCGTACCAGGTGCTTGTCCGGCTCATCGATGCGATTGACAAGGGGGAGATGCCCCGCTGTTTCTTCCTCTTCACCGGAACACCGGCATTGTTCGACGGTTCACGCGGGATCCGGTCCCTTCCCCCGCTCTACGACCGGATCAGCGTGGCTCAGACCGACGGCTTCACAAATCCCCGGCAGCCGCAGATCCCTCTTTCGAAGTTTGACACGGCAAAGCTCGAGCTCGTGGCACTCAGGGTCGTGGATGTCTATGCACAGGCCTATTCCGAACCCGACCGGGAACGCATATCCCACCGGTTCATCCGGGCGATGATCCGGAAGATTACTACCCGGTTCGGGGGGCGGGTCGACATCATCCCGCGAATATTCTTAAAAGAGTTTGTCGATATCCTCGACAAGTGTGAGCTGTACGAGGACTATAATCCCCATGATGCCTATGATTTCGATGCCGGCCACCTCAGGGGCGAACTGAAAAAAGAGGAAGAAGCCGTCATGGTTGTCACGTTCTGACCGTCACAGGCAGGATCACCTTTATTTTAAGCCACGACATCACATGCTCTTTCCATGAACGGGATGCGCCTCCTGCTGGTCATTGCTGCCCTTTTGTTCATCGCGTTACCGGTATCAGCGGAGGTCACCCTCACGATCAATGCTACCCCCGCGTCAGCCCGCATCGGTGATACGATCATCCTGAACGGGACGGTCAGCGGGACCACCACCATCGCGGTGTTTCTTTTCCTTACCGGTGATGGTCTTGACACGCGGGGCGTTGCACTCGATAACCTCAACATCCCTGCCGGAAGGGGGATGTTCACGACAGCCCCGGTCCAGCTCACGGATGGAACATGGACTTATACCTGGGATACATCCGTGATCCTTGGCACACTAAAATCCGGGATGTACACGGTGTATGTCGTGGACAGTCCGGTCGACCGTCTCCGCCCGGTGATGCCCCATTACGCAACCGCTGATATTGAATTCCATCCTGCCGCTCATCCCCCGGAGGAGACACCGCTCCACCCCCTGCTTCCCCTGTGCGCTGTTGTGCTGGCCATGGGCCTGGTCCTGTGGCTGCGTAAAAACCAGGCGTTGTGAGGCTATTCCGGGGATCAGTACTTTTCTGATTCTTCCCCCCTGGACTCTGGATTGTCAGGAGCCCTGGAGCTGCCCACAACTGGGGAGACCACTCCCCTGCTAGAAGTGCAGTCCTGAATGGAGAATGATCCTCACCGGTGTCCCGCCACCTGCAGAAAGACCGGAAGAAACAAAATGGAAAAAGAGGTATTACAGATCAAAGGGCGCGCCGGACCTTTACGGACTGGGAGTGGGCATGGAGACCTTCCGCTTCCGCAATCGTCTCCACGATATCGCCGATTGCCTCAAGCCCGTCCCGGTCGATGATCTCAACCGATGCCGTCTTGCAGAAGTGCGCAACATCCAGCCCCGAGTACATCTTCGAGTACCCTGCCGTGGGAAGACAATGGTTGGTGCCGACTGCATAATCGCCACAGGCAACCGCCGAGTACCGGCCTACGAAGATGGCACCGGCATTCTGCACTTTGGTCACTACCGAGAGGGGATCGGCCACCTGGATTGAGAGGTGCTCGGGTGCGACAACATCGGATGCCGCGATAGCTTCGTTAATGTCCTTCACCACCGTATAGCCGGAGTTTTTCAGCGCCTCGACGATGATCTCCTTCCGGGGAGCCTCTGCTACCATCTTCTCGATCTCTTTTCCCACTTTTACCGGGAGGGCGGGATCGGTCGTGATCAGGATACAGGCAGCATTCGGGTCGTGCTCGGCTTGTGCGAGAACGTCGGCAGCAACGACCTTCGGGTGGGCCGTACTGTCCGCGATGATCCCAATCTCGCTCGGGCCTGCCGGGAAATCGATCTCCGCGTGCTCGCGGAGCATTATCTTTGCGAGGGTAACATAGACATTGCCGGGGCCAACAATTTTCTGGACCGACCGTATGGATTCCGTGCCAAGCGCCATGGCAGCAACTGCCTGTGCGCCGCCTGCCTGGTAGATCTCGGTGACACCTGCGATGTCAAGCGCAACAAGGGTCAGGGGCTTGATGGGCGGGGGGGAGCAGGCGCAGATCTCCTTTACCCCGGCAACCTTTGCGGGAACGGCACACATCAGTGCAGATGACGGGTAGGCCGCCCTGCCACCCGGAACGTAAAGGCCAACCCGGTTCAGGGCTGTGGTCTTCATCCCGAGGACAACGCCGGGCTCCATCTCCTCGAACCAGAGATCGCGGGGCCGCTGGCGTTCGTGGAAGCGTTCAATCCGGGCATGCGCTTCGATCAGGGCTTCGACAACCTGCGCATCGACTTCATCGTACGCAGATTCACGTTCCTCATCGGTAACCGCAACATGCTCCAGCGTGCAGTATTTTTTTGCCAGATCGATGAGTGCGGCATCCCCTTCGTTTTTCACGCGCCCGATGATCCCGGTAACGGTTTCACGTGCATCCTCAAGGCTCGTTTTGCGTGCAGCGAGCCATGCATCGATCCCGACTGCCTTCCACATAGTGCCAATATTTTCTACTGGAAAGGTTGTTAAGGTTTGTGCATTCGAAGAAGTCCATCAGGACTTCGAGAAAGAGAAGAACGCATCAGCGTTCTTCGAAGAATCCTAACGGATTCTTCTCATTTCTCGGGTTTGATAACCCTCCAAATTTTGAAGTCCGACAGGCAAGAAGGCCTGGAGGAGGAGAAGAACGCGGAAGCGTTTTTTAAAAGGTTTGGACGGCCCCGTCAGAATCAGGGAGAATCTGGTTTGGAGATTCCAGGATTGTGCAACGGGCTGGAGCAGGAAGCGCCCATTACATTCATCCTGCTGACGGGGCACCCTGATAATCGTTACCTCCGGCACAAGGGAACAACAAGGGCTATTGCCCTTCAGAACGCACATGAATGACAGGAACGTGGGATCATGGGAAGCCCTTACCTGAACGGCAATGAAGCAATCATCCTGTCAACGCATAACGTGGTTATCAACACGACACCGGCAGAAGCGATCCTGACCAGCCAGCGCCTTATCCTTGTTGACGCCCGCAACTCGCGGCTGCGGCCGCAGGACATCCCCTTTGCATCAGTAGAGACAGTCACTATTGGAGAGAATACCGAGATGGACCCGGTCCTCTCCCTTTCCATTGTGCTTCCGGATGAGACACGCCACACCCTCGGTATCGTCTTCCCGCAGGCTCCCCGGCAGAAACGGACCAGTGAACGGGATGAATGGGCTGCAAAGATCCGGGAGATGAGCCTTGGTGAACAGAAGGAGGGCGGGGTGAAACCCGCTGAACTCCTGCCTCCGTGGGTAGCCGGTGAACTCCCCGAAGAGGAGGGCGGTGCCGGTACGGGAGCCTTACCGGGAGCGGAAGGGCATGTCAATCCCCCTCTTGTACCACGGAAGCCCCGCGCAAAAGCTTCCTCCGGTAACCGCCGCGTCTTCCTCGCAGCCGGAATCGCGCTGATCCTGGTGATTGCCTGCATTGCAGCGGTCATTTTCCTGGGACCCGCCTTTACCGGCAGTCCTGCGAAAACACCCGTAACAGCCGTTCCCACGGATACTGTGCCGCCAGCCACACCATCACCCGTTGTCACGGAGCAGCCGACGGCTGTCGCAACACCGGAGCCCATGGAGACACCGGAAACCACACCCGTTGTGACGGCAACTACGATTCCTGAAGCAACGCAGGCCCCGGCTCCCCAGCTCTCGGGGGTCTGGGTCAGGATCCAGTACGATGGACAGTACTCGGCATCGTATGGGACCTCAGGACGCATCAGGGAAGTTACCACAAGCGGGGAACAGTACTACCAGATCCCGGCTAAAGACCAGATTGTCGATGCTACAGTCCAGAAACTGGATGCATCAGGGGACCTTCTCACAGTGTCCATCTACTATAATGGTGCCCGGTTCGCGAGCAGTTCCTCCACCAAACCTTACGGGACTGCCGAGATCCATGCGGACTTACGGGCTGCCTGACGGGCAGTGGCATACGGAACAGGTATCCGGAATGAATCCGGAATCGCCTTCCCACTCCTTTTTTCCGGAACAAAGCACGATAGCATTGTTCCCGATTTCCCTGCTGTCGGCCACCCGGTGAGTGACAAGAATACAGGGGATATCCATCATGGTCACAACTTCCCTTATCAGTTCCTTTACCGCTGCCGTGCTTTCAATATCCAGCGAGGAGAAGGGTTCGTCCATCATCAGGAGGGATGGTTGTATGGCAATAGCCCTTCCGAGAGCCACACGCTGTTTCTGACCTCCTGAAAGGTTGGATGCCCTGACACCGGCCAGTTCGTCGAGGTGCATCAATCCCACCATCTGTGAGACCCGTTCGGCTATCTCCTGACGCGGGAGCCCCTGTGCCCGGAGACCGTAAGCGATGTTTTCGTGAACGGTAAGGTGGGGGAATACCGCTGCATTCTGGAAGACGTACCCAATCCTCCGCCGCTCAATGGGTATACAGATCTCCTTTGCAGGTTCGCAGAGAGTGGACCCGGAAAGCCTGACATATCCGGTATCTGGATCGAGGAGCCCGGCTATGATGTTCAGGGTTGTCGATTTCCCCGACCCGTTACCCCCCATGAGAACGAGGATTTTCCCCGGTTCGACGGAAAGAGTGAGATCGAGCGTGAAGTCCCGCAGCTTTTTAGAGATCACTGCTTCAAGCATGGGGCATCCCTCTCCGGGTAATGAGCCGTACCGAGATCATGATGATGAAGGAGATGATGACTAACAGAATGGAAATGGTCAGCCCCATGTCGAAATTGCTCTCCATCCCCACGTACACGGCAAGGGGCATGGTCTGGGTGACTCCGGGAAGGTTGCCGGCAAACATGATGGTGGCTCCGAATTCACCGAGTGCCCGCCCGAATGTCATGACTGCCCCGGAGAGCAACCCGCCTGCCGTGAGCGGGAGCGTAATGGTCAGGAATGTCCTGACTGGAGAAGCACCAAGAGTCCGCGCAGTGTACTCATAATTCTGGTCAAACTGCTCGAACAGGGATTTTGCCTGCCGGATATAGAAGGGGGACGCGACAAAGATCTGCGCTATAATAACAGCGAGCGTTGTAAAAGCAATCGAGATCCCCATCATGTGGAAGTACTTCCCGAGAAGTCCCATCCTGCCATAGAGGACGAGCAGGGCAAAACCGGCAACAGCCGGCGGCAGGACAAGCGGGAGATCGATGAGGGTGTCCACGATCACTTTGCCCGGATAATTGGAGCGACTGTGTACGAACGCAAACGGGGTGCCGACAAGGATGACGACAGTAAGCGAAATGACCGATGTAGTCAGGCTCAGCCATAAAGCACTGATGACCTGGGGATTCGACAGGGAGGCGAGGAAGAGCTCCGGGGTTGTCCGGAAGAAGAGAGCAGCAACCGGCAGCGCCAGATAGAGTGTAACAGAGAGTATCAGGATCGCTGCACCGAGGTAAGCAAGGAGGCGCCGATGTTTTTCCGACAGACTGCCAGGGGTTTTCATAACAACTGGCGCCCGAACCGGGCGGGGCATTCAATGATACGAGAAGGATTTGCAGGTATAAAAAACAAAAAGGATTAGGGGGACCTGAACCCGTAGTCCGCGAGGTCCTGCTGGCCAATGGAAGAGAGCATGAATGTCTCGAAATTCGCTGCTGCACTCTTGCTCGTGGAATCCTTCATGACAGCGATCTGGTAGGTCTGGAGATAGTTCATAGACTTGGGAATGGAGATGGCCTGGTATTTGCTGGTGCCGGCTTTGTAGGTGGACTCGTACACGAACCCTGCGTCAACTTCACCGAGCGCAACCTTGCTGGCAACGGCCGGTTCCGAGGTCTCGTAGGTCACGACATTGTTGTACACGGAGGTGTTCCAGGCCGTGCCGTATTCATTGCTCTTTGCAAGGTTCTTCATGACTCCTGCGGTCGCGGTGCCTACCGGGACACTGCTGTCTGCCATTGCGATCTTCACGTTGGGTTTTGCAAGATCGGAGAGTGAGGTGATGCCTGCTGGATTATCCTTGGGCAGGATGACAATGACATAGTTTGTCGTGAGCTGCTTGACCGTGCCGGGCTCGAAGTACCCGCCAGTGCTGAGTTCGGTCGTGTATTTCTGGCTGGCCGAGATGAAGACATCGGCATATGCCCCATTCTGCACCTGGGTCTTTAAGGCTTGGGTTCCTGCAAGGTTGAAGACAACCTTGTGCCCGGGATACATCTTCTCGAAGTCTGCGGCCAGTTTCGGCGAGACTCCCGAGAGTGACGCTGCGGTGTATGCAACAACGTTTCCTTCAGAATACGTGTACACCGGCTTTGGGGTTGTCGTAGCTGCTGCGGCAGGAGCGGCGGGTGCTGCCGTAGTTTCGGCAGGTGCGGCAGTCTGAACAGCTGCCGGAGCAACCGGTGCAGCGGTTGCAGACGGGGTTGCGGGGGCAGGTGTGCTGGAAGTACACCCGGCAATACATGCAGTCGCAAGCAGCAGACTGCAGACGATACCGATGAGAATAAGTGTTCGTGTCAATGGTTTCTGGTGCATAAGAATCGTTCCTCTGCTATAGTTTTTCCGCGTGCCAAACGTAAAACTATTTTCATTCACATCTGGATTAAGTTAAATATAGATTATTGAAAAACCGGTAGCCCGGATTGTACTCCTCTTCAGTATTCCCGTGCTTACAGAGATGCAACGTACAGAGAGAGTAAAAAACTCTTGAGGAACCATATGCGCTATGCACCGATTAAAGTAAAATTATTATGTTTAACAATATTACAAAGTTAAACAAAAAATATTATAAACCTTGAAAATACACACTTATGTGTCCCTTTGGATACACGCACCAACCGGACGCATGCACACACAACAGGATTTACCCACATACCTCTGGTTTATGGGCCGGATGCCGGGAGCAGCACATCCACGATTTGCCACGGCTTGATCCCAGGCAGAGTACCCGGTCCACACCTCACCTGTTTTTCCTTTCCGGTCCTGTAATCCAGCGGTAGAGTTTCTGGATCCTCATGAGGATTCTCATAAAGCCATGGACGCTCGTTTCAGCGGCCGGCTAAAAAGCATATCTTCCCGTACAACAAAGATGAGAAGATACTGAGGAATCATGAGCGTCCCGTACCTGAACCGCGGCGAATCCATTGTCCTGACAACTCACCGCGTGAGCGTCAGCTCTGTCCTGTACGACGCGATGCTGACCAACCAGCGCCTCATCCTCATGGACAGCCGGTATGACCGGCTCGAACCGGTGATGGTCCCGTTTCCTGAAATCGTGACTGTCAAAGGCGGCAAGGCTGCCACGGGTGAACCGGCTATCATCCTCACGCTGAAAGAATCTGCCACGATCTCCGATTCGGGGCAGGTGAGTCTCATCTTCATCCAGAACCCCGGGGAGAAGCGCCGCCATGAGCGTGAACTCTGGGTGAAGCGGCTTATTGAGCTGGTCATCAGGGCACGCGAACAGGAGGCACAGAGCGCCGTTGTGCCGGTGGTAAAAAAGAACGGTCTCCAGCCATCGGTGAGGCGCTGGGAAGCTCCCGAGCCCGTCCGCCCACGGTCATCCGTGGCTGAACCTTCGCCGCCGGTTGCCGAGCCCGTTATCATCACCGAGCAGGAGCCGGATTCACTGGAGTTCTTCTTAGAGGAGAAGCCCCGCCAGGATGGAGCGGTTGAACAGGGACCCGAAACTCAGGAGGAGATCCTTTTGCCACTGCCGGTAGCGGCCCCAGGGGTCAACCCCGCTCGTCAAGATACCCTGGCGGAGGAGTTGTCCGGACAACAACCGGTTCCCGGACCGGATCCCCAACCGGACCATGAGATAGTTCCCCGCGATCTGTTCGCAGGCATCCACATCCCTCTGCCGAAGGATGAGCCGGTTGAACAACCACAGCCGGCACAAGAACAACCGGGACTTACAAGGGAATATCAAACGCAGGCACCCTTTGGGGACATTGTCCGTGCAGCGGCCAGTTCGCTTAACGTGCCCCGGGAAACTCCGGAACCAGAACCGCATCCTGTGAATGAACCGGTTGTGAAGAAGACCTCCCCCCTTCCGGATCGCCCCCCAAAAATCGCTCCGGGCACCCTCCCTCCGCAGCAGACACCGGGCGAGAAACGCGAACTGCCCGGAACCTATTCGCCAGCGATCACTACTCTGCCAGTCCCTCCCGCATCAAAGAAACGATCCTCCAAAGCAGGGGATAAGAAAAAGAGTGCCGGCAAACCCAAAGCCCCCGTTCGGAAGTATCCTGTTGTTGCTGCTGTCCTTGCTGTCATTACCATTATCGTAATCCTTGCAGTGGCAGCGTTTGTTATAAACTCGCTCTATAGTTCACCGTACAGCGATACCGTCATCACGACCACCCCTTCCGCCGCGTCAAATCCCCCTCCGGAGCAGGTTGCGGCAGCCCCGCAGCCTGATGGTGTTTATGTCATGGTTACCTATCCGGGCGACTTTGCCGGTTCAGTGGGGAATCCCGGGCTCCTGTACCAAGTCTCCGGAAGGGGTAACCAGACCTTCACGGTCCTGATGACAAAGAGCATTGTCCAGGCAACAATCCGCAAACTGGATCAGTCTCCTGACCCGCTGACGGTCACGATCTACAACAACAGCACCCTGCTTGCAAGCAGGACGGTGAATGCTCCCCAGGGCGAAGTGAACCTTCTCATAGATACCACAACCGCTGCTGCACCGGGGATGAGTGCAGAACTCACGCCGGCCAGTGATAAACACCTGCTGGGAAATGGTTCACTGATCTATTATTGATCCCGCCATTTCCTGGTGGTTTCGGGTACGGGAAGGATCCCGCTGCCTGACCTTATTGGTAATAAAGGGTGGCTGAGTCCCGGTTGCCCGGGGAATGCAGCATCATATCTTCTCGTAATATTTCATGGAGCCGCAGGCACCGCAGTGACCACCAACGACAAGATAATCGGGAACAGTTTCGCCGCAACCGGGGCAGGTCACTGACTTCCACTTCTTCTTGGCCCTGACCTCAATCCTCACTTTTTCATACGAGAGGATTTCCCGCCCGGCGCTGAATATCTCATCCTGGAGCCGGTCACCCATCGTGTGCTTGTCATAGGCCGGGCTATTGGCATACCACACATCCAGAACAGGGTATTTTTTCATTTTCTGTAAGTCAACGTAAACCCTGACCGCTTCGGTTGTCGCCTTGTCAGACGGCCCGTTGAGCGTGATGGCAAACTTCCCGATTGGGACAACCTTAAGCCGGTTGTTACCGGTAGTACAGTGGGCGATCACCTGAAGTGCGTCCGGGAGGCACTTGGGTGTCTCGCAGACCCCGTATAATTTATCATCCGTGCTTACTCCCAGCAATTCAAGTGCATAGTCCACCATGAATGCGCCGATGAGGACACCAGGGGCTGCATAGGTATGGAAGGCGGAGAGTTGCTGGACCTGTTCCTGCAGGTTCGCGGGGACATGATGGGCGTCCATCACGGTTTTGAGTTTTTTATCTGGATAGCCATGCTTTCCGGTCATGGTGATCCGTTGGTATCATATCCGATAAACTTTTTATGATTGCTCTTTCGGGGCAGTTTTGCAGATGTGATTGTTTCCAGCCGGGTGACGGGATGCTTCTCTCTTTCACCAGAAATACCGGGATTTTTCAGGCCCGCCATATCTTTTCAGGGATCCTGCAGTTACCTGTCGGAATGTTTCGGTACAGATGAAGATTCGCCGGGATAGTTGCAGATCATGAGGAGCGTGTCCATGTCGGCCTGTTCCGGACCCTGCAGAGAACCGGCTAACGTTGAGAGCGAGACGATGGATACCGGGATCTTCATGCCAAATATATCCATGAAGGGAATCTCTCTCAGGGGCGCCCGGGCATAGTGCCGGACACTCCAGCGGTCCACGGCGACACCCATCCGTTCCAGGTACGTTGAGACACGGGAGTATGGCATTTCCGAGGAAAGCGTTCGGCAGAGATCCACGACCGGAGCGCCAATACGAGTGCCCGGGTAGAACGGCTCCGGGGGATTGATGATCGTATCGCAGTTCTTACAATAGGACCGCCGGAGGATTACCCGAACGTCAGTTTTTTCCTCATCATCGACCAGCAGGGCAAACCGTTTCCTCCGTTCATCGTAGCCTGAGAGCCTGCTGCCGCACCGGGGGCAGGTGTTCCCGGCATGGAACCGGATACCGTCACAGGCAACGAGTGCGGTATGAATGATATTGACAAGGAGCGGGGGGAAACGGCGGGGCCTCATGAAACTACCCCTTTTTTGCGCGGATCGCAGTTTGCGCAACAACTTTGCAGAGCATTACCGGAATAGTGGCGTTTTTGACCAGAAAAAACCCGCTGGCCCCAAACCAATCCCCAATTTTCGGGCGTATCTCAATACGCATATATATAGATTTTACATAGATCCTAAATCAAGCAAAATTGCGTATTCAATTTTGCGAAAACCACTGTCAGAGGTGTGTGTTCACGGAGGTTCCAGCCGTTGTTAGCTGGGGCTTTCGTGAGTGAGTGTATGGTGATATAATGGCTAGTAGCACGAGTACTCTTAAGTATGTACCCACGACGTGCCCTTACTGCGGCGTAGGCTGTGGTCTGAACCTTGTTGTCAATGACGGCAAGCTCGTCGGGGTTGAACCGTATAAACGTAGCCCGATCAATGAAGGCAAACTCTGCCCCAAAGGAATGACCTGCTGGGAACATGTCCACAGCCCCGACCGGCTGACCAGGCCGAAGATCAAGAAGAACGGCAAGTTCGTGGACGCAACCTGGGACGAGGCAATCGACCTGATTGCTAAGAAATTTTCGGAAATCTCCAAGAAGAACGGCCCCAAGGCTCTCGGGTTCCAGACCTCCTGTCGTACCGTCAACGAGGACTGCTATGCCCTGCAGAAACTCGCCCGGGTCGGATTCCAGACCAACAATGTCGACAACTGCGCCCGTATCTGCCACGGCCCGTCCGTTGCCGGTCTCTCGCTCTCCTTTGGGTCCGGTGCAGCCACCAATCCGTTCGAAGATGTCCTGAACTCCGACCTGATCGTCATGTGGGGTTCCAATGCAGTCGAGGCGCACCCGCTCGCGGGCCGCCGTGTCATGCAGGCCAAGAAGAAGGGAATCCCGATCGTTGTCGTTGACCCGCGGTACAGCACAACCGCACGGCTTGCCGATAAGTGGATCCGGTTCAACCCGTCGACCCACATTGCCCTTGCCAACTCCATGATGTACTGGATCATTAAGGAAGGTCTCCAGAACACCGCGTTCATCAACGAGCGCACGAAAGGGTTCGATGACCTCAAGAAGACCGTTGAGAAGTATGCTGACTGCGAGGAGATCCACGGCGTCCCGCTCGAAACGGTCAAGTCATTTGCGCGCCAGTATGCCAGGGCAAAGAACGCGGTGATCATCTACTGTCTCGGCATCACTGAGCTGACCACCGGTACCGACAATGTCCGTTCCATGGGCAACCTCGCCCTTCTCACCGGCAATGTCGGGCGCCCGGGTGTGGGTGTCAACCCGCTCCGTGGCCAGAACAACGTGCAGGGTGCCTGCGACATGGGCGCATACCCGAACGTTTACTCCGGCTACCAGGCATGCTCAGTTGCTGACAACCGTGCCAAGATGGAGAAAGCATGGGGCATGAAAGAGGGCTCCCTGCCCGATTGGTACGGTTCAACCCTGACCGAACAGGTCAACGATGCCGGCAGTGTTGTCAAGGCAATGTATTTCCTTGGCCTCAACCCGGTTGTCTCCTACCCGGACTCCAACCACGTCAAGAAGCAGCTGGAGAAACTCGACTTCTGCGTCTTCCAGGATATCTTCTGGACCGAGAGCTGCGAGTATGCGGACGTTGTCCTGCCCGGCACCTGCTTTGCCGAGAAGGACGGCACGTTCACCAGCGGTGAGCGCCGTGTCAACCGTGTGCGAAAGGCCGTGGATGGCCCCGGCGAGTCGAAGTACGACTGGGAGATCATCGGCATGGTGGCAAAGAAGATGGGCCTCAAGGGCTTTGAATGGAAGACCGCAAAGGACGTCTGGGACGACATGCGGGCATGCACCCCGAACATGTTCGGCGTGACCTACGAGAAGATGGAGAAGCCCGAGTCCATCCACTGGCCCTGCCCGACCGTCGAGCACCCGGGAACCCCAATCCTCCACATCGGAAAATTCTCCGCTGCGGACGGCAAGGGCACCATGTTCGGCCTCGAGTACCGCCAGCCCGCGGAAGTTGCGGATGCGGAATACCCGTACACGCTCATGACCGGGCGTGTTATCTTCCACTACCACACCAGGACCCAGACCGATCGCGCAGCACAACTGCACTACGAGGTTCCCGAAAACTATGTCCAGATCAATACCATCGATGCAAAGAAACTGGGCATCAAGGAAAACGAGAAGATCAAGGTGACAAGCCGCCGTGGCGAGTCCCTTGCCCTTGCACGGATATCTGAAGATGTTGCCCCGAAGGTACTGTACATGGCAATGCACTTTGCCGGCGGTGCAAACAATCTTACCAACACGGCGCTCGACCCGCTCTCCAAGATGCCGGAGCTCAAGCACTGTGCCGTCAGGGTCGAGAAGATTGCGGGGGCGAAGTAAATGGCAAAGAAAGGCGATATGCTCTATGCATGGACCAATGATGCCGGCCTCTTAAAGAAGGCGGAATGCGGCGGTGCGGTCACCGAGCTCCTCAAGTATGCGCTCGAGAGTAAGACCGTTGATGCAGTGCTTGCCGTAACCCGCGGTGTTGACCTGTACGATGCAATCCCCGTTCTCGTCACCGACTCCAAAGAACTCGACAAGTGCGCCGGTTCGCTCCACTGCGGTACCATCCTCATGTCGAAACTGGTGATGGAGTACGCACCCAAAATGTCCGGCAAGAAGATCGGCATGGTTGTCAAGGGCTGCGACATGATGGGCCTCCTTGAGATGGCAAAGCGCAACCTGGTCAACCTCGACAACATCGTCATGATCGGCGTCAACTGCGGCGGATCGGTCAGCCCGGTTGCTGCACGGAAGATGATCAAGGAGAAGTTCGGCGTTGACCCGAACACCGTGACCAAGGAAGAGATCGACAAGGGCCAGTTCATCATCGAGTACGAGGGAGGCCACAAGGGCATCTCCATGGACGAACTCGAAGAGGCCGGCTATGGCCGCAGATCCAACTGCCGCCGCTGCAAAGTGAAGGTCCCCCGCCAGGCAGACCTTGCCTGCGGGAACTGGGGTGTCATCGGGCCCAAGGCAGGCAACGCAACCTTTGTCGAAGTCTGCTCCGAGAAGGGCGCAAAACTTCTCGATGGTGCGGTCAAGGCCAAGAAGCTCGCAACAGAGCCGGCAAATCCCAAGGGTATCGAGGTCCGTGGCAAAGTCGAGAGTGCCATGTTCAAGCTCGGCGACAAGTGGCGCAAGCACGACTTCGAGGCACTCGCACCGGTGCTCTGGGACACCATTGCAAAGGAGACCGGGCGCTGCATGAAGTGCCTGGCCTGCATCGAGCACTGCCCGGTCTGTGTCACCCGTGCTGACCAGTACAAGCAGCCCGAGATGATGGTCCGCCACGGGTTCATCCCGGCCGACCCGATGTTCCACCTGCGCCGGTTTGCGCACATATCCGACTCCTGTATCAACTGCGGTCAGTGCGAAGAATGCTGCCCGTGCGAGATCCCGCTTGCGCTCTTCAGCCACGCAATCCGCACGGAAGCTGACAGGGTTTTCGAGCCGAAACTCGGGAAGTCAGCTTATTCCAACTAAATTTTTTCATTCCAAAACCGGTCCCACGAGAAAAAAGCAATACTCATCTCCAGAGATACGGCGAGGGACCCATGATGACGGGAGAGATCGGATCGATATCACCCGTCACCATTCTCTTCTCTTTAAAGACAGGACCGGTTCCTGATCCCCGCATCCCGTTATTCTTCCCGCACGCTGGTTGTCGTTTCCTCAAAGGGAGACGGGGCTGCACGTTTCGGATGCCCGCACGCGGCAAGCAGGTCCGCTGCACTCACGCTGCCCCCTGCCTGCATCCCCATGGCGAGGGCTGAGTGGGAGACAATAGAAAGGGGGACCGTGAACCCGAACATATCCACACCGGGAACTGTACGCAGGTTATTCCGGATATAGTTCCGGACACTCCAGCGGTCGACAACAACCCCCATCTCATACAGGCAGGAAGAGACACGCGAGAAGGGCATGCTCCCGCCCAGCGTTACGCAGAGGTCCACGACAAGCGATCCGATGCGAGTGTCCGGGTAAAAGGGTTGATCGGCAGGATGGACCTGCCTGCAGCTGCGGCAGCGGAACCGCTTAATCCGCACGGGGATCACCTTCTTCTCCTCCCCGTCCATGACAACGGCAAACTGTCTCTTTTTGATATCATACCCGGAAAGATCTCCCCCGCAGGAAGGGCAGGCATCGCAGGAATCAAACAGTACGTCATCATAGGATGCCAGTGCAGCCTGGACGATATCGGTGAGCATGGGGGGGATGCGGCGTTTTCTCATGGAGATGCACCATTATTTGGCTTCCGGTTGGTTCGCCCGGAGTATCCGGACAGGAAATTAAGGGCGATTATCTATACCTTCAACGGCATGAGATATTAAACCCACTTTTGTTCACCAATTTTTGTCTAAATTTCAGAATGGTTATATAATGCAAGGGCAGAGATCTGATGTTCAATCTTAAATTCTCTTTAACAAATCCAGTAATCAACCGGTATGAAAACCGATCAACAAACCTGGTGAGTAGTAATGGAAGACATAAAAACTGAACTCAAGTATACAGCAACCACGTGTCCCTACTGCGGGGTCGGCTGCGGCCTTAATCTCGTATCCATGGGCAACAAGCTCATTGGTGTCGAACCGTACAAGCGGTCCCCGATCAACGAGGGCAAGCTCTGCCCGAAGGGTGCAACCTGCTGGGAAACCGTCCAGAAGCCGGGCCGGCTGACCAAGCCCCTGATCAAGAAGGGCGACAAGTTCGAGGAAGCCTCCTGGGACGAAGCCATTGACCTGATTACCAAGAATTTCACGGAGATATCCAAGAAGCACGGCCCCAAGGCCCTCGGGTTCCAGACCTCCTGCCGTACCGTCAACGAGGACTGCTATGCCCTGCAGAAACTCGCCCGGGTCGGATTCCAGACCAACAATGTCGACAACTGCGCCCGTATCTGCCACGGCCCGTCCGTTGCCGGTCTCTCGCTCTCCTTTGGGTCCGGTGCAGCCACCAACCCGTTCGAAGATGTCCTGAACTCCGACCTGATCGTCATGTGGGGTTCCAATGCAGTCGAGGCTCACCCGCTCGCCGGCCGCCGCGTCATGCAGGCCAAGAAGAAGGGAATCCAGATCATCGTCGTTGACCCCCGGTTCAGCCCGACAGCACGGCTCGCCGACAAGTGGATCCGGTTCAACCCGTCGACCCACATTGCGCTTGCCAACAACATGATGTACTACATCATCAAGGAAGGCCTCGAGGACAAGGAGTACATCAAGGAGAGGACAAAGGGCTTTGACGACCTCAAGAAGATGGTCGAGAAGTACGCTGACGCAACGAAGATCCACGGTGTCCCGCAGGAAACTGTCCAGGACATTGCCCGCCAGTATGCCAAGGCAAAGAACGCAGTGATCATCTACTGTCTCGGTATCACCGAGCTGACCACCGGTACCGACAACGTCCGTTCCATGGGCAACCTCGCCCTCCTCACCGGCAATGTCGGACGCCCGGGCGTTGGTGTCAACCCGCTCCGTGGCCAGAACAACGTGCAGGGTGCCTGCGACATGGGTGCATACCCGAATGTCTTCTCCGGCTACCAGGCAGTCGCCGTCCCCGAGAACCGTGCCAAGATGGAGAAGGCATGGGGCATGAAGGAAGGCTCCCTGCCCGACTGGTACGGCTCAACCCTGACCGAACAGATCAATGACTGCGGCGAAGTTGTCAAGGCGATGTACGTCCTGGGCCTGAACCCGGTCGTCTCCTACCCTGACTCCAACCACGTCAAAAAGATGTTCGACAAGCTCGACTTCCTCGTGATGCAGGACATCTACTGGACCGAGAGCTGCGAGTATGCAGACGTTGTCCTGCCCGGCACCTGCTTTGCCGAGAAAGACGGCACGTTCACCAGCGGCGAGCGCCGTGTCAACCGTGTCCGGAAGGCCGTCGACGGTCCCGGCGAGTCCAAGTACGACTGGGAGATCATCGGCATGGTCGCAAAGAAGATGGGCCTCAAGGGCTTTGACTGGAAGACCGCAAAGGACGTCTGGGACGACATGCGCTCAGTAACCCCCGGCCAGTTCGGTGTGACCTACGAGAAGATCGAGAAGCCCGAAGCCATCCACTGGCCCTGCCCGACCATCGAGCACCCGGGAACCCCGATCCTCCACATCGGCAAGTTCTCCGCAGCAGACGGCAAGGGCACCATGTTCGGTATCGAGTACCGCCCGCCCGCAGAAGTCGCGGATGCAGAGTACCCGTTCACGCTCATGACCGGGCGTGTCATCTTCCACTACCACACCAGGACCCAGACCGACCGGAGCCCGACCCTGCACAACGATGTTCCGGAAAACTACGTCCAGATCAACACGCTGGATGCAAAGGAACTCGGCATCAAGCAGCACGAGAAGATCAAAGTGACGAGCCGCCGTGGCGAATCCATCGCTGTTGCCCGCGTGACCGACGATGTTGCCCCCAAAGTCATGTACATGCCCATGCACTTTGCCAACGGTGCAAACAACCTGACCAACACCGCGCTCGACCCGATGTCAAAGATGCCGGAGCTCAAGCACTGCGCTGTCAAAGTTGAGAAGATCAAGGAGGCCTGAACATGACCAAGAAAGGCGACATGCTCTATGCATGGACCAGTGACGCAGAGATCCAGAAGAAGGCCGAGCTCGGTGGTGCAGTCACCGCACTCTGGAAGTATGCCCTCGAGAACAAGGTTGTTGACGCAGTCTTCGTCGTCACCAAGGGTGTCGACCTCTACGATGCAGTCCCGGTACTCATCACTGACCCCAAGGACCTTGCAAAGACCGCCGGGTCGCTCCACTGCGGTACGCTCCTCATGGCAAAGCTTGTCAAGAAGTTCCTTAACGGAGCTACCGACAAGAAGATCGGCGTCACCGTCAAGGGCTGCGACGCAATGGCATTCTACGAACTGGCCAAGAGGAAGCAGATCAACCTTGACAACATCATCATGATCGGTGTCAACTGCGGAGGCTCAGTCAGCCCGGTCGTTGCCCGCAAGATGATCAAGGAGAAGTACGACGTTGACCCCGAGAAGGTCCACAAGGAAGAGATCGACAAGGGCCAGTTCATCATCGAGTACGAGGGGGGCCACAAGGGTATCTCCGTTGACGAACTCGAAGAGGCAGGCTACGGGCGGCGCAGCAACTGCCGCCGCTGCAAGATGAAGATCCCCCGCCAGGCTGACCTTGCCTGCGGGAACTGGGGTGTCATCGGCCCGAAGGCCGGAAAGGCAACCTTTATCGAGGTCTGCTCCGAGAAGGGTGCAAACCTTATCGACGGCGCAAAGAAGAAGGGCGTCCTTGAGACCGAAGCTCCCAACCCCAAGGGTCTTGAGATCCGCGGAAAGGTCGAGGGCGCAATGCTCAAGCTCGGCGACAAGTGGCGCAAGCACGACTTCGAGGCACTCGGTGAGGGCAAGGACCGGTTAAAGAAGATCATGTCCGAAACCTCCCGGTGCATCAAGTGCTACCAGTGTATTGATGTCTGCCCGATCTGCTACTGTGTCGACTGCACGACTAAGAACCCGGCCTATGTCCCGCCCGGCGAGCTCCCGGTCAACTTCATGTTCCACCTGATCCGGTACGCCCATATCGCATCGAGCTGCGTCAACTGCGGCCAGTGCGAGGAAGTCTGCGCAGCCGAGATCCCGAATGCACTCATCATGCACTCCCAGCAGGTCGAGATGGAGAAGATGTTCGGCCACGTCCCCGGCCAGGATATGGAACTCCCGATCCTTGCCTATGCAGAGGAACGCGAGGAGCGTGCACGGTTGCACAACACCGGTAGCGACATGATCTACCTCAACGTCTTCAACCCGATGGACAAGAAACACTAATCTCCTCTTTTTTTCTGACACCGTTTCCCGGGAAAACCGTATATCAGGTACGTGAGTCCCCGATTACCAGTTCCAAATATTACAACGGGAAAAGAGGACCCGGGTGCAAAAGATTGCACCGGGGTTAAAAAAATCGTTATCCCCAGGTTTCGGGGAATGCCATGTTGGTGTAGATATCCTCAAGCCGTGCCTTGTGTCCCCGTTCCATGTTGGCAAGCTGGGTGAAGAGCATCTGGGTCTCCGTGTCCGCTGCCGCATTTGCGAACTGGGTGTACATCTGCATTGCCTCGAGTTCCTTTTTGATGGCAAGGACAAGACCGTCGAGTGGCTTCATGTCCATTGTCAGCTTGGGTGACGGGAGAGCGTCTCCGACCTTGTAATCATGACCTGCAGCGAACTTCATCTTGCCCACATCTTTTGCCAGGAAGCCCTGCAGGAACTCGCGGTGTTTCTTCTCTTCTCCGGCAAGTTCGTCAAAGAGAGACTTCAGTGCTTTGTCCTTTACCTTGTCAGCGACATTTCGGTAGAATGTGTAGGCTTCCACTTCACGGTCAATAGCCAGTGACAGAATCTTCTTTGCATCTTCGGATTTCATGTACACACCTCATAATTGAAATTTTTTATTACAGGTAGTGATGATCGCGGCTATCATCATATATCTTGTTATGGTGTCATCGCAGCCGGAAGGGATTCTGGTGGACACAAAGACGACTGCCCCAAAAGGGTTTCGCCTCTGGCAACTGCCAGAACGGATACGTAGCTGCCCTGTAATGAATTGTTGATCCATTATTGACCGTTTTCCGCCTGTCACAACCCCAGTATTAATTACCTGCGTCTGCCAGAGTACTGACGATGCAGCGCGATATCGGTATCCACATGAAAGGCGGGGTTATTACTGAACGGAACGCCGACTACTCGACAATCCGGATCCGGGCACCTGCCGGAGTCCTTTCTGTCGAACAATTGCGGGGTATTGCCAGAATCGCCAAGACCTATGGCAGCGGCGAGGTCCATTGCACCACCCGGCAGACGATCGAGATCCCGCATGTGGACCCAAAGAATCTCAAGAAAATTGCCCGGGCCCTTGAGAAGAACGGAACGCCCATTGGTTCGGAAAAGGACGAGATCGTCAACATCATCTCCTGCCCCGGGACCGAACGCTGTAAATTCGCTAATATCGATACCATCAGCCTTGCAAAGAAGATCGATGCAAAACTGTTCGGGAAGATCATGCCGGTCAAGATGCGCATTGCGCTCTCCGGCTGCCCGAATGCCTGCACGAGCCCCATGCTCAACGAGATCGGGGTGATCGGCAGGGTCAGACCGGTCCGGACAAAAGAGCGGCTCTGTACCGGTTGTGGTAACTGTGTCTACTATTGCAAGGAAGGTGCGATCAAGATCAAAAACGGCATCTCGGTTCTGGACGAGAACAAGTGCGTTGAATGCGGCGTCTGCGTCCAGTCCTGCTCCTTCGATCTTATCAAAGCTGAAGACCGCCACTTCCTCATTACAGTCGGGGGAAGGCGCGGGAGGCACCCGAAGATCGGGCGCAACCTCCTCACGGTAAAGACCGAGGATCAGGTCCTCTTTGTGATCGAGAAGATCGTGGACTGGGTCTACCGGCGGGCATGGAGCGGTCGCCTCCTCTCAGAACAGCTGGACGAGATCCACTTCGACAAGTTCCGCGAGGATATCCTAAAGCAGGTACCGGAAGCCCAGGCCGCAGAGAGTCCGGGAAAATCAATGAAGTAAAATTCAGGAATTTTTTAAAACTGATACTGTGAGAGGATCCCCAAAACCCGGGGATCCTCCTGTTTGAATTTTGTGTGTGTTTTGTGTTTTGGTGAGTAGCTAGGAAGGATCAGATCTTCTTGTACAGGTTCCCGTACACGATCGCACCCTTCTTCTTTTTGTGGCGCTCGCCCATGTCGCCGATGAAATGGGCGAACTTTGCCTTGGCGCCGTCGACTTCGAGTTCAACCTCGCCATTCGGCTTGAAGCCGGGCATCATGACATCGATGTTCCCGAAGATGATGATGGTCCCATCGACCATCTGGCCGCCAAGCTTGCTTTTTGCGTTGCCCTTGATGGTGACCTTTCCGCCCTCAGCATGGGTCATGACGTGGACATCGCAGTTGCCGTTGATGGTGATTTCCCCGCCGAGCATGTACATCCCGGTGTCGGAACCGGCATTGCCCATGACAAGGATCTTGCCACCGGACATGCCCCTCCAGTCGCCGCGGTATGCAGCGCCGAGGTAGTTGCCGGCATTGCCTTCGATAACCAGTTCACCGCCCTTCATGGCAGTTGCAGCGAATGCGCCGACATCGCCCTTTGCGGTGAGCTTTCCGCCCTTCATCCAGGCACCGACATACTGGTCGGCCGGGCCCTCGATGACTACCTCACCGGCAGTCATCTTGAAGCCGATGTACTTGACTTTCTTCGCGTCGCCTTTGACAACAATCTTCGTGTCGGCGGCAGTTGCCCCGGCATTGCCGCTGACCTCGAAGTATTTGCCAAGAGTTGAGGGGACGTTCCCCTCAAAGACCGGGAGCTCTGCGATCTGGGCCGCATTCTTGCCGGCGAATGCATCGGGAGAGATGGTTTCTGCCTCAAGATACAGTGCAGGCACATTCTTCATGGTTATGGTTACTGTTTCCATCTTCTTCCACCTACACTTGTGTTGCATCAACCTCGATTGCATACGGGTTCGGGACAAAGTGGTGCCCGAGCGCTTCGTAGTTGGCCTGCGTTATGCTGTAATACTTGACGAACTTCTCGTTGATGTCGCGGGCAACCTGCGGGTTCTCCTTTGCCTTGACGTTGACCCAGAGGGTGCGCTTGTTGCCATTGCTGACAATCTCGCCATTGTTGACAACCTGGACGCCGCTCTTGAAGAACGCGGCGCAGCGGGAAAACGCCTTCTCGATATCGTCGGGGTTTGCCACCGGCTTGTCGGGGTTGATGTTGTAGATGGCAACATCGGCGTCCATACCGGGCTTCAAACCTCCGCACATGGCGGCAAGGCCGAGGGACTTTGCGGGCCCTGCGCGGGTCATCTGGGCGAGCTCGTAGAGCGAGATCTCGCGGTCGAGCGTGCCGATGGCGGTCTGGGAGAGAACCTTGTCCTTGTGCTTGAAGGACTCGATCTGCTGCTTCCGCGCCTTCTCGGACATCAGCCACTTATACACACGGGGGTACCGGGTGAACGGGCCGGCATTCGGGTGGTCGGTCGTGATGTAGCAGCGCATCGGGTCTTTCATCATGAGGGCGATCTCAAGCCCGATTGCCCACTGGATGGCACAGACCGAGATTGACGGGCTGTAGATGTACGGGACAACACCGGCTGCCGTCTCGAGCTCAACATCGACATTTGCCCACTTGAGGTGGTTGAGGCCGGTGAGGTGGTGCTCGAACGGGCCGTCGGCAGTCATCGTGGTGGTCTCGTCAAGGGTGACGTTACCGGTATCGATGGTGATGTTCTTGTTCTTGTTGACGTAGTCGGTGACTTCCTTGGCCTTTGACTCAAAGTCGCCCCAGTTGGTTCCGCCATAGGAGTGGAACTGGGTGTGGGTGAGGTGCAGGACCTGCTCACGGCCGAACTTGTTCTTTGCCTTGATGCCCTCGGCGAGCTTCATGGTGTCGAGCGTGGTCTCGTAGCAGCCGGGGTTCCCGAGGTTGTTCGGGTGGATGTGCATCGAGTGCGGGAGGCCGAGATACTCGTTGGCCTCGATGAGTCCCTTCACGATTTCAGCAGGAGTGATATCGAAGTACGGGACAGGGTCGTTCACCGTGAGGCAGTTCAGGCCCCAGCCCCAGGCTTCGGTGCCACCGGGGTTGACGACCTTGAGTGCGTATCCCTTGGTGACATTGAGGAGCCAGGCACAGTATGCCGCAGTGTTCTCGATCTCGTGGTTCTTGAGGTACTCGAGGACGAACCAGTTGTTCCCGAAGACCGGGAATGCGCCCTCATCGATGATCGGCGTGTCGCGGATCTCCTCGTGAACGTGGCGGGAGAAGAGCGGGGGCATTGCGGCTTCCATGGCCACGGCAAATCCCATCTTTGCATACTCGTACCCGGTCTTGAAGGTGGTCGGAATCGAAGCGCCGCCGCCCATCCGCTCCTTTCCTTTCGTGGGCGTGCAGCTGAAGAGCTTGTCCTCGGGCCGGTAGATGCGGCCGAGGTTGACCTTGGGGCCTGCAACATGGGCGTGGATCTCAACCGCACCTGCCATGACGGTTTTGTCCTTGGCGTCGATGACCTTTGCTGAGGACCCTACCTTGTCAACGATCTTCCCGTCCTTGATGCAGATATCTTTCTTGTCGCCCTTGATGCCCTGGACGGGGTCAAAGACATGACCGTTCTTGATGATGTATTCCGACATGTTATGCTACCCCCTTCAGCTTCTTTAACCGGTCACAGACCATGGTAAGGAACTCAAGATCCGTCTTCATGCCCTCGGGCGGTTCGACAACCTTGCGGCAGTCGATCGGGACATTGTCCATACGGTAGCAGTTGCCACCGGTCTCGACACCGTTGAAGGCAACGGGGACGTGGAGCTTGGAGACACCAGAGGTCGGGGTCATGTGCGGATCAATACAGACCGAGTCGACTTTTGCGATCTGCTTGACAGCGCTGATCGGGAAGTGTGCTCCCGGGTCGCTGCCAATGGTGAACATGGCGTCGATCTCGCCACGCAGGAGGAGATCGATCGAGCTGGAGTCGCCTGGATTATAGCGGGCAAAGCCGCGGGTGAGGTCTACCGAGTACGGGAACCCGAACTGCCAGGCAAAGACTTCTCCGGAGCCGGTAACATTGTAGTGGCCCCGCATCGGCATGATCGAGTACTTGGTGTGCTCGTTGAGATCTTTGGTGAGCGCGATTGCCGCATCGATGTTGTGGTTCTTGGAGAGGGACTGGGTAACACCCATACCGAAGAAGATGATGCCGAACCGGCCGCTCTTTAAGATGTCTGCAACTTCGCGGATCTTCTCTGCGTGAATACCTGCCACTACATCCGGGAGCCACTCGCCTTTGAGGGCAACACGGAAGGCGTCAAGGAGCTCATAGTCGCGACCCTGTTCGATCTGCAGGTGGACATCGGCCATCTTGGCGGTGTCGGTGCAGCGGGGGTCAACGACCACAAGCTTGCGGCTCATCTGTCCCTTGCCGGTGAAGAATCCGCGGGGGAAGATAGAGTAGCGGGACATGTGCCGGGGGTGGGCGTGGGCCGGATTGCAGCCCCAGAAGATGATCCGGTCGGCACGGTTCTTGACCTCACCAAGCGTACAGCTCGGGAGACCGATATCCTGCACGGCAATGAGGGTTGTTCCGTGGCAGACTGCTGCCGTGTTGTCGCAGCAGGCCTTTGCGACCTCGGCGATCTCGTTGCCTACGCACTGGGCCTCGCAGTTGGTGGAGGACCAGCCGTACATCAGGGGTTTCCTGGCCTTGGCGAGCAGCTTTGCCGTATAGTCCGCTGCCTCTTCATAGCTGATATCCTTCCAGCTGCCGTCTTCCTGCCGGAGCCTGGGCTTTGTGACCCGGTCGCTCGACTGGGAGTGGAGGAATTTCTCGGTGCCGATGACACAGGCATTTGCCACTTCGAGAAGTTTCTTGCCATCATCGGAAACGGTGACTTCGACATCGTCGCAGAGGGTGCCGCAGAACGGGCAGATTACATCGGTGATTACTTTTGTCATCCTACTTTCACCCCGCACTGTCTCTGGACAAGTTCTATCCCTAGGAGGACAGGCTCGTTCATTGCGATCTCAACCTTTGCGGGAGTCCCCTTGAAGGTCGGCATTCCGGTGGAGTAGGTGTTGTTGCTCACAACGGAGTTTGCCCACGGGCCCATCGGGATAAAAGCAACGCCCGGGTGGGGTCCCTGGGTGGCCTCGATCACCTTGACAATAACGCTGCCGTAGTCGGTCGTGACCTTCACGTTGGTGTTCTTCCATGCGCCGAGTGTTTTTAAGTCGGACGGGTCCATCTCGATAATCCCGCAGGCAGTGCGGTACGAGGGCTTCTCCTTGCCGCTCTCGATTGCAACACCCTGCTGGATGGTCCTTCCGGATATCAGATTAACGCTGATTGAGTTTGCCATGGTATTCCTCGCTTCAGGCCTCAGTCGGAACAACCGCTCCCTTACCGGAGAGACGGATCACGTCCATCGGGCAGGCATTCACGCAGACGCCGCAGCCGGCACAGAGCTCGGCCTTGACATCGAGGTGGATCGACTTGCCGTTCTTCACGGCATAGATCTTCTCCTTGGTTGCCGGGTCCACGGTGTATAGCTCAAGGGCATCAACCGGGCATGCGATGACGCAGTTGCCACAACCGGTGCATCGCTCCATGTTTACATGTACAGAAAACGCCATGCGTATCACACACACTGTCGTCGTAAAATTATGATTTCCCGGCTAGTTAGTTAAAGGTTTCCAAATGAACAATCATACAACTTCATTAAATTAGGTTTATCAACAATTTTTTTGAGTTGCATGTACTTAACCTATGACGGAAAACAGATCGGATCTTTCCAGGGTTCCGGGGCTGAAATGAAGATACTCCCCATTGAATATAATCTCATTTGCCGGAAAAAGTTAACCATAATTCATTGATTACGGGAGAGTCTAGTGAAGAATCCAGAAATTATGAGCGTCCCGGGCAAATGATGGCTGAAAATCGGTTGATTCCCGGGATCCGTCTCAGGGATTGCCGGGCCGGATCCGCCCGGTCTCCCGGGTCTCATATCCCCCAAGTATGCCAAGAATGGCCGCGAATTTGGGTGAGCGCACTGCACCGATCAGCGCACGTACCCGCGGATCATTCTCATGTTCTTTCCGGAATGCGAGTTCGTACCGTTCGCTGGCAACTGGCACGAACGGCAGCCCGAGTGCCTTTGCCGCACTGTACACACAAAGGCCGGCATCCGCTTCGCCGCTTTTGACTGCAAGGGCGACGGCGATGTGCGTTGTCACCTCGCGTTCATACCCGGGAATCGATGCCGGATCGATACCGGCTTTCTTCAGTTCGTGATCGAGAAGCATCCGGGTCCCCGATCCTTTCTGGCGGTTGATGAACGACCGGCCCGGGAGATTCGCAAAAGAAATGCCGTCCCGCGAAACAACTCCCTGCTGCCGTTCTGCAATACAGAGAAGGTCGACTGAAGTTTCGGGCAGGTATTTCCGGATATACTCAGTGTTATACGACCCGTCATCCGCGAGTAGATGGGTCGGGGCCATATGGCATTCGTTCTTCCTGAGAGCGAGGATCCCTCCCATGCTCCCGATATGCGTTGAAAGGAGGGAAACGCCAGCGGGGCGGATCAGGTCCGCAAGGTAATCGAGCACCGGGTCATGGCTGCCGGTAATGATGAGGGCATTCTTTACCTCCTCAACCGGGACCATCAGCCGGGCATCAACCTCATCGCCCGCATCGTACCCTTCCGAGATGCGGGGCAAGCGGAGATACGAGTTGGCCCGGATAGCAGCCATCTGGACCCCGGCACCCTTGGACTGCGGCGAGACCACCCAGCGCCCTCCCACATTTCCCAGCGTGCAGAGCACGAACTCGTCAGAGCCGACCTCTTTGGGGAGGGAACTGGTGACCTGTGCCCGTATCGTTACCGGCTCAGGGACATGCAGGCCGTACTGACGCAGGAACGGGAGGACGAGTTCGCGGAGCACGGTCAGGGCAGAGAGTGGATAGCCCGGGAGCCCGAAGACCGGCTTTCCCTGGACCTTCCCGATAATAGCCGGCTTCCCGGGCTTGGTGGCAATCCCGTGAATGAGCACCACACCAAGATCACCAATCACGTCGGCAGTGAAATCCCGGGTCCCTGCGGATGAACCGGCAGAAACAATAACGATGTCGTTTTCCCGGACCGCGGTTGCAATGGCGTCCCGGATCTTCTCTTTGACATCCTCGACAAAGGGGTAGCGCGTGCAGGTTGCTCCTGCCTCTTCGAGCATCGCTTTTGCCATGACGGTGTTGCTCTCTACAACCTGCCCCGGCTTCGGACGTGTCCCGGCAGCAACGAGTTCGCTCCCGGTCGGGACAAGCCCGATACGTACGGTGATGACATCAATTCCCGTAATCCCGTACGTGCCGAGTCCACCCGTCTCATGGGGGCGGATGCGATGGCGGGAGGTCATGACCATCTCGGACTCGGCAAGGTCCTCACCGGCCGGCCGGACATGCTGCCAGGGGCTCGCGGATTTCCGGATGGTATACTTCCCATCCGCTTCCCAGACATCCTCGATCATGATCACGGCATCGTATCCCGGGGGAACAACATTGCCGGTATTGAGGCGCACAGCCTGCGACAGGGTAACCGGATGCTGCTCGGACGCATCCCGGGTTTCGGCACTGACAACCGCGATGCCGTCCATTGCCGAGACATGGATCTCCGGTACCGAGTACTTCGCAAAGATCGGGCTGGCAGTTATCCGGCCGGCAGCGTTTTCCAGCGGGACCGTCATTACCGAAGGGGCATTTGGAAACTCGCGGGAAAGAAGCAACAGGGTATCGTCAAGCGACTGCACCTGCAAATACCGTTTTACCATAAGATCACCTCGACACCGCACCCTTTCTCAAGCCCCTCGTACCCTGCCGGGATACGGATGAGCCCGTCGCTCTTCACCAGGGTGTTGAGGAGCCCGGACTTGCCAAAGAGCGGCGTCGCAATGCCGTCTTTTACCATAACACGGACATATTCTTCACGCCCGCGCTGGGAGGGAACATTCTCGCTGAGCGTTGCGTTCACCGTCCGGAGAAGAGGCACCTCCTGCCCGAGCAGGGCGTCGAGCAGGGGGCGGACGATGGCGATCAGGACAACATATGCTGATGCCGGGTGGCCCGGCAGGCCGAATACCGGCTTGTTGTCGATCCTTCCAATAATCGTCGGCTTGCCCGGGGCGATGGCGATACCGTGCACCAGCACTTCACCCTTTGAGGCGATGACTGCAGCAGTCATATCGCGGTCGTCCTTGGAACTGCCTCCCGAGAGGATCACAACGTCGCATTCCAGGACGGCACGCTCAATAACAGCTTCAAATGCACTGCGTTCATCCTTCACGATACCATAGAGGCGGGGGACACAACCATACCCGCCCAGCCATGCCGCAAGCATCGGGCCGTTCGCATCGCGGACCTGGCCGGGTTCCGGCACAACGTTCGCCGGCACAAGTTCATTACCGGTCGATATAATCCCGACAATGGGCTTCCCTGCCACGGCCACAGCTGCGCAGCCGCACGCTGCAAGGACTCCGGCATCCTGGGGGCTGAGCCGCCGTCCTCTCCGGAATACGACCTCACCGGAGGTAAAATCCTCGTTCCGCTGCAGGACATTCTCCCCATGTGAGACAGGCCTTTTTACAAGAACCGTATCGCCGGCTTCCTCCGAATACTCGAGCATCACGACCGCATCTGCACCATCCGGGAGTACGCCACCGGTCGGGATGTATACGCACTCGCCAGTTCCGACATGAAGGTCTTTCTTATCGTTCCCCATCGCGATCCGCCCGGCAGAACGGAGCAAAGCAGGGATCGATTCGCCCGCCCCGGCCGTATCACCAGCCCGGACTGCATACCCGTCGACAACCGAACGGTTGAACCCGGGAATGTCCCTGTCGGCAGTAACATCCTGAGCCAGAACGCGGCCTGCTGACTGCTCGGCGGGAACCCGCTCGATCTTCTGTGGCCGGACTGCAAGCTTCTCCGCTATGGCCACTGCCTCTTTAACCGGGATAACTGTGAGGAACCGGCTCATTTAAAGCAGCCCAGCTGGCAGCCCCGAATCTTGATCCGGTTCTTCGTGCAGAACTCCCCCACTTCATGGATGGGGACACCTGCCTTTTTACTCAGGGCAAATGCCTGGGGACAAGTAATCTCCTGTGAGATGCCGGCATCCTTCAATGCTTCTGCAATCTTCTCGTCACTCATGAGTCTTCGTATTCTGATTATCTCCTGATCAGGTATACCCCTTATGGATCAGGATTATGGTCCGCCGTGTCCCGTGATATCCTGGTACATTAAAAAGATGTATGTAGGAACAGACGAAATCACATGATCATGGCGGAAAAACCAAAATGCGATCGGTGCGGCTGTGAAGCGATCGGCTTCCAGTCTATGGAGGGAGGTTTTGAATATGTCTGCAAGGATCATGCCGACAGCCTGCTCCTTGCCCTCAAACCCGGCGAGAAGAAGACCTACGGGGTCTGTTACCTTGAACGATACCCCTGATGCTGATGAGTACCTTCCCTGCACGGCAGAGCCCGCGCCATTACTAAGACACTTCCGGTGAACCTGACCATGGCTGAGAACCATAAATGCGAACAGTGCGGCAAAGATGCCATCGGCCTCCAGTCGCTGGGATTCTGCGTCTCCTATGTATGCAAAGACCATGCCGACAGTTCCCTTCTCGCGCTCAAACCCGGTGAAAAGAGAGCATACGAATATTGCTACCTCGAACGGTTCGATGCACCAGATGAGAAATAATTTTTGAAAATGCCCATGGCTGAAGGCACTGCTGCGACCTGAAACAATTCAGAACAACTTTTTTGGATCAGAAAAGCCCGTTCACCGGATCGATCCTGCCCGGACGATATTCTGGAACCGGGACAGGATGTACCGCACAGGATATTTCCGCTGGTTTTGCAGTACCCGGGTAAAGAGGGGTGAGTCAGGTATATACGAAAGGCCCAGAGGTGATCTGTGAGTGTGGCCTTCCCGTATACGATCCGTTGTCAGTTGCTGATGCAACCCGTCCCGGAGTTCTACCTGACCCACCTCACGCGTAAAAAAATTAGTGCCCCTTGTGGGGATTGAACACATTCAGGTAGATCATATCACTGCCAGTGTTGTGCAACCGTGAGCGTTCCTCCCTTTCCTCAGCATATGCAAGGATCGGAAGTTCCATGTCCTGTCCGGGGGTGTGGCCGAACATCTTCTCAAGCTCGACCTGCTGTGCGTGCATGAAGAGTGCGTTGGGGATCTCCGCAGGGCAGAGTTCCTGGCACTGGCCGCAGTTCACACAGGAGTCCGCGATATGGGAGAACCGGATCAGGTGGAACATGAAGTTCGGCGGAAGTTCGCCGGGCTTGACATAGGCCGGGTTCTTGGTCGTGCAGTCCACGCAGTAGCAGATGGGGCAGGCCGAGATACAGCTGTAACACTTGATACAGCGGGAGGTCTCCTGCATGATCTTCCTGAGCCGGTCCTTGCCCTCGCCAAGTGCCTCGAAGTCGTGCTTGCGCCACTTTTCGCCAAGCTTGAGCATTGCGCCCTCGACCTTTCCACGGATCTCGAGGCCCTTGGGATTGGCTGCCTCGGTCGCAAGGATGCCGTTCTTGACTGCGCCGGAGACGAGGTTTGCACCCTTCTCGGAGCAGACTTCGACAAATGTGGCCTTGCCGGCCTTCTCGCCGATGACTCCCCAGTTCCCGCAGGCAAGGTCAGCCTGGCGGGGGATCTTCATCTTGCAGCGGCGGCAGTTGCTGCGCCGCCCGTAACCTGCCTCTTCGAGTTCGTCAACAGAGATGCCCTTGTGGCCACCCTCGTACTCGATGATGAACTGGCCCTTGTCGATCTCTTCCTTGTGGACCTTGTCCGGGTCAACGCCATACTTCTCGGTGATCATCCTGCGGGCAAGGACCGGGCTGACCGATCCACCGCAGTTGACACCGATCATGACAACGTTGTCGAGGTTGATCTGTTTGCGCTTGGCGAGTTCGTAAAACGCCATCGCGTCGCAGCCCTTCACGGTGACACCGATCTTCATGTTCTCGGCGCCGTCCATGTACTTCTTGATTAGTTTGGGCAGGAGGAGCGTCCCGCAGTGGAGGGACCCGGCAGTCTTTGCGAGTTCTTTCGGATCCGAGATGAGCACCGGCTGGGCGTCGTAGAGGTCGGTCCCCTTGGTGATGACAAGGACAGCGTCAACTGCCTTGGACTCAAGCGCGAACTTCCAGAGTGCCGTAACAGCACCGCCGAGCTCGGCCTTCTTCTTGATCTCTGCGTCGTTGGTCCATGCGTAGAGCATATCGCCTTTCTTTGCCATGATCAGGCCTCCTTGATCTTCTCGATCTTACACGCACATGCCTTGAATTCAGGGATCTTTGCAACCGGGTCAAGTGCATTGATGGTGAGGATATTTGCTGCACACTCGATGAAGTGGAACGGGATGAAGACAACTCCCTTCTTGATGGTCTTCGTGATACGTGCACCAATCTTGATGTCTCCACGGCGGGAGGACACCTTGAGCATCTCCTTGTCCTTTATGCCCAGTGCCTTTGCATCTTCAGGATTGATCTCGACCCAGCCGGTCGGCTCCTCGCGCTCCAGGCTTGGGGAGCGGCGGGTCATGCTGCCGGTATGCCAGTGCCAGATACAGCGGCCTGTGGTGAGGAGGAACGGGTACTCCGCGTCCGGAACTTCAGCCTGCGGTTTCCACTCGATTGGGGTGAAGATCCCAAGACCGTCCGGGTGGGAGAACTTCTCCTTGTGCAGGATCGGGGTGCCCGGGTGTTCGGCAGTCGGGCAGGGCCAGTGGAGTGCTTCGGGCTTCTCGAGCCGGGCATAGGTCATTCCACCATAGGAAGGGGTGACCTTGGCGATCTCGTTGAAGATCTCCTCGGCGCTCTTGTAGGGGAACTGCTTCTCGTATCCCATTGCCGCTCCGAGTTCACAGATGATCTTCCAGTCAGCACGGGCTTCTCCGGGCGGGTCCTGGGCCTTTCTCCACTTCTGGACACGGCGTTCGGTAGAAGTCTGGGTGCCGTCTTTCTCGGCAAAGCAGGTTGCCGGAAGGACAACGTCGGCGAGCTGGGCGGTCTCGGTCAGGAAGATATCCTGCACGACAATGAACTCTGCGTTCTTTAAGCCCTTCTCTACGTGGTGGAGGTCCGGGTCGGAGAGCATCGGGTTCTCACCCATGATATACACGCACTTGACCTTCCCGGGCTCGTCAGCGAGAGTGTTGATCAGCGTGGTGACCGTGAGGCCTACTTTGCCCTCGGCAATCTGGCAGCCCCAGGCGTCTTCCATCTTCTTCTTCATCTCGGGGACGAGGACGGACTGGTAACCGGAGTACACATTTGCAAGGGCTCCCATGTCGCAGGCCCCCTGGACATTGTTCTGGCCACGCAGTGCGCAGATACCTGTGCCGGGCCTGCCGAGATTGCCGGTCAGCATCTGGAGGTTTGCTACCGACTTGACATTGTCCACACCGGTTGTGTGCTGGGTAATACCCATCGAGTAGAGGACTGCGGACTGGCCGGACTTCCCGAACCATTCAGCCGCCTTGATGATGTCTGCAGCAGGAACGCCCGTGATCTTCGAGACGTTCTCGGGGCTGTAGGCATCCTTCATCACAACTTCCTTGACCTTCTCAAAGTCCTTGGTGCGGTTCTTGATGAAGTCCTTGTTCTCCCAGCCGTTCTTGAGGATCAGCTGCATGAAACAGTTCAGCAGTGCGACATCGGTACCCGAGTAGAACTGCAGATGCAGGTCGGCGATCTTCCCGGTCGGGGTAAGACGGGGGTCGGCGTAGATGATCTTTGCGCCTTTCATCTTGGCCTGCATGATGCGGCGCCCGATCAGCGGGTGCTGCTCGAAGGTGTTGGTACCGATGACCAGGAGACACTTCGATTCGGCAATATCCGCAATGGACTGGGTCATTGCACCGGACCCGAATGCGCCGGCAAGACCAACGACCGTGGACGCATGGCAGAGCCGGGCGCAGTGGTCGATGTTGGGAGTCTTAAGAACAGCACGGGCAAACTTCTGCATCAGGTAGTTCTCTTCATTGGAGACACGGGCGGATGCAAGGCAGGCCATCTCTTCGCCCTTGTAGGACTTGAACTTCTGGGCGATGAGCTTGTAAGCTTCGTCCCAGCTGGCTTCAACAAATTTGCCATCCTTCTTGATGAGGGGCTTTGTTAACCGGTCAGGGCTGTTAATGAACTCCCATGCATAGTTGCCCTTGGGGCAGAGCTTGCCTTCGTTGACGGGATTGCGCTGCCATGGCTGGACACCGACAACCTTCTTGTCCTTGACAACAAGGTTGAATCCGCAACCCGTGCCACAATACGGACACGTTGTTGGAACATACTTGAATTCCATGTATGACACACCTTTTAACAAAAAAAAGTCGGATGGAAACGATATTTAAGCATATTGAAAAAATCACAAAAAATGATTAATAATGGTGGGTCAAAGCGTATTTCAGGATATGCTGGGTAAAATGCTTGTACCAATTATCGCACAAAATCAATTGACCCCCATTTATCCGATAATTGTTTTATATGAGGGAGCGCGCACGTCATGAAACCACCTAAAATCCTCCCGATTGTGGCTACTATCGTCCAGAGCGCGATTTCCCTAGTTGATGGTGTTACATTCGACGGACATACCGTATGTCCCGCATGTGGTGGCCCCCTTGCCGGTTATGATACGAAAAGAAAACAGTACGCACACCTTATGATCGACAATGAACAGAGAACAATGTATGCCTCTGTGAAACGGTTTTCTTGCAAGAGCTGTGGAAAACTCTGTTATGCCGATGAACCGTTCTATCCCAATACCCGAATGGGTTCCGCTATCGTCGATCTCTGCGTTGCATTCTCAATGACGATGCCGGTCAACCGGGTTCCGGCATATCTCGCTGCAGTGGGTATTATTGTGGACCGCTCCAGCTGCCGTCTCTATGTACAACATATTTGTAGTTGCCACGTGCGGATCAATTGCCGCTACCTGGACTTAGACAACAAGTTAGGTATTCACCTGCCCCTCTCCGTTCTCTCACTCTCTGCTCTAGCATACCGTCATGAAATGGGGGAGTACATCGATGAATCAAAAGTGCTTGAAGCCTGCAGTTTTCCTTCTGCGCAACGGAAAGCGAGGAATTTTCCATTACCGCAGAAGCGCTGGATAAACCGGGAATTTTACTAATAAGACCGGCAAGCTCTTCTTCAACAATTTGTCGGCCTGTCGGAATTTCCGGAAATGTGGTGTGCCAGAATAATTATCCAGCCGCATTTCTATCCCCGTCTTCCTGCAGGACATGGATCGCAGTTGCCTTGACTCCGGCAATGACCAGGGATCCGGGCGAGAGCCCAAGATCGGTGCACGACCTGCGGGTGATCAGGGCAATGAGGGGAAATCCGCAGTCCACCGTGACCCGGACAAACGGTCCGGACGGGACGATCTTTTTGATCCGGCCGACAATCCGGTTTCGCATACTGGTCTTTTCAGAGACCGAGTCAGAAGGGATCAGGGTGACGTCCTCCGGGCGGATGCAGAGCGAGACCCATTTTCCCCCCGGGATATCCGTAAGCGCCTCAAAACAGGTCTCCCCGACGCGGATGAGGGCATGTCCCCCGGTGTTCTCGATCACCTGTCCGCCGGTAATGGCATCGATACCGACAAAACGGGCAATCTGCCTGCCTTTGGGCTGGTATAATATTTCAGAGGAACTTCCGACCTGCGCCAGGAGGCCGTCCATGATCACACCGATACGGTCGGCAAGCCGCTGCCCTTGGAGCATATCGTGGGTGGACATAACTATCGTAGTGCCGAAGCGTTTGTTGATCCTGACAATCAGGTCCTCGATCATCTCCGACGAAACCGGATCGAGGTTCGCGGTCGGTTCGTCAAGGAGGAGGACTTCCGGTTCGGTGACCATGGCGCGGGCAAGGGCAACCCGCTGCATCTCACCCCCGGAAAGGGTGACTGCCTTTCGCCTGTACAGGTCGGCAAGGCCGACAAGGTTGAGGGAAAAATTCACCTTCTCCTCCGCTTCTTTTGCAGGTACTCCACGGAATTTCAGGCCGAACGCGACATTCTCAGCAACTGTGGTATTCAGGACGGCCGGTTTCTGGAAGACCATACTCATCCTCCGCCGGATGGCAAGCCGGTCCTTTTCAGGACCCGCGGTGTCGGCACCATCGAAGAATATCTTCCCGGAACTCGGGGAATCAAGGAGATCGATAAGCCGGATAAGGGTGCTCTTGCCACTGCCGCTTGGGCCTATCAGGGTGAAGATCTCGCCCCTGCGGATCTCGAGAGTCACGTCCCGCAACGCTTCTTTTGCTCCGAACGCCCGGGTGAGCTTTTCAATCCGGATCATCCGTGCGGACCTCCTCCGGCAATCTGCTGCATGTCAGACGACAGAGCCGATGTTATCAGGTTCAGGATAACAACCACGATCAGGGCAATCACCAGGAGGATGATCCCAAGGGCGATTGAAAGGGCGAAGTTTCCCATCCCTGTTTCCAGCGTGATCGCCGTGGTCAGCACCCGCGTATGGTCCCGGATGTTCCCGCCGATCATCATGGCAACCCCGACCTCAGCGATAGCCCGGCCGAAGCCAAGGACGACTGCGCTCAGGATGGCAAACCGGGCTTCCCTCACAATCTCGATGATCATCTGGAACTGGGTCGCCCCCAGCGATACGAGCGTGTCGCTGATGCCCCGGTCGATCCCGCGGAGGGCGGAGATAACGAGCCCGATCATGATCGGGATGATGAGGACGGTCTGCCCAAGGATCATGCCCTGCGGGGTGAAGAGGAGGCCGATAAATCCCAGCGGGCCGCTCTTCGAGATGAGGAGGTAGAGGACAAGGCCGACAACAACAGTCGGGACGGAATAGAGGGTCTGGATGAGGATGATGACCGCACGCTTGCCGGAAAAATCATTGAAGTGGATCAGTGCGCCGGCCGGAATGGCAATAAGGGCGGCAATGATTGTCGCCGAGAGGGAGATGTACAGGGAGAGGACCGCGATCTGCATGACCTCTGGATCAAGGGTGATGATCAGGTCGATTGCCTGGACAATGCCATTGGTTATGTCGCTCACTTCAGTGCACGCTCCTCCTACAGATCATGTCAGTTTTCCCGTGCTGCTAATGTCCTGATAACCGGTATTTACTTCTTATCCCTGTTAAGGAAATCGCCTGCACCCGTGTCGAACTGGTTTCCGGAATAAAACCTGCGGGCATTCATCGCCAGAGAAACCACAAGGAAAAAAAGGGAGAGATTATGCCGTGGTGGCAGCAGTTGCCGGGGCGGTTGCCGTTGCGGGGGCCACTGCTGTTGCCGGTGTGCTGTAGTCGCCAACCCAGCCTTCCTTTGCAGTCGGGACCTCGACAGTCATCGGGATGAAGAGGGCCTTGCCGTACTTCTCGACACCGAACTTGCCGATCTCTGCCTGTGTGTCTTTCGAGATCAGGAAGTTGATGAAGTTGTTGGCCATCTGGATCTTTTCAACCGGCTGCTTATCGTTGTACACTGTCATGACGCTGTAGATGTTTAAGAGGCTCGCGCCCTTGCTCACGAGAGGAGTCAGCTTGAGGTCCTTCTTGTAGGCGAGGTATGTGCCTTCATCGGTCAGGACATAGGCATTCTTCTCGCTTGCCATCTGGAGGGTCTCGCCCATTCCCTTCCCGGCTTCTACATACCAGACACCGGACTTCTGGACCTGTGCAGTGTAATTGTACCCGGCATTCTTCCAGACCGTCTTCTCTGCAGAATGGGTACCGGAGTTGTCACCGCGGGAGATGAAGGCTATGCCTGCTGTCTTGTTGGTTCCCTTGACAAGGAGCGTGGTAACGGCAGCCTCGGGAGTCATGTCCTTGATCCCTGCCGGGTCCGATTCAGGTCCGACGATCAAAAACGAGTTTGAGGCAAATGAACGCCTGTTCAGGCCATAACCGTCTTTCATGAAGGCCAGTTCCTGGGTCGGCGAGTGGACGAGCAGCACGTCAGCATCTCCGTTCTTTGCGAGCTCGATGGCCTTGCCGGTGCCCTGCGAGGTGATCTTCAGCTGGACATTGTACTGCTTCTCGAACATCGGCTGGAGGTAATCCAGAAGACCGGTGTCGTAGAGGCTTGTCGTGGTTGCGATGACAAGGGTCGACTGGGCGCTCTCGGTCGCGGCTGCCGGTGCAGTTGTCGTCACCGCAGCGGGCTTGGAAGGAGTACTGGTACACCCGGCGATGAGGGCGGAAACAAACAGGACTGCAATGAGGGTTGCAGTAATCCCGATATACACATTCTTTTTCATAGTATGACCGGAATCAATTTTTCAAAGGGTAATAATTGAATGTTTCTTTTCGCATGAAGTAAAATAATCTTTCAATCAGCTGATAACCAGATGGTTTGTATCAGATTTCATTGATTTTTTTCAGAGTAAAGTACATTTTAAAAACAGGCGGGTCACTTTGCGATCTTGTTAAAAAGGTCCGGGGGGATGATACGAGAAATATCGGCGGAATATTTCTCCTTCATCAGGTCCAGCATCTTCCTGCTTCCCTTGGCGGTAGTGAGGATGCCAACACGTTCTGCGCGGGTGATTAGCTCTTCTTCTTCCATCATGGCAAAGTACGGGAGGATATAGTAGTGCGGGACATCCAGAAATTCCGCGAGCCTCCTCGTTGTCGGGAACCGGATCCGTAGTGCATCCCCGGTGAAGGTAAGGGAGATCGACTGCTCGATAATCTGGATACGAATGGCAGCATCAAAGAGGATATCGATCGAGAGTGCAGCCATGAGGAGTTCCTGTACCTTAATTGGGTGCAGCGGACTAAAATAGTATCATTCTTGGATTATGCCAGCCAGACAAGGATATTTTGTTGTGAGGGGTCCCCACCCCCCGAAAATCCCGGCCCGGATCCGGCACCAGGGTCCCCCCCTCCCACTCAGGGACCCCTACCCACCCCTCCATTATAGGAGGGGTACCTACCCCTCTCTTTTTTTGTTCCCGACCGGCCGGGAAAACACGATTCCGTCGGAGAGTTCAGGCGAAAAGCCTTTGCTGCCTGTGCAAAATCGGAGGGGTCCCCATCCCTCCTGATCAGGGAGGGGGGGTAGGGGTCTTTTACCGCGGGTTTCAAAATGGCGGGGTGGGGGGTGGGTCCTTGCTGGGTAGGGGTGGGTACCCCCCTTCTGAACCCATGAACTCTCTTCCCGGCAACGACAAAACCACGTCTGTCCATTAATTTCAATACCCTAATAAGGGGTGAATGATAATAGGATTATGTTACCTATTTCCAGAGGTTATCACGATGGACAAGTATGTGTGTATGATGTGCGGTCATATCTATGACCCGGCAGTTGGCGAGACCAAGGCGTTCAACAACACGATCCTGGTCAACACGGACAGGATGGAACTCTACGAGGGCAAGGTCATGGCAGCAACCCCGATCAAGGCAGGCACTGCCTTTGCAGACCTCCCGGCCGACTGGAAATGCCCCTCCTGCGGCCACCCGAAGTCCTATTACCGCCGGATGGAGCCCGACACGCTCCGTGCCATGCGGACGATCAGTTACTGATGTGAACCAGACCGTTCACAAACATTTTTTTCCTTGATCCCAGTCCCTGCCAGCTCCCGCTCTGTACCGCAGGGTGATATTACAAAACGGATCCCCAAGTAACAGAGAGCTGCACTGCCCCTTTTTCTGATCGTATCAGGAGCCGCTCACCGTTGGGATCTGCCCCTCAACGGTCTGTTTGTAGAGCCGCTCGGGGAAGGTGGCGTGAAAGATTGCAGCGTACATCGGGTAGGGTACCGGCGCATGGAACTTTGTTATCCCGCCGGGAAATACCACGGCCATCGTCTGCGTCTTGACATCGTATCCCAGTTCACGTATCCCGTTCGACACGTGCCTGTCCCAGACCATGTTCATGATGTTCTCCCAGGCACACAGGGGTGCCTTACGCGGCAATGGATCGGCCGCAAGGATAAGGATTGCGGGACGTTTCAGGATATGCAAAAAAGAGCGGGGGATTATCCCTCTATCATCATGCTAATTGTCTTCTTGAACTCATCGAACTCGAGTTCGTCCAGCTGCTCGGGCAGGAGCGAGCCGGTTGAGGCCTGCCGGTAGATCCAGTAGATGACCTTGTCCACGACCCGCATGACGTCGTCCGTTGTCTTTACATCGATGAGGTGCCTGCCGATCTTCGGATGCCGGCCCCGGTGTCCCCCTACGGTGATACGGTATTCCGGCTTGGTGCCCTGGATGATGTGGAAGGGGCAGGGCTTGATGCAGAACCCGCACTCCATGCATTTTACGGCATGGAGGACGATAATCCCGTCCTGGACCTCGATGGCTTTCTCACGGCAGTAATGGGTGCAGGTCCCGCAGCCGGTACAGAGCCCGGGGTCGCGGATCGGCCGCTGGATACCGGTGATCCCGATCTCGTTGAGCCGCTCGCTCTCGCACCCGTTCGGGCAGGAGGAGATGGCGATCCGGACCTTGATGGGGAGTTCCTTGCCAAAGAATTTCTTGTCGATCTCTTCGGCAAGCCCCACGGAATCGATAATCCCGAACTTGCAGTGCCGGGTCCCAAGACAGGAGGTGATGTTCACAACTTCCTCGCGTTCGGCCCCAAGGGGAGTCCCGTTTGCAGCAAGATCGGCAACGAGCTCTTCGAGTCGTGACGGGTCCATGTGCGGGAGCTCGATCGTCTGGCGTGTTGTCAGGTGAAGGTTCTCGATCCCGTACTTTTTTGCGATCTCGCCCAGGCCTTTCATCCGTTCGGGCGTGATCATGCCGGCCGGCATGCGGAGCCGGACGATACAGAAGTCGGGATCGATCTCGGTTATGATCCCGCCGCGGGTGAAGAGGTCCTGGTTTAGAGGGGATCTCTGGTGTCTTGGCATATCATACCTCTATGTACAGTGTTAATTGAAAGATATTGTCACTGTACTAAAAATTAAACTGTTTATTAACAAATAGGAACATATGACGAAACCATCGGAATACATGGAGGCTTTTTTCGGGGTCGAACTGAACCAGAAGTTCGAGGATATGATAAGCGAGCTCAAAAATGTGGAAGAGAGCCTCAAGGACTTGTCGCAGGATATTGGCAAACTTGGGGGAAACCTCTCACCGGAAGACTTCAAGGGGCTCGTTAAGGAGTGCCGGGCAATTTCCTACGAGAACGCACAGCAGATCAAGGATGTCCGGACATTTCTTGACTTTTACCTGAAGTCAGACAAGACTTCAACCCATATTATCCTCGAACGCGATGCCTACATGAAGATCTACCAGATCTTCAAGTGGGATGGGTCAGATGTCCGGGACCTGAAGCGCTGGATCAAGGAACTCAGGGAACTCTGCGACAAGATCGGGCTCAATGTCCGTGACCTGATCAACTTCAAGAAGCTCACAGCCAACCCCGTTCCCGAGGAACTGGTAAAATTCCCGGTATATGCCTTCGACAAGCAGGGGTACTGCCTTACCGGCCCGGCCTACGATATCGTCATGCATATCGATGAAGTCCGCGAGAAGATGGCCGAGAATAATTCGTCATAATCCCAACCCTTTTTGCCTCCTCTTTTTCTGACCCGCAAATACAATCCTACAACGGGTTTTGTCAGCATCTGTTAACGAGAGTTAGGTAACGATGAAACAAATATAAAACGCATTAATTTATTATAATTAACCGATTTGAAGATTTCACTAAATTTATTTACCTTGGGTATGAATCATAGGATCATGGCCGAAACCAAGGCAAAAACAGATGAGAAAACCTCATGCCTGGATACCATGGCGAAAAACCCCCTTTACGTCGGGCTCGTCATCGGTATCCTCGCTGCGGTTGTACAGGCACTGCTGATAAGCGCCGGTGGACCGGAAGCCTACGGGTTCTGTGTCGCCTGCCATACCCGTGATGTGGTCAACGTTGCGGTGAACGATATTGCCGGGACAAAGCTCGCCGTTGCAGCGATCTCCCAGAACGCGATCCTGCCGATGCTGACTGTTATCGGTGTCCTTATCGGTGCGTTCGTCTCCGCCCGGTACTACCAGGAGTTCCGGACCAAGGCTGGCAAAGCCTCGTCTTATCTCTGGTACCTGATCGGCGGATTCTTCTTCATGGTCTTTGCCCTCTTCATGGGTGCCTGCCCGTACCGGCTGGGCCTCCGGATCGGGTACGGCGATGTTGTTGCACTTATCGGGGTCATCGCGATCATCGTCGGTGTCCTTGTCGGGATCAAGATCGCCACCAGCCTTGCGGAGCGTGAGGGATAATCATGGCGGCAGCAGGCTGGTTAACCAAGGACGTCGCCGTCATCGCCGTCCCTATCGTCTCGCTCCTCCTCGGTCTTCTGATCGGCTGGCTCGGCCAGCGGTCCGGGTTCTGCTCGATTGGCGGGTTCCGTGACTTCTTCATGTTCAAGCACACCCGGCTCCTGTACGGGTACCTGATGCTGATCGTGGGAGCGTTCGTCAGTTATCTCGTCCTCTCGCTCATCACGCCATCGGCATTCGAGAACTTCTTCTGGCTCCTCCACAAGGGCCTCATGCCCGTTCCCGGTGCTCCGGCGAACCTGGCGCTTACCGCTTACATCCTCCTTGCAGTCATCGGCGGCATCATGATCGGCCTCATCGGAGTCCTCCTGGGCGGCTGCCCGCTCCGGCAGGTTGTCATGACCGCTGAAGGAAACATCCGGTCCCTTCTCTTTGTGATCGGGATGTGTATCGGTGCCGTCCTCTTTGCGGCATGGATATCCGGCTGGGTGGTTGGGATCTTAAAGAGCATGGGGCTGGCATAACGGGGTTGGGTGAAAACAATGGCAACCAAAAACCTTGACATAACCGGAAAAGTCTGCCCGTACTGCCTCCTTGCAGTCCAGAAGGCATCGGCATCGTTACAGAAAGGCGACGAACTGCGGGTCTCCTGCGATCATCCGCCGGCAGCAACCACGACCATCCCGAAGTTCGCGGAGGACAACGGGATGACCTGTGCGGTAACAAAGACAGCACCGGGCCTCTGGGAGATCCGGCTGACGAAAAAATAATCCCAACCTTTTAACACAACCCATAAATAATCATGTCTGTCTAACTTTAGAGGAGAAAGACGACATGAATCCCCATTTTTTTCTTCTTGGCGGATCCCTATCGCAGGAGCGTCTTGCGTGGATTGGGGAGTGCCTGAAGTTTTACTTTGTCAGGCTCAATCCCGAGGACCTTCTCCACCATACCAAATCGCATGAAGGCGTGTTTACGTTCCTTCTGACCGGTGACGCCCTCTACAGCCTCCACGAGCCCGATACGGCACGAATCTGGGAGATCATACTGGGACTACCTTCCGTCCGGATCATCTGTGACCGGCACGAGCTGGCACTCCGGGGAATCTCGGTCGAAGGCCTGAAGATGAAGCACCCGGACCAGATCCTCAATTATAACCGTCTCGGCGTCGGAGGTCAGGCATCGTTCTGGAATGATGTGGCAAGAATTGCCCGCCAGCACGAGCAGCCGGTACCAAGCACCATCGGGTATCTCCAGCTCGATTCTCCCTATATGCACCGGTCTTCGCTGTCAGCACTGAAGTGCCTCACCGCGGCCCTGGAGGCTCATGCCTCGGTTGAATTCTATGCGTATCTTGACGGCGTCCACTGCGGCCACCATGGCCAGAACCCGACAGAGTTCGACAATATCGGTTCCGGCCTTGAAGAGATCAGCGAGAAGGCGGCAAAACGAGGATTGTTGTGCCAGATGATTGCCTGCAGCAGGTGTGCCGCAGCACGGGGGTATAACACCTGGGATGACGGGCAGGGGCAGATCGTTTCGACCTGCACCATCAAACCCTTCCGGATCCGGAACCTGAACGAGATGATTGACCGTTTCGCAAAGAACCACATCATCCTCGGGGAGAACGTGGCGTCGATCCAGATGAAAAAAGATGGGCAGACCTCTTCGTTCCCCCTGGAGGAACCCGGACGGTCACCTCCCGTTACGGTTCTCATCACCACAACACCCTATGGCACGGAACGGGCATTCGGGGGAGTCTCGTTTGCCATTGCGTGTGCGGCACAGGGCATCCCGACCCAGGTGATCTTCATCGAGGACGGTGTGTATGCCCTGGCCGGCAGTCACACGCAGGAAACCGACGCCCGGCTCTTCAACCTGCAGGAAGTGATCGATGCCGTGGCAGGAAGCAGGAACCTCGAGCTCTTTGCCTTCCAGCCGTCCCTCCACCAGCGGGCGCTTGCCAAGAACGCAAAGATGAACGCGGTGCTCGACATCGGAATGGCAGAACTCGGCCAGCTGCTCTTTTACCCACCAAGGGGCCTCCAATCGGGCCACCGTCGGCTCATCATCTTCTGACGGCGATCTCCATGACAGGGAAACACGCCAATATCCCGGACTTTTCCGACCTCACCTGCACAAACCTGATGATCCGGCTGAAGATGCTGCTGAAGAAGACTCCTCCCGGTGTTCCGGTTGCGTGTTATGTCAGGAGAGGCCAGCGGGACACGATCGAAGTCCCGTTCGCCCGGTCCGGGTATGAGGTCAAAGTCCAGAAGGCAGACGCCCACCGGTACCGCGTGAGCCTGACCAAAAAGGAAACGGAGATGGATCTCTGATGACTCCTGCGCCTTCTGTTCCCTCGGTTCTTATGACATTTACCCGGCACGACCGGTGGTACTGCATCTTCTCCATTGCCGGCAGGAACGGGGAGTTCCTCTATTATACCCATGAGAAAAAGCCCCTCCGCTCGCTCATGTTCGGGGAAAATTTTACCGGGCAGGTGCCCGGGCTGATGAAGAAGGAAGAACTCTGTATCGAATGCGGGCTGGGACTCTCGGTGAAAGGCGGTGTTGCGCTGGACGATGGAGACCTCATCGCGTGGCACTGCACGGTGGAAGAAGCAAACACGATCCTTAAGGCGCTGAGGGAAACCCTGGGTAACGAAGGAAAGCAAATCACACTATTCTGAACCTGCTGCGGTCTCCCGCAGGATGATCTTTGCTACCGCTTCTGCAACCTCCCCGGTGAACGCTACGCACTGCTGCATATGCTCGGGAGATTTCAGCACCATCCCGTGTGTCAGGGTGCGGCAACAGAGGCAGCCATGCTGCCGGACAAAGAGCGCGTGGAGTTCCCGGCACAAGCCAAGGCAGCGGTCGATCCGTGGGTCGCCGGCCCGGTCCCTGCCAAAGACCATCCCGAGGGCCATCACGCCTCCGGTCACGGCGCCGCAGGAACAGCCCGATCCACCGATACCGATGGGAAAGCCGGATGCGAGCCGGATGACCGATTCCGGGTAGCCGAGCCCGAAGCTATCGTTGATTGACTTGACGATGGCTTCTGAGCAGTAGAACTGGCCGGACCGGTAATACTCTTCGGCGATCTTCCGGACCTCCGCGGGATCTGCCGATCGGAGAGGTACCTGCATAAGGTCCCCAAAAAAAGTTATTTCTGGAGCCGTACTTCGGCTTTCAGGGCGATCGCGTTCCTGATGGTGAACATGCCCATGCACCGCTTGAGGGAGTACTCCTTCAGGTCCTGAACCTGTGCATCGGTTGCATCCCCCTTCACATCCATAAAGACGCGGTACTCGGTGATGAGTGGATTGTTGCCGAGATCGAACTGGGCCGTATAGTCAAGGTCGGCCTCGACCCGGGTCTTCACGGAAACAAGCTTCAGGTTGCGCATCGCTGCCTCGGTGACAAATGTACTGGAATAACAGGCTGCAAACCAGAAAAGACCGAATGCCATCGGGCCGGGCCGGCAGGCGGGGCCGGCAAAGTTGGGGTGGCTTGCCTCCATCGTGTAACTGCCGTCTTTAGTCTTGACTGTTGAACGGAACTGCGGGCCGCCTTCCTCAAAGAGCCAGTCTCCCTCAATCTTTGCAGTGAACTTTGCTTCTTTGGGATCTGCCTGGATCTCTTTTTTGTACTGGACGACCTGTACGGTGTCGATGTTGTTGAGTGCCATCGGGTTAACCTCGGATCAGTATTAGTTTGCAACGGTAAAAAAATTTGTTAACCTTTTTGTCAATCTCAATAGCAATAGTTTTACTTCCGACGGAAAGTTCAGGGAGTTCCCTGTACGGAAAGACACACGGTTTCGTCGGAGAGTGGGAGGCCCGCTCAAATGATTTAATTGATTTCAATCAGCAATTCAAAAGGTTTATTTATTTCACTAAACTAACGATCGATCATAAAAAAAGAAGTTAACTTTTAACTGTGTGATGTGCATGGCGTTTTCAGTACATGTCAACATGAACCGCTGCACCGGATGCGGCATCTGCGTGGTTGCCTGCCCGGTCAATGCTCTTGAGCTGCATACGGTCGACCCGGTAACGAAGGAGAAGATCTATCACGTCAAGGACGGCAAGTCCATCAGCATGGACGTGAAGCTCGAACTCTGTGCCGGCTGTGGCGTATGCGTGGCAGCATGCCCGTACAAAGTGATCACCCTTGCTGGTAAGGGGATGACCAACGTTCTGGTGTAACATTCGGAGTGGAACTAGATGGCAAAAATTCACCTGAACATGATTACCCAGCGTTCGATCGAGGAAGGAGCTGCAATGGAGCAGGGAAAGACCAATCCGAACTACTTCATTGCCTGCTCGATCTGCGAGATGAACCCCGAAGACATGAGGAAAGCCGGCATCTGGAAGAACACTAATGTCCGTGTCACCAGCGAGTGCGGTACCGTTATCGTGAAGGCCATTGAGCCGACCCAGTACTGCCCGCCCGGCCTTGCCCACATCCGCCAGGGTGTCTGGGCAAACCAGGTTGTCCCGCCCCGGACCCAGTCCACCGGCACCCCGCAGTACAGCGGCTTTCCGGTGACAATCGAACCGGCACCGAATGAGAGAATCAAAACTGCCCTTGAGCTCGTGCAGGGCGCTGTCGGGCTCTGGCAGGGAGGGAAGATATAATGCCTAAGCTTATCAAAGGCGTCGGATGCCCGTACTGCGGCTCATCCTGCGACGATATCGAAGTCCTTGTTTCGGACGATGAGACCAAGGTCCTCGAAGTCCACAATGCCTGTATCATCGGGACCAACCTGTTCCACCATGCAAACGACCCCACCCGCCCCCGGCTCCCGCGCAAGCGTCAGCCCGACGGCTCGATGAAGGAGATCCCGTACGAGGATGCTATCGACTATATGGCAAAGACCATGCTCGCGGCAAAGAAGCCCCTGATCTACGGCTTCGGTTCCACCAACTGCGAAGGCATGAGCGCAATCGGCCGCATTGCAGAGAAGTCCGGTGCGGTGCTCGACAACTGCGCAACCATCTGCCACGGCCCCTCGTTCCTCGCGATCTTCGACAACGGGTACCCGAGCTGCACGCTCGGTGAGGCCAAGAACCGTGCGGATGTCGTGGTCTTCTGGGGCTGCAACCCGATGCACGCCCACCCCCGGCACACTTCCCGGTACTCGATCTTCCCCCGCGGCTACTTCACCCAGAAAGGCCAGATGCAGCGGACAGTCCTCTGTATCGACCCCCGCGAAACCGACACCGCGAAGCTCGCCGATCACCACCTGATGCTCGACCAGGGCCACGATTACGAGCTCTTCAATGCCTTCCGGACCGTTCTCCGGGGCCACGACATCCCTGACGTTGTCGCCGGGATCCCCAAGGAGACCATCAAGAAGTCCGCAGAAATCATGAAGAACGCAAAGTTCTGCATGATCTTCTTCGGTATGGGCTGCACGCACACCGACGGTCGCAACCACAACATCGACCATGCCATCAGCCTGACCCGTGACCTCAACGACCACACCAAGTGCTCGATCATGGCCATGCGGGGCCACTACAACATCGCCGGCCCCGGCCAGGTCTGGGCCTGGCAGTTCGGCTTCCCGTACTGCATTGACCTCTCGAAGGGGACCCACGCCCACATGAACCCGGGCGAGACCAGCTCCGTGGACCTCGCAATGCGCGACGAAGTGGACTGCTTTGTCAATATCGGTGCCGATGCCGGTGCCCACTTCCCGATCCAGCCGGTCCAGCACTTAAAGAAGCACCCGTTCATCGTCATCGACCCGAACTTCAACATGGCTAGCGAGATCTCGGACCTCCACATCCCGGTCCGAATTGCCGGCGTTGACGAGCCGGGCGTTGTCTACCGTATGGACAATGTGCCGATCCAGTTCAAGGCCGTGCTCAAGGGACTGCCGGGCGTTCCGAGCGATGAGGAACTCTTCGACCGGGTCTATGAGCGCATGTGCGAACTGACCAACACCAAGCCGATCTGGCTTGCTGCAAAGGAAGACCGGAGATACCCCGAATCAGAGGCGGTGAGCTAAAGATGTCTTCAGGAGAACTTATTGTCAAGGGCGGCTTTGTCATCGACCCGACCCGGAAGATCAACGGTGATGTCGGCGATATTGCCATCAAGGACGGCAAGATTGTCGAGAAGGTCAGCTCCTCGGCCAAGGTAATCGATGCGAAGGGCAAGGTTGTCATGGCCGGCGGTGTCGATGTCCACTCCCACGTGGCAGGCCCCAAGGTCAATGCCGGCCGGCTGATGCGTCCCGAGGACAAGCTCCGGGCAGGTGTCTGCCGGAGCGGGATGGCACAGAAGAACGGTTTCCGCATGGAATCCGGTTTCTCGATCCCCTCGGTCTTCAGGACAGGGTACGAGTATGCCCGCATGGGATATTCGTTCGTCATGGAAGCGGCAATGCCCCCGCTCCTCGCCCCCCATACGCACGAGGAGATCCACGACACACCCATCATTGACGAGGCCGCACTGCCGGTCTTTGCCAACAACTGGTTTGTCATGGAATACCTCCGGCAGGGAGAGGTCGAGAACACGGCAGCCTACATTGCGTGGCTCCTCAAGGTGACAAAAGGCTATGGTGTCAAGCTCGTCAACCCCGGCGGCACGGCAGCATGGGCCTGGGGTCTCAACTGCTTAAGCATCAACGACCCGGTCCCGTACTTTGAGCTCACGCCGGCAGATATCATCAAGGGCCTGATCCAGGCAAACGAATATCTCGGGCTCCCGCACTCGATTCACATCCACCAGAACAATCTCGGCAACCCCGGAAACTATCCGGAGACCCTTGCGTCCCTCAAGCTCGCAGAGGGTGTCAAGGCCAAGAACAAGTTCGGCCGTGAGACCGTCATGCACTCCACCCACCTCCAGTTCCACTCGTATGGCGGGGAGGGCTGGAAGGACTTCTGCTCCAAGTCCAGGGAAATCATGGACTACATCAACAAGCAGAAGAACATCACCTTCGATCTCGGCTGCGTGACGCTTGATGAGACCACCACGATGACCGCTGACGGCCCGTTCGAGCACCACCTCCACGGCCTCAACCACCTGAAGTGGACCAATGTGGATGTCGAACTGGAGACCGCCGCCGGCGTTGTCCCCTACATCTACGACAAGGATGTCCTGCCCAATGCAATCCAGTGGGCAACCGGTCTTGAACTTGCACTCTTTGCAAAGGACATGGACCGTGCCTTCATCACCACCGACCACCCGAACGCAGGGCCGTTCACAAGGTATCCCCGCGTCATCAAGTGGCTCATGAGCAAGAAGGCCCGCGAGGCAACCCTTGCCACCATGAAGAATACCGACAGGGTCATCAATGCAACCTACATCCACGGCATCGACCGCGAACTCAGCCTCTACGACATCGCCCAGATGACCCGGTCCGGCCCGGCAAAATGCCTTGGCCTTGCCAGGACCTACGGAGGTCTCGCACCCGGCATGAACGGCGACGTATCCGTCTTCGACCTCAACTACAAGGACATGCCCAAGGACGCCGAGAAGATCGAGGCGGCATTCCAGCGTGCAGCCTGCTTCATCAAGGACGGCGAAATTGTCGTCAAGGACGGCGAAGTCGTCAGCCACGGCCACAAGAAGACCGTCTGGGTCAAGGTCAAGATGCCCGAGAATCCGCAGGTCACCCGCGATGTCAGCCAGGCATTCCACCGGGGGACCTACACGGTCGACATCAGCAACTACCCGGTCCGCGAATACCTTGCACCGCACCAGTCGATCATCGATGTGAACGTGGAGGCCTGAGGTCGATATCATGGCAACCGTAACGTTAAAACCCACCAAGGTCCCCGAGCTCATATTCGAGGGCTACAGCATCACCCCCGACGCATTCGCAGGAAAGACCGCAGCGCAGATCGCAGCACTTCCGGGACACGAGGGCAAATTCGTCCTGAAACTCGGGGAGTTCTTTACCGTCTCCGGCAACGGCGGCGAGACTGCCGCAGACACCGACATCGTGATTGACGGGGACTGCAGCCGTGTCAAGTATATCGGCTCCAAGATGACCGCAGGCTCGGTCACCGTGAACGGCAACGCCGATATGTATGTCGGCGGCTGGATGAAGGGCGGTAAGATCCACATCAAGGGAAATGTGGACTCTTTCTGCGGGATCCAGATGGAGGGCGGCGAACTCCTTGTTGACGGCGATGCCAAGAACCATGTCGGCTGCGCCTACCGTGGCGACTGGAGAGGGATGAAGGGCGGCACGATCCGGATCAAGGGCAGTGCCGGCAATGACATCGGCACCGCCATGCTCGGCGGGACCATCATCATCGAGAAGGATGTGTTCATCCACGTCTCCACCCATGCCGAAGGTGGCACGGTCATCATCAAGGGCGATGTCGAAGGCCGTGTTGGCGGCCAGATGGTCAAGGGCGACATGTACGTTCTCGGGAAGATCAAGTTCATGCTTCCCGGGTACAAGAAGATCGGCACGGTCGAGAAGGAAGTCGACGGCGCCAAGTATACCTTCGACCACTACATCGGAGACCTTGGCGAGCGCCACGGCAAGAGCAAAGGCCAGTACGTGTACGCGAACCTGTACCTGAAAGCGGCGGCATGAACCCCCGTTTTCATCACATCACACAAATCCATAGAGGATAATCCTCTATTTTTTCTCCGACGGGTCATCAGACCAGGAGGACGAGAAGAACGCATCAGCGTTCTTCGAATTCCGACAGGTTCGAAGAACCAGGAGTAAGATAAAAACGCATCAGGATTCTTCGAGGATCTGTTGGACTCTCCCCTCTCCTCCGTAAGACAACATCCGAATTTTTGAATCCGAACAACAGAACCTCCATACAACGGTGAACCCCCATGAACAAAGTTGGAAATGACTTCATCGAAGGAACCAGATGCCCGGACTATTCCACGGTAGACCTCGTCCTCCGTGTCCCGGAACCCCCCCACGAGCTCCCGGTCAAAAAAGGGCAGACAGTCATCAAACTTCCCCGGCCCAAACAGATCAAGCTCCCGGACATGCCGGTACGGAAAGCCATCGAGGGCTGGGAACCGGTCGGGTTCTTTCCCCGGTCTATGATAGACTTAAAGCAGCTCTCATACCTCCTGTGGTGTACGCAGGGGTACAAGAAGACCGTGGCAGGGACGATTGAGATCCGCAATATCCCCTCGACCGGCTCGCGGAATCCGCTGGAGACCTATTTTGTCGCTGGGGAAGTGGACGGGCTGGAGACCGGGCTGTACCGGTACCTCCCGAAATCCCACAGCATTGTTGCCGAACGCATCGATTCAGGCCTCACCCTCGAAATGAGCACCGCAAGCCTGAACTTCAAGCTCACGACCCGGGCCGCGGTAACGTTCCTCTGGGTAGCAATCCCCTACCGGACGGTCTGGGCCGTGGGGAACCGGGGGTACCGGAGTGCATTGATCGAGGCCGGGCATGCCTGCCAGAACCTTATCCTGGCTGCAGCAGGGCTGGAACTCCAGGTTGCACCCATTGATCTCTTCCACGATGACCTCGTAACAAAACTTGCCGGTCTCGACCCGGAGACCCAGTGGCCGGTCTACCTTGCTGCTGTCGGGCACAGCGAGCGGAACGTAGCACTGTGATGGGGCGGTTCTCTCTTTTTTCTCCGCTCTTCTCACCCCTCAATCCAATTATGGGGCAAGTTCGACATTCTTTTACCATTACAAACGCACAGTGTTAATGGAAATATTTTGATGGGGGCAGCGATGGCGGGACCTGATCGGACAGGAAGTACGGGGTGCAGGCTGCAATGGTGAAGCGTTACCTTGAGCTTCGTTCCCTTGCCGAGGCTCTCACCCTTCTGACTACCTCATTTCCTCCTCCCCGCAGGACAGAGAGAGTCCCGCTCATGCAGGCAGCCGGCAGAGTGGCGGCCGTCCCCATCTTTGCGAAGTACTCTGTTCCGGAAGTGAACATCTCCGCCATGGACGGGATTGCCGTCAGGAGCCGGGACACTGTTGGGGCCAGTGACTGGAATCCACTGACACTCGAACACTGCCGACGTGTGAATACCGGCAATATCATTCCGCCGGAATTTGATGCAGTCGTTATGATCGAGGACGTCTGGGAATCGGGAGACCGGTACCAGATCCGGAGGGCGGCCATACCCTGGCAGCATGTCCGTCCGGCAGGGGAAGACATCAAGGAGAACAAGCTTGTCATTCCCCGTGGACACCTGATCCGGCCATTCGATATCGGTGCTCTCGCTACCTACGGATTTTCTTCCATTGAAGTCCTTGCCGTCAATGTTGGTATCATCCCTACCGGCAGCGAACTTGTCCCCCTTGGCGTCCATCCCGGCCCGGGCCAGGTTGTTGAGAGCAACACGGTCATGGCACAGGTCTTCCTTTCGCAGACCGGGGCCCGGTGCACCCGCCTTCCCATTGTCCCTGACGACCCCGACCTTATCCGGGAAGCCCTGCGGAAGGCTGTGCAGGAGAACGATCTCGTGGTAATATCCGCCGGGTCCTCGGCCGGCACCCGCGATTTTACCGAGAGTGTGATCTGCTCTCTTGGGGAACTCATCTTCCATGGCGTGGCAGTGAAACCTGGTAAACCGGTTATGCTGGGGAAAATTGAAGGAAAGCCGGTCCTTGGCCTTCCCGGGTATCCTCTTGCGGCCCAGACCGTGCTCCGGGAGTTTGCCGCCCCGCTGCTGAAATCATGGGGTTTTGCCCCGGCACCGAAGTACCCGGTCACGGCGAAACTGGCCCAGCCCCTCACGTCAGACCCGGGCTTCGATGAATTTGTCCCGCTCTTTGTCGGCCGTATCGGGAAAACCCTGTACGGGATGCCCCACGGGAAAGGGGCGGGAGTCCAGATGGCAACCGTCAAGGCAAACGGGTATACCCATATCCCAGCCCCGGTCGAGGGGTACGAGGCAGGGACCGAACACGAGGTGTTCCTCACAACGGATCCCGGTAGCATCGAACGGACATTTTTCTTCACCGGCACGCTGGACCCGGCACTTGAAGAACTTGCAAACCTTGCCCACGACAAAGGGCTTTTCATTCATGCAACAAATCCCGGCAACACTGCCGGGTTCCTTGCGCTGGGCAGTAATACCTGCCATGCTGCACCCCTTGTCCTCCCGGCCCAACCCCTGTCGAACGGCTATCCCTCCCTGCTGAAATCGCTCGCGATCGAGGACCTGATCTTTATCCACATTGCCGGGATCGACATGGGCATTGCTTCACGGGACGGCCTGGGTATCGCAGACCTCTCCCATGCCCGGTTCATCAATACCCGGCGGGATACTCCTTCACGCACAGTTCTCGACAACCTGCTTGCAACCGAAGGAATCGATCCGTCAAAGGTGAACGGGTACCGTCAGGAGGTTCATGGTCCGCCAGCCGTTGCAGCCGCGATCAGGAATGGTTTTGCCGACGCCGGGATCTGCACTTCAGGTATTGCCAGCGCCAGCGGGCTCCGGTTCGTTCCGGTTGCCCGCGAGGATTACGAACTTGCCATACGGCGGGAGATCTTTTCAGATCCCCGAATCGCGTTGCTCCTTGACCTTATTCGTTCTCCTGCCTACCGTACGATCCTGAAAAAGAGCGGCGGGTATACCATTAGCCGGACCGGCATGGTGCGTTGCCTCTCATCCGATCTGACGCTGACAGAAGGTCCTGCCCCGGCGGTTCTTCCGCACCTGCAACAGATCTGAAAAAGAAAAATTATGCCGGAATCTTAGCCGGTGCGTTCTCCGTCTTTCGGACGGGTTTTTTCACCCAGATGAGGTCTTTCCCTTCGAAGGCAAACGACCTCATGGTATAGATCCTGATTCCGGCAGGAACAGCTGAGGTATCGGCATTGGCCGGGACCATGACGGCAGAGGCAACCCGGGTGGGAGTCCCGTCCATGCTCCGCTTTGTGGCAGTGAGCTCTTCCGGAAGAGGAACAGGAACAGATCTGGTAAACGTGACCAGCACCTTTACAGACTCCCGGTGCCCGTCGTTGAGCCGTTCAAGGATAACGAGTGAATCATACCCGCTCCCGTCCGGTTTTTCCGTATACTTCCAGCCATCATAGCTGGAAAACAGGCTCTTGATCTCCTTTGCTACAAAATCATGCATGATGTCTGAGCTGAAACCCATAGTACTTCCTAGATTAACACCATCCTGATAAAAATACAACTGGTTAATTATTTTCAGCTGTCTAATCGCCTGAAACAGATTTGGTTGATTTATCGATGACCCCATAATCCCCCTGTGCAGAAAGAGACCGGTTCCCTATGGGGATCAAATGAAAAACATTTACAAAACTGTTTTATCAATATAAAATCCACAAAGTGTGTCCGAAAAGAACGGGACACCCGTTACCTGCTATCCTGCCACGATAGAAGGTCTGGGATACTCCTCAGATCCCGCAGGCAGCCACCCAGGTATGACACACACACTTGGCTGCCTCTTGCGGGATCATATCCTTATTCTGCCCGGATGATGGTGCCGATCTTCTTTCCGGCAATCGCTTTCTCGATATTCCCCCGTGTGTGGCAGTTGATGATGCGGACTTCGCGGATATGGATCGCTTCTTTGAGGAGTTCGACTACCATCGGTTCAAGCACCATGTCAGGCAGGTTCATATCAAGGAGCTCCTGCGCAGTGATCTCGCAGATGATCTCCGCATCGGGATTCTTCCGCGGGTCCTCGGTGTAAAGACCGTCCACGTTTTTCCCGATAATGCAGTTCTTCGCTCCCAGCACTTCGGCAATGAGGAATGCGCCGGTGTCGGTCCGGTGGGGTGGGATCATATCGGTCCGGGACGGGTGCTCGTAGAGCCCGTACGGGGGAGTGCCATGCGTTACCGGGAGGATCCCGAGTTTCAAAAGCATCGGGAGTTCGAGAAGATCACCGGTATGAATCCGTGTACCGTTATATTTTGAGAGCAGAATCGAGACCATGATGGCGTTCTGCTCGGAGATCTTTGCCGAAAGCTCGGCAAGGACACCGGTTGGCATTCCGAGATCCATGCCGATGTCCATAATATGGCGCACCCTGCCGCCGCAACCCGTGACAACCAGCAGCTGGTGTTTCTTCGAGAGCCGGCCGATCTCTTCGCAGAGCGGGTGCATCACCTCGCGGCCGTAATCGATCGCACCATGTCCCCCTATCTTGATCACGTTGATATCGGGTGCGATACGGATCTGTTCGCTCATGGACCGTTTCCGTTTCATTCCTTTCCGGACCAGAGTCTCGCCCTGCAGTCCGCTCGATAGCTCGAACCGTTTTTTCATGACGACACACTATTGCCAGTACCGTGATGGAAAGGTATAAGTCCTTTTAAACCAGTTGGTATATCAGAGTTAAATCCGGTCATCTCCTCATCACTGGGAGAACGTGCCGGGGTTTGGCAGGAGGTACATCATGAAAATCTATGTCCGTGAGCGCCAGAAAGTAGGCGAGGGCGTCGAATCCCCCAAGTACCGGATCGTTGCGGTAACCGGTGGCGAGATCCAGATTGCGGCAACCCATTTCCGGAAGTTCGAGATCGAGCAGATCGCAAAGGACGTCAAGGCAGAAATTGTCTATATGAAGCCTGTTGACGAAGAGCACAAGAAGAAGAAATAATCCTGTTTTTCAATACGGCTTACCAATCCGGCAGATACGGTAATGCCATTATTTTTAGTTTTACACAGCTGTTGCTGATAGTTTTCCCGAACAGTCACGATACGTGTCAAAAGAACCATGAGGGACAACCTCCCACACTACAGCAATGGGAAACGACCCGGGCGATCCCCCGCTCATCTACCTCAACAATGCAGCAACCACGTGGCCGAAACCACCGGAGGTACTGGATGAGGTTGCCCGGTGCCTGAAGTCACCGTTCTTCGAGGCCGGTCGTTCAACTGCCGGTTCTGCGATCGATTACCCGTCCGAGGCACAGGAAGCTCTGGCCAGGTTCTTCCATGCGGAAAACCCGGACCATTTCATCTTCACGCAGAATGCCACGGACTCCCTCAACCTGCTCATCCACGGGTTTGTAAAGAGCCAGAAAGCACCCTTTCACACCATCACGACCGACCTGGAGCACAATTCCGTCCTCCGCCCGCTGAACACTCTGGCCGGAGAGGAGAGGCTCTCGCTCACGACCGTGCCCTCGGATGACGGGTATGTCCTGCTTCGGGAAGTTAAAAAAGCAGTCCGCCCGGATACCCGCCTTATGGTGATGACGCATGGAAGCAATGTGCTCGGAACCCTGCAGGATGTGCAGGCAGTGGCCGATTATTGTGCGGACAGCGACATTTTCCTGATTATTGACGGGGCCCAGACTGCGGGGCAGGTCCCGATCAACCTGTCCTCAATCTCCGGTGGGGCATTTGTCTTCACGGGCCATAAGGCACTCTTCGGTATTCCTGGTATCGGCGGCTTTTATGTCGATGATCCGGAGGCAGTCGTTCCCCTGCGACAGGGCGGGACCGGCACAGACTCGCGTTCTCTCGCCCAGCCGAAGGAGATGCCGCAGAAGTTCGAGACCGGCACGCACAATTATCCCGGGATAGCCTCGCTCCTTGCCGGCACCCGGTTCATCGAGCGCGAAGGACAGGACAGGATCACGAAGAAGGGCAGGGACCTTGCCACGCTCTTCATCCGGGAGATAGCAAACGATCCAAACATTATTCTCTATACTCCCACTCCTGACCTCCCGGTTGTCTCCTTCAATATCAGGAGCCTCGACAATGATGAGGCCGGGTATATCCTCGCAAAGGCGTACAACATTATCTGCCGGACCGGCCTCCACTGCGCCCCGCTCGTGCACGACCGGATCGATGGGGGAAAAGGGTGCATCCGCGTCAGCTTCTCGTACCTCAACACACCGGATGAGTGCAGGGTTGCCGGAGAGGCCGTGCGGGAGGTGGCAAAGGGTGCGAATCGTTAAGTCGCTCCAGAACAAGGTCTGCACGGACGGTTCGCAGATGCGGGAGTTCCTCCTCGAATCCCCGTTAACACCGGAATTCCTTGCATTTCTCAGGTCGTTCGGAACCGTGAAGGAGTACCCTCACATGAAACGGCCGTACTTCTCCTTTGAGCAGGAGCATTTCCTCTCCATCAAGGGATTTGTCGGGGATTCAAGCGTAGAGGTCCGGTACCGGAAGGAGTTCTTCGACCTGACCTCGGATTACTTCCACCTGCTCCTCTTCTACGCAAAACAGGGAGATAACGGTACCCGGAAGATGCGGGAGATCACCGATTCGATCCAGGAGATGATGAAGGTCCGGCTGCCCCGGTGAGGTGCTCTTTTTTTATGAAAACGGGAGATTCCGTGTTCGATCGGTATGCCCCGGAATATGACGCCTGGTTCGATACCCACAAGGCAACCTACGCTGCCCAGCTGGCACTCCTCCGCCGGGCCATCCCGACAGGAGGCAGGGCCCTTGAAGTAGGGGTTGGCTCCGGGAGGTTTGCCGGGCCCCTTGGCATCCCTCATGGCCTCGATCCCTCCCCGGCCCTTCTCGCCATGGCCCGGCAGCGGGGTGTGGAAACGGTACAGGGCCTCGGGGAATGCCTGCCCTATCATGACGGCACATTCGACTATGTCCTGATGATGACGGTGATCTGTTATGTGGAGGATATCGGCCTGTCATTTCACGAAGCCTTCCGCGTGCTCCGTCCATCAGGGATTATCATCGTCGCTTTTCTGGAAAAAGACGGAGAAATTGCGGTAAGGGAACGGGCACGGGAACCGAAAGGCCGGTTCCTCCATCATGCAAGGTTCCTGACGGCTGATGCGGTGACTGCTGCGCTAACAGAAGCCGGGTGTTCGGAAGTTGCCATGGTGCATAATCGGAAGGGATTTTGCATCATAACTGCAAGGAAAGGATGATCCGTTTCCTGAATGGATCGCGAGATCTCTAAAAGAAAATTCTCAAAAATCCTAAAAAAAGTGAGGGGCCATTCCCCTCACGTGCGTGTGTGATTCGCTTTTGAATCAGTTCTTCATGTAGATGTGGCCCCAGACGACCTCGCCCTTCCGCTTGGGGTGGCGCTCGCCGAGGTCACCGATGAAGTCGGTGAACATAGCCTTGGTGCCGTCAACTTCCATCTCCTTCTCGCCGACCGGCTTGTACCCGGGCATCATGACGTTGATCTTGCCAAAGACATAGATCTCGCCCTTGACCAACTGGCCGCCGACACGGCGGTTGGCATTGCCCTTGAGGATGATCGTGCCGCCCTCCATGTGGGTGCCGAGGTGGATGTCGACATCGCCTTCAACGATCAGCGTGCCGCCGATCATGAAGCTTGCCACATCCGATCCGGCATTCCCCTTCACGCGGAGGACGCCGCCCGACATGCCTCTCCAGTCGCCACGGTAGGCAGCGCCGAGGTAGTTGCCGGCATTGCCGTTGATGGTGAACTCGCCGCCCGCCATTGCAAGGCCGCAGAAGGAGTGGACGTCACCGTTGACGGTGAGCTTTCCGCCCTTCATCCAGCTTCCCGTGTACATATCGCAGGCCGAGTTGACAATCATCTCGCCTGCGGTCATCTTGGCGCCGAGGTATTTCATCTTGGTGCAGTCGCCGTTGACGATGATCTTCGTGTCGGCTGCGGTTGCTCCTGCCTCGCCCGTGATGGTGAAGAAGTCGCCAAGCGTGGAGATCTCCTTGCCCTGGTATGCGCCGAGCTTTGCGATATCGGCAGCCTTCTTGCCGGCAAATGCGTCGGGATTGGCGTTCTCGCATTCAAGGTAAAGTTCCGGCTGCTTTTTTACTGTAAGTGTAACCGTATTCATCTCTTTTCACCTCACGCCTTGGTTGTTGCATCCACGCTGATGATGTGCTGGTGCGGTGCATAGCTCTCGGGGACCGGGTAGTTGGCCTCGTTGACGCTGTAGTAGCGGAGGAACTTCTCGCGGATGTCGTGCATGACCTGTTTGTTCTCCGGGACCTTTGCGTCGACCCAGAAGGTGTTCTTCTTGCCCATGTCGACAACCTTGCCGCCCTCGACACAGATCTTGCCGTCCTTGAAGAGGTAGGCAACGTTTGCGAATGCCTTCTCGATCTCTGCCCCGCTGGACGGGAACTTGTCCGGGTTGATGTTGTAGATCGCAATGTCGGCGTTCATGCCGGGCTTCAGGCCGCCGTAGTCCTTGGACAGGCCGAGGCACTTTGCGGGACCGGCACGGGTCATCTGCGAGAGCTCGTAGAGCGTGATCTCGCGGTCGATGTTGGCAAGGTTGGTTGCAGCGATGACCTTGTCTGCCTTCTTGAAGGTGTTGAGGCGTTCGTCACGGACCTTCTTACTCATCAGCCAGGAGTAGACACGCGGGTAGCGGGTGAACGGGCCGGCGTTCGGGTGGTCGGTGGTGATGAAGCAGCGCATCGGGTCCTTTGCATAGAGGGCGATCTCAAGACCGACTGCCCACTGGCTGGCGAAGACTGCGTTGTTCGGGTCGTAGATGAACGGGACGATACCTGCTGCGGTCTCGAGCTCTACGTCCACGTTGAACCACTTTAAGTGGTTGAGGCCGTGGAGGTGGTGCTCGAACGGGCCGTCGGCGGTCATCGTGGTGGTCTCGTCGAGGGTGACGTTACCGGTATCGATGGTGAGGTTCTTCTGCTTGTTGACGTAGTCCATGACCTCCTTGGCGCCGGACTCGAAGTCGCCCCAGTTGGTGCCCTTGTAGGCGTGGAACTGGAGGTGCGTGGAGTGCATGACCTGCTCGCGGCCGAAGTTGTTGGTTGCCTTGATGCCTTCGGCTAGCTTGAGGGAGTCGATGGTTGTCTTGTAGTTGCCGGGGTTGCCGAGGTCGTTCTGGTGGATGTGGAACGAGTGCGGGAGGCCGAGGTACTCGTTTGCCTTGATCAGGCCGGTGATGATCTCTGCCGGGGTGATCTCGAAGTACGGGACCTGGTCGTGGATGGTGAGACAGTTCAGTCCCCATGCCCAGGCTTCCGTGCCGCCGGGGTTGACGCACTTGATACCGTATCCCTTGGTCTGGCGGAGGATCCACGCGATGTAGGCTGCGGTGTTCTCGATCTCGTTGTTCTTGATGTACTCCATGACGAACCAGTTGTTGCCGAAGACCGGGAGTGCGGCTTCGTCAATGATCGGGGTGTCGTGGATCTCCTCGTGGACATGCCGTGCATAGAGCGGGGGCATGGCTGCTTCCATCGCGAAGGTGAAGCCGAGCCGGGCATACTCGTACCCGGTCTTGAAGACGGTCGGGATGGACTTGCCACCCTCGATACGGGTGATACCGGGCTTCTTGTGGGAGTCGAAATGCTTGTCTTCAGGGCGGTACCAGCGGCCGGCGTTGACCTTGGGGCCTGCCACGTGGGCGTGGACCTCGAGGGCACCTGCCATGACGGTCTTGTCCTTGGCGTCGATGACCTTGGCAGAGGAGCCGACCTTGTCGACAATCTTGCCGTCCTTGACGCAGATATCCTTCTTGTCACCCTTGATGCCCTGGGTTGCATCGAAGACGTGTCCGTTCTTGATGATGTACTCAGACATTTACGCACCTCCCTTGGCCATGAGTTCGTCAACACGCTTGTTGATCTTGGTTAAGAGTTCCTCGTCCGTGAGCATGCCCTCGGGCGGCTCGACGACCTTCCTGGTCTCGATCGGGACGTTGTCCATACGATAGGCGCAGCCGCCGGTCTCGACACCGACCATGGCGACCGGGATGTGGATATCCGAGATCTCGGTCGTGCAGTTGATGTGCGGGTCGATGGTGACCGTGGGCTTCCTTGAGCTGCTGATCATTGCATCGACCGGGAAGTGTGCACCGGGGTCGGTTGCAATGTAGAAGCAGGCCTCGACTTCGCTGCGGTTGAGGAGATCGACAGAGGTCGTCTCTCCGGTCTGGTGGCGTGCCTGGTCTCTCCGCGAGAGGTCGACCGCATACGGGAACCCGTACTGCCAGCCGAGGACCTGACCGGAACCGGTAACGTTCCAGTGGCCACGCATGGCCATGATCGCGAATTTCGTGTACTCGTTCATGTCACGGGTCAGGTTGATGGCGATATCGATGTTGTGGTTCCTGCCCATCGTGTGGGTAAGGCCCATGCCGAAGAAGATGATACCGAACCGTGCGGTCTTGAAGGCTTCTGCAATTTCGTAGATCTTCTCCTTCGGGACGCCACCAACGGTGTCGGGGAGCGCATCGCCACGCACTGCGGTCCTGAATGCATTCAGGAGCTCGTAGTCGAATCCCTGCTGGACCTGGATGAATTCATCGGCGCACTTTGCAGTGTCCGTGTACCGGCAGTCAACGGCATAGATCTTCCGGCCCTTGTGGCCCTTGACGGTGAAGAATCCGCGGGGGAAGATCGAGTACCGGGACATGTGGCGGGGGTGGGCGTGAGCCGGGTTGCAGCCCCAGAAGATGACACAGTCGGCACGGTTCTTGATCTCACCGAGCGTACAGCTCGGGACACCGACATCCTCGATTGCAATGAGCGAGGAGCCGTGGCAGACCGTTGCACAGTTGTCGACAATGCCGCCGACCTTCTCGGCAATCTCGTGGCCGATGGACATGGCCTGGCAGCTTGTCGATGCCCAGCCGTACATCAGGGTCTTTCTTGACTTGACGAGCATCTTTGCGGTCCAGTCGATGGCCTCATCGTAAGTGATCTCTTTGTAGGTCCCGTCGGCCTGCCTCATGCGGGGGCGCTTGACCCGGCCCGGGAGCCTCTGGTGGTTGAACTTCTCGGCGCCGATGGCGCATGCGTTCTTGACACCAAGGATGGTCTTGTTGTCGTCGGATACCGTGATAATGAGGTCATCACACAGGGTACCGCAGAACGGGCAGATAACATCTGTAACTTCTTTTGGCATTGCCCATCACTTCCTGATAAGGCCGCAGGCGTCCTGCAGGACTTCGACTGCGCCCATGATGCGTTCGTTTGCTGCGATCTCAACATCCACCGGGAATCCCTTGAAGCACGGTTCGCCGGTTGAGAAGGTATAGGCCGGGACGATCCGGTTCGCCCAGGGTCCCATCGGGATGTGGGCAAGGCCCGGGACAAGGTCTTCGCGGGTCTCGACAGCTTTTACAATAACGCTGCCAACGGAGCTTGTGACCCTGACATTCGTATTCTTCCAGAGCCCGAGGCGTTTCATGTCGTCGGGGTGCATATGCATAACCGTGCAGGCATCGAAATATTTCTGCGATGTCTTGCCTGCTTCCATGCCAACGCCCTGCTGGATCGTCCGGCACGTGATCATGTTGAGGGTAATCTTCTTCTCTGCCATTCAGATCTCCTCTCTTCAGACCTTGGCCGGGAGCTCGGCTGAGCCCTTCCCGGAGAGGCTGATAACTCCCATCGGGCACGCTTCAACGCATACCCCGCATCCTGCACAGAGTTCAGCCTTGAAATCAATACTTACCGCCACACCGTCCTGCACCTGGTAGATCTTTTCCTTGGTGACAGGGTCGAGCGTAAAAAGCTCGAGTGCATTGACCGGGCACGCAACAACGCAGTTGTTGCACCCGGAGCACCGTTCCATGTTTACATGTACTGCAAAAGCCATGCACATCACACACAAATTTTCACACAAATTCTTTTGATCAAATTTGCTAATTCAGAGGTTGGAAGAAAACAGTAATTAAAGATTGGGATTTTTACAGACGGTAAACTGGAAGAAATTAATCACGTGATCGGGATTTTGGAAGTAGTTAACATCCCTCTTTGGAATTTTCATCCGGTTGACATCCGGCGAACGCCAAAATGCTTATTTTTCCGGTTTGAATATCGAAACCAATATTTTGCAGGAGAGTTTTTTCGTACGAGAAGACGGACTCCGGGCCGGATGAACGGAAAATACCGGAACGCGCAATTTGCCCCCTCCCTCAGCTTCCTTGTTTTGCCGGTTCCGGAACATGATCTGCTGCACTCTCTACCATTTCCCAGCGGCCGTCCGGGTAATATGCAATCCGCTCCCCGTCATCGGCAAAAAACCTGCCCCCGGGATGGCGGCTCCACCAGTCAAGGTTGAGCCAGTAGCGGTTACCATCTTCACCCCGGGTAATGTGGCAGCCCACGTCAGTCACATGGTAGCGTTGCCGGATATATGCAGCCGCTTCCTCAAACTTCGCGCTGCTGTTCCCGATATAGAGTTCCGGGTAGGCATGCCCGGACGTACTGTTCTGTGCTGTCACGATACGGGCGCTTCCCCCGACCGATTCGATCATGGCGGCGACAGCGATCGCAAAGTCATCGCAGTCGCCTTTGAGTCCGAGCGCGATCGTACGGCTTGCAGGAGAGAAGTACTCACTTCCCCGTGGATCGTCAACATAGGTCCAGGTGCGGTACACGTTCTCCCAGACATCGCAGACCTGGGCAAGGTTGAAGGTTCCCCCGTGTGCCCGGGGGATGATCGAGACGGCATAGTCGCGTGTTGCCGGGTTGTTGACATCGATCGCGTCCCGGATTGCTGCTGCACGCTGCCCGATAAAAGATGCAGAGCTGTTGTCGTATGATTCCCGGCCTCCTGAAGTATTGACAACATTCTGGTAGAGATACAGACCTGAAGAGTCTGGTTGTCCCGAGCCGATGCCGGATGCAGCGGCAATGGATGAATTTTCTGAGAGGCAGCCGGCGCAGATAATGCAAGCGGCAAGGATCAGGAGGGTGATGGCAATATACCGGGAAACAGGCTTGTAACGGTCTCGTATGTCCGCACTATCACCATCTTTTCCCGATTTCATCCCGGATAATCTCGTCTTTTCCCTGTATTACTCTTTGTTTTCCTGCCGGCCAAACCTGCCTTCAAGAGAGAAGCCGGTGTACCAATTCGTACACCAGTTCCTTCTTCCCTTTAATCTCCCGGATATCCTTCACCGCGTCCACGCTGTCGATCAGTACTTCGCCCGCAGGTTCGATCCCGCAGTTCTGGAAAAATGCCTTTGTGACCTTTGTTATGCAGACAAAATTATCCCCACCCTTCCGGCCGGCGACCGAGAAGAGGAGCCCCTGCTGGTCGCTCCTGCCCCCGGATAGCGTCCGTTCTGCGTGATAGGCCTGCATCCGGTCGATCACAAGCTTGAGACCGGCCGTGACGGTGTTGGTATAAACCGGAGAACAGACAATGATGAGCCGGGCCCTCCTCACCGCATCGATGATCCCGGTCATGTCATCGCCAAACACGCAGGTACCGGTATTGTAGCACTGGTAGCAGCCGATGCAGCAGTGGATGTCGAGGTCGTGCGGGTAGATCACTTCCACCGTCCGGCCGGCCTTCCGAGCCGCCTCCGATGCCCAGCCGGAGAGGATTGCACAGTTGCCGTCCGGACGCGGGCTGCCCTGCAGGATCACGAGATCTGCGGCCGGTCGTTTCGCCGGCTTTGGCTTTCTGTCCGGGAAATCATGGAGAATGCGGGCCGGGTCTGTTTTGAGTTCATTTGCCCATTCGCCGGCCTTTTCCAGCGCCACCGATTCAGCCGTGAGCGGCGAGAGCGGGGAGTACTCGAAGGTGTTGGTCCGGAAGATTGCAAGCCGGTTCGTTCCGGCCGAGACTGCGAGGACATACCGGACCATGCGGGGATAGAGGGCCGAGAAGTCCTCGCGGTCGAGCGTGAGGGTGTATTCACGATCCCCGTTTTTCACCAGGACTTCCCGCAGCCGTTCCCGGACCGGATCCATGAGGGATCATATCGCGGGGGGGATGAAAGGATTAACGATGGGGGTCATTGCATTGGTTTCCTGAACAGGACCCAGAACCCGGATTCATCGTCAACCAGGTCGTACTCCCGGATCCCTGCACTCTCAAGGGCCGGCCGGAACCGTGCAGCATAGTACTGGCGGGATCGTTCCTCCCACTTACCCTCCCACGCCGGATCACGCTCCCGCATGGTGGTAAGAATCTCATCGCGGATCCGGGCACTGCCAAACCCGTTGCCGATGCACGCGGCCCCCCCGGGCCGGAGCACCCGGAGGCATTCCGAAAAGCCACGGGAGAGGCTGTTCCAGTAGGGGACCGTTCCCCTGCTGACCACGAGGTCCATGGACCCGGAGTTCAACGGGATCGCGTCCACATTACCGAAAATGGCCCGCACGCGCTGCTCCAGGTGGTACTTCCGGATGTTCTCCCCGGCAATGCTGCACATCGGGGAGGAATTGTCCATTGCGCAGACCTTCAGGTTCGAGAGGGTGGCAAGGGCAATGGCGAGATGTGCCGGGCCGCTCCCGATGTCGAGGCAGAAGCCGTGATCAATACCGGAGCGTTCAAGGATCTGGTTGGCGATGACCGGGTACGCGGGAAAGAAGACGGTCTGCGCCAGGGTATTGTAATATTCGGCCTTTTTCTGGTTTTCAGGATCCTGTTGCTGGCAACCGGCATTCATGTTGCGATGACCTCCTGGCTGTCAGCGATCCGGCTATCCGGAATCTCAACCCTCACCTCCGACTGCCATATCATAGATACTACGCAGAGACTGATAGAGAAGATACCAAACGCGATCATCTCAAAAAACGAGACATGGACCGCCGACTGGATGAGCAGGAAAAAGAAGAGGACCGTGGCGTGGTACACGTAGAACCCGGTAATCCGGCGGTCGATAACATCACAGGGCCGGATTGAGCCGTAAATCCGGGTATCATTGAAGGGATGGAAGAGTGCGATTCCCTTGCGGCAGCAGCAGTCCTCTGCAAGGTGGAGAATCATCCCGAACAGCAGTCCGGCAAGGAACCCCATGACAAGTATCACGGAAATCTCATCCCCGAATACAAATACCGGGACAGACGCGATTGCTGAAAGAATACCGAAGTTCAGGATTAACCCGGGAAGGGAATGGGTCAGCCATTTGTCGCCAGGATTACAATCAATCCTGAAGATCCTGCGATAAAACATGCACATGATCGGTGTGCAGATCCGCCGGCCAACCTGGGCAACCACCCATGCACTCGTCCGGAGCGGATTGTTCTTCGGCCGTTTCATCTGGATATCCGGAATGATGGCACCGAGACACGCACCGATGGCAAGCAGGAATGCAAGGAGCGGATCATAATCCATAATGGCGCTGCTGAGGATAACGCTGCACAACAGTACGAGCAGAAGATGCTGACGCGTGATCATTGCCGAATTCCGGGATTATGATGTCGGAGTCGCGGGAGTGGTAACCGGTTCAGGTGCCGGTGTTGCAGGTTCACAGGTATACTGCCGGGAATTCTTCTTCTTCGTGACCCAGACCAGGTCCCCCTCGGCAAACGCGAACGCCTGCATCAGGAGGACCTGCACATGAGGCGGGACAAACGAGGTGTCGGTAGCCTGCGGCGTGAGCAGGAATTTCTTCACCCGCGATCCCCGGCTTGAGGGAAGGGCGTCGAGCGCGGTTATGCACTCATTTTCCGGGATCTGATCGAACGATACGGCAATGAAGGCCACTTCATCGTGATACGATCGGTTGCGGGATGCCCGGTACAGGCCAGCCGGTGACTGCACTCCGGTGATCGGTGCACAATTCCATCCGTCGAATTCGGAAAAATACTGGCGGATGTCCCGCTCGGCAAAGGTTGTCATGACATCTTTTGAGCCCATAGTGATCAGGATCCGGTTGTGCGTTTGCCAATATAAGTTTTGGGAATTTGATTGATTTTATTATGATGTAAAATACAATTAATTACCTTGCAGGTTTTTTGCCTGCACCGGGCACTACCGGAAAAACCCATTATTCTTGCCGGACAACGGATTGGGGATGTAACAATGAGCGATTATGATATTCTGTTTGCAAAGGCACGGGAATTCCACGGCCATGTCTGCGCCGGGATCGTGCTGGGGACCCGGCTGACAATTGCCGGCCTCCGGGAACTGGCCATGAATCCCCACGAACACCACCGGGACCTCATTGTGTACATGGAGATCGACCGGTGCGGTGCCGATGCTGTGCAGGCGATTACCGGGTGTTCACTCGGCCACCGGAGCCTCAAGTTCCGGGACTACGGGAAGTTTGCGGCAACGTTTGTCGACCTGAAGTCCGGCCAGGCCGTGCGGATTGCCGTTGACGAGAAGAACCGGGCAAAGCACGACCAGATGGACCCAAAGGAGATGCTGGAGCACCTGGGCACGGTTCCCGAGGACGAGATCCTGAGGATCCAACGTGTCTCCATTGACATTCCCGAGAACGATATCCCGGGGATGCCGAAGCACAAGACGGTCTGAACGAGATGCGGCGAGCGGGTCATGGACGGCCGCGAGGTTGTGCGGGACGGTAAAGCCGTGTGCAAAGCCTGTGCGGACGGGGCGTATTACCGGGTATTGTGATCCCGGTCCCGGATCAGAGCCCCTCCCGGACACTCCGGCCGGGCTCATGTCCGGATTATCCCCCTTTTTTCGAACTAAAAGGCACCAATTAAGCTATTTTTGGAGCCTGAAATGACCTCCAGATACATAAAATAACGTTAATTTAACCGTTTTTTCAAAACTGTACCCTGTAATTCGGCAAAAAAAGCGATTTGTACAAAATCCGTTTTCCAAAATGGCCTCCGATCCGAAAAATAAACCCAAATTGAAGAGATAATTTTTCCACAAACCTGAACTCGAAGAACGCCGACGCGTTCTTCTCGACCTCCTGGTCTGATGACCAGTCGGTTTTTCAAAATGGGCTCCGTGTTCGAAGATTTCTGGAGAAATCTTCTCGACCTCCTGGTCTGATGACCAGTCGGTTCCGAAAAATAAGTCCAAATTGAAGAGATAATTTTTCCACAAACCTGAACTCGAAGAACGCCGACGCGTTCTTCTCGACCTCCTGGTCTGAAGACCAGTCGGTTTTTCAAAATGGGCTCCGTGTTCGAAGATTTCTGGAGAAATCTTCTCGACCTCCTGGTCTGATGACCAGTCGGTTCCGAAAAATAAGTCCAAATTGAAGAGATAATTTTTCCACAAACCTGAACTCGAAGAACGCTGATAGGTTCTGTTAACTCCTCGTGAGATCCAAAAGAGTGTTAACTGGCGTGGGATACTTTCATTTTTCATCTTTCAAATCCCATCCAAACCTGATGAGAGATCCAGCAAGAATCGCGACTATCCTTGAAAAGATGAATGCGCTGTGGCAACAGTATCCGGACATGCGGTTCGGGCAACTGATGTACACATTATTTGCCATGCTCCCGGAAACCAAGAGAACCGCCGGAAGCGGGATTGATTCTTTCCACGTTGAAGATGCCGATTTTGAAAAACTGGTAGACCGAGTGCTGGAAAACGGACTGGATTAAAAAGAGTTATTTTGCCTGTGCTGCGTTCTGGATCAGGGTCATCCACTTGTTTTCTCCCTCGACTACGATCCCGCAGGCTTCAGCTGGAGTCTTGCCATCAAGTGCTTCGTGCGGGCAGTACCTCGTTCATCCGGTCCCTTAGTTCCATGATGGAACAGACAAGATCGCGGTGAGCCGCTTCAAGTTTCCAGTACGGGATTTCCGGGTCTCGTTCACGCAGCTCATCCTCGGTATTTTTCCGGACTTTCCGGCTGGTGGTGTTCCTGCTCCGAACTGGAGTGCGCGGAGGCCGGTCCGGCGCTCCACGAGATGCGGGGTAGTCTTTGCAGGATCTGTACATGCGGAGGGACGAGCGAGATATCGCTAGCCTGGGGCGTGAGAAGGACCATTTTCACCCTTGACCCGCGGCTGGAGGGAAGAGCGTCAAGCGCGGTTATGCACTCATTTTCCGGGATCTGATCGAACGATACGGCAATGAAAGCCACTTCTTCGTGATACGATCGGTTGCGGGAGTCCCGGAACAGTGCAACAGACGATTGCATGCCATTGATCGGCGCTACATTCCACCCGTCGAATTCGGAGAACTGCTGGCGGATGTCCCGCTCAGCGAAGGTTGTCATGACATCCTTTTGTGAGCCCATAGTTATCGTGATCGGGCAGTCTGTTGGACCATGTAAGTTTTAGGAATTTGGTTAATTTTTTTAAAAATTAAACAAAAATAGTTAAATAACACCCTGAATCATTGGATATGGTTAAACCTGAACCCAATTTTCAAGGGAGAAATACGATGAATATCAACCCGGGCGAGAAGAAAAAACTGATCATCATTGGGGGCTTCTGCCTCCTTGCAATCACAGCACTCTGCGTTGCTGCATGGGGTACAGGATCCGCGATGACTGCCAACAAGAATGTAACCGGGAACCCGCAGCTCTCTGTAACTGAAGTCATTATCCCTGTCAGCTCGCCCTCATCGGTTACCTATTCGAGCAGTATGCAGAAAGGCGGCGTACCTCCAGGGATTTACCAGGGCCTGGTCATAAAGGATCTCAATGGTACGTTCGATCCCGCCCTTGCGGAGAGCTGGGAAGTATCTGCCGATGCGAAAACCTGGACATTCCACCTTGCGAAGGATGCCTTCTGGAACGATGGCGTCCCATTCACCTGCTCCGATGTGAAGTTCACGAATGATTACCTGAAAGCCAACAATGTTACGCTGGCATATGTACTCCATGATGTGCAATCTGTCGATTGTCCAGATGACCACACGGCCGTTTTCACGCTGAAGACTTCATATTCCGCGTTCCTTGACCAGATTTCACGCCAGCCGGGGATCACTATTTCTCCCCGGCATATCTGGCAGAATATCACTGACCCGCAGCATTATGAGGATACGAAGTTTATCGGAACGGGTCCGTTCATCTTTGATCAGAATACTGCCGGTTACACCCGTGTCCTGAAGAACGATGCCTACTATGGCAAAAAGGCACAGGTCAGCGGCGTTGTCCTCAAGGTGATCACCAACCCGGACAGCCAGGTGCTGGCACTGAAGAACGGAGAGATCGATGTCGTGTCCGATATCTCCCCTGCAGTGGCACAAAGCCTGAAGGGTGAGAAGAATATCGCGCTGTACTCAATAAACGATACAGGTGCATACGAAGTCGCTTTCAACCTTGCGCAGTATCCGTCCAACATCCCTGCGTTCAGAAAAGCGATGAGCCATGCCGTGGACCGCAACACGATCAGTTCGCTCTTTGGCACCGGTCGTCCCACAGAGACAACGTTCCTGATCCCAAGCCTTGCCGGAATTTATGTCAATCCGGCTGACGTGGGGATGTATAACTATGATCTGGCCGAAGCAAAGAAGATCTTATCGGACGCCGGGTTCACCTGGGATAAGAGAGGGAATCTTCTCGGACCTGATGGAAAAGCAATCACCCTGACAATCCCGACCAACACTATGGCCCAGACCGGCGGGACTGACAAGATCCTCTCGGTCCTGAAAAATGACTGGGGTAAGCTTGGTATCAGTATGAGCACGGTCACCTATGATGACAAAAAACAGTACCGGAAGGCTGTTAACGCCAATGCGGTCTTCATTGACTCGTTCCCCGTGACCCTCCATGACGATGCTGATGCGCTCTCGAATTTTGCCGTCACGCCACTCCAGGAGACGAATTATTACAACTATAACAACCCGGAATACAATGCACTGCTGGATGAAATTCATGATACCACAGATCAGCAGGAAATTCTGAAGAAGGCATATCAGCTCCAGGATATCCTTTCCCGGGACATCCCGACTGTACCAGTCTGCACTTCCGATACCATTGTTGCCTACCGGTCTGACCGTTTCACCGGCTGGGATCTCGGGCCCGGTTATTACAGTGTAACAGATCCACGAGTGCTGACAAATCTCATCCCTGTCCGTTGACCGGGTGTTCTCACCGGGACTCCTCCATGATTGACGGGCAGTATCTCCTTAGGAGGATCGGGTACAGCGGCGCGGCGTTCTTCGTCTGCGTCACGATCACCTTTTTCATCCTGCACCTGATGCCCGGTGATTACATCACCAATTACCTTCTTTCCCTGTCGAACACACTTCCAAAAGAGGCTGTGGAACAGTTCTACCAGCAGTATGGGCTGGATCGCCCGCTGCCGGAACAATACATGATCTATATTCTCAACATCCTGCAGGGCAACTGGGGGTATTCGTACCAGTACGGCCTGCCGGTTTTTCCCATGATCATGGAAAAGCTCTCCTGGTCGCTTGTCATCCTGCTCCCCGCTACGGTTACCGGTATCCTCATCGGGACCGTACTCGGGGCATGGTCCGGCTGGAAATCCGGGGGAAAGAAAGATCTCGCGCTGTTCAACATCATGATTGTCTTCCGGGCAATTCCGGAATTCTGGTGGGCGATCATGGCGGTATGGATCTTCGCTTTTTACCTCCAGTGGTTCCCGCTCGGGGGGTTCACGAGCATCAGTGTCCTGACCTCAGGGATGGATCCCTGGGATGTGCTGTACCACGCAATTCTCCCGATAGGCCTTATGGCGTCGTTCATCGCGGCCGGGAACTACTACGTGATGCGCAATTCGATGATCGCGGTAATCGGTGAGGACTATATCACGACAGCCCGGGCAAAGGGGCTTGACGAACGTGCCGTTCTCTGGCGCCATGCGCTGAAAAATGCACTTCTTCCAATGGCGACAATGACGACATTCCAGATCGCCGGCATTATCATGGGCAATGTCTTCATCGAGACTGTCTTTTCCTGGCCGGGCATCGGGCTTCTGACAACCGAAGCGCTCAGTATACGGGACCTGCCGCTGCTCGAAGGGATCTTCCTGTTGGATGCTCTCATGACGATCGGGGCCATGCTGACAGCCGACATCCTTGCATCGTACCTCGACCCGCGGATCCGGATGGGTGGCCATGACTAGGAATATTCTTCTCCTGTTGAGCGTGGCGATCCTCTGCATGTACTTCGCGATTGCCGCATGTGCTCCATTCATTGCACCCTATACCGCCTCGGAGATCACCGGGGCCCCACTCCAGCCCCCGGGCAACGGGCATCTGTTCGGGACAAATCAGGTAGGACAGGACATTTTCAGCCAGCTGGTTTACGGGGCGCAGATCACTTTGGTATTCGGGTTTGGATCAGCATTGCTGTCAGTGGCGATCAGTACCTGGGCCGGAACCGTTCTCGGTTATTATGGGGGGAGAGTTGATGAGGTGGTCTGCAGGATTCTCGATGTCATGATGCCCATTCCCACCTTCCCCCTCCTTATCGTGCTGACGGCATTCTTTAATCCCGGGGTTATCCAGGTCAGTATTCTTATGGGTGTCCTCGGGAGCATCCACGGGATCCGTCTTATCCGGGCTCCGGCACTCTCTCTATCGCAGACGCCGTTTGTTGAGGGGGCAAAATCCATCGGCGCTTCGGATTTCCATATCATATCCCGCCATATCCTCCCGAACCTGATGCCGATCGTAACAACGAAGTTTGTCTCATCCTCTCAGCACTATCTCGTCATGGGTGTGGGACTGAGTTTCATCGGGCTCTGGGACACGATGACGGTTGACTGGGGTTCGATGATCCAGAACGCCTACGCGTACGGCGCACTCTCTCTGGGGCTCTGGTGGTGGATCCTCCCGCCGGGCATCGCGGTTGTCGGCATCTCCCTCGCCCTAGCCCTCGCCGGGTACAGCCTTGAAGAGATCTTCAATCCAAGGGTCGGGGTAAACCGCATATGAGCCTGCTCACGATCAACAACCTTTCCGTCCAGTTCGAAACCGCAGGTGCTACAGTACCGGTGCTCGACAGGATCGATTTTGAGGTGGCAGCAGGCGACCATATTGCCCTCATCGGGGAGTCCGGGTGCGGCAAAACCGTACTCGGCATGTCGGTGATGCGCCTCCTGCCGCCCAATGCACGGATCACCGGAGCGATTCGGTACGCCGGTTCCGATCTCCTGCAGGTGGCTGAACGGGAGATGCAGCAGATACGCGGGAGAGGGATCGCCCTGATATCCCAGAATTCTGTATCTTCGCTCAACCCGGTCGTCAGGATAGGCGACCAGATCGCAGAATCGCTCTCCCTCCATACTCAATACAGGGGAGATGATCTACGCCATGAGGTTATCCGGCTGCTCGCGGAACTCGGGATCGAGCAGCCGGAAGAGAGTGTGCAAAAATTTCCCCACCAGTTCTCCGGGGGTATGAGGGAGCGCATCCTGGTTGCCATGGCACTTGCATGTAATCCGGATATTATAATTGCCGATGAGCCAACCACCGGGCTGGATGCACTGGTGAAAGTCCAGATCCTCCGGCTCTTAAAGAAGGCTATGCAGGGGCGGACACTCCTCTTGATCACCCACGACCTGGGGACAGCTTTTACCCTGGCATCCCGGACTGCCGTAATGTATGCCGGAGAGATCCTTGAGTGCGGCCCCACTTCAGAGGTATTCTCGCATCCCCGGCATCCGTACACGCAGGGGCTCCTTGCATCTTCACCGTCAGCAGGGTTCCACCCCATTCCCGGCCTGAGCCCGGCTCCCGGGCAGGTCCCGTCCGGCTGCCGGTTCTGTCCGCGATGCTCCTGTGCTATGGATACGTGCAGGTCTCTGCATCCCCATCTGAAAGAGACCGGCCGGGGCCGTCGGGTCAGGTGTTTCCGGTATGATTGAACTCTGCTCGGTCTCGAAGTATTATACGTCAGGCTTCTTTAAACAGAAACAGACGTACGCGGTACGGGACGTTTCGTTCTCCATCCGGAAGGGCGATACGCTCGGCCTTGTCGGGGAGAGCGGCAGCGGGAAGTCGACGATCGGGAGGATGGCGCTCCGGCTCACGGAACCAAGTGCCGGAAGGATCGTGTTTGACGGGATCGACCTGCTTGCCCAGAAAAAACCGGCCCTGCGGGAGATCCGGCCCCGGATGCAGATCGTCTTCCAGGATCCCGACACGGCGCTCGACCCGAGGTTCCCCATCGGCGAATCCGTTGCCGAGCCCCTGGCCGTGTGGCACCGGGCCTTTCGCCACGAGCGGGAGGACCGGGTTGCAGCGCTCTTCGAGATGGTCGGGCTCCAGCCGGAACTTGCGGGCCGCCGGCCCTTCGAGCTCTCGGGAGGCCAGAAGCAGCGGGCGGCCATTGCCCGGGCCATTGCGCTCGAACCGGAGTTCCTTGTGCTGGATGAACCGACCGCGGCGCTCGATCTCTCGGTCCAGGCCCAGATACTGAGCCTGATCCAGGTACTCAAAAAAAGGATGAACCTCACCATCCTCTTCATCTCCCACAACCTCGCGGTTGTAGAGCGGATGAGCGATTCTCTGGCCGTGCTGCATAAAGGAGTGCTGGTGGAATCCGGCAGGACTGCTGAGGTACTGGAGCACCCGCAGGATCTCTTCACCAGACAACTCGTTGATGCCGCGAACGGGAGTTATCCATTCTTCAGAAACCGGATTATCAGCGTAAACGAATAGAACCGGCCTGGAACAGTTTAGTGTGTTTTTGTGTTATGCGCATAGCCCGATGTTGTATTCCGACGTTAAGCAATAGTGATCTTAGCCCTGGAACCACGAATATGAGGTAAATAATTATTGTTTATATTACCTGACGAATTCCACCGGATTTATCAATAACAGGTATTCGCCGTGATAACCAAAGGTGCTTTAATAATACCATGCACTTCGGACTTTTTTTCAAATCGAAGTATTAATAATTAACATAAATTCATTAACAAATGATCGTTGTTAAATACTTTTAATTAAAATTACATGGCTGGCATGGCAGGACAGGTATACAGCTATGTGGCTGTCGCTCGTGCTCCGCCATGACTCGTCTCATGGACATTTGAGCAAGAGGAAATTATATGCATTATCTGAAAAGAATGACAAGAAAAAAAGGCGAAGATGCCGTTTCACCGGTGGTTGGCGTTATGCTGATGCTGGTCGTGACGGTCATCATTGCAGCAGTTGTCAGTGGATTTGCCGGGGGCCTTGTGGACGGTAAAGAGAAGGCGCCAACCATTACAATGAATGTGGAGATCAAGAACACCGGATCCTTTGCATCGAGTATTTTCAAAGCGGACGTACTCGCGGTGACTGAACCGATTGCCACAAAAGACCTGAAACTGGTCACCAGCTGGACAAATTCCGACGGGACACAGGGCGGTGCAGAAGTGACCGGGGTCAATAATACCTTTGGATGGGGTGGTGCAGGATTCCCCGATGAGGGTGTTGCCCCGTGGGGATATGGTCAGGGGGTTAAGAGTGTCAACACTGGAAAGCCAGGAGAAACTGAGCAGCAGTTCGGTAACTATATCCTTGTCGGTGGAACGACAATGTACGCCTACCCGGCAGGTCAGAGCGGAGGATACATGACCGGTAATGCTACTGCAGGATACGGTGTTGAGACAAATGGCGAGTACACAGATTGGGAATATACTGCTGGCACAACAGTTGATGGGATGCAGGCAGTCCTTGGTAAGGACTGGGAGACCCTGAAGACCGGTGACGTTGTGAGTGTCAAACTGGTCCATACCCCAAGCGGTATGACAATCTTCAAGAAAGATGTGGTGGTGGGCTGAAATGATCAAGAAGCGTATATCCTACAAAGATGATGCAGTGTCCCCGGTCGTTGGCGTGATGCTGATGCTCGTTGTGACAATCATCATTGCTGCCGTTGTCTCGGCATTTGCCGGAGGTATGGCCGACTCCCAGAAAGCAACGCCGTCAATGGTTCTTGAGGCTACCTACAGTCAGGCAGATGGTATGACCATCTCACACTCAGGTGGCGATCCGGTAGCACTCTCCGATGTTGAATTCCGGACCATCCCGTCGTCACTCTTCGGGCCTGATGCAGAGAAATTTGCCTATGCATTCCCCAAGACCATCCTCAATGCAACGGGCAGCAAACCCGTCATTAATGCAACAAGCGGCTACTATTACAAGTCTTCCTTCACTGCAGGGGATGTCCTTTCGATTATTCCTAAGGATGCTAAAGATTACATCACTGATGCTGAGATAGCGGCAAATTGTCCACAAAAGAGTGGAAAAGCCGCATGTCAGGCCCTCCAGGGTCAAATCAATCTAAATGCACAGATCTGGTGGGGAACTGTCAAAACAGATGATCCCAACGACAAGTCAGTCTATTTCCGCTCTTACCAGTTTGCCAACCCGGCCAACATCGGCAAGTACTTCTACTTGGAAATGGTTGACCCAACCGGAAACATCATCACTCGGACAAAGGTGCCCATCACCGCGTGAGAAGACAACAACCAACTTTTTCTTTTTTTCATGTCGTAAGAATTGCCAGACACAGAAAAGACATCCCCGGATGTCTGCCGGCAGATCTCCCACCAATAAAATCCCCAGGGAGAGGATCGTTTCTCAAAATAAAAGGGTCCCATTAGCGCACTTTTTCTTACAGAAGGAAAAAACCGAAATCCGGGCGCAATGCGAGCGATTTGAAACGATTTTGTCACCTTGTTTACACCAATTCCGCATTTTTTCGGCTGCCTGGAATGAGCGGCTTCCGGAGAAATCGCCCTAAAAATGCCCCGTTTCGGGAACGGGGCTCAATTTGAAAAGAGGGCGTCCCAACCCCGTGTGCCTCTCAAAAGCGGGAACTCCCACCAACGTAAGACGGTTTTCCGTCATGGAAGAAGCAAAGGATTGCCTGGTTTTCAAGCATTCACGGCAGTACCAGTCCCGGACCTGATCGGACATTCCGGGCGCGTGGATTTTTTAATTATTATTTTTTTAAAATATATGTTTTCGAATGGGTACTGTGCGAGTGCAATACAACAACGGTTTCTCCAAAGAGAGATGCCATCTTCCACGAATCGGAGATGAAGGTATAAAGTGAAAATATTGAACATCTTATCATTGATAATAACAAATAGTGATCGTATCATGCCCGGACTGACAACGGGGCTGCCCGCGGCGCACCTCCTGTTATCATAAGATACCGTGCAGGATATTCATGACCGACATCGATGCTATCGACTGGAACGACGCGTGGAAGACCCTCGACTTGAAGAAACGCGCTGAAGACGCTTTGGCGAACTGCACGGACCGGTGGAACGATACCGAACGGTGCAGGAAATTCAACCGGCGGGCACAGGAGAATAACTGGGAGCATGGGCGGGAACGGATCCAAATGATGCGGATCACCCCGACGGACCGTGTCCTTGATATCGGCGCTGGCCCGGGAACGCTCGCCATTCCTCTTGCCGTGATGGTCCGGCACGTGACTGCCGTCGAACCCTCTTCCGGCATGCTTGAATGCCTTCACGGGAATATCGCAGAGCAAAGGATTACCAACATCACGACACTCCAGAAAAAGTGGGAGGATGTCGATCCTGCAACGGACCTCGACTTGCCGTACGATGTTGTTGTCGCATCCTACTCGCTCGGCGTTTATGATCTTCGGGCAGCCCTTAAAAAGATGGATGCGGTCTCTTCGAAGTATGCCTATATCTTCTGGTTTGCGGACATGCAGTCGCCCCGGCTCCAGAACTATTGCCCGATATGGGAAGACCTCTTCGGTGTCCCCCCGAAAACCCGACATACACCAAACATCATATTCAACCTCCTTGGCCAGATGGGGATTTATGCAAACGTGGAGATCACCCGCACGGATCACGCGAGCCGGTTCTCGAGCGTGGACGAAGCTGTTGCCGACCAGCAGTACGATCTTGGCCTGACCGAGGAGCGGCAGGCAGACGTACTCAGGAGATTCCTGGAGAAAACCCTTGAGAGACAGAACGGGCATCTCATCCTGAAACGGAAGTCCTACCAGGCCAAGATCTGGTGGGAGAAGGAACTGTGAAATGAACCGATTTCTGCAAAGGAATGATTCCCCATGACCTCACCTCTTTCCCGGCCCGGTTCGATCCTTGACGAGACCATTGAGCAGGTCAGCGGGATACTCGGCAGCGATGCCGGGTCCCTCCGGATCGAGCGGGTGGTCATCGGGATCTTCTTCACCGCGGTAAAACTCAGCGATGGCTCCGCAGGCATTGCAGCAACGCCGATAAAAGAGATCCCGGAAGCAGTCTGCTGCCCGAGCTCGGCCCGGACCATGCCGCTTTCGGGACGGTTCACCGGCCGAGCCGCACTGGAGTTTGTCCGCAACCTCCCCGGGGAACCTCCCATGAAAAAGGCAGTTGGGATCGCGGTTCTCAATGCCCTCTCCGAATCATGCCGGCGCCGCAGTCCCGACCCGGACTGCAGGTATGAGACCGGCACGGATGCTCTCGATACGATCCCCCTGCCGGAGGAGGGGTACGTTGTCGTTGTCGGTGCGCTCGTTCCCGTTCTCAAGCGGCTCAAGATGCGGAATAAGCCATTCGGGATCCTTGAACTCGACCTGCGCACACTGAAGCCGGACGAGCTCCCCTTTGCGATCCCGCCTGAACGGGCGGACGAGGCTGTCGGCAGGGCAGACCTGCTCGTCATCACCGGCACCACGCTCCTCAACAACACGCTCGAACCACTCCTTGCCCGTGCAAAGCCGGGTGCAGAGATCGTTGTTGTAGGCCCCACGGCGGGCCTGCTGCCGGATGCATTCTTCCGGCGCGGCGTCACGGTACTGGGCGGGATAACAGTTACCCGGCCGGACGAGCTGCTCGGCATCCTTGCCGAAGGAGGATCGGGATATCATTTCTTTGGGAAATCTGCAGAGAAGGTGAATGTGCAGCGGCAAAGACCATCCTGAAGAACATGCTGAGAAAAACGCTGATCAACCGGAGTACACACGGATATCATGTTCTTGGGATTAGGGCCGGAAGGATCGCGTTCTCCCTGCAAATGTTATGGCAACACAACAGAACCAATTATTGTAATCGCACCTTGTCTTTCGGTCTTTTCCCTGGGCCACAGATGGATTGTAACGACGACGTCGCTAATAAAACGTAACTATTCTGCCTTCACGGATATCGCAGGAGGGACTGGAAAGACAATTCAAAAACATGCCGATGAACATCCTCCGGATTTTCGCCATGGTATGAGTAAGCGTATACCGCTCCGGCTATCCTTACCCGCTGCCTTGACCATGGCGTCACCGGATCCCAAGCCATGTTTTTATTGTGCCGGATTTCTCAACCGGCAGCTCCAGCAGCAGCATCCCCTCCGGTTCCTGCTCAAGGATCTCCTCGCACCTGAGCATGATCGGAGGGTTTCCCTCCGGGAAAAATGCAAGGACCTTATCACCCCGGGCAACCGGAGATGCACGGAATAGTATCCTTCTCCCGTCCTTTGTAACCAGGATGACGACTTTTTTGCCGGTATTCTCCGGGTTATGGTTCAGGATAGCGTACTTATCCCTGACCCTGAAGGCGAACAGCCGGGGGCCCTGTACGACTTCGTCATGTCCTGATGATGTGGTATCAGTGACGGTATTCGTCATGGATGTCATGTATTCCCCCGCTTTTCCAATTGGTGTTTAATTTAAAACACTTAACTTTTATGTTTTGTCAACAAAAATCACTTATCAAACGATTCGGCCTGCATCCGGTTCGATGCCGGTCCGGACAATAAAGACACAGGAGAATCACGACGATGGAATGCAGCTATTGTGAGCGGGCCTGCAACATCCCGGAGAACATGAGCGGGCACTGCCGGATGTACCGCAACGAACAGGGCATCATCACGGAGAATTACCCGGACGAATTCCTGAACATCTACCCGGTCAACAGCGAATCCATTCCGATGCTGCACTTCTGGCCGAACAGCACGTTCCTCCTTGTCAGCACCATCGGCTGTAATTTTGCCTGCGAGGGATGCATCTCCGAGTTCCAGACAATCCGGGAAGGCACGCTGGAAACGGTCCTCACCCGCTACACCCCGGAAGAGATCCTTGCCATCGCCCGCGAGGGGAACTGCCGGGGCATCTCCTTCTGCCTGAACGAGCCCGCCGTCTCGTTCCCGACCTTCCTCCGCGTTGCGCAGGCAGCGAAGAGAGCGGGACTCCTTGTCGGGTGCTCCAGCAATGGCTACATGACAGAACGTACACTTGCAGCCCTGATGCCGTATCTCGATTACGTGAATATCGGGCTCAAGGGGTCATCGGACGAGCGGTACCGGGAGTGCGGGGCCGCATCCGCAGGACCGGTCTACCGGAACCTGAAGATCCTGCACGATGCCGGCGTTGCTGTAGAAGTCTCGACAATGTACATCAGCGGCAGGGAACGCGAGATCATCGGGGCCGCTAAACGGGTCCATGCGATCTCACCGGAGATCCCGTTCCAGGTGATGCGGTTCATCGCCACGCATGAAGATATCGAACCATTGTCCCCGACCCGCGAGCAGGGGGAAGAGATGTGCCGCACGCTCCGGCAGCACCTCCACCACGTGTACCTCTTCAACACGCTCGCAACAACAGAACTTGACAGCCGGTGCCCGACATGCGGGGAGACGATCGTCCACCGCGTCTTCTTCGGCCCGATGGCAGCCCGGGTCCTCTCGGCCCGGAAAGACGGGGTCTGCACCTGCGGGTACAGGTTCCCCTGCCGGGGGGAGATCGAACCCGTCCCACAAGGTGAGATCCCGGTCCTTGGCGGGTACCGCTCGATCATGGGCGTCCAGTTCATCGGCGGGATCGCCCGGGTCCTTGGCGTAAATGACGAGCAGGAGATCGACCGCCTCAGCAATACCGTGATCGCGAACGGGTATCTCATGGGCCTTAACAAGCACACCGGGACTATTGCCGGATACCAGGATATGATCCGGTATGTCGGGTCGCTCTGCAAGCGGGAGGCGGCGGCACGGAGGATCGCGGACTACATCGGTATTGCAGTCGGGGAGGTCATCTCCCGTGCCCCGGGAACGGACAGGCCCCGTGTCCTTGCCTGCATGAGCCACCCGCTCCTTCCCATGTATGCCGACAAGGTCGTCAACCTGCTCGTGGAGATCGCTGGCGGCAGGAGCCTGAACCGGGAGCTTGACCTGCAGGAGAGCACTGATGCAGAGTACACGGTCGAGAAGTTCAACCAGCTCGACCCGGATATTATCCTCGTTGCCGGTCATTCCGAAAATCCGGTACCGGAATTTATTACGATCTGCCGGGAGCTGGGGATATCCGCCCGGGCTCTTGCAACCGGGAGAGTCTTTGCAGTCAATGCCACGTGCGCCTCCGAACCGCTCCAGCTGGTGCTCGGTCTTGAGGAGATTGCACATACCCTCCACCCGGAGATCTTCCGGTTTTCACCCGATGATGAGAAGGCCCGGTACGAACGGCTGACGAAACGCCCGGCCGGATGCGGGACGGGTTGCGGTTGTTCATCTGCGAGCGGTGAAGTATCCCCGGCAGTGCCGCCAGCCGGGTTCCCCGGGAAATGATCATGCAGCAGAATACTGATGTAAAAAACTGGCTGGACTGCTCAAGGGAATGGAACGGTCCGGACAACGATATCGCGAAACTCGGTTCGCCCGGGTTCTGGAATAAAGCATGGGAGAACCGCTCGGATCATACCGCAAAACGGCTCCGGCCAGGAAGGAAGGAACGGCTCATCTCCGATCTCTTCGGGATGCTGGAAGAGGCCGGTTTCCAGGCCGATGGTGCCCATATCCTTGATATCGGCTGCGGGCCGGGTGCGCTGTCAATACCGCTTGCCCGGGCAGGGGCGAAGGTGACCGCACTCGATATCTCATCAACAGCGCTTGATTTCATCCGGGAGACTGCAGACCGTGAGGGGCTCTCCATTGAACCGGTTGAGTGTTCCTGGTGGACCGCGGATATCGATAAGCTGGGGTTCCGGAACCAGTTCGACCTGGTGGTTGCCTCGATGACGCCGTCAATCAAGGATGTGAAGACGTTTGACCGGATGCGGGCCTGCTCCCGGAAGTTCTGTTACTACTCCGGCGGGGTCCCGGGTGGCAGGGAGAAACTGCACAAGGAGATCTTCCGTACCATCCTCAACCAGGATCCCCCGCAAAACCAACGGGGCGGATCCTGGTTCCTGTACCATTTCATGTACCTGTACCTGTGCGGGTTCAGGCCGGTTGTGAGGATCCATAAGATGAACCACCGGCGGGAGGCAGGGTGGGAAGAAGCGGCGGATATGGCGATCCGGTCCCTTGATCGCACGGGTGAATTCAGCGATGAATCAAAAGAGAAAATCCGAAAATATTACCGGAATGCTGCAGTCAACGGGAAATGCATATCACGGGCAGGAGGATACATGGGCATGATGGTGTGGGATGAGCGCCGGAGTAATCAATGATGACTGAGCGACCAAAAAAAACAGACATATCACAAACATACTGGCAGGACCGGTGGAAGGATCAGCGGCTCGCCCGGCTTGCCGTCCCGAAAAAAGACGGGCCTGATTCATTCTGGAACGATAAGAAACGGCTCTCGGACCATTTCATACAAAACCTTGACAGCTGGCGCAAAGGGGCTGAGGACAGGATTGCTGTCATGGGAGTAAAAAACGGCTCACGCGTACTTGACATCGGGGCCGGTACCGGCACGCTTGCCGTCCCGCTGGCAGTACATGACTGTGATGTTGTTGCTGTTGAACCCGCAGAAGCCATGCGGGACGCACTCGGGATCTATGCAGAACAGCAGAAGGTCCGGCCCATCCGGGTCATCCCGAAGCGATGGGAGGATGTGGAGCCGGAAGAGCTCGGGGAGCCGTTCGATGTCGTATTTGCATCGTACAGCCTCATGATCACGGATATTGTGCCGGCGCTGGCAAAGATGCAGGCGGTCTGTGACGGGCGGGTCCACCTCTTCTGGTTCCTGACCCAGCCGTACACCGCGATCCTCAACGAGGCACTCTGGCCGAGAGTTCATGGCGCGGAGTTCCCGGGCGAGCCTACGGCTGACTGCCTCTGGGAAGTGTTGTACGAAATGGGGATCTTTGCAAACCTTGCCGTGGAAGCGAGCTGCGAGCCGGCATATTTTGCATCACCTGCCGATGCTACAAAGGACTTCTGCAAACGCCTGGGATGCACAACCCGCGAACAGGAACAAGCTGTTCGCGAGTACTGTGAGACCTCGCTCGCGAAGACGGAACACGGGTACCGGGTTGCCGGTGATGCACTGGGGGCCCACCTCTGGTGGGATGTGAAACCGCGATGACAGAACCTGCGGGTGATCTGATGGGCTATTTTGATATAATTGTCTGGTGAACACCATGCCCCAGGTATTTCTTATCAGCGATATGCATTTTGGCGATGCTGATACACCCCGGGATATCATTCACCGGAAAAACCGCAGGGATCCGGGTACGGATGAGATGTATCCGGATATGGCCACGATGAATGCCGATCTGATTGCGCGGTGGAACCGGACGGTCCGGCCGGAAGATAAGGTATATTCCCTTGGCGATTTTGCAGAGAGCAGTGGCGAATTTCAGAAATACTCATCACAGCTGACCGGCATGAAACAATTCTTTTTGGGTAACTATGAGCTTGCATGGGATTTTGAAACACCAGATGACCGGAAGAATCCCGACCCCCTCTTTCCCGTCATGGGATTCCTTCCCGTGAAAAACCGGAATTTCCTGGTAACGCATGATCCGTGTGATGTTCCCTCCCGGTGGGACGGGTGGGTGATCCATGGACATTTCCACAACCATCCCAAATACCCCTTTGTCGATGGCAGACGAAAAAGGATCAATGTATCGTGCGAGCTCACCGGCTATGCCCCCGTGAATCTGGATTATATCGCATCTCTGGATCTGGACCGGATCGAATGGATGGGAGCCACCTATATGGAGCCGGCATTGTGGTGAGGGACTGATCGCCGGTATCAAGACCAATTCATCCGGATACGCATTCAGGGCATTATCGTGATAAAAAACAGGTGGACAGATGTATTACCAGTACGACGGACTGGGAAGCGTACGCGGCCTGAGCGACAGCAACGGAGACACCGTAAATGCGTATTCTTACGATGCCTTCGGAAAGCCAGATCTTGTAACGGTTTCTGCGGATAACAATTTCCCTTTCCCTGACCAGCTGCAAGATCCGAGAGAACCGTCCCGGCTGGTTCCCCGTTAAAGAGATCTCATCAGAATAGCATACCGCGGAATTGATGATATTATCATTACATATCATTGACAAATGAGATAAATTCAACAGATTTAATTACCCTATTTTTCAATCCTGATGAATGATACTTCAGAACGATAACGATTTTATGGCGGATCCGGGCAGGTGCGGCATATGCCCACACATCTCCGTATCTTACCGCAACAATCGTTTCAATCACAGGATGGTAGTGTTGCTCGTCCTGGGTTTCCTTCTCCTCGTCCCGTTCGCATCAGCTGCGGACTACATCCTTACCGCCACTTCATCCGACCAGTTCAGGAGCGGGATCCATTATACCGGAAAGGACGACCTCACGCTGGAGATCTGGGAAAATGTAACCATCGACAGCACCTCAGGAACCGGGATCGATTCCATTGTCCCTGTCATCATCAGGTCCCCCCAGGGAAAAACGCTTACCGTCAGGGTCAGGAACGATACCGGTGTTCTCTTTGGCATCACCGCGCCGTCCGTCTCGGTTGAAAGCGGAAATCTCGATATAACCGTAACGGGGAATATCGATGGAGAGAAAGGGCTTGCCTGCGGTATTTACTCCAGTGCGGGGAATGTCACCGTTTCCGGAGGATCCGTGTCCACGACCGTTGAGACAACCGGGCACAAGAACAAGGGCATCTATGCATCGCGCTATATCATCATCTCCGGCGGCAGGGTCAACGCAACCCAGCAGGGTGGGGCCAACACGTTTGGTCTCGACGGGGGCAATGCAGATATCAAAAAAACCGACACCGGGGTACAGGTGACGGGAGGATATATCCAGGTACATTCCGCGGGCGGACGGGCAAGGAATATCGGTATTGATTCCAAGTTCGGTACGGTGGATATATCCGGAAATACCGTCCTTGTCATCCGCACCGATGGGAGCGGTTCCCAGCAGAACTATGCATTCAACCCGGTTATTACCACCATCCATGGGGGAGGCACGTAAAAGCAGCGGGTGACCTGCCTGCCAGCGATGACTAAAAACAACACTCCGGGCAATCCGTTTCTGAAAAGAAGGAAAAAGGATACGGATCTGAATACATGCCCGGAGTGTTAGGGTCCTCACAGAAACTTGACTCTTTCGTGCGGTGTATGAATCAGTTTCTTTCCCTCAAACAGTAGTTTCCGGAAAAAAACCGGGATGTTTAAATCATATGATTGATAATGCGGTTAAATAAACCTATTTACATGAATACCAATCCACGGCAGGCCGACCCAGTCCGGGCGACGGCAGATGCCTGTCCCCCACTTCCCTTCCGCGAGCGCTGGCGCCAGCTGAAGCTTGCGCACTGCGCTGTCCCGAACTACGGCAACTCCCGGAAGTTCTGGGGCAGTAAAAAGAAAATCCATACCGTATACACGAAAGGCGATGGCAAACACGATGAGAAGACCGCCGCCCGTCTTGCTGCAATGAAGATTATGGAGGGATGCCGCGTCCTCGACATCGGTGCCGGGCCCGGGACCTACGCCATTCCGCTGGCAAAGATCGGGTGCAGGGTGACGGTTGTCGAGCCCTCACCTGTGATGCGCGACCTGCTCGCGACACGGATAAGGAAAGAGAAGGTCAAAAACATCGTGGTCATACCAAAGCGTTGGGAGGATGTGGATTTGGAAGAACTCGGGGAACCGTTCGATGCTGTCATCGCTTCCTTCTCGCTGACCATGATGGACATGGGCGAGGCCCTTGCAAAGATGAATGCCTGCTGCAAGGGAACCGTCCACCTCTTCTGGTTCCTGACAGAACCAACCTGGGCGCAAGTCAACAGAGATCTCTGGCCGCTGCTGCATGGCGGGACATTTCCCGGGGAGCCCACCGCGGACTGGCTCTGGCAGATCCTGTGCGAGATGGGGATCTATGCAAGCATCAGGCCCGAACCTCAGGTGTCGCAGTCGCGGTACGCAAATGAGGGTGAAGCTGCCGAGGAGTTCCTGCAGCGCCTGAATTGCACAACTGCTGCGCATGAAGAGATACTCCGGAATTATCTCCACAATGTCCTGAAGCGTGACGGCGACAGTTTCGTCCTCGGAAACGGGACCCGGAGCGCTCATATCTGGTGGAACGCGACCGATCAATAATTACCTGAACAGGAAACCCGAAGGAGAGAATTACGAGTACCATTATCGAATCCTGGTGAAGAGTATGAGTTTATACGAGACATTGTTCAACAAAGCAAAAGCATTTCACGGGCATGTCTGCCCGGGGATTGTTCTCGGAACGCGGCTGACCATCGCAGGGATGCGGGAACTCGGGATGGACCCGCTGGAACCCCAGCGCAACCTGATCGTGTACATCGAGATCGACCGCTGCGGGTCCGATGCCGTGCAGGCTATTACCGGCTGTTCGCTCGGCCACCGTTCTCTTAAGCACAAGGACTTCGGAAAGTTCGCGGCGGTCTTTGTCGACCTTGAAACAAAAAAAGCGGTCAGGGTTGCTGTTTACGAGAAGAAACGGGCCGAGCACGATAAACTCGACTCAAAGGACGTGATCCGGATCCTCGGCTCGTGCCCGGAGGAGGAGATCCTGAAGATCGAGCACGTAACGATAGATATCCCGGAAAACGACATCCCCGGCTATCCTCTCGGCAAAGCTGTCTGCAGTATCTGCGGGGAGCTGGTCATGGACAACCGGCATATTATTGTAGACGGGAAACCAGTGTGTAAAAACTGCGGAACGACCTCCTATTACACGGTGCTGGAACCGTGAAGGGTGTTCATCGCGGGGCACCGGATAATGCCGGCGACCCGGGTTCCTGTTCCTGGCAGGATCGCTGGCGGCAGATGAAACTCGCCCGCCTTACGGACCCGGCACTGGAACAGGCCGGAACGTACTGGAACAACCGGAAGAACGTGGCCGGGCTGTACGTGAAGAGCCGCACCCGCCAGGCCTGGCAGGGGAAGGTGGATGCGCAGTTCAGTGCCATGCGGATCCCGGAGGGTGCCCGGGTCCTCGACATCGGGGGAGGCACCGGGACCCACGCGGTCCCGCTTGCCACACGGGGCTGCGCTGTGACGGTGGTCGAACCCGCTACCGCCATGCGCGAGGAACTCGAAAAGAATCTGGCCGAATCGGGAGCCGGGAAGGTCACCGTCATACCCAAACGGTGGGAGGACATCGCGCAAGACGATCTCGGGAATCCGTTCGATATCGTGATGGCGTCGTACTCACTCTCCATGACAGATATCGGAGAAGCGGTTGCAGCAATGCAGGCCTGCTGCCGGGGATCGGTCCACCTCTTCTGGTTCCTGACGCCTCCGTCATGGGCCCGGATCAGCGCTGACCTCTGGCCGCTCATCTATGGCCGGGACTACCCGGGCGAGCCGCTCGCAGACTGCCTCTGGCAGGTACTGTATGAGATGGGGATTTATGCCAGCCTGACACCGGAGAGGAAGGGGGAGACAGTGTACCGCACGGTCGATGAAGCCGTAGAAGAATATCAGCAGCGCCTGAACTGTACCGGGCCCCGCGAAGAAGAGATCCTCCGCAGATATTTCACGGAGCAGTTGCGGCAGACTGGTGAGGGGCTGATTCTGGGGGGTGCGTCCTACAGCGCACATATCTCATGGCAATGCAAACAATCCTGAACTAATGGAGGTCCCGGTGAAAATCGAGAAAGAGATCCGGCTCGTGCACTGCAGTGACGGCAGGATCAAGAAGGAGTTCCTCCTGTCAGCACCGGTGACGAGGGAGTTTGCCGCAGCATGCCGTAAGTTCGGCGAGGTGAAAGAGATAGATGGCCTGAAAAAGCCGTTCTTCACCTTTCTCATACCGGACTGCCTTAACATCAAGGGATTCATCGGGGAGACCTCCATCGAGGCCTGGTTCCTGCCGGAATATGCCGGTGCAGGGGAGCGTTTCCTCATACAGCTTGTTGAAGGGGCGCAGGCAGCAGATGAGAGGCTCATGGAAGAGCGCCGGAGGCTGCTCGCTCTCATGGCAGGGTCACGGAAATAACCGTTGTTGTTTCCTTCGGGAAAATACGGGAATTGTCGCAGGGCCGGGACAGCAAAGATGCTTTATGGTTGCCGGACCACGAATAGAATGGGGAGCTATGTCCCCGCACGTGCTGTGCCGGACATAGTTCTGACAGGATTACCGTATGCCAGAACTCTTCACGGACCCGGTTCCCCCGTACCCGGGATGGGAACGGCGCCTATACCGGCTCTCCCGTCCGGTGACCGAAGCGGATATCCAGGCACTCTTAGGAGATCAGGATCTGTACATCCGCGAGACCCCGGGCGGCACGAGGGCCATAATCCACAAGTACGGACTGCTCGAGATTAACCTGATCATTGGCATGCGTGAGGCAGAGGTCTGGTTTGCACCGGGCAAAGGGGCCTATCCTTCGGAATACCTGGACGCACTCCTGCAGACCCGGTTTTAATTGCGGAAAGAGTAAAAAAAAGGGAATTAATCGACTGCCACCATCACTTCGGAAGCCTTGACAACTGCGTAGACTTTCGAGCCTTCCTTCAGTTTCAGGGATTCTGCCGAATGGGTGGTAATCGAGGAGACCATCTCATGGCCGCCGCCGATGTTGATCACGACTTCGGTGCTGACCGGGCCCTTCTTGATGGACTTGACGGTGCCCGCAATCTGGTTTCGTGCACTGATCTTCATGGTTTTCACCAGAGAGGAGATATACAGAATCCTTACATTATAAGGATATCCGTCTGTCTGGGATAAGGGGTTCAGTTGATTTTTGAATAGGTAAATCATTTTTTTTACTTTCACACGGGTACGGTCATCGACAATATCTGTAATAATGATGTCCCATGGGAGTGGAATGCGCGGATATGAAAATCATACAATTCTGCTAGTTCATAATATTCCATAGTAAAAGAACCTAAAAATGTTGATACGTGCTGTTGCTGGTTAATTATGAGATCTTTACAAAAACAAAAAATCAATAATTTGCCGTTAAAACAAGATTTTAATGCAATCCCTTTGAGTATCCGGCATAATGCCGGTAGAATACGGATTGGAAATCCAGACCAAACTGCATGAGGTATTCCCGCGGGATTACAAAATCATCCGCACGATCGCCGGTTTCCTTCTTATTCTGGGTGCACTATTCCTGCTCGATATTGTAACAACCGAGATCATTCTTCTGCGAGGAGGTATAGAGCTGAATCCTCTCATGGTGGGGATTGTTGAAATTCCGGCGCTGCACGCTGCTATCAAGATGGCAATCCTTTTCCTCATCTTTGTCGTATCGCTGGTTGCTGAAAAGTACATGACGAGATCGGGCACAATATTCTGTTGTATCATCATCACGCTCTACATACTCGTGGTTTCCAACAACCTGTTCGTCATCCTGCCTTGGCTTTCGGGATAATCCGACTTGACGGGGTAAGCGTCATATTCGCTGTGTCCGACCGGCCAAGTCGGATGAACATTCGCATGCCTGGCATGTCACCTCTGCACTCTCACTGTTTTTGAGGTGGCGATCAGTAGGCCTTGACCGTTATCTCGGTCGTCTCGCTGATAAGCGTGAGACTAGGGTAGGGTGCAGGTTTGAATGTCAGGCGGATCTCCCGCTTGGCGGGATCAATCAACGGGCGCTCCACATTCGCGCACGTAGCACGCATATTTTCAACGCTGTCGTTCACAGAGCCCCAGAGCGATGAGGAGAACCTGCTGGGGGGGTTCATGATCGTGAGGTTAAGGCTGGTTGCCTGCGGAACCGTAACTCTGGGTATCGTGGGTGGCGAGCTGCTGTTCAGGGCCAGCATGGCATTCCCGTTACCGCTTACCCGGTTGTACTTGGTATCCGGCGTGATATTAACCGTCCTCACGATGAGGGCAGAGCAGTTGCCGGGGGGATCGGAATACAATTCGACAGGCTCTATCTCTACAAGAATTCCGGCCAAGTCATAGGTAATATCATCGGGCTTCGCGTCCTTCAAGGGTGTTGTGAGGTTGCGCTCGCTGTTGAAAACATACACAATCCCGTTCTTCCACCCGTACCCCTGGTTCTGCCAGAAATTGTTCACAGGTTTGTAGGAGAACGCAACAAGGTTCAGGAAATGGTCCGGATTCTCCAGGCTCTTTTCTCCTGTCCAGTTCAGCCGCAGATATCCGTCAGGCGATGCATTATACACTTTTATTTCTCCCCCGGACCTGACAGGATCGAACAGGAAGTCACCGCCGCCAAGGGGGAGTGGTTCTGATAACTTTACATTCCTTTTCAGCGATACGGCTGTCTCTATATCGGAGGAAAACCGTAAGAAACCGGATTCAACATCCTTGATGTGGGCGATCTCGGACTGCGCCTTCATGGAAGGAACATAATATGCATTCCAGGCGGCAAAGAAGGTCACCACTACTGCAAGGATGAGCATCACGGCAACTACCGGGGCCACGCCATCCTCGCTCACAGGACAATCCTCCCGCTGAAGACTACCGTGCGGGGAGTGATGAGTTTAACCGTCTCATCCCCCTTGAATGAGTACTCCGTTCTCACGGTGAGGTTGCTTCCGACATCGAAAACGGTTTTGTCCGGAACAAGGATGAGATCACTTCTGGTAAACGATTGGCGGGATGTCTCGTTCATGATCACGATACTCAAATCCTCGGCCTGCACCCAGTCTCCCCCTTTGTGCCAGAGGGTAATATCCTGCCGGTCATTGGTCATCATAACACTGACGCTCGGGTCACGACCGGCAGGAAGGAAGTTGAAGAGGACGGCAGAGAACACAGAGAGCAGGATCACGACAAGAGCGATCATGAGCATCTCTCCGATAACTTCTGATGCACCTGATTCATTCAATCCTGATGTGTTCGTGTTCATTTTCCACCGGGATATTTCCTGAAGTAGTATTATTCGGAACTGCCGGACAATTCATGGAGATCTGAATAAAAGTCCTGTCACATTTGTTTGTCAAATTATTATGTTAAACTATTAGTATTGTTAAGTATAATTATTAAATAGATTTTCGAAACACACCATGCCCTAGAGATAATATGCAAAAACAGGTATGCAGAGATCTCCGGGTCATCCTGCCTGATAACCATGCGGAAACAATATCCCGATCGTTCCCTGAAAGATGATGGTGTATCTCCCGTAGTCGGGGTCATGCTCATGCTCTCGGTGACGATAATCATCGCCGCCATTGTCAGCGCTACGGCCGGTAGTTTTTCCTCTTCCCAGAAACCCGCACCATCGGCAGTTCTCGAAGTCCATTTCTACGAGAATAAATCCTATGGAACATTCTCGATCAACTCAATGACCATCGAGCATATCAGCGGGAGCCCCCTCCAGACAAAGGACCTTAGCATCTCCACCTATTTCCGGAATGAGTCCGGCCAGTTGATCAAAGGCACACTCTCAGGGGAGATGTCCGTGGAGATCGATTCGGGTCATTACTCTGCGCCCCTCTTCATCAATGACCAGGACCGGTTCGAGGGATCGCCCCTCCAGCATTCCTCATCAGCCCGGCACAGGAGCTGGTTTGGGAATTCATCTGCTGTCCTGATGGCCGGTGATGTCCTCGTCACTCCGGCTCAGTTCTGTGGATCGGTGGGCGACCATGAGAATCCCGGCCTGAACGCACTCCTGAATCTTGGCGAGAAGGCCTCGGATGACAGGTACAAGGCCGGGGATGTCATCACGGTGAAGATCGTCCATATCCCGAGCGGGCAGGTGATCTTTGACAAGGACGTGGTGGTTGTTTGAGGTCCCGGTCCGATCATGATACGGCTGTGTCACCGGTTGTCGGCGTCATGCTGATGTTATCGGTTACCGTCCTGATTGCGGCGATCGTGAGCACCTATGCCGGAGGATTCACCGGTGGCGCGGAAAAGAGTCCCCAGAGTTCAATCAGGGCAAGCCCGAACCTGCTCCAGCACCGGATCTATTTCGAGCACAATGGCGGCGACCCGTTCATGCTCAGTTCCATAAAAGTCGTTCTGAGGGAACATGATAATAAAACATCTTTTTCACTCAATGATGCCGAGACCAGCCTTGTCCGGAATTTCAGTGAAATTGGGAGCGGGGGTAATTTTAAGGACACAACAATTCAGGCAGGAGACACATTTTTCTCTGAGGGGGAAGACCTTGGCAGCAATGCTGGAATGAAATTCGGGAATGTTGTCCTGAAAACCGATACCCGGGCAACATGGCTTCTTGTGGATAAAGCAAGCGGCAGGACTATATCCATGGGATCATTTGTTGTCTAATCCCCATTGATCACAAACCAGGATTTATCACAATCTCTATGCTGAACGGGATCTCGCCCGGATATGACAGTAATGTCATAAAAAATGTTAAAAATTTTTTGATTTGTAAAACTTTTTTTGGAAAAAATCAATAAAAAGATATTGATTGCTAAAAAATGTTAATTTTAAAAACTAAACAAATTACAGCAATAAACCAGAGCACTTTTTAATACTGGACACAAAACATTATTCAACCTTCCATCATCGGATATATCGCGAAAACGGTTGCTGGTGATGCTGACACCACCTTTGCGGACTGAAGAATCTGAATATCGGAGGATTATGTTTCAGGAAATTCTGGTTGTTTCTTCAGCTGCCGTCATGCTTGTCAAAGCCGGTGGTTTTTTTCACTATTTAAGAATTTTACCAGAGAAAATCCGGATTCTCCAAACAACGTGCAACCGGTTTCCGGAATCAACCTGCCCGGAAAGGTACTCCCGGCAATGGAAACAAAAACCGCCAGTACAGGAATCATGAAGGTCTCTGCGCTTCTTGCAGAGCCGTCATGGAAAGGTCTGCTTGCATTCAGTATGGTTGCAGCCATCGCGTGCATCTCATCAGGTATTTTCCTCTTCATCGATCTCCCTCTTCCGGCCATGGCCGGCCTGGGACTTGTCACTCTTGTATCTGCTGGAATAACCCTTATAGTCCTGAAGGCCCGCTATACTGCGGGATCCTGGTTGCCTGGGGGCATATCCAGGAAAAAAACCACACCCGTCTCTTCTCCTTTGGATAAATCGCTGTTCGAACCTGAATCTACAGTACCATCGGGGTCATCAGGTCTTCCGGAAGGTAATACTCCCGCAACTCTCGAACGGTACTGGGTAGTCGAACCCTATTCATATGTTACAATAAAACGAGTGGGCAATGTGGGCTTTACATATGTCATCAGTGAACCTTCCATCTCGAAGAAAGAGATGACAATCCTTCTTGAGACTTACACGCATCTCAGGGACATTATTATCTATGATGAGACGGAAGACAGCCAGAAAACCCGTATCGACCCGGTTGCCGTCGCACGGATCATACGGGCTTTCGATCCGGAGATCGGCGAAGATCGTATTGCAATCCTGAATTATTACATCAACCGCGACCTTTCCGGTTACGGTCCGCTTGAGACCCTGATGCGGGACCCGGCCCTTGAAGATATCAGCTGCAACGGAAACGACCTCCCGGTCTTCATTTTCCACCGAGAGTACGGCAGCCTGCCTACGAATATCGTCTTCTCAGAAACGGAGCTGAACCAGTTCGTCCTGAGACTCGCCCAGAAAGCCAACAAGCAACTCTCGCTTTCGAGCCCGATGGTGGACGCAACGCTTCCCGATGGTGCACGTATCCAGATCACGTACAGCGAGGTTGTCTCGACAAAGGGCAGCTCATTTACGATCCGGAAATTCCGAGCCGAGCCCATGACACCGCTCGACCTGATCAGGTACGGGACGTATGACGCCAAGACTCTTGCATTCCTCTGGCTTGCTATCCAGCACCGGAAAAGCCTCCTTGTCGTCGGAGGTACCGCCAGCGGCAAGACTTCAATGATGAATGCGGTCTCTCTCTTCATCCCGCAAAACGCTAAGGTGGTCTCGCTTGAGGATACACGCGAGATCCAGCTCCCGCATAAGAACTGGCTTCCCACCCAGACCCGGGAACTCAATGCCGAAGGGATAAAAGGAGATATTGACCTCTTCTCGCTCCTCAAGGCCTGTATGCGGCAGCGTCCGGAATACATCATCGTGGGCGAGGTCCGGGGCAGGGAGGCCCAGACACTCTTCCAGGCAATGAACTCAGGCCACGCCACACTTTCGACAATTCATGCCGGGAGCGTGTACGAAGCTATCAACCGTCTTACCCATGACCCGATCAACGTGCCACCGGTCATGTTCCAGGCGCTCGACATTGTTGTTGTCCAGTCCATCTATACCCTCGGAAAAACCCGGATCCGCCGGTGCCTCTCAATCCACGAGATCGAAGTCAACAAAAACGGAGAGATCAACCCGACCCCGCTCTTCGAATGGGATGTCCAGAACGACACATTCCTGAAGCGCTATACAAAGTCCAGGGTCCTCGAAGAGATCGCATTCCATAACGCATGGGACGAGCAGGAGCTAAAACACCAGCTGGCAAAACGCGAGGAGTTCTTCTCCTGGGCGCTTGATGTACAGCCACCAACCCTGCGGGATCTGGCCAACGCTATTCATGACATGGGTGACTGAAAGGATGTTCATTCCCCCCGTTCTAAGGCGTGCCGAGAAACGGCTTACCGACTTTGAGCTGATACTCCATGGTACCACGTTGCGAAAAACCCTGCGTTCGGCCCATCTCCCCGTAACCGCGGAGGAATACCTCCGTACGGTCCGGGTCAACCTGGCCGGGACGCTGGTGATGTGCTTTACTCTGTGGCTCTTCTTTGCCCTCTTCGGGTTTGAACTGGAGATCTTCGGCCTGAACACAACCGGCACGCTTCTCTGGCTCCTGCTCTTTGTGCTCATCGTACCCGGGCAGTACGCCATGCATATGTACTACCCGCAGATCATTGCCCATGGACGGAAGAGCCGGATCGATCTCGATCTTCCGTATGCGATCTCCTATATGCAGGCCCTCTCCACGACGATGGCCCCGTACGCCATCATCCGCAAAGTATACGAAGAACATGACATGTTCGGGGAGATCGCCAATGAGTTCGGGATTATCGTCCGTGATGTCGAACTCTTCGGCGATGATCTGGACGCGGCGATAAAAGATCTCCAGCGGATCACGCCTTCAGCGAACCTCCGGGATTTCATCAACGACCTTGCAATTGTCATCGACAGCGGGGGCAACATCACGACCTATCTCGGCGCCAAGACTGAATATTATCGCGACCAGGCCAAGCAGGAAGTCGAGCTGGTCCTCAAGACCATCGAGATCATGGCCGAAGTCTATGTGACGGCATTCGTGGCCGGTCCCATCGCCCTTATCATCATGATCGTTGCCCAGGGCATGACCAACAGCCAGGAGATGTCCTGGATCCTCCCCATGATGTACATCTGCATTCCGGCCGGTGCGATCGTCATGATCTGGATCCTCTCTCTCATGCTCCCCCCGGAGAACCTCGAGATTTCCCGAAAAAAGACGATGGAGCAACATTTCGCTGCCGGTGTGACAACAACCGAAGGGACTGACTCAGATGACGATGAAGTGAGAAATAAGGCATTCTACAAGCGTATTGAGGACAACAAGCAAAAGAACTACTACCTGAGTTTGTTGCGTCATCCCATCAGGACATATATCCGGAGTTATTACTACGGGATTGCGCTTGGAAGTATTTTCGCAGGAATAATTGCTCTCATCTGGGTGAGCGGAGGATTAGGGGCATTGATCCCCCACGACCAGATGGAAACGGTCATCTGCCTTATGATCATCGGGTTCATGGCACCTGTTGCCGTCTCGTTTGAGGGCAGGCGATGGTATGTCCGGAATATCGAGGAACACCTGCCGGATTTCCTGCGCGAACTTTCCGATATGAAAGACATCGGGATCACCCTGCAGGAGGCCATTCACAGGATCTCCGGAGCAAAACTCGGGGTGCTGAGCTCCGAACTTTCGGTCGCATCCCGTGATATCGAATCAGGAGCGTATGTCAATTCCGCACTCATCAAGATGGAAGAGCGGATCGGTCTTGTATCCGTGAAACGTGCAATCTCCCTCCTCGTCCGGGCAAGCGAGATCACCACGAACTTAAAACAGATCTTCATCATCGCAATCACGGACTTCGAATACTATCTCAAACTCAAACGGGAACGGTCCAACACAACCATCATCTACGTGATGATTATCTACCTCTCCTTTGGCATCTATCTGTATACCGCGTACCAGCTCAATGTCCCATTCCTCTCTGCATTCAAAGGAATGAATATCGGCACCGATACCGCGGGAAACCTTACCGAGATGTTCCGGATCGGTGTCATCCTTGCAACATTCTCAGGTATCATGGCGGGCCAGTTCAGTTCTAACAGCATCCTTGCCGGATTTAAGCACAGCATCGTTCTCCTTGCAGCGACAATCGCGGTGTTTGTGTTCCTGATGTGATCAATGCGGGATGTCACAGATACCGAACAGTGATGATTCAGGAAAGAATCCATCTGGATAATCAATTTCCGGTCCAGTGAATCACCTAGAAGAATTCCTCATTCGATTCGGGTTCCGCATTTGAACTGGAAGTTGCGGGAGCAGAATCAGCTGGAGTTGCCCCGGTTTTGATCCGCATATCAACATCAAGGAAACTTCCCTCAAGGGTAATATGAAACACCCCGTCTCGGTATATTTTGATATACCGGGGGCCGGGAGTTGACGTTGTTGTAACCTCCTCATAACTGGCACTGGATAGCAGGCTGTCAGCAGTATTTTTTCCCGTATTACTATAGGTTGCCTTGCCAGTATCTGAACTGAACTCTCGTCCATATCCGTCTTCTGCAATAATCTCACGCGTTATGTTATCCCGCACCGTGATAGTAAGGTACGGCCGGTTAATTGATCGGGTTTTATCTCCGCGGCATGATGTTGGATCTTTCAGGCAGTCATTCTTGGGAGTGACGTCATAAATAATATAAAGGGGGCCTTTTGTTACATTGACAGTAAGGCCAACAGCATTCCCCGTCAGGGTATACTTCTTTTCGAATTCGTAAGGTCCGTTGATGATAGGATTGGTTGTTAGCGTCTGGTTGAATTGCGTGCCATGGATTACCGGGTAAGGGTCTGGTGTCAGGACCGGATCCGCTTCTTGTACAACGGCCGTTAACACAGGTTCTGGTTCAACAACAGAAATCTCAGGGACTATTGTGGCAGCTGGAACTGGGGTCGTAGGAGAACTACTTGGTGCAGGTATTTCCGGTGTTGCAGATGGTGGCTCAATCGTGTCCTGCACCTTTTTGATGCAACCACCGGTAAATACTAAACAAATACAGAAAATTATCACCAGAATGGGTATAATGGAACGGCCTTGCATAGAACTGCACAAGGGTATTGCAAAAATACTATTTATAGAGTATACAAATGTGTTTAACATCACACTAATGTTAAATGAACAATATTTCCTTCTCCTGAGGGCAATTTCATATATGATTACGCAATAGAATGATTGAAGATAGAGGTGCCTGAATCACTGGAAAGAAATTGAGTTATCAGAAATAATTTGGAATCTCGCTGACTTGGATCCGCTCTTTTCCTCTGCTGAAGGTCAGGCGATTTTAAGGGGCCAAATCTACTCACGATAAACTCCTGATGCTTGTTCAAAGAATGCATTACAGCCCTGATGTCAAATATCTTTGATCATTACATCAACCGGGTAATAATTCCCGGACGATTCTCTAACTCCTGTTTCAGTTTTCAGGGAAGTCGTTCGTCCAAAAGGGACGAAAAAGCTTTTCCGGGGATGGATATCTCACGAACTGATAAAAAAAAGGTATTCAACCAGTATTTCGCAATCAGTTTCATATAAATCGCCAAAAATCGCGACCTGAAAAATATCAGTTTTTCAAATCGGGAGCCGATTGGCAAACGGGGCATCTTACCTGGTTTAGTTCCCCAATCCATCCCTTGTAAAAAGTGAAAAAAGGGCATCAGGGTTTACCCTGACGGACTCCTGAACGGACTGAAATATTTCGCTACTATATCGTAAGATTCCCCCTTCACAGAGGATTGTTCCCGATCAGGAGCCGCATCACGGAATACCGGTCGCTCCGGCATCCGCCTCGCGGGAGAGCCGGTACATCCGGCGTGTCCAGCCCGGAAAAGGAGCAACCGGGTCGGTGAATGGTGAGGTCATCTGCTTCAACCATAGGTGATGGTTCCCGGTTCTTAATAATGGCGGAACCGGCCGAACGGATCAGAAAACAGCACCGGCAGGAGATGAGTTCCGGACGAGCGGATCACACCCTGATCGTTGTCATCACCGTACACGAAGAAGTAACAGGATGGGCGTATGCCAAACGAGTCGGGATTCGTCCCGGGAAATATTCACGGTGACAGGCACGGCAGTGGAGATTCTTACTGCCAGCCCGGACATGACGTACTGACTCACCGCTGCCGGTGCTGTTGGTCATCTCATGTCATAAAGGGGCGGCCTTCACGTGCCACCCCACCGGAAGATCCGCCCTTCTGCCCGGGTATGTCGAAGGCGATGGTTTTTCATGGCTGAAGGGCAATCACTCCGAAAAAAATCCTCGATTCCTGTCGGGAACCGGTCCAGAACGGAACCGGTCCGCTTCCAGGCCTGTCCTGCTTGATCGTTGATGAGATTCTTTGTGTGTGATCTTGTCCTGTTTGTATGTCCGTTCTGCTGACAACGCACCTCATTTCTCATGGCACCTGGTGTGTGATTACCGTGAATGGCATCGGTATTGTTCCTTCTCAGAAATGCGTTATCATCCATCTGGTACGCCGGAGCGGTATAAATAGTTAATGATTTCAATTTAATCTTAAGAGAGAATCAACATATTATAATTAATTATTCAGGATTTCGGTTCAGGAATCCCCGGCGGATCCATCGCGGACGCGAACAATCAGTCGTCGTCATCGTTCCGTGGCGACCCGTGCCGGTGCCGGCAGCCCTGGCCGGATTCCGGGATACGGGCGCCGGATCCACCCCTCTCCCGGACACTTTTGGCGGGCCGATGGACGAAAAATCCTTTTAGGCCCTGTTCGAAAAACGTCGCCGGCTTACTTCTCCAGCTCTTCCTACGCTTCGGGCAGGAATCGCTCATCCAAAAAGCACCAATTAAGCTATTTTTGGAGCCTGAAATACCTCCCATATCCGAAAAATACGCTCAAAAATCCAGTATTTCCAAAAACGTACCCTGTAATTCGCCAAAAAATGCGATTTCCCAAAACCCTGTTTTTCAAAATGGCCTCCGATCCGAAAAATAAGCCCAAATCAAAGAGATAGTTTTTCCACAAACCTGAACTCGAAGAACGCTGACGCGTTCTTCTCGACCTCCTGGTCTGATGACCAGTCGGTTCCGAAAAATACGCCCAAATAAAAGAGATGATTTTACCAGGGGGTGACAGTCGGATTTCCCCAAAAACCGGGGGTATCCCGGATCATCCCTCCGGCCCTCCCCCACCGCGACGGCCACCCACACGCCGCAAGAATATCCCTCCCCGTAATCCTGTCGCCCGCCGGTCCTTTCGCTGCAAGCGCTGACAGGGAGAGAATGGATCGCGGGAGCAGCATCCCGAAAAAATCTGCCTGCGGGACCTCAGGCATCGCCCGGTCCCGGTAATTCTTCCAGGTGGTGCGGTCGACCACGATACCCATCGCGGCAATGACACGGGCTGCCTGGCTTGAGGGCATTATAAGGGACTTTGTCAGATAAAAATCGATGACGGGAGACCCGATCCGCGTGCCGGGATAGAACGGTTCATCGGAGTAACAGAGCCGGCCACATGAGCGGCAGGTGAACCGTTTGACCCGGACCGTAAGGGTGCGTTCCTCGTCTCCATCCAGTACCACGGCGAACTTTTTCTGCCGGGTATCGTAGCCGGTCACCGGGCCGCCGCAATGCGGGCACTGTTCAAGGGTGGTGAATCCGGCTCCATCGACTACAGAAAGGGCGGTCTGCACAAGGTCAGTTACCATGGGGGGGATTCGGGGGGATCGCATACAGAATCGTGTATTTTTATGTTTTTGGAAATCGAGCTATGCTGTGCATTAGTGCTGCGCGATTTCTCGGTTTCCGATCACTTGGTTATAAGCTATCCGATATATGCCCACCGATAATCATCAAAAATCTGATGTAAACCCTATTCATTTAATAATGCCCTTTTGTCAACTATTATTGTTTGAGGATTGGAACATGGATTTCACGTACGTATCAAGCACCTGCCCCTACTGCGGCAACGGGTGTGGTATCAACCTTGTCGTAAAAGACGGCAGGGTTGCCGGGATCTCTCCCTGGCACCGCAACCCGATCAATGAGGGGAAGGTCTGTATCCGCGGCAACAAATCGTTCGAGTTTGTGAACAGCCCCGCCCGCATCACAACCCCCCTGATCAAGAAGGACGGGAAGTTTGTCGAAGCCAGCTGGGAAGACGCTTTTAAAGAAGTTGCCGATGCGCTCAAGGCCGCAAAAGGCGACGCAATCGGCTGCGTGGCCTCGGCCCGGACCTGCAACGAGGACACGTTTGTTTTCAGGAACTTCGCAGCAAACGTCCTGAAGACCGCAAACATCGACTACTGCGGGCGCAAGTGCAACGCGGACGCGGTCAGGGGACTTACCGACGCCTTCGGTGCCGGCACAATGACAAACTCGATCACGGACCTCTCCGATGCACAGGCCATCTTCGTTGTCGGCAGCAACCCGCTCGAAGAAAATCCTCTTGCAGGCCGGAGGATCATCCTTGCAAAGCAGAGAGGTGCAAAGATCATCGTCGCCGACTCCCGCAGGACCGCGACCGCAAAGATCGCCGACCTCTACATCGCAACCAATCCCGGAAGCGAGGTCGCACTGGTCAACGGTATCGTCAACGCGATCGTCATGGCCGGCAAGGAGAACAAAGACTTCATTGCCGAGAAGACCAGCAACTTCGACAAGTGCAAGGCAGCCGTTGCATCGGCAACTCCCGAAGCTGTATCCAAGACATGCGGAATCGCAGAAGACGTAATCACGAAGGCTGCAGAGATCTTTGCAGCAGCCCAGCCGGCAGCAGTCGTCACCTCAGCAGGAGCCGGCAGCGGCGACCTTGTCCGTGCTGTCGCAAACCTCCAGATGGTCACCGGTAATATTGGTAAGGCCGGCGCTGGCGTCAGCCTCCTTCGCGGCAAGAGCAATGCACAGGGCGCGGCCGATGTCGGTGCCGTGCCGGGCGAGAACGGCCTGACCCTTCCCGCCATGATCGATGCCGCGATTGCCGGCAAGATCAAAGTCCTGTACGTCATGGGAGAGAACATCGCGCTCGCGGGAGCCCACGTTGCCGATGCCCTTGGCAAACTGGACTTCCTCGTGGTCCAGGACATGTTCATGACCGAGACCGCTGCCCGGGCAAACGTTATTCTGCCCTCGGCATCATTCGCCGAGCGCGATGGGACGTACACCAACAGCGAACGGCGGGTCCAGAGAGTCCGGAAAGCCGTCGAACCGGTTGGCAGCACAAAGGCTGATTGGGAGATCGTTGCCGGAATCGCAAAGGCAATGGGACACGAAAAGGACTTTGCGTTCAAGGACGCCGAGGCAATCTTCAACGAGATCGCGAAGGCCGTGCCCGCATACGCCGGCATCACCTACGCGAAGCTCGAGAAGCCCGAAGCAGTCCAGTGGCCGGCAGCCGGCGGCGTATTCGGTACCGCGGTCCTCTATGCCGACAAGTTCGCAACCAAGGACGGCAAGGCGGCCTTCGCAGCTGTCGAGTTCAAGCCTGATGGCACCGCTGACAACGCGTTCCCGTTCATGGTCGCCAGCCAGTGGCCCATGGGAACCCTGTCGGTCAACACACCGTCCATTGTCCGCGAGTGGCCGAGCCCGGTCGTGTACATCAACAAGGAAGATGCAAAGGCGCTGAAGATCACGACCGGCCAGAAGGTCAGGGTCTCCGACAAAGCCGGCAGCGTAACCCTTGCAGCAAACGTGACATCCGACATCAAGAAGGGCGTTGTCTCACTGCCTGCCAACATGGCGGGGGCGGCTGTCAGACTCGAGATCGCCCCGGAGGGAGCATAACATGGCAAAGAAAGGCGACATGCTCTATGCATGGACCAATGATGCAGAGATCCAGAAGAAAGCCGAGCTCGGTGGCGCTGTCACCGCACTCTGGAAGTACGCCCTTGACTCAAAGGCAGTCGACGCAGTCCTCGTCATCTCCAAGGGTAAGGACCTCTACGATGCAAAGCCGACGCTGGTCAAGGACTCAAAGGAACTGGCAAACACCGCCGGGTCGCTCCACTGCGGAACGCTCCTCCTGCCCAAGCTGATCAAGAAGTACTTCGATGGCGCTGCTGACATGAAGATCGGAGTCACCGTCAAGGGCTGCGACGCGATGGCGTTCTACGAACTCGCCAAGAGGAAGCAGATCAACCTCGACAACATCGTCATGATCGGTGTCAACTGCGGGGGGTCGGTCAGCCCGGTCGTCGCCCGCAAGATGATCGCCGACAAGTACGGTGTTGACCCGGACGTTGTCCACAAGGAAGAGATCGACAAGGGCCAGTTCATCATCGAGTACGAAGGCGGACACAAGGGTATCTCCGTGGACGAGCTCGAAGAGCACGGCTATGGCCGGCGCTCCAACTGCCGCCGCTGCAAGATGAAAGTCCCCCGCCAGGCTGACCTTGCCTGCGGTAACTGGGGTGTCATCGGCCCGCGGGCCGGCAAGGCAACTTTTGTCGAGGTCTGCTCCGAAAAGGGCGCAAAGCTGATCGATGGTGCCGTCAAGGCCGGCGTCCTTGCAACCGAGGCACCCAACCCCAAGGGTCTGGAGATCCGCGGGAAGGTCGAGGGAGCCATGCTCAAGCTCGGCGACAAGTGGCGCAAGAAGGACTTCGAGGCACTCGGCGAGGGCAAGGACCGGTTAAGGAAGATCATGACCGAGACCTCCCGCTGCATCAAGTGCTACAGCTGCATCTCGGCCTGCCCGATCTGCTACTGCGTAGACTGCACGACCAGGAACCCGTCGTACGTCACCCCCGGCGAGGTCCCCCCGAACTTCATGTTCCACCTCATCCGCTTCGCCCACATTGCATCGAGCTGCGTGAACTGCGGCCAGTGCCAGGAACTCTGCCCGTCGGAGATCCCGAACGCACTCTTCATGCACTCCCAGCAGGTCGAGCTCGAGAAGATGTTCGGCCACGTCCCTGGCCGGGACATGGAACTCCCGATCCTTGCGTATGCAGAGGAGAGAGAGGAGCGCGCCCGCCTGCACAACACCGGCAGCGACATGATCTACGAGAACGTGTTCAACCCGATGCCGGGCAAACATTAATCTTTTTTTCCTTCTTTCCCACGCAGCGAACACTCCTGGCAGTTCCTGCTGTACGCTGCAATGGTTCAACCGGAAAATCCGGCTTTTCTGGTTAACAAATAAAACAAGTAAATCAATAATTATTTATTAGTGTCCGGTCGATCCCTGATCCTCGGAATGATTTCCATGACCCAGAAACAGAACACAACACTCATCATCAGTATCGCACTCGTCATCCTGTTCATCGCAGCGGCATGTGCCGGCTGCACCGCGCCATCGCAGGAGACAAAAAGCACCGCAGCGGCAACAACCGCAGTTCCCGCGGAGAGCATCCTTGTCTTCTCCGGCGCGGGCCTCAAGGCCCCGATGGAAGACGCCGGGAAGGCATTCACGCAAAAGTACGGCATCGGCGTCCAGTACAGTTATGGCGGAAGCGGGGTCCTCATCACGCAGATGAACCTGACCCACAAGGGTGATGTCTTCATCCCCGGTTCCACGAACGAGTGGAAGACCGCAAAGGCCCAGGGCCTTGTCGATTCCTACCAGCTTGTTGCCTACCACGTGCCGGTGATTGTGGTGCAGAAGGGCAATCCGAAGAACATCGCCACGCTGAAGGATTTTGCACAGCCTGGCATGAAGATCGCACTCGGTGATGTCGATGCAACGGCCATCGGCAAGGCAGGGGCGAAGATGTTCAAGAAGCTGAACATTACCGCTGACGTTGAGAAGAATGTGGTGACCCGCACACCGACCATCAACGAACTGGTCACGATCATGAATGCCGGGCAAGCCGACGCCGCCATCCTGACGCTTGACAATGTCAAAACCGACAAGATGGACATGATCGAGATCCCGCTTACAGTAAACGAGGTCCTGATCACCCCCATCGGCGTGACCACGTTCACCCGGAACCCGGATGCCGCAGCAAAGTTTGTCGCGTTCGTTGCATCGGACGAGGGCAAGGCGATCTTTGCAAAGCACGGGTTCCCGATCTACCCGGACCCGGTCTATGCGAATGTCCAGCCGTAAGAGAGACCGTGAAGAAACCATGATGGACTTCCGCCCGATAGGGATTGCGCATTCAGAGCTCACGACACGCGGTGCACCCCCGTTCCAGAGCTCGCTCTCTCAGGCAGGGGGGACGATCGAGGTCTTCCCCGAATACCGTGAGGGGCTCCGCGACATCGAAGGATTCTCGCACCTCATCATCCTCTCCCATTTCAACCAGGCAGAGAAGCGGGCCCTCGCGGAAAAGCCGCTCCTGGACGGGGAGGCAAACCACGGGATCTTTGCCACCCGCCACTTCAACCGGCCCAACCCGATCGGGATCTCGTACGTTGCCCTGACAGGGATCGCGGACGGGACGCTCTCGGTGAAAGGCATCGACCTTCTTGACGGGACACCGGTCCTCGATATCAAGCCGTATATCCCGGCATTCGATTCCATTCCTGATGCCGTCTCCGGGTGGGTCACCACGACACATGTCGGGAGGCTCCGGGAAGCGGGAACAGGGATCCGGCCGCAGTAGCCGGGCAGGCGGAGACGTGGATGCGGAAAGTATCGCTGGCCTTAACCCTCATCCTCTTTCTTGTTATCAGCGGGATGCTCCTTGGCCTCCTCTTCTACTCTCCGCTCTCCACGCTTCTTTCGAGCCTTGCAAGCCCCGAGATCCAGTTTGCGATCCT